>CAZDXQ010000053.1:0-23689 GCA_964509545.1 uncultured Burkholderiaceae bacterium | reverse complement strand
ACGCTGTGCAACAAGATGGCGCCGGCGCTGCGCAAGGTCTACGACCAGATGGCCGAGCCGCGCTGGGTGATCTCGATGGGCTCGTGCGCCAACGGCGGCGGCTACTACCACTACAGCTATTCGGTGGTGCGCGGCTGCGATCGCATCGTGCCGGTGGACGTCTACGTTCCCGGCTGCCCGCCGACGGCCGAGGCGCTGATCTACGGCATCATCCAGTTGCAGAACAAGATCCGGCGTACCAACACGATCGCCCGCTGAGCCGACGACGATGACGCGGATCGAGACGCTGGTGAAGAACCTCGGCGCGGCGCTGAGGCCGAAGATCGCGGCGACGGTGGCGCGCGGCGAGGTGACGGTCGTCGTGCCCGCGGCCGAGCATCTCGAGGTCGCGCGCACGTTGCGCGACGACGAACGCCTGCGCTTCGAGCAGTTGATCGACCTGGCCGGCGTCGATTACCGCGACTACGGCAACGGCGCCTGGCAGGGCGCGCGCTTCGCGGTGGTGATGCACCTGCTGTCGGTGACGCACAACTGGCGCCTGCGCGTGCGCACCTTCTGCCCGGACGACGACCTGCCGATGGTGGCGTCGGTGACGCCGATCTGGTCGGCTGCCGGCTGGTTCGAGCGCGAGGCCTTCGATCTGTTCGGCATCGTCTTCGAGGGCCACGCCGACCTGCGCCGGATCCTCACCGACTACGGCTTCGTCGGCCATCCGTTCCGCAAGGACTTCCCGATCTCCGGCCACGTCGAGATGCGCTACGACCCGGGCGAGCGGCGCGTCGTCTACCAGCCGGTGACGATCGAGCCGCGCGAGATCGTCCCAAGGGTGATCCGCGAAGAGGGCTACGGGCAGGGGCGCTGAACCGTGGCTGAGATCAAGAACTACACGCTCAATTTTGGGCCGCAGCATCCGGCTGCCCACGGCGTGCTGCGACTGGTGCTCGAGCTCGACGGCGAGGTGATCCAGCGCGCCGACCCGCACATCGGGCTGCTGCACCGTGCGACCGAGAAGCTCGCCGAAACGCGCACGTACCTCCAGTCGGTGCCCTACATGGACCGGCTCGACTACGTGTCGATGATGTGCAACGAGCACGCCTATGTGATGGCGATCGAGAAGCTCGCCGGCGTCGAGGTGCCGCTTCGCGCGCAATACATCCGCGTGATGTTCGACGAGATCACCCGGCTGCTCAACCACCTGCTGTGGATCGGGGCGCACGCCCTGGACGTCGGCGCGATGGCGGTGCTGCTGTACGCCTTCCGCGAGCGCGAGGACCTGTTCGACATGTACGAGGCGGTCTCCGGCGCGCGCATGCACGCCGCGTACTACCGTCCGGGCGGCGTCTACCGCGATCTGCCCGAGCAGATGCCGCAGTACAAGGCGTCGAAGTTCCGCGACGCGAAGGAACTGAAGCGGCTGAACGAGAACCGGCAGGGGTCGGTCCTCGACTTCATCGAGGACTTCACCAATCGCTTCCCGAAGTACGTCGACGAGTACGAGACGCTGCTCACCGACAACCGGATCTGGAAGCAGCGGCTGGTCGGCATCGGCGTGGTCTCTCCGGAGCGTGCGCTGAACATGGGCTTCACCGGGCCGATGCTGCGCGGCTCCGGCGTCGAATGGGATCTGCGCAAGAAGCAGCCGTACGAGGTCTACGACCTGGTCGACTTCGACGTTGCGGTCGGCCGCAACGGCGACTCCTACGACCGCTATCTGGTGCGGATGGAAGAGATGCGGCAGGCGAACCGCATCATCCGCCAGTGCGTCGAGTGGCTGCGCAACAATCCGGGCCCGGTGATGACCGACAACCACAAGGTGGCGCCGCCGTCGCGGGTCGAGATGAAGTCGAACATGGAAGAGCTGATCCACCACTTCAAGCTCTTCAGCGAAGGCTTCCACGTGCCCGAGGGCGAGGCCTATTCGGCGGTCGAGCACCCGAAGGGCGAGTTCGGCATCTACCTCGTTTCCGACGGCGCCAACAAGCCGTACCGGCTGAAGATCCGCGCGCCGGGCTTCGCCCACCTGCAGGGGCTCGACGAGATGTCGCGCGGCCACATGATCGCCGACGCAGTGGCGATCATCGGCACGCAGGACATCGTCTTTGGCGAGATCGACCGGTAGGCAGCGCGGCGGATCGAGATGAGCGCCGTTCCCAAGTCCCCGAGCGTCCTGTCGGCTGCCGCGCTGGCGAAGATCGAGCGCGAGATCGGCAAGTTCCCGGCCGAGCACCGGCAGTCGGCGGTGATGGCGGCGCTGGCCATCGCGCAGGACGAACACGGCTGGGTGTCGAAGGAGGTGATCGAGGCGGTGGCCGATGTCCTCGGGATGCCGCCGATCGCGGTCTACGAGGTGGCGACCTTCTACGCCATGTACAACACGGCGCCGGTCGGCCGGCACAAGATCACGGTGTGCACGAACCTGCCTTGCGCGCTGTCCGGCGGCAACCGCGCGGCGAAGCACCTGCAGACCAAACTCGGCATCGGCTTCAACGAAACGACGCCCGACGGCGAGTTCACGCTGAAGGAGGGCGAATGCATGGGCGCCTGCGGCGACGCGCCGGTGCTGCTGGTCAACAACAAGCGGATGTGCAGTTTCATGAGCGACGAGAAGCTCGACGCGCTGCTCGACGAACTGAAGCGGGCCAAGTAGCCGATGACCGCGCAGACCTGCTTTCACGGCCGCCATATCAGTCCGGTGATCCTCGCCGGGCTCGACGGCGGCAACTGGGACCTGAAGGGTTACGAGGCGCGCGGCGGCTATTCGGCGCTGCGCAAGATCCTCGACAACAGGATCGCGCCGGACGCGGTGATTGCCGAGGTGAAGAAGTCCGCCCTGCGCGGCCGCGGCGGCGCCGGCTTTCCGACCGGGCTGAAATGGAGCTTCATGCCGCGCGGTTTCTCCGGGCAGAAGTACGTGGTGTGCAACTCCGACGAAGGCGAGCCCGGCACGTTCAAGGACCGCGACATCCTGCGCTACAACCCGCACATGGTCATCGAGGGCATGGCCATCGCCGGCTACGCCATGGGCGCGAGCGTCGGCTACAACTACATCCACGGCGAGATCTGGGAGACCTACGAGCGCTTCGAGGAGGCGCTGTCGCAGGCCTACGCCGCCGGCTATCTCGGCAAGGGCATCCTTGGCTCGGAGTTCAGCTTCGACCTTCATGCCGCGCACGGCTACGGTGCCTACATCTGCGGCGAGGAAACGGCGCTGCTCGAGTCGCTGGAAGGCAAGAAGGGACAGCCGCGCTTCAAGCCACCGTTTCCGGCCAGCTACGGCCTGTACGGCAAGCCGACGACGATCAACAACACCGAAACCTTCGCCGCGGTGCCGTGGATCATCAACCACGGCGGCGACGCTTTCCTGGCGCTGGGCCGGCCGAACAACGGCGGCACCAAGATCTTCTCGGTCTCGGGCGACGTCGAGCGGCCGGGCAACTTCGAGATCCCGCTCGGCACGCCGTTCGCGAAGCTGCTCGAACTCGCCGGAGGCATGCGCGGCGGGCGGAAACTCAAAGCCTGCATTCCCGGCGGCTCGTCGATGCCGGTGCTGCCGGGCGACGTGATGATGGCCTGCGACATGGACTACGACTCGATCGCCAAGGCCGGCTCGATGCTCGGTTCCGGAGCGGTGATCGTCATGGACGACACGCGCTGCATGGTCCGGTCGCTGGAGCGGCTGTCCTACTTCTATTACGAGGAAAGCTGCGGCCAGTGCACGCCGTGCCGCGAGGGCACGGGGTGGCTGTATCGCGTCGTGCACCGGATCGAGCACGGGAAGGGAAGGCCGGAGGACATGGACCTGCTGAATTCGGTGGCCGAGAACATCATGGGGCGGACGATCTGCGCCCTCGGCGACGCCGCGGCGATGCCGGTGCGCGCGTTCATCAAGCACTTCCGCGCCGAGTTCGAGCACCACATCGAGCACAAGCACTGCCTCGTGCCGGACTACGTATGACGCGACAGCGCCGCGCAGTGTCTTTCGTGCCGTTGAACCATGGGCGGGCGCCCGGCTGTTCCACGGCGCCGCTTGCAGGCGGCGCCGGCTACGCGCTGCCCGGCGCAAGCAGTTGCGCCGGGCATCACGCGCTTCGCCCAAAGCCTGCCCGTCCGACTTCCCGCGGCGAGTGCACGTGCGACGGCGAAGCCGTCGCGTACACGAGAAGCGATGACTGACATGGTCGAACTGGAGATCGACGGTCGCAAGGTCGAGGTTGCCGAAGGCAGCATGCTGATGCATGCGGCCGAGAAGCTCGGCATCTACGTGCCGCACTTCTGCTACCACAAGAAGCTGTCGATCGCTGCCAACTGCCGCATGTGCCTGGTCGAAGTCGAGAAGGCGCCGAAGCCGCTTCCGGCCTGCGCCACGCCGGTGACGCAGGGCATGATCGTGCGCACTGCCTCCGAGCGGGCCAAGGCGGCGCAGAAGTCGGTGATGGAGTTCCTGCTGATCAACCATCCGCTCGACTGCCCGATCTGCGACCAGGGCGGCGAGTGCCAGCTGCAGGACCTCGCCGTCGGCTATGGCGGCTCGGCGTCTCGCTACGCCGAGCCGAAGCGCGTGGTCTTCGCCAAGCAGCTCGGTCCGCTGATCTCGGCCGACGAGATGCCGCGCTGCATCCACTGCACGCGCTGCGTGCGCTTCGGCCAGGAAATCGCCGGCATCATGGAACTGGGCATGGCCGGGCGCGGCGAGCACTCGGAGATCCTGTCGTTCGTCGAAGGCGCGGTGACGTCCGAGGTCTCCGGCAACATGATCGACCTGTGCCCGGTCGGCGCGCTGACAAGCAAGCCGTTCCGCTACGCCGCGCGCACGTGGGAACTGGCCCGGCGCAGGAGCGTCAGCCCGCACGATGCGCTCGGCTCGAACCTGATCGTGCAGGTGAAGAATCACAAGGTGATTCGCGTCGTGCCGCTGGAGAACGAGGCGGTCAACGAGTGCTGGCTTTCCGACCGCGACCGCTTCTCGTACGAGGGCCTGTACGCCGCCGACCGCATCACGCGGCCGATGCTCAGGCAGGGCAGCAAGTGGCAGGAAGTCGACTGGCCGGAGGCGCTCGCCTACGTGGCGCACGCGCTGGCGGATGTAAAGCGCGAGCACGGCGCCGCTGCGATCGGCGCGCTGGCGGCGCCGGCGAGCACCGTCGAGGAACTTTTCCTTCTCGCCAAGCTGGTCCGCGGCCTCGGCTCGGACAACGTTGACTTTCGCCTGCGGCACGCCGATTTCAGCGCCGACGGCGGCCGCGCCGGCGCGCCGTGGCTGGGCATGCCGGTGGCCGACGTCGACCGACTCGACCGGCTGCTGCTGGTCGGCTCCTTCCTGCGCAAGGACCACCCGCTGCTGGCGATCCGCGTCCGTCATGCCGGCAAGCGCGGCGCGCAGGTCAGCGTGCTTAATGTCACCGACGACGACCTGTTGATGCCGCTGGCGGCGCGCGCGATCGCGCGGCCGAGCCAGTGGGTCGGGATGCTGGCGGAAGTCGCCGCCGCGGTGGCGTCGATCAAGGGCGTCGATGCGCCCGTGGCCGGCATCGCGGCGTCGGCGGTGGCGCAGAAGATCGCCGCCAGCCTGTGCTCGGGCAAGCAAGCGGCGATCCTGTTTGGCAATGCCGCCGTGCAGCACCCGCAGGCGGCCCAGTTGCAGTCTTGGGCGGCGTGGATCGCGCAGGCCGCCGGCGCGCGCTTCGGCGTGCTCGGCGAAGCGGCCAACAGCGTCGGCGGCTATCTCGCCGGCGCGGTGCCGGGCGCGGCGGGTCTGAATGCCGCCGCCATGGTGCGGCAGCCGCGCCGGGCCTACCTGCTGCTGAACTGCGAACCCGAGTACGACACGGCCGACCCGGCAGCCACCTTGCAGGCGCTGCAGGGCGCCGACACCGTGATTTCGCTGGCCGCCTATCGCAACAGCGCGCTCGAATACGCCGACGCCATCCTGCCGATCACGCCGTTCACCGAGACCGCCGGCACCTTCGTCAACTGCGAAGGCCGCGTGCAGTCCTTCCAGGGCGTGGTGCGGCCGCTCGGCGAGGCGCGCCCGGGCTGGAAAGTGCTGCGCGTGCTCGGCAACCAGCTCGGCCTGCCGGGCTTCGACTACGACTCGGTGGAGGCGGTGCGGGCCGAGGCGCTGCCCGAAGACATCGGCGCGCGGCTGTCGAATGTGCTGCCGATCGCGCCGGCCCTTGCGGCGATGGCAGCCGAAGGCGCCGAGCGCATCGCCGACGTTCCGCTGTACTTCTCCGACCCGATCGTGCGCCGCGCCCAGTCGCTGCAGAAGACGGCGGATGCGCGCGCGCCGCGGGCGAGCGCCAACGCGCGCACGCTCGCCGGCTTCGGCCTGAAGGCGGGCGACAAGGCGCGCATCCGCCAGGGCGAGGCCGCGGCGCTGCTCGAATGCGCGCTCGACGATCGCCTGCCCGACGGGGTGGTGCGCGTGCCCGCGGCGCACGCCTCGACGAGCACGCTGGGGCCGATGTTCGGCCCGCTGACGATGGAGCGCGCCTGATGCTCGACGGTTTCGTCAACGGTGGCAACGCGCTGCTCGGTCCGGCCTGGCCCGTGGTGTGGACGCTGGCCAAGATCGTCGCCGTGGTGCTGCCGCTGCTGATCCTGGTCGCGTACCTGACGCTTTGGGAGCGCAAGCTGATCGGCTGGATGCACGTGCGGCTGGGTCCCAACCGGGTTGGCTACGGCGGCCTGCTGCAGCCGTGGGCCGATGCCGTCAAGCTGATGTTCAAGGAAGTCATCGCGCCGACGCAGGCCGACAAGCCGCTTTATTTCCTCGCGCCGGCGCTGGTGATGATGCCGGCGCTGGCGGCCTGGGCGGTGGTGCCGTTCGGCCCCGGGCTGGTGCTGGCCGACATCAACGCCGGCCTGCTTTTCGTGATGGCCGTGACCTCGGTCGGCGTCTACGGCGTGATCATCGCCGGCTGGTCGTCGAACTCGAAGTATTCGTTCCTGGGCAGCATGCGCGCCTCGGCGCAGATGGTCAGCTACGAGCTGGCGATGGCATTCGTGCTGGTGACGGTGCTGCTGGTGGCCGGCACGCTGAACCTGACCGGCATCGTCGATGGCCAGAACCGCGGCTTCTTCGCCGGCATGGGGCTCACCTTCCTTTCCTGGAACTGGCTGCCGCTACTGCCGCTATTCGTGATCTACGTGATCTCGGCGATCGCCGAGACCAATCGCCATCCGTTCGACGTGGTCGAGGGCGAAAGCGAGATCGTCGCCGGCCACATGGTCGAATACTCGGGCATGACCTTCGCCGTGTTCTTCCTCGCCGAATACGCCAACATGATCCTGCTGTCGACGCTGGCGACGATCATGTTCCTCGGCGGCTGGGCCTCGCCGGTGAACCTCGAAGTGCTGCTCGGCGTCGACTTCCCGGCCTGGTTCGATTCGGCCTGCGGCTGGTTCTGGCTCGTTGCCAAGACCTTCTTCGTGGTGTCGCTGTTCATCTGGGGGCGGGCGTCGTTTCCGCGCTACCGCTACGACCAGATCATGCGTCTCGGCTGGAAGGTCTTCATCCCGCTGACCGGCATCTGGCTGGTCGTGGTCATGGTCTGGATGCAGACGCCGCTGAACATCTGGAGATAGTCGATGGAGGCGATCAGGGACTTCTTCGGCAGCCTGCTGCTGAAGGAGCTTGTCAAGGGGCTGGCGCTGACCGGCCGCTACGCCTTCGCGCGCAAGATCACGATCCAGTATCCGGAGGAGAAGACGCCGGCCAGCCCGCGCTTCCGCGGCCTGCATGCGCTGCGCCGTTATCCGAACGGCGAGGAGCGCTGCATCGCCTGCAAGCTGTGCGAGGCGGTCTGCCCGGCGCTGGCGATCACCATCGAATCTGAAAAGCGCGCCGACAACACGCGCCGCACGACGCGCTACGACATCGACCTGACCAAGTGCATCTTCTGCGGCTTCTGCGAGGAAAGCTGCCCGGTCGACTCGATCGTCGAGACGCACATCTCCGAGTACCACGGCGAGAAGCGCGGCGACCTTTATTACACGAAGGAAATGCTGCTGGCCATCGGCGACCGCTACGAGAAGGAGATCGCCGCCGCACGGGAGCAGGACGCGGCATACCGCTGAGCGCGCCGACGCCATGGACACCACGACGATCCTGTTCCTCGTCTTCGCCGCCATCCTGCTTTCGGCTGCCTGCGGCGTGATCACGGCGCGCAACCCGGTGCACGCGGTGCTGCTGCTGGTGCTGGCGTTCTTCTCCGCCGCCTGCCTGTGGATGCTGCTTGCCGCCGAGTTCCTGGCGATCGTGCTGGTGCTGGTGTACGTCGGCGCGGTGATGGTGCTGTTCCTGTTCGTCGTGATGATGCTCGACGTGAACATCGACCGCATGCGCGAGGGCTTCTGGAAGCACCTGCCGCTGGCGGCGATCGTCGGCGCGGCGATCGCGCTGCAGCTGTGGCTGGTGCTGTCGCACGGCGCCTGGCAGGGCAAGCGCGAGGCCGGTCCCGGCATCGCCGGGGTCAACAACATCGAGGCGCTCGGCCGGCTGATGTTCAGCGAGTACGTCTATCCGGTGCAGGTGGCCGGGCTGATCCTGCTGGTGGGCATGGTGGCCGCGGTGGTGCTGACGCTGCGCCGGCGCAAGGACAGCAAGTACCAGAGCCCAGGCGCGCAGGTGCGTGTGCAGCGGTCCGAACGGGTGCGCCTGGTGCCGATGCCGGCCGACGTCGAGGGCAAGCAGGACGCGCGCCGCTAGCGCGGCGGCCAATGGACAGGGCGCGAGGGGGCGCCGCAGAAGAAGATGGTCTCACTGTCGTGGTATCTGGGGGTCGGCGCGCTGCTGTTCGCCATCGGCGTGGTCGGCATCTTCCTGAATCGCCGCAACCTGATCGTGCTGCTGATGGCCATCGAGCTGATGCTGCTGGCCGTGAACATGAATTTCGTCGCCTTCTCGCATTACCTCGGCGACTACCACGGCCAGGTCTTCGTTTTCTTCATCCTGACCGTGGCGGCGGCCGAGGCGGCCATCGGACTGGCGATCCTCGTCACGCTGTTCCGCAACCTCGCGACGATCAACGTCGACGAGCTCGACAGCCTCAAGGGGTAAGAATGGACGGCCCCAACGCTCACTGCGTTCGCTGCCCCCCGCGGGGGCGCAGCGCCCTTCGGGCGGCCGGGCGGGTAGGTGTTGGCCCCCACGCTCACTGCGTTCGCTGCCCCCCGCGGGGGCGCAGCGCCCTTCGGGCGGCCGGGCGGGCGCTGGGATGACCGCGATGCAGAAGATCTACCTGCTGGTGCCGCTGGCGCCGCTGGTCGGGGCGATCATCGCCGGACTTCTCGGTCGCGTCGTCGGACGCTCGGGCGCGCATGCGGTGACGATCCTCGGCGTGCTGGTCTCCACCGTCGCCTCGCTGGTCGTTTTCGTCGACGTGATGGGCGGCAACACGTTCAACGGCACCGTCTACACGTGGGCCACGTCCGGCGAACTGAGGCTCGAAGTCGGCTTCCTGATCGATTCGCTGACGGCGACGATGATGCTGGTGGTCAGTTTCGTGTCGCTGATGGTGCACATCTACACCATCGGCTACATGGCCGACGATCCGGGCTACCAGCGCTTCTTCTCGTACATCTCGCTCTTCACCTTCTCGATGCTGATGCTGGTGATGAGCAACAACTTCCTGCAGCTGTTCTTCGGCTGGGAGGCGGTCGGTCTCGTCTCCTACCTGCTGATCGGCTTCTGGTGGAAGCGCGAGACGGCAATCTACGCCAATCTCAAGGCGTTCCTCGTCAACCGGGTCGGCGACTTCGGCTTCGTTCTCGGCATCGGCCTGGTGTTCGCCTATTTCGGCACGCTCGATTACGCCGCCGTGTTCAAGGCGGCGCCGCAGCTGGCCGCCGCCGGCGCGACGCTGCTTGGCACCGACTGGCTGCTGATCACGGTGATCTGCGTGTGCCTGTTCATCGGCGCGATGGGCAAGAGCGCGCAGTTCCCGCTGCACGTCTGGCTGCCCGATTCGATGGAGGGCCCGACGCCGATCTCGGCGCTGATCCACGCGGCGACGATGGTGACCGCGGGCATCTTCATGGTGGCGCGGATGTCGCCGCTGTTCGAGCTGTCGCCGGCGGCGCTGTCCTTCGTCATCGTGATCGGTGCGATCACGGCGCTGTTCATGGGCTTCCTCGGCATCGTGCAGAACGACATCAAGCGCGTGGTCGCCTACTCGACGCTGTCGCAGCTCGGCTACATGACCGTGGCCCTCGGCGCCTCGGCCTACTCGGTGGCGATCTTCCACCTGATGACGCACGCGTTCTTCAAGGCGCTGCTGTTCCTCGGCGCGGGCTCGGTGATCATCGGCCTGCATCACGACCAGGACCTGCGCAACATGGGCGGCCTGCGCAAGTACATGCCGGTGACCTGGATCACGTCGCTGGTCGGGTCGCTGGCGCTGATCGGCACGCCGCTGTTCTCGGGCTTCTACTCGAAGGACAGCATCCTCGTCGCCGCCGAGGCGGCGCGCGACGCCGGCATGCCGGGGGCAGGCTTCGCCTGGTTCGCCGTGACCTTCGGCGTCTTCATCACCGCGTTCTACTCGTTCCGCATGTATTTCCTCGCCTTCCACGGCGAGGAACGCTTCGGCAGAGCGCATGGACATCACGGTGACCACGACGACGAAGAACCGTCGGCCAACCACCACCACGGCCTGGCGCCGGGCGACAAACCGCACGAGTCCCCCGCCGTGGTGACGCTGCCGCTGATCCTGCTGGCGATCCCGTCGGTGGTGATCGGCTTCGTCGCCATCGACATGTTCCTGTTCGGCGACTTCTTCAACGGTGCCATCTTCGTCGATGCGGCGCGGCACCCGGCGATGACGAAGCTCGCCGGGATGTGGCAGTCCTTCGGCGAACCGAACCGCCGCGGCTGGGAAATGGCGCTGCACGGGCTGATGACGGCGCCGTTCTGGCTGGCGCTGGCGGGCGTGCTGCTGGCCTGGTTCTTCTACCTCAAGCGGCCCGACATTCCCGAGGCGATCGCGCAGCGTTTCGCCGCCATCTACCGGCTGCTGCAGAACAAGTACTACCTCGATCGGCTCAACGAGATCGTCTTCGCCGGCGGTGCCCGCGCCGTCGGCCGTGGCCTGTGGAAGGGGGGCGACGTGGCGATCATCGACGGCGTGGCGATCAACGGCACGGCGCGACTGGTCGGCTGGGTCGCGGCGGTGATCCGCCATCTGCAGTCCGGCTATATCTACCACTACGCCTTCGCAATGCTGGCCGGCGTCGGCCTGGTGCTGTTCTTCTTCCTCACCATGCCCTACGTGCTTTCGGCGCGCTGACCACGGCGATCGCGCACAAGAACAAATGCAGAACACGCTTCCCTGGCTGAGCCTCGCGATCTGGCTGCCGATCCTGTTCGGCCTGCTGATCCTCGGCGCGGGCCGCGACAGCAACGCCAACGTGGTGCGCACCGTGGCGCTCGTCGGCAGCCTGCTCGGCCTGCTGGTGACGCTGCCGCTTTACAGCGGTTTCGATGCGGCGCAGGCCGGCCTGCAGTTCGTCGAGCGGGCGATGTGGATCGAGCGGCTGAATGCCCACTATCACCTCGGCGTCGACGGCCTGTCGGTGTGGTTCGTCATCCTCACCGCATTCATCACGGTGATCGTGGTCATCGCCGGCTGGGAGGTGATCGAAAGCCGGGTGGCGCAGTACTACGCCGCGTTCCTGATCCTTTCCGGCCTGATGATCGGCGTGTTTGCCGCCGCCGACGCGCTGCTGTTCTACATCTTCTTCGAGGCCACCCTGATCCCGATGTACATCATCATCGGCGTCTGGGGCGGGCCGAACCGCGTCTACGCGGCGTTCAAGTTCTTCCTGTACACGCTGCTCGGCTCGCTGCTGATGCTGGTCGCGCTCGTCTACCTGTACTACACCGCCGGCGGCAGCTTCGACCTGGCGGCATGGCACGCGGTGAAGATCCCGCTGCCGGCGCAGATCCTGCTGTTCCTGGCCTTCTTCGCCGCGTTCTCGGTCAAGGTGCCGATGTGGCCGGTGCACACCTGGCTGCCGGACGCGCACGTCGAGGCGCCCACCGGCGGTTCGGTGGTGCTGGCGGCGATCATGCTGAAGCTCGGCGCCTACGGCTTCCTTCGCTTCTCGCTGCCGATCACGCCCGATGCGGCGCACGAACTCGCGTGGTTCATCATCGCCATCTCGCTGGTGGCGGTGGTCTACATCGGCTTCGTCGCGCTGGTGCAGACCGACATGAAGAAGCTCGTTGCCTACAGCTCGATCGCGCACATGGGCTTCGTCACGCTCGGCTTCTTCATCTTCAGCCAGATCGGCGTTGAGGGCGCGATCGTGCAGATGATCTCGCACGGTTTCATCTCCGGCGCCATGTTCCTGTGCATCGGCGTGATGTACGACCGCATGCACAGCCGCGACATTGCCGACTACGGCGGCGTGGTCAACACGATGCCGCGCTTCGCCGCCTTCATGATGCTGTTCGCCATGGCCAACTGCGGCCTGCCCGGAACCAGCGGCTTCGTCGGCGAGTTCTACGTCATCCTCGGCGCGGTCAAGTACAACTTCTGGATCGGGCTGGCCGCGGCGACGACGCTGATCCTCGGCGCCGCCTATTCGCTGTGGATGTACAAGCGGGTGATCTTCGGCGAGGTGGGCAACCGGCATGTGGCCGAACTCGCCGACATCGGCGCGCGCGAGTTCCTTTTCCTGGCGCTGCTCGCTGCGGCGGTGCTGTGGATGGGCGTGTACCCGAAGCCGTTCACGGATCTGATGGGCGCCTCGGTCGCCGACCTGCTCGCGCATGTCGGCAAGTCGAAGATCCCGCTGGCGCAGTAACGAGGGCTGCGATGGACGAGATGAACCTCCCCGCCGCCGCCCCGGAGATCGTGCTCGCCGTGGCGGCGATGATGATCCTCGTCGTCGACCTCTTCCTCGACGAGGCGCGGCGCAACGTCACCTACGCGCTGTCACTGGCCACCCTCGTCGTGGTGGCGGCGATCTGCGGCATGTTGCTGGCGCAGGAAGCGGTGCTCTACGCCTTCGGCGGCCTGTACGTCACCGACCCGATGGCCAACGTGCTGAAGATGTTCGCGCTGCTGGCCGCCGGCCTGGTGCTGGTCTACGGGCAGGGCTACGCGCGCGACCGCGGCATCTGGCACGGCGAGTTCTTCGTGCTGGCGCTGTTCGCCATGCTCGGCGTGCTGGTGATGATCTCGGCCAACAACCTGCTCACCGTCTACCTCGGACTCGAACTGCAGGCGCTCGCCTTGTACGCGCTGGTGGCGGTGCGCCGCGACGACGCCCGGGCCACCGAGGCGGCGATGAAGTACTTCGTGCTCGGCGCGCTCGCCTCCGGATTCCTGCTGTACGGCATGTCGATGCTTTATGGTGCGACGGGCACCCTGGACCTGAACGAACTGGCGCGCAACATCGGCACGGGTCAGGTGGCCAGCCGCGCGGCGCTGGTGCTCGGCACCGTGTTCATCGTCGCCGGCCTGGCGTTCAAGCTCGGCGCCGTGCCGTTCCACATGTGGCTGCCCGACGTCTACCACGGCGCGCCGACGCCGGTCACGCTGCTGATCGGATCGGCGCCGAAGCTGGCCGTCTTCGCCATCGCCTTCCGGCTTCTGGTCGAAGGCCTGCTGCCGCTGGCCGTGGACTGGCAGCAGATGCTGGCGCTGCTCGCTGTCGCTTCGCTGGCGGTCGGCAACGTCACCGCGATCGCGCAGACGAATCTCAAGAGGATGCTGGCCTATTCGACGATCGGCCAGATGGGCTTCATGCTGCTGGCGATGTTCTCCGGCGTGGTCGGGGGCAACACGATGACCACCGCCAACGCCTGGAGCGCGGCGATGTTCTACGTGATCACCTATGCGATCACCACGCTCGGCACCTTCGGCATCATCCTGCTGCTGGCGCGGCAGGGCTTCGAGGCCGAGGAGATCGCCGATCTGAAGGGGCTGAACCGGCGCAGCCCGTGGTACGCGTTCGTCATGCTGCTGCTGATGTTCTCGCTCGCCGGCATCCCGCCGACGGTCGGCTTCTACGCCAAGCTGGTGGTGCTGCAGGCGCTGCTCGGCAGCGGCATGGGGCCGCTGGCCGGCAGCGGCGCGATCTGGCTGGCCGTGATCGCCGTGCTCTTTTCTCTGGTCGCCGCCTACTACTACCTGCGCGTGGTCAAGGTGATGTACTTCGACGAGCCGGCCGACGACGCACCCATTTTGGCCACCGCAGACATGCGCGTGGCGCTGTCGGTCAACGGCGCCTTCGTGCTGATACTCGGCATCGTGCCGCAGTACCTGCTGGCGCTGTGCGCGCAGGCGATGGTGCGCACGCTGGGCGGCTAGGGGCCGCCGCCGCGCCGTGATCCCTGCCGAGGAATGGTCCGATGGACCGGCCGCCTGAAGCGACCGACCCGCTGGCCGAGGAAACGCTCGAGTCGCGCCTCGTCTACACGGGGCAGTTCCTGCGCGTGTACGAGGACACCGTGCGCTGTCCGGATGGGCACGTGGCGCCGCGCGAATACCTGCGCCATCCCGGCGCGGTGATGGTGGTGCCGGTGCTCGACGACGGTCGCCTCGTGCTCGAACGCCAGTACCGCTACCCGCTGCGCACCAGCATGATCGAGTTCCCAGCCGGCAAGATCGACCCCGGCGAGGACATCCTGACCTGCGCGCAGCGCGAACTGCGCGAGGAGACCGGCTACACGGCGCGCCAATGGACCTACCTCGGCGGCTTCCATAACGCGGTCGGCTACTGCGACGAGAAGATCGAGGTCTACCTGGCGCGCGGGCTCGCTTTCGATGCCACCGCCAATGACGACGGCGAAATCGTCGAGGTCTTCACCGCCACCCTGGCCGAACTGCTCGACTGGATCGGGCGGGGTCGCGTCACCGACGTGAAGACGATCATCGGTGCTTATTGGCTGAAAGAACGGATCGCGGGCGACATTCGGCCGGCCTGATCATTTCCGGCTTAACGTCCGGCGCGCGCCGAGTGCTGTAGTGGGCGAGATCTCGGGCGAGACCCGCGGCCGACGCGATGCAAATGGCTGCTACCGCTCTGACAGCGGCGAAGCCCGGCAAGCAAACAAGAACGGCGGCCGTGGCCGCCGTCTTGCTGACAATGACTTTTCTTAGCGGACAGATCTGCGCCGCCGCGCCAGCCCGATGCCGATCAGCCCAACGCCAACGAGCGCGAGCGATGCAGGCTCCGGAACCGTGCCGCCGCCATTGCCGCCTCCGCCATTGCCCAGCCCAAGCACGCCAATCGTGAACCCGTGCCAGCCTTCGGTTGTGTCGGTGAAAGTGATTGACGTGTAAGAGCCGGGCAGGCGAATCACGCCGTGCACTTCGCCGCTGCCGAAGAATCCGGTGCCCGCCGCATTCAGGATTGGCGTGCCGTTACCCCAGAATCCCTGGCCGAAGCTGATGATCTCGATCGGCACGCCGAAATCGACCGTGTTCCCGTTCCAACTGACCAGCGCGATCAGCGGGTCCTGCACGGCCTGCGAAAACGTGACCGTCTTGGCGCCGCCAATACCGAGGGCGACGATGTCAGTGCCGGGCGGCGCGTTTTCGACCGTTGAACTAGTGTAAGGCGTTGAGGGGCTCCAGTAGTTGAGGCCGCCAGAGGTCTGCACGAACGCATAAGGGCCCGAGTAAGAGATTCCAACGCTCGTGCCGCTCACGTCCAACGTGCCAGCCGCAGAGTTCGTGCCTGCGGACAGCCAGTCAGTCCACGAGGCGACAGCCGCAATGGCCCCCGTGCTGACCGTCGTGGCCGCCAGCATGGCGGCGAGGTTCCTCAGGATCCGGCCCATGTCTGCTCCCCGTATGAAAGTCTGGCTCGCGCATCGGAATCGCATGAACGTGTTAAGCAACTTCCATGCCTCAATGCATAAGCCATTGAATTTTTGATATCCGCTCGGTGCGGAAGGAGCCTCGTTGTAAGAACTTCCGACATGCTTGCCGACCGCGTCGATCGTGTCGGTTTCGATCCGTGCCAGATGCGCTTTCTTGCGAAGGGACACAGGAGTCGAAGTCGGAAGGCGTGCGGGCCGCCAGGAGCGGCGCCGGCGAGGGCGTCGGGTGAAAACCGACAGCCATGCTGAACGCGGACTCGCCGACGCGTTCGGTGGGCCTCGGCGGACCGAGGGCTCTTGCCGCAATCCGGAGCCGACCGGAGTGCGGCCAAGCGTCGAGTTCACTTGGTGCGTCGCTGCGCCGAACTCCGCGCGGAACGTTTCTTTGCCGGCCTGCGATCTGGCTTGGTGCTGGGCGTGGGTGCTTCGGGCAGCACCGCGCGCAGCATCGCCTCGCAGTCGGCCTGCGACATCCGCCGCGGTACCGGGTAGTTGGTATCCGCTTCCCAGCAGGCCGCCTCGGCCAGCGCGGGGATGTCCTGCTCGCGCAGCGCGTCGAGCTGGCGCGGAATGCCGACCGACGCCGCCAGCGCCTCGACCGAATCGAGGAACCGCGCCGCCAGTTCTTCGGCCGGCTCGCCTTCGTTGCCCGCCTTCGCCCGCACCGCCAGAACGGCCAGTTTGTCGGTGACGGCCGAGGCCGAGAACCGCAGCACGTGCGGCAGCATGATCGCGTTGGCCAGCCCGTGCGGCGTGTGGTACTTGCCGCCGAGCTGGTGGGCGATGGCATGCACGTTGCCGACATTGGCGCGCGTGAACGCGAACCCGGCATAGGTCGAGGCGAGCGCCATTTTCTCGCGCGCGGCGATGTTGGCGCCGTCGTTGTAGGCCAGCGGCAGGTTCTCGTAGATCATGCCGACCGCGGACAGCGCCATCCTGTCCGTGTAGGCGGTGCCCCAGTAGCCGATATACGCCTCGACGGCGTGGGTCAGCGCATCCATGCCGGTGGCGGCGGTCACGGCAGGCGGCAGGCCGGTCATCAGCGCCGGGTCGAGCGCGGCCATCTTCGGCACGATGCGGGTGTCGGCGATGACCAGTTTCCTTTCCCGCTCCGGGTCTGAAATCACCGCGGCGACGGTAACCTCCGAGCCGGTGCCGGCCGTGGTCGGCACGGCGTAGATCGGCACCGGGCCGTGCAGGCCGCGGAAATAGCCGACCAGCTGGCGCGGATGGCGGTTGTTGGCGGCGGCCAGGCCGATGACCTTGGCCGCATCCATCACCGAGCCGCCGCCGAAGGCGACGATCGCGTCGCAGCGCTCGCGCCGGAAAGCCTCGATGCCCTTTTCGATCACGGGTATCGGTGCGTCGGCCGTCACTTCGTCGTAGACGACGTAGTCCGCGCCGCCTGCCGCCAGCGCATCACGCAGCGGCGCCAGCAGGCCGAGCTTCGACACGACGGCGTCGGTGACGATCAGGATGCGGTGGTGGCCGAAACCGCTGATCGCCTGTCCAAGCCGGCCGCTGGCGCCGGCGCCGACCAGCAGCGTCGGCTGTGGAATGGGCAGCAGGCGGGTGACCAGGCCGGCGGCACGCTTCACGGCGGGCAGGCCGACCGAGCGGGCCCTGTCGCCGATCAAGTTCGAGATCACGAACATCCTCCATCATTCGATCACGGCGGCGCCGGATGCGGCGCCCGCTCCAACCGCATCATCGGTCAGAAAAGAAGAAGAACCCTTGAGCCAAGGAGACATTGTATGAAGAAGGTGGTCAGCATCAGCCTTGGCAGCAGTCGCCAGGACTTCGAGTTCACCACGCGTTTCCTCGGCCAGCGGCTGCACGTTAGGCGCCTGGGCACCGATGGCAGCATGGCGCGGGCGGCCCGGCTGCTGAAGCAGTGGGACAGGCAGGCCGACGCGATCGGCATCGGTCTGGTCCGCGACCGGTACAGCGTCGGCGCGCACCGCTTCGTCGACAGGGACGCGGCGCAGCTGAAGGGCCTGGCCACGCGCGCGCCGGTGACGGCCGGCACGCGGCTGGGCGAGATCTTCCTCGAGTGGGCGGTGCGGCACACGCAGATCAGGCTCGGCCACTACTTCGACAACGCGCTGGTGCTGTTTTTCTCCGGCATGACCAGCTACAAGCTGGCGACGACGATGGCGGAGTACACGGACAACCTGCAGTTCGCCGACCCGCTGCTGCAGCTCGGCGTGCCCAAACTGCTGACCTCGCTCGACGCGCTGTCGCTGTACGCCCGTGGCGCGCACTACGTCGCCGACTGGACGCCGCCGCGCGTGGTTCCGCAGGACCTGCTGCGCCAGTGGACGCGCTTCGTCCTGCGCAAGGCGATGGCCAGGGCCACGGTGATCGTCGCCCCGGTGCACGAACTGGACGATTTCGGCGCCGAGGAACTCGCCGGCAAGACGATCATCACCTCGGGGCTGAACGGCGAGCGCACGGCGGCGTTCGCCGACAAGGGCGTGATGATGGTGGTCGACGGCTCGCCCGTGATGTCCGGCCACGTGCTGGGGCCCAATCTGCTCGACGCGATGATCATCGCCGCAACAGGCAAGAACCCGGACGACATCCTCGAGGACGACTATCTCGAGATCATCACCGAAGCGAACATGGAGCCGCGCATCGTCTACCCGTGCGGCGAGAAGCGCATCAACCGCTTCGCCTTCGTCATCCATCCGCTGTCGCAGGAGTACTTCAAGAAGATCAAGCCGGTCGAGATGCTGTCGCGCGTGTCGCCGCCGGTGTTCATGGACGCGCTCGAGCGCGTGATGGCTTATGCGCCGCCGTTCGTCTACTCGAAGGTCACCGGCATCCGCTCGCCGGCCGGCGTCGAGGCCGAGGGCTGGCTGATCTCGGTCGGCGGCACGCCGAAGGAGATCATGAGCCACAGCCCCGAGTTCACCTACAAGCGCCTGCTCGACGCTGCCGAGATGGCGCGCAAGCTCGGCGCGCAGATCATGGGCCTCGGTGCGTTCACCAAGGTCGTCGGCGACGCCGGCGTCACCGTGGCCAAGCGCGCGCCGCTGCCCATTACCACCGGCAACTCCTACAGCGCCTCGGGCGCGCTGTGGGCGGCGCACGACGCGGTGCTACGGCTGGGCCTGGTGCCGAAGCCGAACGGCAAGGCGCGGGTCCGGTTCAAGGCGATGGTCGTCGGCGCCACGGGCGCCATCGGCTCGGTGTGCGCGCGGCTGCTGGTGAAGGCGGCGGAAGAGGTCTACATGGTCTCGCCGGAGACGGCCAAGCTGCTGGCGCTGAAGGAGTCGATCCTGAAGGAAACGCCCGACGCGAAGATGTTCCTTTCGGCCCGCGCCGACCGCGACATCGCCGACATGGACATGATCGTCACCGCCACCTCCGGCGCCGGCAAAAAGGTGCTCGACATCATGAAGGTCAAGCCCGGCTGCGTGATCACCGACGTCGCCCGCCCGCTCGACCTGCCGCCCGAGGAGGTGGCCAAGCGGCCCGACGTGCTGGTGATCGAGTCCGGCGAAATCGAACTGCCGGGCGACGTGCAGATGAAGAACATCGGCCTGCCGAAGAACGTCGCCTACGCCTGCCTGGCGGAGACGATCGTGCTGGCGCTGGAAGGCCGCTTCGAGAACTTCACCGTCGGCCGCGCCATCGAGTGGGAGAAGGTGCGCGAGATCTACAAGCTGGGCCTGAAGCACGGCATGAAGCTGGCCGCGATCTCCGGCGTGAACGGGCCGTTTACCGACGAGGACATCGAACGGGTGCGGCAACTCGCGCTGGCGGCGAGGGCGAAGCAGGAGGCGGCGCGCAGGCGGGCGGGGGCGCGCGGCGGGGCGGCCGACGAGCAGAGGCGCGCCCGCAGGCCGGCCGCCGAGGCCGCCGCGACGCCGACGCGACCGGCGTCAGTCGGGACACCGAAGGCGCCAGCGGCGCAGCGGCGCAAGCCGAGCCAAGCCGCAACGGCGACCGCCGCCGGCTGAGCGGCGCAAATCGAGAGATCGGCATGCGGCTTGCCGCCTGACGGGCGGTAAACGCTGCACTGTCGGCAGGACCGGGCGTATCCGGTCGATCGTGCCTGCCGCCTGGCAACGATCGGTTCCGAAGCGGAGTCGGCCGCTCGCTCGCCAGCGCCGAATGGCAGCCAAAGAGGGCGTTCAGGACACCGACGCAGGTCGGCTGGCGGGCCGGCCAAGCTGGAGGTCAACTGACCACGCCACGGCCAGCCAGTGCCCCGCAATGACGGTTTGGCAGCGCGAGGTCTGCGGCTCAGCACTGTCGCAGCGCGTTGTCCAGATCGGCGATCAGGTCGTCTTCGTGCTCCAGGCCGATCGACATCCGCACCAGACCCTCGCTGACGCCGACCTGCGCCCGCACGTCGGCCGGCACGCCCGAGTGGGTGGTCGACGCAGGATGGCAGATCAGCGACTCGGTGCCGCCGAGGCTTACCGCCGACTTGAACAGCGTCAGCGCGTTGATGAAACGGAAGGCCATCTCGCGCCCGCCGTCGAGCACCAGCGAAAACGTGGAGCCGGCGCCCGAGCACTGGCGCCGGTACACGGCCTGGTAGGCCGGGTCGGCGATCATCTGCGGGTGCAGCACCTGCACCTTGCGCACCGGGTTGTCCGCCAGCCAGTGGGCAACGCGGCTGGCACTTGCCGCCGCGCGGCGCATGCGCAGCACCAGCGTCTCCATCGAGCGGGCGATCATCCACGACGAGTGCGGGTCGAGTTGCGAGCCGAACGCGCCGCGCAGCAGGCGCAGCCTCTGCACGAGGTCGGCGCGGCCGGTGACGCCGCCGGCGACGAGATCGCTGTGGCCGCCGACGTACTTGGTCAGCGAGTAGATCGACAGGTCGACGCCGTCGCGGATCGGGTGCTGGAAAATGGGCCCCAGCATCGTGTTGTCGCAAGCGGAAATGGGCCGATAGCCGTGTCGCTGGGCGAAGGCGTCGAGCGCCGCGCGCGCGGCGGCCAGATCGATCAGGGCATTGGTCGGGTTGGCCGGCGTCTCGACGTAGAACATCGCCACGCGGCCGCGCGCCGCCGCCGCCTCGAGCGATGCTTCCATCTGCGCCTGCGACAGCCCGTCGATGAACGGCTCGCCGACCACGCCCCACTCGGGCAGGATCTTGCGGATCAGCGTTTCGGTGCCGCCATAAAGAGGCGTCGAGTGCACGATCTGTTCGCCCGGCCGCAGGAAGGCCAGGAACACGGTGCCGATCGCCGCCATGCCGCTGGAGGTGACGATCGCGGCTTCGGCGCCGTCGAGCAGCGCCAGCCGGTCCTCGACGATCTCCAGGTTGGGATGATTGAAGCGGCTGTACACCAGTCCCGCGCCGCGGTCCTGCGGCGGCGGCTTGCGGCCGGCGACCACGTCGAAGAACTCGGCGCCGTCCTCTGCCGTGCGGAAGGCGAAGGTCGAAGTCAGGAACACCGGCGGCTTGACCGCGCCCTCGGACAGGAACGGGTCATAGCCGTAGGACATCATCTGCGTCTCGGGATGCAGTTGCCGATCGCGGATCGAGCGCTTGTGGTAGTTGGAGTAAGACATCGTTTCTCCCTGTCGCCCGCGGGCGTTTGATCTCGACGGATGCTGCGTCAACCGGCGCGCCACTTCAAGTCGGCTGGCCGTTGCGCTGCGCAACGATTGCGCCGTGCAGCGATTGCCGCACCCGCATCGCACCGACGCGCAATTGTGAGCCGCAGGGCTCGCGAGTAGTTTCCTCGGCCTGCACGACGCGGCACCGCTGGGGCCGCGCCGGTGATTCCGCTTCTACTTTCGAAAGGGAGCCGAACGATGACTTGGCGTATCGAAGGTCATTACATGGAAACCTGCAACTGCAGTTTCCTCTGCCCCTGCCTGCCCTCGACGATGACCGCGAAGCCCACCGAGGGCGACTGCAAGGCGGCGGTGGCGATGCGCGTCGACACCGGCGAAAAGGACGGCGTCCGTCTCGATGGGGTGTCCTTCATCCTGCTGCTGCATTCGCCGTCGGCGATGGCCGACGGCAACATCACCGCCGGGCTGATCGTCGACGACCGGGCCTCCGACGCGCAGACGGCGGCAATCAGGTCGATCGCGCTCGGCGAAGCCGGTGGTCCGATGGCGGGCCTGGCGCCGCTGGTGGGCAAGGTTGCCGGCGTCGAGAAGCGTCCGATCGTCTTCTCCTCGACCGGCCTGCGACACTCGGTCAGGGCCGGCGAGCTGATCGACCAGGAGTGCGAAGGCATGGCCGGAGCGGTGCGCACCGACGAGCCGATCTGCCTCGACAACACCGCCCACCCGGTCAACTCCAAGGTGGCGATCGCCAAGGCGACGCGCAGCCGCTTCCATGCCTTCGGCATCGACTGGGAGGACACCAGCGGCTCGCGCAACGGCCATTTCGCCCCGTTCGCATGGGCGGCCTGAACCCGCCGAAGGCGATCGACCGCGGCATCGAGCCGACGCTGCGCGACCGCAGCGTCGTCGCGGCGAGCCTGGTGCTGGTCGTCGCCCTGGCCTGGCTGTATCTGTGGCACGACGCGGCGATGATGGCGGACATGGCCGGCATGACGATGCCGCTGCCCGGCCTGTTCCTCATGACCTTCCTGATGTGGACGGTGATGATGGCCGGCATGATGCTGCCGGGCGCAGCGCCGGCGATCCTGCTTTACGCCGCGATGGTGCGCCGAAACGGCGAGCGTGGCACGCTGCTGCCGGCGGTGTGGATCTTCGCCGCCGGCTACCTTGCGGCGTGGACAGCGTTCAGCCTCGCGGCCGCGGCGCTGCAGATCGCACTGGAGCGCGCCGCGATGCTGACACCGGCGATGACCGCCGCGCACACCGGTTTTAGCGCAGGCATCCTGATCGCTGCCGGCATTTACCAGTGGCTGCCGCTGAAGAACTTCTGCCTTGCCCGGTGCCGGCTGCCGCTGCAGTTCTTCCTTACCCGCTGGCGCAGTGGCGCGGCCGGCACCTTCCGCATGGGCGCGGAGCACGGCATGTACTGCGTCGGCTGCTGCTGGGCGTTGATGCTGCTGCTGTTCGTCGCCGGCGTGATGAACCTGCTGTGGGTGGCACTGATCGCCGCGTTCGTGCTGCTGGAAAAGCTGCTGCCCGCAGGCCTGCTCACCGCGCGGCTCTCCGGTGCGGCGCTGGCGCTGGCGGGTATCGCCTTGCTCGTCGGGGTCTGATCGCGAGCTCGCACCGCTGCGCGCCGGTCGCGACGTGCCGGCGCGTCTTGATCCCGTAGGCGCCGAACCGGGCATCGCGGGTGACGATGACCGGTTTCTCGATCTGCGCCTGCGCGATCAGCATGTGATCGAACGGATTGCGATGGGGGTAGGGCAGCGCGGCGATGCCGCCAGCGTGCCGGTCGGTGGTCGGCAACACCATGAACCGGCATTGAGCGATCAGCTCCGGCAAATCGGCCCGCTCGGCGACTGTTCAGGCAGTTTCCGGGCCGCTGCTTGATCGCGATCTCCCACACTGAGGCGCTGCTGACATGGACGACCTCGGCCTTCTCGATGGCCCGTCGGGCGCTGCCGGACAGGGCGGCATCGTCCAGCAACCACCACAGCGACGCGTGCGTGCCGAGCAGCAACCTCAGGCGTGGCCGTCGAACTTCCGCAGCACCGATGCGGGCAGGTCTTCGAAGAAGGCGTCGGTGAGTCGCCCGCGCCCGCGCGCGGCACCCGGCACGCGCCTGGCAGCGCAGTAGGGCACCCGTCGTGCGACCGGCCCGCCGCCGCGACGTCCTGGAGGGCGGCGGCAGACCGGTCACATGTTCGTGTAATTCGGCCCGCCGCCGCCCTCGGGCACGACCCAGACGATGTTCTGCGTCGGGTCCTTGATGTCGCAGGTCTTGCAGTGCACGCAGTTCTG
>CAZDXQ010000052.1:0-24372 GCA_964509545.1 uncultured Burkholderiaceae bacterium | reverse complement strand
ACGTCGTCACACGGCACGGTGCCGGTAGCAAACAGCGCCACCTGCCGGCGCTCACCGCGCGCGTCGCACACCTCGATGGTCTTGCGCCACGCCTCGCGCTGACTGGCGTTGATCTCCCCGAGGTACAGCACGTGGCGCTGCGCCACGCGTCCGTCGGCCAGCCGGCGGCTCTCGACGATGTTCCAGTACTCGTGGACCTTGCCGTCCTTCTTGCGTCGCGTGCAGCGCAGGAACATGACCGGCAATGTAGGCAGCCGACTCGCCGTCGGCAACGGCCAAGGTCTTCACTACACGCGTTGCCGCCGATCGGCCTCAATCGCGACTAGCACTTGCCTGCGCCCAAGCGACGAAATCGCAGGAAAACAACGGCCGGTTGAGAAAGACGGGCTAACGCACTTTCGAATGTTCGAGGCGCATGAATTCGGCGATGTGGAGCGATCGGGTTGCGACCATCTTGGCTCGGTCCGGCGGTGGCTCCGTCGGCGTCGGTCGTTCGTGGCATCGCGACGAATAGGTTCGATGTCGGCCCGCCGTGGACGGGCATGGCCGAATTCGGGTCCTGGACCTTTTCAGCGTGAACAGATTCGCCGGTCCGCCTGCGCGGATTGCGACCTGTTCGCTGGCCGCAAGGCGAACGCTGCCGCCGTGCCGCCGGCTTCACCTGGTCGCGCAGGCCTGCTGCACGAGATAGACGAGGCCGCGCGCGCAGGCGAATGACGGGCCGCGCAGGTTGCCGGGCGGCGGCGCGGCGTCGAGTTCGCGCGGCCTGCCGGAGGCGATCAGCTGCAGCGGGCCGCGGGCAACGACTTCGCCGGGCGGCAGGCGGTCGTCGGCAGTGACCGAGTACACGCCCGGCAGCGCCGCGGGCAGCGCGCCGGGTCGATCGGCGCGCGCGCAGGCCACGAGCACGCAGCCGGCGTCGATCGCGGCGGCGCAGGCGGCGGCCAGCGCGCCCGCTCCCGGGCCGGGCGGCACGGCGACGCTGACGTTGATGAACCCGCAGCGCTGCGCGGCGGCGCGCAGGATGCCGCGCGCGACCAGCGACGGGTAGGTCGTCTCGGCGGCGTCGAACACGCGCACGGCGAAGATCTCCGCCTGTGGCAGTGCCTCGCGGATGACGCCCGCCACTGCGGTGCCGTGCCCAAGCGGATCGCGGAAGTCGTCGTCCTCGTGCAGCCTGCCGTCGCTTCCGAGAAGAATGCGGCAGCCGCTGATGCGCCCGCGCACATGCGGGTGCCACGGGTTCACTCCGGTGTCGACGATGCCGATGCGCGGCGCGGTCATGGCGATGCCGCCATCGTGCGCGCCGTCGAATGCCGGCCGGATTCGAGCAGCGCGTGCGCCTGCGCTGGCGTCACCGTGAGCAGGCGGCCGTCGCGCAGGAAAATGATCCGGTCGAACTGCTGCAGTCCGACCGGACGGTGCGAAATGACCAGCATCGTCCGGTCGGCAAAGGCCTGCCACAGGTGCTCGTGCACGCGTGCCTCCGTGTCCAGGTCGAGCGCGGAGAACGCCTCGTCGAGCACGAGGATGCGCGGATCGCGCAGGAAAAGCCGCGCCAGGCCGAGGCGCTGCCGCTGGCCGTCGGACAGCGCCAGGCCGCGGCCGCCGATGACCGTGTCATACCCGGCGGGCAGCGCGGCGATGAAGTGCGCCTCGGCCAGTGCGACCGCGCGCTCGAGGTCTTCGTCACTGGCTGCCGGGTTGCCGTAGCGCAGGTTCTCCCGCACCGTGCAGTGAAGCAGGAACGGCTCGGCGCCGGCGTAGCCGATGACAGCGCCGTCGCCGAAGGCAGCAAGTTCATGTGCCGGCCGGCCTTCGATCAGCACCGAGCCCGAGTTAGGCAGGCGCAGGCCGAACAGCAGTTGCACCAGCGTCGACTTGCCTGCGCCCGAGGCGCCGAACAGCGCGACCCGCTCGCCGCGCCGCAGGCGCAGGTTCAGCCCGGCAAGCACCGGCGGCTTGCCCGGATAGGCGAACGTGACGTCGCCGAGCACGATGGCGTCGCCTGCCGTAGCCATCGCGCTGCGCTCGCTGGCGGTGGAACGTTGCGCAGGAACTTCGGACCCGAGCACCTCGGCCACGCGGTCGAGGCTCACCCGCGCCCGTTGCAAGTTGCGGACAAGTCCGAGCAGTCCCTGCGCCGGAGCGAACAGCCGCCCCTGGTACAGCACGAATGCGACGAATGTGCCGAGGCTGATCGTGCCGGCTTCGAGCAGCCTGCCGCCGACGAGATAGATCCATGCCAGTGCCAGCGTCAGCAGCAGTCCCGGCACGCCGGTGGCCACCGCATCGAGCACCTGCAGCCCCACGACCTCGCGGCTCAGCCGTGCGTTTTCCTCGGCGAGCCGCGACGATTCCTCTTTCTGCGCGCGATGCATGCGCACCGCGCGCAGCGCGCCGAGCCGCTCGGCGAGGAAGTGCGACAGGTCGGCCATCGCTTCGCGCACGCGGCCGCTGCGCGCTTCGACCGGGCGCCGAAACGCCGTGGTCGCCGCCAGCGCCAGGCCGACGCCGAGAAAGCTCCACAGCGCCAGCGTCGGCGACAGGCTGAAGGTGATGACCGCCGCCACCAGCAGGAAAAGGACGCTCTGCGCGGCGCCGAGCAGGCCGTCGACGAGCAGCACCTGGATGCGCGGCACGTCGCTGCCGAAGCGCGCCAGCAGGTCGCCGTGACGGTACGGCTCCAGCGTTGCCAGTGGCGCGTTCAGGCAGCGCGCGAAAAGCGCTGCGCGCAGGCTGGCGAGCACGTCGGCGGACAGCCGCGCGTGAACCCGCTGCGAAACGGTGGCCAGCGCCAGATCGGCGAGCGCCAGGGCGAGCAGCGCCGCCGCGATCGACGGGATCACCGCGTAGTCGCCGCCGCCGGCCACCGCGTCGACGAACGCCTTGCCGAGCAGCGGCGTGGCGAGCGAGACGGCGGCGCCGCCAAGGCCGAGGACGAACAGCGCCAGCAGCGTCGGGCGCCGGCCGGACAGGTGGTGCGCGAAGCGGCGCAGGTCCTTCAGCACGACCGTCCCGTGCGGTCGCCCGGCGGACCGGCGCGGGCTGTCGCCGGGTGGCGGCGCGCCGCGGCGTCCTCGTCCCAGACGTCGGGGTAGTAGCACAGGTGCGCGTCCTGGCACAGTTCAGGCGCCCCGCGCAGATCGACCACCGCGGCTCGGATCTCCTGCGGCCCGGCACCGCGTTCGGCCAGCGCCAGCGCCGTGGCGGCGAGCCGCACCGAAGCGGTCTTGCGTGCCAGCGAGGCCTCGCGCCCGACGACCTTGAGGCTGGCCACGGGAACCCGCGCCAGCCGCGGCAGCGCGCACAGGCCGCAGGGGCCGAGCGTGTAGCCGCGATGGGTCTGGCTGCCGCAGTTGTTCTGCGTCCACTTCCAGAACTCGTAGCGCTCGTCGAGCCGCCCGTACTTGCCGCCGACGCGGTCGGCGAGGCAGAAGGTGCCGAGCGCGTGCGTCGTGGCGCAGATGCCTTCCTCGAACACGCAGCCGTCGTTCAGCAGGAAAACTTCCCATTCGAGGCCGGGGATCGCCGTCGCTTCGATCTCGCGCAACGTCATGTGCCGAGGCAGGATCACGCGGGCGACGCCGAGGCTGCGGTAGAACGCCGCCGCGCCGTGATTGCGGCAACTGGCGAGGCTGGAGATGTGCAGCCGCGACGCCAAGCCTGCTTCGCACAGCGCCAGCAGCAGTTCCCACTCGGCGACGATCAGTGCCGCGACGCCGGCCTCGTCGAGCAGCCGCCGGCCGAACTCGACCAGCAGCGGCACGGCGCCGGCCGGATACGACGGCGCATTCAGCGTCGCGAACACCGGCCGCGGATGGGCGAGTTCGACGATGCGGCGCATGTCGTCGAGGTCCGGCACGCCGGCCGACCGGTTGTTGCGCCGGTGCACGGCGGCCTGGCCGAAGCGCTGTGCCCATCCCGGCGGCACCATGCCGCAGTAGAACTCCTGCGCGCCCGCTTCGCACAGCGGCGCGACCTCATCGGAACTGCGCAGCGGTGCCAGAATCTTCATGGCGCGGCCTCCTCGTGCAGCACGACGCGGTCGGTGTGAGCGAGGAAGCCGCGCGCGACCGCCTGCGGGATCTCGTAGAAGAGCGTGTTTCCGCCGCGCCACTGCGGCGCCGACACGTCGTCGCGCCGCGCCGGCATCGGCCCCGAGCGGCACGGCGCCGTGCACGGATGGGCGAGCACCTTGGAAAACGCGGTGCCCTGCGGATACAGCAGCGCCTTGAACGGACAGTTGCGCCCCGAGGCGGAGAAGGTGTAGGGCAGGTGCAGCGCGCGCGCCAGGCCGCCGTCGGCATCGGGCCCATCGCCGAGGAATCCGCCGTCGAGATCCGCGTCGGTCTCGACCGCCGCCGCGCCGGCATCGGCCAGCAGGCGGTGCAGCCGGGTGAAGCGCGAAGCTTCGTGCGCGGCGCGGCCCTGCGGTGCATTGCGGTAGGCGCGAGGATCACGCAGCGATCGGTTCATCAGCCGGCCGGCGCGCCGCGGCAGCAACGGATGCTGGGCGCGCAGCAGTTCGAGCACGCCCCAGTCGTTGAAAACCACCGCCGGCCGCCAGCCGTCGGCGGCGAGTTCGGCCAGCAGCAGATGCACGGTGCCGAGGCCCTTCGGCGTGACCAGCGGCGTGAGCAGCGTCGCCTCCCAGCCGCGTTCGCGCGCCATCCGGCAGAACGCGCGCGCCTCGTCGAGGTCGGGCAGGCGGTCCTCGCAGAATTCGGCGCCGAAGTACAGGGCCACGGCCCTGCCGTCAGGCAGCAGGCTGCGCCACGGCCTCGCGCAGACTTCGCGCGGGTCAGTCGGCGCCGCGCGCGGTCGCGTGAGGCGGATGCCGTATTCCATGAAGGTCATCCCGTCGCGAGCGGAGCAGTTTTCGGCGCGAAGCGAACGACGGGGTGCTCAAGGGAGCCGCCGATCAGAAACGGATGCGGCGCAGGTCCATGCCGTCGGAGGCCATCTGCAGGACCTTCAGCGGCTTGAGCGTCTGCGCGTCGTACACCGTCACCGTCGAGCCGCCGCCGCCGACGTAGATCTTGCGCCCGTCGCTCGACACGTTGATGCCGTAGCAGGTGCCTTCCTTGATCGGCACCGAGGCGACATAGGTCTTCTTCTCCAGATCGATGACGGTCAGGTCGTCCATCACTGCGTAGGCCTTCCTGCGGTCGGGCGCCAGGACCACTGAATAGGCCATCGCCGGGTCGCCCTTGAGCACGATGTCCTGGATGTTGCCGCTGGCCTGGTCGACGAGCAGCAGCCCCATCGCCGTCGGCGTGTAGTAGTTCATGCTGGCGATGCCGCCGTTGTCGAAGGCGTAGTCCCAGAACGGCAGCAGGTTCATCCCCTTGTCGAACATCGGCACGGTCCCGGCGATCCTCAGATCGCCTCCAGTGGTGTCGATCTTGTACATGTCCTGGCCGAAGGCGTAGATCATCCGGCCGCCCTGGACGCTGACCAGATGCGCCACGCCCCAAGGCACCTCGACGCTGCGCAGCACCTTGCCGGTGGCCAGATCGAACTGCGCCACGACCGGCTTGCCGATCACCACCTCGCCCTTGTCCGTTGTCCGCGACATCAGCGCGCCGTAGGCGGTGGTGCCGTCGGCGGCGAGTGCGAAGCCGAACATCATCCGGTCCCAGCCGTCGCTGCTCAGATTGACGGTGCTGACGACGCGGTTCTCGGCCAGGTCGACCTTGTGCAGCAGATGGCGGTTGGTCGACACATACAGGAACTTCCTGTCCGCGGTCAGGCCGACCTCGCGCGTGAAACCCTTGATCGGGATGTCGGCGACGATCGCATCGGTCTCGCCGTCGATCACCTGGATGACGCCGTAGCCCAGGTAATAGAAGCGGTCGCGCGCTTCGGCGATAGCGCCGAGGCCGGCGCCGACCAGCGCCAGCAACGCGAGCAGGAAAAGCGTCTTGCCTCGCATGGGGTCCTCCGCTGGAGATTCCGCGATTCGTGTGCCGAGCGCGCCGTGCAGGCAAGTCGACCGTCAGGCCGCGTTGCCGGGTGCGGCAGCCGACGTCCTAGTCGTACTTGAGGTTGCGCCAGTCGCGCGCGACATTCGGGCAGGCGACATCGAAGTCCTTGTGGTTGGTCAGCCCGTCGGGCATCTGCGCCGGCCACCAGCAATCGCCGGCGCAGCCGTGAAAATCGCGCGCCGATGCCTGGCAGTTGCCGATCGGATAGGTCGGCCGCGGATTGGTCTCCCAGCCGGTGTCGAAGATCGTCGTGCAGCCCTGCGGCATCGGCGGCAGCGCGCCCTGCGCGACGGCGGTCGGCTGCTCGTCGTCGGCGAGGCGCTCGATGGCCTTCGCCTTCTCGTTCAGTGCCTCGATGCGTTTCTTCTTCATCGCACCCTCCTTTCAGCACAATCAGCCATCGGCCCGCCGGGCGAGGTAGGCGAGCACGCGGTTGTCGGGATCGCGGCTCAGCGCGGCATACGCGCCAATGCCGATTTCGAGCCATTTGCGGATGAAGTCGCAGGCGCCGCCGGGCGCCTGCCCGAGCGCGTTTTCGCGCACGTGGTTGTCGTGATGGCAGCCGCCGGCGCACAGGCTGCGCGCCCAGCAGCTCCGGCAGTCGTCCCTGCGCGGCGCGGCCATCGCGGCAAGGCACTGGCCGATCCGCTCGTGATCGATGCCGCGGTCGAGGTCGCCGACGCAGAAGCGCTCGACGCCGGCCAGCCGATGGCACAGGTAAAGGCGCCCGTCGGCGTCGGCCGCGAGGTAGCCGAGTCCGGCGCCGCACGGCGCCTGCTTGACCTGGCCGAGGTGCAGCCTGGCCAGCAGATCGAGCAGGTTGGAGAAGGGCAGCAGGCGGCCGGATTCGGCCTGCCGCACGAAACGCCGGGCAAGCTGGGCGAAGCCTTCGAGCAGTTCGTCTTCCTGCTGCGCCGTCGGCAGGAATTCGGCCGACACGGGGCTCACCGGCGCGATGCCGACTTCGAGGAAGCCGAGGCCGTGCACGTGCTCGAACACCTCGGGCAGCCTTGCCCATTGGCCGGGGGTGAGCGTGACCCGCGCTGCGGGCGGTCGCGACAGATGGCTGCAAAAGCGCGCCAGCCCGGCGGCGACGTCGGCGTACGTGCCGCCCGCGGCGCCGGCGTAACGGCGATTGGCATCGTGCAGGTCGGGCGGTCCGTCGATGCTCACCGTAACCGAGGCCGGGTGTTCGCGCAGGAAAGCGAGCGCTTCGTCGGTGAAGCGGGTTCCATTGGTGGTCAGCGAGACGGCGAGCTTCTTGCCGCGCGCTTGCGTCGCCGCTTCGGCCTCGAGCACCGCGGCGCGGATCGCCGGCAGGTTCAGCAGCGGCTCGCCGCCGAACAGCACGAGGGTGACGCTGTCGCGGTCGCCGGAGGCGTCGACGAGGAAGCGTGCGGCGCGCCGGGCCAGTTCCGGCGACATCAGCCGCGCGCTGCCGCCGTAGGCGCCGCCGCCGGCGTAGCAGTAGGTGCAGCGCAGGTTGCACGCCTGCGCCGCTTCGAGCACCAGCGTGCCTAGAGGAATCGTCGCCGGATCGAGCGCGGCCGGCGCCGGCCGGCTCAGCGCCGCGGCCGGCACGAGCACCTGCGCGTCGCGCAGGGCTTCGAGCACCTCGCGCTCGTCCTGCGGCGCGTCGTGCAGCGCGATCGGCGTGCGCCCGCGCCAGCGGCCGATCACCTCGCGGCAGGCGTGATCCAGTGCGAACAGACTGGCATGATCGGCGCCGAACAGCAGCGCCCGGCCGTCTGCACCGGGCGCGTCGAAGATCCGGTGGTCGGCGAAGGCGTAGCGCTCGCTCATCGGATGCGGGCGATGAAGTCGGGCACCGTCACCGCCAGCTTTGCCTCGGCCCGGTACACGCGGGCGCCGCGCTTGTACAAGGCGACGACCCTGACCAGGCCGCTGTTCTCGGCCGAATAGTTGCGCATCGGATTCGGGCCGTAATCGCCCAGCGGCAGATACGTGCCATTGGGCTGGATCCTGCCGAGCCAGACGAGATCGTCGTCGTCGGGCCGGGTCTTCTCTTCGGCGAGACGGAAGCTCGCCGGCACCGGTCCGAGCGCGACGCGGCCGCCGGCCCCTTTGGCGTAGGCGATGGCCTCGAACTGCACGCCCTCGGCCGGATAGTGCTTCCCTGATGAGAGTCTCGCCCGGCCGAGTTCCGGCGTGATGGCGATGTGGTCGATCTGCGGCGCGACCGTGACCGTGCCCGCGTCGATGCCCTTGACCGTCAGCTTCGCCGTGCCGACCGTGGCGGCGCTGCTGATCACCTCGATGCGCAGCGCCTCCGGCGCCACGCGCCGCGCCGACAGCACGCGCACCGGCGCACCGTTGAACGCGATGTCGGCCGGCGCCGCCTCGGGCAGGTTCAGGCCTTCGATCGTCAGCGTCGTCTTTTCGTCCTTCAGCAGGAACGACGGCACGACACGCGCGATCCGGGTGCTGCCGTCGTCGCGCAGCCATGTCGAACCGGCGGTGCGGAAGTCCGGCGCCGGCAGGTGCCATTCGCCGCGCAGTTCGTTGCCGGCGGCGATGAACGCACCATGGCTGGCAAAGCCGTTGTTCTTCGTTCGCGTGCGCACCGCGTAGCCGCCGTACAGCGTCGCTTCGCCGGCAAAGGCGGCGGACGTGCCGTCGGTGTAGTCGACATCGCCGCTGACGCGGTACTCGGCGTTGCCGGCATCGGCGATGCGCGCCCGGCCGTGAAACGTGCCGCGGCCCGGTTCGTAACCGAACACGCCCCAGTTGCCTTCGAGCTTCGCCACCGGCGCGGACCACGGCTTGCCGTAAGGCAGCTTCTTCGCCAGTCCGGCGAGCACCGCATCGGCCTGCTCGATCCATTTCATCTCGCGCATCTGGAAGACGACCGTCGGCACGATGTACAGATGAAAGTCGCGCAGGCCGGCCCAGCCCGCCGGCGTCATCCGATACGAAAAGATCTTTCCGGCCGTGTGGCAGCGCACGCAGGTCGTATAAAGCGGCTCCTCGCTCTTGTCGGCCGGCGACTCGACCCGCTGCGCGTTGTGCCACAGGCTCAGGTAGGCCACGCGCGCCTGCTCGTCCGGAGTCAGCATCTGCGTCGCCGACAGTTCCTTCAGCAGCCGGTCCATCTCGCCCTGCTTGAGCTCCATGCCGTGCAGCCGGCGCATCCGGTCGACGATGACGGTCCATTCCTCCGGCGTGGTGCGCAGGTCCTCCACCCGCGCGATGCGACCGTCGGCGCCGGCGGCGTGGCAACTGGTGCATTTCTTCCACACCAGCGAGTCGCGGTCGAAGGCCTGCGCCGCGCCGGCCGCCGCGACGGCGAGCGCGCAGGCCGTGGCCATGCGAAGCACGGCGCTAAGGACATCGCGGGGGCACGGGGTCATGTCGCGTCTGCGGTGAATGGGAGATGAAGGCGCAGCGGCGGGCCGAAGCGTGGATGCGTCGCGCGGGGCGGAGCGTTGGCTTCGGCCTTCCTCCCTGGAATTGCCGCGCACGGACGCTCGCGCGTGGCGCGTCGTCGAGGCGCTTGTTCTGTGTTCGCCGGGCCGCGCAACGTCGGTCGTCGCGACGAGGCCGGTCCGCGTTTGCCGCCGATTCTCGGCGCGTTGTCGCGCGAGCGTTAACCCAAATCGGCAAGGCGTGGGCGGCGTTTAGCCCACTGCGCAAGGGCTGCGCCGTGCCCGGCGCGGCCCGATGCCCGGCGCGCAGTCGCGCGCTTCACGACTCGGCCGGCGGACGGTCAGCCTTCCTGGCGCCGAACGGATAGGCGCCGCCGCCTCTGCCGCTCGGCGGGATGCGCAGCGACAGGAACATCGTCGCCGCCAGCACGGTCACGGTGACGGCGAGGGAGATCGCCACCGGGATCTTGTAGACGTCGACCAGCAGCATCTTGGCGCCGATGAACACCAGCACGATCGCCAGTCCATAGGACAGCAGGTGGAAACGCTCGTGCATGCCGGCGAGCAGGAAGTACATCGCGCGCAGGCCGAGGATGGCGAACACGTTCGAGGTCAGCACGATGAACGGGTCGGTGGTGATGGCGAAGATGGCCGGGATCGAGTCCACCGCGAAGATCACGTCGACGATGCCGATCAGCAGGATCACGACCGCGAGCGGGGTGGCCATCTTCACGCCGTCGACGACGGTGAAGAACTTCTCGCCGTCGTAGCCGGGAGCGATCTTGATGTGCCGGCGGACCCACTTCAGCGCCGGGTTGCCTTCGAGGTCGGGCTCCTGTCCGGCGGCCCACCACATCTTGAAGCCAGTGAAGACGAGAAAGGCGCCGAAGAGATACAGCACCCAGTGGAACTGCGTGATCAGCCAGGCGCCGACGAGGATCATCACTGCGCGCAGGACCAGCGCGCCGAGGATTCCGATCATCAGCACGCGCTTCTGGAATTCCGCCGGCACGGCAAAGTAGGTGAACAGCATCAGAAAGACGAAGATGTTGTCCACCGCCAGCGCCTTCTCGACCAGGTAGCCGGTGATGAACTCGAGCGCCTTGGTATCGGCCACCGCGTTGCCCTCCGGCCCGCCGAGGTACCACCACAGCCAGCCGACGAAGACGAAGGACACGGCGACCCAGATCAGCGACCAGGCCGCCGCCTCCTTCATCGAGACGCGGTGCGCCCCCTGCCTGTTCAGGGCGAGGAAATCGACGAGCAGGGCAACGAGGACAAAGGCCGCAAACAGCGACCACGCAAGCGGCGTGCCGATGCCAACCATGGCGAACTCCCTGGTGTCTGGTCCCGGCGCGGACCTTGTGGTTGTCTGTTCGCCCGCTGGTCTGGCCGGCCGATGCCATTGCGGCATCGGCCTGCGGCGCCGGGCGGGAAGGGCTCGCGCCGAGCCATCTCCCGTCCGTACTGACGGCGCCGCAGTCAATCCGGCGCGATGCGCCGGCCGGCTACTCCCCATTGGAGGCGGACGGATTAGAGCAGCATCCGTCGCGGGCGAGGATCAGGGCTAACCCTCGGCCGCGGCCGGCGATACGATCGGCTTTCCGGTCGGACATCGACCGGTCAATGCCATCGACTCCGAAAGATGAACAAGCCCCGCAAGAAACCCGAGGAACTGCGCAGCCACCGCTGGTACGGCGTCAAGGACCTGCGCTCGTTCGGCCATCGCTCGCGCACCGCGCAGATGGGCTATCACCGCTCCGACTACGCCGGCAAGCCGGTGATCGCGATCATCAACACCTGGAGCGAGATCAATCCCTGCCACACGCATTTCCGCCAGCGGGCCGACGAGGTCAAGCGCGGCATCTGGCAGGCGGGCGGCTTCCCTGTCGAAATGCCGGCGATCTCGCTGTCGGAGCCGTTCCAGAAACCGACGACGATGCTGTATCGCAACCTGCTGGCGATGGAGACGGAGGAACTGCTGCGCAGCTATCCGGCCGACGGCTGCGTCCTGATGGGCGGCTGCGACAAGACCACGCCGGCGCTGATCATGGGCGCACTGTCGATGAACCTGCCGGCCATCTTCGTGCCGGCCGGGCCGATGCTGCGCGGCAACTGGCGCGGCGACACGCTGGGCAGCGGCTCGGACGTGTGGAAATACTGGGCCGAACTGCGCGCCGGCAACATCACGGAAAGCGACTGGAGCGAGATCGAGGACGGCATCGCCCGCTCGCCCGGCCACTGCATGACCATGGGCACGGCCTCGACGATGACCTCGGCGGCCGAGGCGATGGGACTGACGCTGCCCGGCGCGGCGTCGATCCCAGCGGCCGATTCGCGCCATGCGCAGATGGCGACGCTGACCGGCAAGCGCGCGGTCGAGATGGTGTGGGAGGACCTGCGCCCGCGCGACATCGTCGATGCGCGCGCCATCGACAACGCGGTGACCACCGTGCTGGCGCTGGGCGGCTCGACCAACGCCATCGTGCACCTGATCGCCATCGCGCGGCGCGCCGGCGTGGCGCTGGACCTCGACCGCTTCGACGCGTTGTCGCGCCGCACGCCGGTGCTTGCCAACATCCGGCCGTCGGGCAAGTACCTGATGGAGGATTTCTTCTACGCCGGGGGGCTGCGCGCGCTGCTGGCGCAGCTCGGCGACCTGCTCGATACCGGCGCCGGTACGGCCAATGGCAAGACGCTAGGCGAGAACATCGAAGGCAGCCGCGTCTTCAACGACGACGTGATCCGCAGCCGCGCCCGGCCACTGGTCGAACGCGATGGGCTGGCCGTGCTGCGCGGCAACCTCGCTCCCGACGGCGCGGTGATCAAGCCGCCGGCGATGGAGCCGCGGCTGCAGCGGCACACCGGCCGCGCCGTGGTCTTCCGCAACTACGACGACATGGCTGCGCGGATCGACGATCCGGCGCTCGATATCGACGCCGACAGCGTGATCGTGCTGCGCAGTGCCGGGCCGCAGGGCGCGCCGGGCATGCCCGAATGGGGCCAGCTGCCGATCCCGAAGAAGCTGCTCGCGGCCGGCGTGCGCGACATGGTGCGCGTGTCGGATGCACGGATGAGCGGCACCAGCTACGGCGCCTGCGTGCTGCACGTGGCACCGGAATCGCACGTCGGCGGGCCGCTGGCGCTGGTTCGCGACGGCGACCTGATCGAGCTGGACGTGCCGGCGCGGCGCATCGAGCTGAAAGTCGATGCGGCGGAGCTCGAACGCCGCCGCGCCGCCTGGACGCCGCCGCAGGAGCACTACTCGCGCGGCTTCGGCGCGCTTTACCTGAAGCACGTCCGGCAGGCGAACGAAGGCTGCGACTTCGACTTCCTCGAAGCCGGCGCGCCCACGCCCGATCCGGAGATTCACTGAATTGAAGCCGCGCATCCTGCAGCACGGCCGGCTGATGGCCAGCCTCGAAGCGGCGCTGGCCGAGCACTTCGACGTCCACCCGCTGTGGCGCGAGAACGATCGGAAGGCGTTTCTCGCCGCGCACGGCGCCGAGTTCGTCGGCCTGGCGACCTCGGCGCGGTACGGCGCCGACCGGGCGCTGATCGAGGCCCTGCCGTCGCTGCGCGTGATCGGCAACTTCGGCGTCGGCGTCGACACCATCGACCTCGCGGCGGCGCGCGAACGCGGCGTGGCGGTGTCGAACACGCCCGACGTGTTGACCGACTGCGTCGCCGATCTCGCCTTCGGCCTGCTGATCGACGTGGCGCGGCGGCTTTCGGCGGCCGACCGCTTCGTTCGCCGCGGCGACTGGCTCAAGGGGCCGTTTCCGCTGGCCACACGGGTGTGGGGCAAGAGGCTCGGCATCGTCGGCCTTGGCCGCATCGGCGCCGCAATCGCGAAGCGGGCCGGCGGCTTCGACATGACGGTGCGCTACCACAACCGCCGCATCGTCGAGAACTCGCCGTACGAATACGAGGCTTCGCTGCCGGCGCTGGCGGCATGGGCGGATTTCCTCGTCATCGCCTGCTCCGGCGGCGAGGCGACGCGGCATCTGGTCTCGCGCGACGTGATCGACGCGCTTGGCCGCGGCGGCTACCTGGTCAACATCTCGCGCGGCAGCGTGGTCGACGAGGCGGCGCTCATCGAGGCGCTGCAGGCGGGCCGCATCGCCGGCGCCGCGCTCGACGTCTTCGACGACGAGCCGAACGTGCCGGCGGCGCTGGCTGCGCTCGACAACGTGGTGCTGCTGCCGCACATCGCCAGCGCAACGCAAGAGACGCGGCAGGCGATGGCCGACTGCGTGCTGGCCAACCTGCGCGGTTTCTTCGACCACGGCCGGCTGCTGACGCCGGTGCCGTGAACGGGGTGCACGATCACGAAACGCGGCGGCCGCGCCGAGGCGGCCGATGAAGGAGAGCGGATTGGAGGAGCAGGCCAAAGGCGTCGTTGTCGCCGCACAGCCGCTGAAGGCGGCAGTGCACGCGGTCGTCGCGCGCGCGGGTTCGGCCGAACGCGAGGCGACTCTGGTGGCCGAGCAACTGGTCGAGGCCAACCTGACCGGACACGACTCGCACGGAGTCGGCATGCTGCCGCGCTACGTCGAGGCTCTGGCCGAAGGCGGGTTGCGCATCAACCAGCAGCTGTCGGTGCTCACCGATGCTGGCGCGCTGCTGATGCTCGACGGCAATGCCGGCTATGGGCAGGTGATGGCCTTCGACGCGATGGTGCTCGGCATCGAGCGCGCCACCGAACACGGCGTGGCCGTGGTCGGGCTGGCCAACAGCCACCACATCGGCCGCATCGGCCACTGGGCCGAGCAATGCGTCGCCGCGGGACTGGTGTCGATCCACTTCGTCAACGTGATCAGCAAGCCGGTGGTGGCACCTTTCGGCGGCCGCGATGCCCGCTTCGTCACCAATCCGTTCTGCGTCGGCATCCCGATGGCCGGCGGCGAGCCGATCCTGCTCGACTTCGCCACCAGCCGCATCGCGATGGGCAAGGTGCGCGTTGCCTACAACAAGGGCGAGCAGGTGAAACCGGATACGCTGCTCGACGCACGCGGCGAGCCGACGACCGACCCGGCGGCCTTGTTCGCCGAGCCGAGCGGCGCCATCCTGCCCTTCGGCGAGCACAAGGGCTACGGCATGGCGGTGGTGTGCGAGATCCTCGGCGGCGCGCTTGCCGGCGGGCGCACGCTGCACGAGCGGCCGACGCAGCGCTCGATCATCAACAACATGCTCAGTTTCATCGTCGATCCGCGGCGCCTCGGCACGGCCGAGCGGCTGGCGCAGGAGGCCATCGCCTTCGCCGAGTGGGTGCGCGCCTCGCCGCCGATGGCCGGCGTCGAGCGCGTGAAACTGGCCGGCGATCCGGAGCGCGAGTCGCGCCGCGACCGCCTCGCGCGCGGCATCCCGATCGACGCGACGACCTGGAATCAGATCGTCGGCGCCGCGATCAGGGTCGGGTTGACTGCGGCCGAGGTCGAGGCGATCGCCGCGCCGCGGCCGTCAGCGTGACGTCCTGAAGCGCGCCGCCAGCGCATCGGCGCCGCGCGCGAGCAGGTTCAGGTCGGAACCCACGGCGGTGAACAGGCAGCCCAGTTCGAGGTAGCGGCGGGCAAGCGTCTCGTCGCCGGTCAGGATGCCCGGCGGCTTGCCGCAGGCGACCAGCCGCCGGATCGCGTCCTCGATCGCGGCCTGCACGATAGGGTGCTTGAGGTCGCCGGCGTGGCCGAGCGCCGCCGCGAGATCGGCCGGGCCGATGAACACGCCGTCGATCCCTTCCACGCGCGCGATCGCCTCGAGGTTGTCCAGGCCCTGCCGCGTCTCGACCTGCACCAGCACGCACAACTCGTCCGCGTAGGTCTGAACGTAGTCGGCAATGCGGCCGTAGTTGTTGGCGCGCGGGCCGGTTGCGAAACCGCGCACGCCCTGCGGCGGATAGCGCGTGTAGGCGACGGCGTTGCGCGCCTCCTCCTCGGTCTGCACGTAGGGGATCAGCAGCGACTGCGCGCCGATGTCGAGCAGCCGCTTGATCACGACCATGTCGTTCCACGGCGGCCGCACGATCGGGTGCGCGGTGCCGGCGACGGCCGCCTGCAATTGCGCGTGAACCATCGGCAGTTCGTTCGGCGCGTGTTCCATGTCGAGCAGCAGCCAGTCGAACCCGGCTCCGGCGATGACCTCGACGCAGAGGTTGCTGGCAAGGCTCGACCACAGGCCGATCTGAGGCCGGCCGTCGCGCAACGCACGCTTGAACGGATTGACGGGGGCGGGCATCGGTGGCGTCCTCGGGGATGCGCGCTGAGCGCGATCGCCGCACGATAGCGACCGACCGGGTCGGCGGCAAACGGGCCGGCGTTGCGGCCGGCCCGTTGCAGTGACCTGCTTCGCGAAGCGGCGCTTCAGTCCTGCGCGAACTGCGGAAACAGCATGTTGTTTTCCAGGTGGATGTGCTGCATCACGTCGTCGACCAGCTTGCGCGTGCCGGCGTACAGCGCCTGCCAGCTGGTGCAGGCGTCCGCAGGCGGCGTGTAGTTGCGGGTCAGCGCCTCGAGCTGGCGCAGCCGCTCACCGTGCTCGACATGCTCGTCCTCCATGACCTGGATCGGGCCCATGATCATCGGCACGCCGCCGGCGCGCATCATCGGAAAGAGAATCCGCTCCTCCTTCTGCATGTGCTCTTCGATCGCCTCGGCGATGTGCTCGAGCAGCTTGGCCAGGCCTTTCGGAACCTGCGGATGCTCCGCATGCCGCTCCTCGACGCGGCGGGCGAGCAGGATGAGCTCCGGCAGTTCGCGCCGGTGCGTCTCGTGATAGCGGGACAGGATGTGATCGATCAGCGGCAACGGCTCCTCCGGCGCCTCGGCCGGGGCGGGAGTCAGCGCCGCGAGTTCGCGCTCGACCTGGCGCGCGTCGACGCCGCCGGCGTGCGCCGCGGCGCGCAACGACTGGTTGCCGCCGCAGCAGTAGTCGAGACCGAAGCGGCGGAAGACGGCGGCGGCGCCGGGCAGCTCGCGGGCGATATCACCGAGCATGCGTTCGGCCATCGGCTCGGCAGCGCTCGCCGGGCGTTCCTGTGTGGCGGTAGTCATTCGTGCTCCTTTGTTTCGTCGTGTTCGGGACGGAAGGAGTCTGCGGGTTCGCGTCAATCGTTTCCCTAATTTGGATCAAGTGCGCCCGCCGGGCATACCTCCTAAGGCATGCTGGCGGCCGTGTCGGAATTGATGCGAATCAGAATGGCGCGTGTCGCGGTGGCCGCCGCGGATTCCGCGATCGGTTTTATAGTCGGCCGCATCGCGGCCTCGCCGCCAAGGGAGGAAACAATGACCGACAGCGTCAAGTACCTGCTCGACGAAACCCGCATCCCAAGGCACTGGTACAACCTGCTGGCGGATCTGCCGTCGCCGCCGCCGCCGGTGCTTCATCCGGGCACGATGAAACCGGTCGGGCCGGACGATCTCGCGCCGCTGTTTCCGATGGCGCTGATCGCGCAGGAAGTCTCCGCTGAGCGCGAGATCGAGATTCCCGAGCCCGTGCGCGAGGTCTACAGGCAATGGCGCGTGACCCCCCTTTATCGCGCCAGGCGACTGGAAAAAGCACTGCAGACGCCGGCACGGATTTACTACAAGTACGAAGGGGTCAGCCCGGCCGGAAGCCACAAGCCGAACACTGCGGTGGCGCAGGCGTTTTACAACCGCGAGGCCGGCGTGCGCCGACTGACCACCGAAACCGGCGCCGGCCAATGGGGCTCGTCGCTGGCCTTTGCCGGCGCCGTCTTCGGCATCGAGGTGCAGGTCTTCATGGTGCGCGTTTCCTACAACCAGAAGCCGTACCGGCGGGCGCTGATGGAAACCTACGGCGCGCGCTGCATTGCCAGTCCGTCGCTGGAGACGAACTATGGCCGCAGCGTGCTGGCCAAGGCGCCGGAGAGCAACGGCAGCCTCGGCATCGCGATTTCCGAGGCGGTCGAAATCGCCGCCAGCCGCGACGACACCAAGTACGCCCTCGGTTCGGTGCTCAACCACGTCCTGCTGCACCAGACCGTGATCGGCCTCGAAGCGATGGCGCAGCTCGAAGTGGCCGACGACTATCCGGACGTGATCGTCGGCTGCACCGGCGGCGGCTCGAACTTCGCCGGCATCGTCTTCCCGTTCCTCGGCAGCCAGCTGCGCGGCGGAAGGAAGCTGCGCATCGTCGCCGTCGAGCCGGCCGCCTGCCCCAGCCTGACGCGAGGCCGTTATGCCTATGATTTCGGCGATACCGGGCACATGACGCCGCTGGCCAAGATGCATACCCTCGGCTCAACCTTCATGCCACCGGGTTTCCACGCTGGCGGCCTGCGTTACCACGGCATGGCGCCGCTGGTATCGCACATCAAGGAACTCGGACTGATCGAAGCCCGTGCCTACCATCAGACCCAATGCTTCGAAGCCGGCGTTTTCTTCGCCCGGCACGAGGGCATCGTGCCGGCGCCGGAGGCCAACCACGCGGTCAAAGGGGCGATCGACGAGGCCGTGCGCTGCCGCGAGGAAGGCAGGAGCCGCGCGATCCTGTTCAACCTTTGCGGTCACGGCCACTTCGACATGCAGGCCTATACCGACTACTTCGCGGGCCGACTGACCGACCAGGACTACGACGAACGCGAACTGGCGATGGCATTGGCCGGCCTGCCGAGCGTGGCCGAGACGGTGTAGAAAAACAACGGCGAGGGCGCCGGATTTACTATCCGCGGCAGGTTGCGGAAGGAATGTCCCCGCAGCGGTGGTAAGTTCCGGAGTGCCGAATTTCCACGGCATCCGGACACCACACCATGAGCAAAGCCGTCCAGACCATCAGGAACGAAATCGCCAGGAAACAGGCCGAGATCGACGCGCTGAAAAAGGCGCTCGCCGCCCTCGGCGGCACGGCAGCCGCCAGCGGGCGCGGCAACCGCAAGCCGCGCACCGAAGCGCAGAAGCGCAAGATCTCCGCCGCGCTGAAGAAGGCCTGGGCCGAGCGCAAGAAGGCGGAGAAGAAAGCCGCGGCCGCCTAAGCGCGGCAGCCGCGGCCCCGCTACTGTGGCCGTGCCGGAATCGAGCGCACCGAAAGCACGCCCTCGATCGCTGCGATGCGCGCGATCACACTGCTGTCCACCGGGCTGTCGACATCGACGAGCGTGTAGGCCATCTCGCCGCGCGACTTGTTGACCATGTTGTGGATGTTCAGGCCGGACATGGCCATCGCGGTGGACATCTGGCCGAGCATGTTCGGCACGTTGGCATTGGCGATGGCGATTCGCCAGTCCGATTCGCGTGCCATTTCCACGTTCGGGAAGTTCACCGCGTTGGCGATGTTGCCGTTCTCCAGGAACTCGCGCAGCTGATCGACGACCATCACCGCGCAGTTCTCCTCGGCCTCGGTGGTCGATGCGCCGAGGTGCGGCAGCGCGACCACACCCGGCGCGCCCGACAGCCGCGGTGACGGGAAATCGCACAGGTAGGCCTTCAGCTTTCCGGCGCGCAGCGCGTCGATCACCGCCGCCTCGTCGACGATGGCATCGCGGGCGAAGTTCAGCAGCACCGCGCCGGATTTCATCGCCGCCAGCCGCTTCGTGTCGATCAGGCCGCGCGTGCTCGGGGCGAGCGGCACGTGCAACGTGACGAAGTCGGCGTGCTTCAGCAGTTCCTCGATCGAATGCGCCTTGCGCACGCCGGAGTGCAGCCGCCATGCTGCATCGACGGTGATTTCCGGATCGAAGCCGACCACCTTCATGCCCAGCTTCAGCGCCGTTTCCGCGACCAGCGCGCCGATCGCGCCCAGCCCGACCACGCCCAGCGTGCGGTGCGGCAGCTCGATGCCGGCGAACTGCTTCTTGCCGTCCTCGACCCGCGCCTCATAGTCGGCGGCGTCGGGCGCGAGCTGCTCGACGAAGCGCAGCGCCGGCACCACGTTGCGGGCGCCGATCAGCAGCGCCGCCAGCACGAGTTCCTTGACGGCGTTGGCGTTGGCGCCGGGCGCATTGAACACCGGCACGCCGCGCTTGGACATCTCCGCCACCGGGATGTTGTTGGTGCCGGCGCCGGCGCGGCCGATGGCCTTGACGCTGGCCGGGATCGACATCGAGTGCATGTCGTGCGAGCGCACGAGGACTGCGTCCGGCTGCTCGACCTGCTTGCCGGTGGCATAGCGATCGTGCGGCAGCCGGGCCAGGCCGTGGCCGGAGATGTTGTTCAGCAGCAAGATCTGGTACTTGGTCATCGGCAGTTCCGGATCAGCCGTGCGTGCGCGCGAATTCGCGCATGTACTCGACCAGCGCCTGCACGCCTTCGATCGGCATTGCGTTGTAGATCGAGGCGCGCATGCCGCCGACCGAGCGGTGCCCCTTCAGCTGCAGCAGGCCGCGCGCCTGCGCGCCCTTCAGGAACGCCCCGTCGAGGGACTCGTCGCGCAGCTTGAACGGCACGTTCATCCGCGAGCGGTCGCGCTTTTCCACCGGATTGACGTAGTAGCCGCCGCTGGCGTCGATCGTCTCGTACAGCAGCCGGCTCTTTTCGATGTTCTTCTTCTCCATCGCCGCCAGCCCGCCCTGCGCCAGCAGCCATTCGAATACCAGTCCGGCGATGTAGATGGCGTAGGTCGGCGGCGTGTTCAGCATCGAGTCGGCCTCGGCCTGCTCCTTCCAGTGAAAGGCGCTCGGCGTGATCGGCAGCGCGCGGTCGAGAAGGTCCTTGCGGACGATGACCAGCGTCAGCCCGGCCGGGCCGACGTTCTTCTGCGCCCCGCCGTAGATGACGCCGTACTTCGCCACGTCGATGGGCCGCGACAGGATCTGCGACGACATGTCGGCCACCAGCGGCACGCGGCCTACCTCCGGCGTTGAGTGGTATTCGACGCCGCCGATGGTCTCGTTGCTGCAGATGTGCACGTAGGCCGCATCGGGCGACAGCTTCCAGTTCTCGCGCGCGGGCACGTAGGTGAAGTTGCGGTCCTCGCTGCTGGCGGCGATGTTGACCTGCGCGTACTTCTTCGCCTCCTTGATCGATTTCTTCGACCACTCGCCGGTGTTGACGAAGTCGATCACCTTCTGCTGCCCGAGCAGGTTCATCGGCACGATCGCGTTCTCGCCGATCGCGCCGCCCTGCAGGAACAGCACCTCGTAGTCGTCGCCGATCGCGAGCAGCCGGCGCAGGTCGGCCTCGGCCTTCTCGGCGATCGAGATGAACTCCGGGCCGCGGTGGCTCATTTCCATCACCGACATGCCGCTGCCGTGCCAGTCGAGCATCTCGTCGGCGGCGCGCCGCAGCACTTCCTTCGGCAGCACCGCCGGGCCGGCGCTGAAGTTGAACACTTGCATGGGGGATTCCGTCATTGGTTGGTTGCGATGCCCGCCGTCGAGGGTGGGCCGGCCGGCACTTTACCGCAGGCGCGCCGGCGGCCTCGCCGGTGCCGACCCGGCTTTCGTCCCGCGACCGCAGTTGCGCGAACCCGCCGGCGCGACGACGCCCGCAGCCGGTGCGGGCTGCCCGGCGACGGTCATTCGCCGCGAAACACCGGCTTGCGCTTTTCCTTGAAGGCGCGGATGCCCTCCTGGTAGTCGTGGCTGTCGTAGACAACGCGGCGCAGCCCCTGCACGCGCTCGAAGCCCTGCGGCGACATCGGATGCGCGCCGGCCAGGATGCGCAGCTGCTCCTTCATCACCGCGATCGACAGCGGCGCGTTCTCGCTGATCGTTCCGGCCAGGTCGAAGGTGAACGGTTCCAGTTCCTCGCTCGGCACGACGTAGTTGATCATGCCGAGCCGTTCGGCGCGTTCGGCGCTGACCGGCTTGGCGGTGAAGGCCATCTCCTTGCCGATGCGCAGGCTGGCGGCGTTCAGAAAAGTGAGCACGCCGGCGATGTTGTAAGGCACGCCGAGGCGGGCCGGCGTGATCGCGAACGTTGCCTCCGGCGTGGCCACGATCAGGTCGCAGGCGAACACGGTCTCGCAAGCGCCGCCCCAGACCGTGCCCTCGATCATCGCGATCACCGGCGCCGGGAAAGTCTCGATCTCGCGGATCAGATGGCGCAGCGGGTCGTCCCAGCCGAGCGGATCGCGGCGGGACTCGGGCAGCTCGTCGACGTCATGGCCGGCCGACCAGACCTTCGCCCCGGGCGATGCGCGCAGGATCGCCACGCGCAGCCGTCGCGCCTTGAAGTCGGCCAGTGCCGTCGTGATCTCGTCGATCAGCGCCTTCGACAGCGCATTGCGCTTGGCCGGGTGGTCGAGCGTGATGACGCCGATCTGGTCCCGCGTTTCGATACGGACGAATGACATTGCGCGTCTCCTGCGGCGGACTGACTCGTGTTTGCTGGCGCTACATGAAACAGAATATTGTGCCTGCGCCGGTGCAGGGGAAGCGGCAGCCGCCGCAGCCGGCGCGCCACCGCGCCAACGGACGGCCGCGTCCTCGGCCCGGTACATGGCGCCGCCTGCATCATGGCGATGTCGGCCTGTGACGGCGCCGGCGCGGTCGGAGAAGTAGACTGCGCCGCATGTATCGAGGCGAGCGGTTCAACAGCATCACGCATCTGGTCGGCGCGGCGCTGGCGGTTGCCGGGGCGGCCGTGCTGATCGTCAGCGCGTCGCTGCAGGGCGATCCGTGGCGCATCGCGAGCTTCAGCATCTTCGGCGCGATGCTGGTGCTGCTGTACACGGCCTCGACGCTGTATCACGCGCTGCGTCCGCCGGCGAAGGACACCCTGCGTCGCCTCGACCATTCGGCGATCTTCCTGCTGATCGCTGGCACCTACACGCCGTTCGCGCTGGTCAGCCTGCGCGGCGCCCTTGGCTGGACCATGCTCGCGGCGGTCTGGGCCGCTGCGATCATTGGCATCCTGCGCGCCTGGCGGCGCAGCGACCGGCATCCGCATTCGGCGCTGCCGTTTGCGCTGATGGGCTGGCTCGGGCTGGTTGCGGTGGTGCCGCTGACACAGGCGCTCGGCGTCGCTGGCATGTCCTGGCTCGCCGTCGGCGGCCTGCTGTACAGCGCCGGCATCGTCTTCTACGCCAACGACGAACGCTGGCGCCATGCGCACGGCATCTGGCACCTGTTCGTGATCAGCGGCAGCGCCAGCCACTTCACGGCGGTGGTGTTCTACGTCTGAGCCCGAGCGCGGCCGAAGGCCGCTTCAACGTCAGCGGCGAGCCGAGCCCTTTCGCGGCGCGGGCCGCGCACCGGCGAACGCCGGGACAGGGGGGTGCCGATCGCGCGCCACTTCCTTGCGCAGCCAGGCGGCGAAGTCATCGACGTCGCTGCGGCCGGCGCATCCGCGCGCCAGGACAAGGCAGAAGCTCCCAAGTTCGGCGATCCACTCGGATCCGAACGGGGCGACAAGGCGACCCTGCCTGAGCAGCTGGGTCAGGTGCGGCGTCTTGCCGATGGCGACCCCGCTGCCTTCCAGCGCAGCCTGCACCACCTGGTCGTAGTGCGAAAAGCGCATCAGGCCGGCGGTGCGTGTTTGGCGCAGCTTCATCGCGCCGAACCAGCGCTCCCAGTCGTACCAGCGTCGGCCGTAGAGCACGGTCTCGTAGTCGAGCAGCACGTGCCGCGCGAGATCGGCGGGCATGCGCAGCAGTCGCGAGCGATTCCGCGCCAGGGCCGGCGCGCACACCGGGAAGATGCGGTAGTCGGCCAGATGTTCGCCGCCGGCCATGTCCGCGCCCGGCAGCAGGAAGCGGATCGCAATGTCGAGTTGCTCGCGCTCGAGATCGAGGATCTCGTTGCTGGCGGCGATGCGCACGTCGATGCCGGGGTGCAGGCGGGTGAAGCGGGGCAGGCGCGGCACCAGCCAAAGCGATGCGAGCGCGCTCGTGGTAGTCACGCCCAGCGATCGACCGGGCCCGGCGATGCGCTGCGCGGCCGCGTCAACAAGCGCCAGCGCCTCATCGGCGGCGCGGAACAGCTCCTCGCCGGCGCGCGTCAGCTGCAGGGCGCGGCTCACGCGATGGAACAGCGGCTGGCCGATCTGATCCTCGAGCGTCCTGATCTCGCGGCTGACCGCCGACTGGGTGACGGAGAGCTCCTGCGCCGCGCGGGTGAAGCTCAGGTGCTGTGCGGCGGCGCGGAACCCGCGCAGCAGGTCGAGCGACAGGCGGATGTGCCGTCGTCTGTTCATTCCGAGAACTCATCGCAGCCTTGAGAAAAGATCGCTTGAGCCGCCGCGGACGGCAACCAACAATCCGGCTGCCTGCATTAGAGCAGTTTGGCGGCCGAAGTTGAACGCGGCAGCGATCAGAAGGAGGTCACGCGGATGGATACGTCTCGAATCGGAAAACGATTCCGCGCCCGCAGCGGAATCCTGTGCGCGGCATTCCTGGCCGCGGTTCCGGCAATCGGGTTCGCGGCCGGCAATCCGGCTCTGGCCGCGCAGCGGGTGCAGGTCTTCCCCGACCACTACATTGCCGGCGGCAAGCGCTTCGCCAACCTCGACCACCTCGACCAATGGGTGCGCGCCTCGGGCGCCAGGTCCCTGGAGTTCCACAGCTGCATGGGCAGTGCCAACGAGCAGCTCGCCGCGGCGATCGAACGCCTGAAGTACGTCTACCTCGACGTGCGCTGGACGGCGGCCGGCAAGTCCGGTTGTCCGGCTGCGGCACGCGAGAAGACGGGCGCTATGCAGTAAGCACGCGGTCCCTGGCCGCGCGCTCACCGCCCCTGTCGTCCTACGAGCACTGGCCGGTGTAGCCGCAGGCGGTGCAGAACTCGCAGCCGTCGCGCTTGATCATCGCCGCGGCGTGGCAGCTCGGGCAGACCTTGCCCTTCACCGGCGCGGTCTCGTGCTCGATGAGCTTCACCGCATCCGGCACGGCCAGGATGCCGGCGCTCTGGATGGCGCGGCCGTCGTCGTCGAGGATGCCGAGCACCTTGTAGCGATGCAGCAGCAGCGTGGCGATGTAGGCCACCGTGCTCGGGAACAGGGCGGAGCGGTCCTCGCCCGGCACCGGGGCCCAGAACTCGCCGTTCTGTTCGCCGAAGTTCAGCAGCTTCTTCAGCTTCAGGCCGATCCAGTTGGCGTCGACCA
>CAZDXQ010000051.1:0-25156 GCA_964509545.1 uncultured Burkholderiaceae bacterium | reverse complement strand
CTCCGAAGGCGCTCACTCCCCCTCGGGGGGACAGCGCGAAGCGCGAAGGGGGCGACATGAGCTTCGGCCCGAATCCCTGGCAGCAGACGCAATGGGACTGGCGCGCCGCCGGCAACTTCATCTGCGGCGGCGCCGGCAGCGGCGTTCTGATGTTCGCCGTGCTTTCCGGCGTCCAGGGCACGATGGCAGCGGCGTTCATCGTCGCCGGGCTGGGGCTGGTCGGGCTGGGGCTGGCCTGCGTCTGGTTCGAACTGGGCCGGCCGTGGCGCGCGCTGAACGTGTTTTTCAACGGTCGCACGTCGTGGATGACACGCGAGGCGATCGCCGCGACGATCCTGTTTCCGGTCGGCCTCGCCGCGGCGGCGGGCGCGTACTCGGGCCTGGCCGGCATGGCGCTGCTGCCGGCCACCGTGGCGCTGGTCTTCATTTACTGCCAGAGCCGCATGCTGCAGTCGGCGCGCGGGATCGTCGCCTGGCGCGAGCCGCTGACGGTGGCGCTGCTGATCGGCACCAGTTTTGCCGAGGGCGCTGGCGTGTACTGGCTGGCGCAGCCCTGGCACGGCCAGGGCAATGTGGGGCTGGCGCTGCTTTTCGGTCTGCTGCTGCTGGCGCGCGCGGCGCTTTGGCACGCGTACCGGCAAAGGCTCGCCGGTCGAGTCGCCGCGCGTGCCGCAGCGGCGCTCGACCGAGCCGGCCACGTGCTGCTCGCCGGCACCGCGGTTTCGCTGGCGCTGATGGTGGCTGCATTTGCCGGCGGGCCAGTGCCCATCTCCGGCTTGACCGCCTTGGCCGGACTGATCGCGCTGCTAACGGGCGGGTATCTGAAGTTCGTGCTCGTCACCCGCGCCGGCTACAACCAGGGCTTCGCGCTGAAAGCGATCCCGGTGCGCGGCGCGCGGCCGTTTGGCAGCCGCTAGTGTCCCAAGTCGGAGGTTCGTCGAATGATGTATTGCCTGCCGCCGCGCACGAACGGCGAACTTCTGTTTCGGGACACCAGGTTGGCGCAGGGATCGCGATGACCAAGCGTCTGCTGCGCATCACCGTCAACGGCCGCAGTCGCGAGGATGCGGTGGCCGACCACCGGCTGCTGCTCGAATACCTGCGCGACGATCTCGGCCTGACCGGCACCAAGCGCGGCTGCGACGGTGGCGAGTGCGGCGCCTGCACCGTGCTGATCGACGGCGCACCGCGCCTGGCCTGCATCACGCTCGCCGCGCGCTGCGACGGCGCGGAGGTCGAGACGATCGAGGCATTGGCGGTCAATGGTCGCATGAGCCGCTTGCAGCAGGCGTTTCACGAGAAGCTCGGCACGCAGTGCGGCTTCTGCACGCCGGGAATGATCATGGCGGCCGAGGCCCTGCTGCGCGCGAACTCGGCGCCGGACGAGGCGCAGATCCGCGAGGCGCTGTCGGGCAACCTGTGCCGCTGCACCGGCTACGTGAAGATCATCGAAGCGGTGCAAGCGGCGAGTGCGGCTTCAGGTATCGGAGGATGACCAGCGTGTCGCATCCGCTGAGGCGAGACATCGTCTCGTCGCCCTGGCGAAGGCCGGCGGCCAATCTGTGGGCGGTCAAACCAGGCGCCGGCCTTCGCCGGGGCGACGGCGTTTGGCGATCAGGCGCCGCGGTCGAACGCTGCCCGGGCAGGCCGGCATGAACGCCCCCGACGACACCTCGCTGCGCATCGCCGTCCCGCCCGCGGTGGGCGTGCGCCAGCCGCTGATCGACGGCGTGGAGAAGGTCACCGGCCGCGCCCAGTACACGGCCGATCTGCCGGCGCGCCATGCGCTGGTGGGCAGCATCCTGCGCAGCCCGCTTGCGCATGCGGTGATTCGCGGCATCGACACGCGCGCCGCGCGGGCGATTCCCGGCGTGCGCGCCGTCGTCACCGGCGACGACTGCGACGTGCCCTACGGCGTGATCCCGATCGCGTGCAACGAGTTCCCGCTGGCGCGCGGCCGTGTGCGCTATCGCGGCGAACCCGTGGCGGCGGTGGCGGCGGTCGACGAACCGACAGCGCGCGCCGCGCTGGCCGCGATCGTGCTCGACCTCGACCCGCTGCCGGCGGTGTTCGATGCCAGCTCGGCGCTGGCGCCGGAGGCGGTCCAGCTGCATGACGACAAGCCGGGAAACATCGAACGCGAAGTCGATCACAGCTTCGGCGATGTCGATGCCGGCTTTGCCGCCGCGGCGAAGGTCGCGGAGGAGCGTTTCCACTACGCCGAGGTCACCCACGCGATGATGGAGCCGAATGCGGCGCTTGCCGAGTGGGACGCCGAGCGCGGCCGGCTGACGCTGCATTCGGTGACGCAGGTGCCGTACTACGTGCACCTTGCGCTGGCGCGCTGCCTGCGGCTGGACGAGTCGCAGATCCGCGTCATCAAGCCTTTCGTCGGCGGTGGTTTCGGCCATCGCACCGAGACGCTGAACTTCGAGATCATCGCCGCGCTGCTCGCCCGCGCCGCCGCCGCCGCGGTCAAGCTCGAACTGTCGCGCGAGGAAACGTTCCTCACGCACCGCGGCCGGCCGCAGACCGACGTGCGCCTGAAGATCGGCCTGACGCGCGAAGGCCGCATCACCGCCGTCGACTGCGAGGTGATCCAGCGCGGCGGCGCCTACGCCGGCTACGGGCTGGTGACCATCCTTTACGCGGGGGCGCTGCTGCACGCGATCTACCGCGTGCCGGCCAGCCGCTACCACGGCCTGCGCGTCTACGCCAACACGCCGCCGAACGGCGCGATGCGCGGCCACGGCTCGGTCGACGTGCGCCATGCCTTCGAGGCGCTGCTCGACAGCATGGCGGCCGAACTCGGACTCGACCCCTTTGCCGTGCGCCGCGCCAACCTGATCACCGCGCCGCACCGCACGATCAACGACCTGCAGGTCAACTCCTGCGGACTGGCCGAATGCCTGGACAGGGTCGAGGCCGCCTCGGCCTGGCGCGAGCGGCGCGGCCGGCTGCCGCTCGGCCACGGGCTCGGCATGGCCTGCTCGCATTACGTGAGCGGCTCGGCCAAGCCGGTGCACTGGACCGGCGAGCCGCATGCGGTCGTCAACCTCAAGCTCGACTTCGACGGCAGCATCACCGTGCTCACCGGCGCGGCCGACATCGGCCAGGGCTCCTCCACCTTGATCGCGCAGGCCGTGGCCGAGGTGCTCGGCCTGTCGCTGGAACGGCTGCGCGTGATCGCCAACGACAGCGCGGTCACGCCGAAGGACAACGGCTCGTATTCGTCGCGGGTGTCGTTCATGGTCGGCAATGCCGCCATCCGCGCCGCGCAGGCGCTGCGTGACGTGCTGGTTGCTGCCGCCGCGCGCAAGCTCGGCGTCGGCGCGGCCGACGTCGAATGCCTCGGCGAGCTGTACCGGGCGGCGGGCGGCGACAGGTCGATCGGCTACCGCGACGTGGTCACGGCCGCGCTCGAGGACACCGGCACGCTGACGGTCAAGGGCGTGTGGTCGACGCCGGTCGAGGTGCAGGGCGGCAAGTTCAGGGGCGCCGCGGTCGGCACCGGCGCCGGGTATTCGTACGCGGCGCAGGTGGTCGAGGTCGACGTCGACGAGGCCACCGGCGTGGTCCGCGTGCTGCGCGTGTGGGTGGCGCACGACTGCGGCCGCGCCATCAACCCGCTGGCGGTCGAAGGGCAGGTGCAGGGCTCGGTGTGGATGGGCATGGGCCAGGCGCTGTGCGAGGAGACGCAGTACCAGGATGGGCTGCCGCTGCGCGCCAACTTCCTCGACTACCGGATCCCCACCATCGTCGAGTCGCCGCCGATCGAGACCTTCATCGTCGAGGCGCCCGATCCGCACGGACCCTTCGGCGCCAAGGAGGCCGGCGAGGGATCGCTGTCCGGATTCATCCCGGCGCTGACCAACGCCATCGCCGACGCGACCGGCCTGCGCCTGACCGAATTGCCCGTTTCGCCCGACCGCCTGCTCGACGCGCTGCAGGCGCGTTCGCGCAAGCAGCGCGTGCAGCAGGCGATCGCGGCGGCGAAGCACACGGCAGGGGCGTGAGATGGAGCCTCTGGCGCCGTTTACGCTGTACAAGGCCGGCACCGCAGCGCGCGCCGCTGCGCTGCTCGCCAGCGTGCCCGGGGCGCGGATCATCGCCGGCGGCACCGATCTGCTGCCCAATCTCAGGCGAGGCATCGGCGCGCCGGCGGCGCTGGTCGATGTCAGCGGCATCGTCGACTTCGGCGCCGTCACGCGCGACGCGCAGGGCTGGCGTCTCGGCGCCGGCGTCACCCTCGCCGTGCTCGCTTCGGACCCGCTGATCGCGCGCGAACTGCCGGCGCTGGCGCAGGCGGCCGCCGCGGTCGCCGGCCCCGGCCATCGCAGCGTCGCCACGCTCGGCGGCAACCTGTGCCTCGACACGCGCTGCGTGTTCTACAACCAGAGCGAATGGTGGCGGAAGTCGAACGACTACTGCCTGAAGCACGGCGGCGACACCTGCCACGTCGCGCCGCAGGGCAGGCGCTGCCATGCCGCCTTCAGCGGCGACCTCGCGCCAGCGCTGATCGCGCTCGAGGCGACGGTCGAGATCGTCGGCCATCGCGGTATGCTGACGATGCCGCTGGCCGGGTTCTATGCCGACGACGGTGCCGCGCATCTGCGGCTGGCCGCGGACGAACTGATCGTTGCCGTGCGCATCCCGCCGCAGCCGGCGGGAGCGCGCGCCGGCTACCGCAAGGCGCGCGTGCGTGGCGCGATGGACTTTCCGCTGGCCGGCGTGGCCGTGCGCGCCGGCTTCGCCGATGACCGGCTGACCACCCTGCGGGTAGCGCTGACCGGAACCAACTCGCGCCCGCTGCTGCTCGCCGACACCGAGGCGCTGTGCGGTTCGCCGGTCGACGAGGCGCTGCTCAAGGCGCTGGGCAAACGCATCGGCAAACAGGTGAGCCCGATGCGAACGACCACCACCGCCTCGAATTACAGACGCCAGGTGGCCATCGTGCTGGCGCAGCGGCTGCTGCGCGAACTGCAGGTCGCCGCGGGCAGCGCCGGCTGAGCAGGCACGTGGGTGCGAGCGACGGGTTAATCTGTGTCGCCATGGCAGACGACACGGAGCGCGCCGCGGGCGCGAGCGAACCGCGCGCGGTGCAGCGCTTTGGTCGCGACGCCCTGCCGCAGGCGCAAGGACTGGTTGCGCTCGAGACACCCATCGCCTTCGAGTACAACGGCATCTCGCACGCGGTGATGCTGGCGACGCCGGCCGACCTGCACGACTTCGCCGTCGGCTTCTCCTACAGCGAAGGCATCGCTCAGCCGTCGCAGTGCTACGGCGTCGACGTGCATGAGTCCGATGCCGGCATCACGCTCGCCATCGACATCGCCGCCGCCGCCTTTGCCCACCTGAAGGAGCGCCGGCGCACGCTGGCCGGTCGCACTGGCTGCGGCATCTGCGGCACGGAGAGCCTGGAGCAGGTGCTGCGGCCCCTGCCCGACCTGTCGCAGCGGCCGATGCAGGTGGCGCCGGCAGCGCTGGCCGCGGCGCACGCCGGGCTGGCCGGTGTGCAGCCGCTGCAGCGCGCGACCGGTGCGGCGCATGGCGCGGTGTGGTGCGGCGTCGATGGCGCGATCGTCTGCGCGCGCGAAGACGTGGGCCGCCACAACGCGCTGGACAAGCTGATCGGCGCGCTGGTGCGTTCCGGCATCGACACCCGCGCCGGCTTCGCCCTGATCACCAGCCGCGCCAGCGTCGAGATGGTGCAGAAGAGCGCCACCGCCGGCATCGCGGTGCTGGCGGCGGTGTCGGCGCCGACCGCGCTGGCTGTGCGCGTGGCCGAAGGCTGCGGCCAGACGCTGATCGGCTTTGCCCGCGGCGCCAGTTTCAGCGTCTACACGCACGGCTGGCGCGTGGCCGGTCGCTGAGGCGGCTGCCTCGCGGGGCTGGCGCGGCCATGGGCGTTTTGATTCAGACGCCGAGGTGGCGCTGCAGCTGGGTGTCGTCGGCGCGCAGCTGCTCGGCGCTGGCTTCGAGCACCACCCGGCCCTTTTCCAGAACGACGCCGCGGTCGGTGTGGGCGAGCACGGCCCGATAGTTGCGGTCGACGATCAGCGAGGCGATGCCGCTTTGCCGGATCAGGCCGATGATGCGCCAGATCTCGGCCACGACCAGCGGCGCCAGTCCTTCGGTGGCCTCGTCGAGGATCACCAGTTCCGGGTTCGTCATCAGCGCCCGGCCGATGGCCAGCATCTGCTGCTCGCCGCCGGAGAGCTGGTTGCCGCCGTGGTCGATCCTCTCGGACAGACGAGGAAAGGTCTCGAGCACCCTTTCGAGCGTCCAGTCGCGGCGGCCGTTGCGGCCGGCGCGCGCCGCCACGACCAGGTTTTCGCGTACCGACAGATTGGGAAAGATGCCGCGGCCCTCGGGCACGTAGCCGATGCCGCGGCCGACGATGCGTTCGGTCGGCATCTGGGTGACGTCGGTGCCGTCGACGAAGACGCGGCCGCGGCTGGCCGGCACCAGCCCGAGCAGCGTGCGGATCAGCGTCGTCTTGCCCATGCCGTTGCGGCCGAGCAGGCCGACCGATTCGCCGCGCGCAATGGCGATCGATACGCCGTGCAGCACATGGCTCTGCACGTAGTGCACGTGCAGTTCGCGGCCTTCGACGAACGGCGCGCCGGCGATCGTCATCGCAGGCTCAATGCCCGTCGCCGAGGTAGGCGCGCTGCACCTCGGCGTTGTTTCTCACCGCCGAAGGCCGGTCGCTGGCGATCACGCGGCCGTTGACCATCACCGTGATCCGGTCGGCGACGCGGAACACCGCGTCCATGTCGTGCTCGACCAGCAGGATCGCGTGGCCCTCCTTCAGCTGCAGCAGCAGTTCGAGCATGCGCGCGCTTTCCTCCACGCCCATGCCGGCCAGCGGTTCGTCGAGCAGCAGCACCGAAGGCTGCGTGGCCAGGCACACGGCGATCTCGAGCTGGCGCCGCTCGCCGTGCGACAGCGCGGTCACGGTCCGCTCGGCCACCTCGGCCAGCCCGACACGGTCGATCGCGGCCTGGGCCGCGGCGAGGCTGCGGCGGCAGCGCGCTGCCGGGGTCAGCCAATCCCACGCGCGCGGAAACTGCGCCTGCGCCGCCAGCCGGCAGTTCTCGCGCACGGTGAAGCTGGGAAAAAGCGTGCTCCTCTGGTAGCTGCGACCCAGCCCGGCCCGGGCGCGGCGCGGCTGGCTCCAGTAGGTCGCGTCCTGGCCGAGCAGTTCGACGCGGCCGCCGCTGGCGGCGAGTTCGCCGGAAAGCACGTTGATCAGCGTCGACTTGCCGGCGCCGTTGGTGCCGATCACTGCGTGCAGTTCGCCGCGCTGGAGTTCGAGCGAAACCTCGTCGACGGCGCGCAGGCCGCCGAAGCGACGCGACACCGCGCGCGCGGCGAGCAGCGTCTCGCTGGCTGCCGCCGTCACCTGCGCCTCCGCAGGCGGTCGGCCAGCCCGATCAGGCCGCGCGGGGCCGCAGCGACGAAGACGATGATCGTCAGCCCGAGCATCAGCTGCCAGTGCTTGGCGAACTTGCCAAAAATCGCCTGCCACTGGAACAGTTCCTGAAGCAGCGTGAAGACGAAGGCGCCGAGGATCGCGCCGCGCAGGTGGCCAATGCCGCCCAGGATCACCATCAGCAGCACCGCGCCCGACTGGTGCCAGGACAGGATCTCCGGGTTGACGTAGCCGTCCTTCAACGCGTGCAGGAAGCCGGCCAGCCCGGCCAGCGCGGCGGCGAGCACGAAGGCGACCAGCTTGTACGAATAGGTGGGGAAGCCCGCGGCGCGCGTCCGCTGCTCGTTGACGCGGATGCCGGCCAGCGCGTGGCCGAAACGGCTGCGCAGCATGATCGCCAGGAAGACGAACGTGCCGGCGAGGCAGGCGAGCACCACGTAATAGAAGGTGTGGCCGGCATCCAGGTCGAACAGCCGCCAGCCGGCGAGCGACGCGTCGGGGCGGAAGTACAGGTAGATGCCGTCGCTGCCGCCGCCGATCGGCGTGTCGTGGAACACGTAATAGGCCATCTGCGCGAAAGCGAGCGTGATCATGATGAAGTACACGCCGCGCGTGCGCAGCGACAGCGCGCCCACCGCAAGCGCGTAGGCGGCCGCGGCGCCGATCGCCGCCGGAGCCACGATCCACAGCGAGGCGGCCTCGCTCTTCGGCGTCAGCAACGCGGCGACATAGGCGGCGATGCCGAAGAACGCGGCATGGCCGAAGCACACCAGCCCGGTCTGCCCGACCAGCACTTCGAGGCTCATCGCGAAGATCGCCAGGATCATGATCTTCACTGCCAGGTCGACGTAGAACTTGCCGGCGAAGGCGGGAAAGACGGCGAGCAGCAGCAGCGCCAGCAGCAGCGGCGCCGCGCGCAGCATCGTTGCGGCGTCGATCTGCGGAGCAAAGCGATCGGCTCCGGCGCGCAGCGTTGCGGGCGCGTTCATGGCGCTGCGCTCAGCCGACCTTGAACAGCCCTTCGGGCTTCCACAGCAGCACGGCCGCCATCAGCAGGTACACCAGCAGCCCCGCGGCGGCGGGGAACAGCACCTTGCCGAAGGTATCGACCACGCCGACGAGCAGCGCCGCGACCAGCGCGCCGCGGATCGAGCCGATGCCGCCGATCACCACCACGACGAAGCAGATGATCAGCACCTGGCCGCCCATGCCCGGATACACGGAGCTGACCGGCGCCGCGATCATGCCGGCGAGGGCGGCCAGCGCCACGCCGACGGCGAAGACCAGCCGGTACAGCAGCTTGATGTCGATGCCCAGCGCCCGCACCATCTCGCGGTTGCTGGCGCCGGCGCGCACGCGCATGCCCAGCCGCGTGCGCGTGATGACGAACCACATCGCCACCGCCACGGCGATGCACACCGCAGAGATGAACAGGCGATACACCGGATAGCTCATCACGTCCGACAGCGGGAGGCTGCCGCCGAGGAACTCCGGCGCCGGCACGCCGTGCACGTCGTCGCCGACCAGGATGCTGCGCAGTTCCTCGAAGACCAGGATCAGGCCGTAGGTCATCAGCACCTGCTGCAGGTGCTCGCGCTCGTACAGGTAGCTGAAGAACAGCCACTCGAGCAGGTAGCCGAGCAGCACGGACAGCACGATGCCCACGGCCAGCGTGGTGAAGAAGCCGCCGCCGAGCCAGCCCTGCACCCACGGCGCCAGCGCGTACGCCATGTAGGCGCCGATCATGTAGAAGCTGCCGTGGGCGAGGTTGATCACGCCCATGATGCCGAAGATCAGCGTCAGCCCGCTGGCGACGAGAAACAGCAGCAGCCCGTACTGGACGGCATTCAGGCACTGGATCAGGAAGGTGGCGAGGTCCATGTGGGGAAAGACTTCCGCCCGCGGTCGTGCCATGCGCCGCCGCCTGCGGTGTCGTTCCCGCGCAAGCGGGAACCCAGTGTCTTTCGACGGAAAGTCCCTGGATCCCCGCTTTCGCGGGGATGACACTCGCGGCAGGGCAGTTCGCCTACATCTTGCAGCCGCGCGCCGGGTCGGCCAGCGCCTTGATCGCCACCTCGACGACCTTGTTCTGCTTGCCCTCGACCTTGCGCAGATAGATGTCCTGCACCGGGTTGTGCGCCTTCGAGATCGTGAAGGCACCGCGCGGGCTGTCGATCCTTGCCTTTTCCAGCGCCGCAGCGAAGTCGGCCCGTTTGGCGAGATCGCCCTTGACCGCGGCGAGGCCGATGGCGAGCATCTGCGCCGCGTCGTAGCCCTGCACCGCGTAGACGTCGGGCTGCAGCTTGTAGGCCTTGACGTAGTTCAGGCGGAAGGCGTTGTCGCGCGGCGTGTTCAGGCTGTCGGCGTAGTGCAGCGTGGTCAATATGCCCTGCGCCGAGTCACCCTGCGCCTCGAGCGTACCGTCGGTGAGGAAGCCCGGCCCGTACAGCGGAATCGACTTGTTCAGGCCCGCCGCGGCGTAGTCCTTGACGAACTTGACCGCGCCGCCACCGGCAAAGAAGGAGAACACCGCATCGGGCTTGGTGGCGGCGATATCGGTGAGCAGCGCCTGGAACTCCACGTTCGGGAACGGCAGGTTCAGCTGCTTGAGCACCTGGCCGCCGCCTTTCTCGAAGCCTTCCTTGAAAGCGGCCGCCATCTCGTCGCCGGCCGCGTACTTCCATGTAATCGACACCGCGCGCTTGTGGCCGCGCTTGGCCATCACCACGCCCATGGCGTAGCTCGACTGCCAGTTGGAGAACGAACTGCGGAAAATGTTCGGCGCGCAGAACGGGCCGGTCACCGCGTCGGCGCCGGCGTTGGGCACGATCAGCAGCGTGTTGGAGTCGCGTGCCGCCTTGGCCATCGCCATGGCCACGCCCGAGTGCACGGTGCCGACGACGACGTCGACCTTGTCGCGGTTGATCAGCTTGTTGATGTTGTCGGTGGCCTTTGCCGGATCGGATTCGTCATCGACGACGAAGTACTCGATCTCGCGTCCGCCGAGCTTGCCGCCCTGTTCCTGCACGTACAGCTTGAAGCCGTTGTCGATGGCCGTTCCCAGCGCGGCAAAGGTGCCGGTGAACGGCAGCATCATGCCGACCTTCAGCTTCGCCTGCGCGCCGGCGGCGCCGCCGAATGCCAGCAGGGCCGAGGCCAGCAGGGCGGCCAGGGTGTTACGACGTTTCATGTTGCCTCCTCTCCATTGGGGTTTGCGTGCTGCCTGTCTGCCTTGAATGATGCTTTTGTATGAACTCGATCGTCGCCTGCCGCACCGCCTCGGGCCGGTCGCGGTGCGGCGAATGGGCGCAGTCGTCGAGCCTGAGCACCTGTGCCTGCGGCACCTGCGCGGCGAGCCCGTCGACCTGCGCCATCGTTCCGTATTCGTCATTGTGCCCTTGCACGGCAAGGACCGGAACCCGGATCGACGGCAACAAGGCCTCGATGTTCCAGTGGCGGAAGGCCGGATCGAGCCAGATGTCGTTCCAGCCCCAGAAGGCGGAATCGACATCCTCGTGGTGACGGGCGAGTTTGCGGCGCAGCTCCGTGCTGCGGTAGGCGTACTTTGCCTGCTCGATGCTGTGCACCGACAGGTCCTCGACGAAGATATGCGGCGCCAGCACGACCAGTCCGGCCACGCGCGTGGGGTAGGTGGCGGCATGGATCAACGCGATCGAGGCGCCGTCGCTGTGGCCGAACAGCCACGGCGGATCCGACGCGGCATCGACGCCGGCGGCCTCGAGGAAGGCCGGCAGCACCTCGCGCGCCTGCACGTGCATGTAGTCCGGGCGCCAGCGCTCGCCGTGCGGCCGTGGCGTCGAGCGGCCATAGCCGGCACGCGAATACACCAGCCCGCGGAAGCCGCCCGCTTCGCACAACCGGGCCGGGAAGTCCTTCCACATCGATGCCGAGCCGAGACCCTCGTGCAGAAAAACGAGCAGGGGCCACGAAAGATCGGTCGTGCCGACCAGGCGGTATTCCAGCTGCACCGGCCGTCCCTGCTGGACGACGGCGGCGAAGTGACTCGGCGCACGGTCGGTGGTCATTTCGACGCCCGTCCAGTGGCGGCAGCCACGGCGGCCGAACCGCCGCGCACAGCCTGATGCGAAGCGTCGTCGCCGCGAAAGCGGGAACTCGCCGACGTGGGCAACGCCATCGCCGGATTCCCGCGTCCACGGGAACGACACGCCGAGCCGCCGCGAAGCGACGGACAGTCATCCCCGCCTCCGGCGAAGGCGGCCGAGGTCGTGCGGCGACGGGCGTCCACAGTCGTGCGGCGGAAAGGCACTGGGTCCCCGCTGGGACGACACGTGGCCGGGTCGGTCGCGACGGCGAGCGCGGCGGACGCGGCGTCTGCACTTTCGCCGGGACGGCACGCGTGGGGCCATGGGCGCCGCATCCTCGTCAACGACGCTGTGTCCTCGCCCGCGCAGGGGCGACAGGCACGATCGTGCGTGGCGCTTGCCACTGGCCCTGCGCCTTGCGGCCGCATCCGCTCAGTGCCCCGACGCCTTCTCGCTCTCGCGCAGGCGGAAGCGCTGGATCTTGCCGGTGGCAGTCTTCGGCAGTTCCTCGATGAACTCGATCGCACGCGGGTACTTGTGCGGCGCCAGCCTGCTCTTGACGAACTGCTTGAGTTCCTCGGCCAATGCCTCGCTCGCCCGGCGCGGTTCCTTCAGCACCACGTAGGCCTTCGGCCGGGTCAGTCCGTTTTCGTCGGCCACCCCGATCAGCGCTGCCTCCAGCACCGCCGGGTGCTGCACCAGGGTGGCTTCGACCTCGAAGGGCGAGACGTACTGGCCGCTGACTTTCAGCATGTCGTCGCTGCGCCCGGAATAGATGTAGTAGCCGTCGGCATCGCGTTCGTACTTGTCGCCGCTGCGCGTCCAGCCGCCCTGGAAAGTGGCGTCGCTCTTGCCGCGGTCCTGCCAGTACATCAGCGCCGACGACGGGCCCTTGATGTACAGGTCGCCGATCTGGTGCGGGCCTTCGATCGGCTGGCCCGCCTCGTCGCGGATCTCGATCGCGTAGCCCGGCACCGGCCGGCCGGAGGTGCCGTAGCGCACGTCGCCGGGGCGGTTGGAGATGAAGATGTGCAGCATTTCCGTCGAGCCGATGCCGTCGATGATCTCGCAGCCGTAGTGGGCGGTGAAGCGCTCGCCGATGTCGCGCGGCAGCGCCTCGCCGGCCGACGAACACAGCCGAAGCGCCACCGCCTGCTTCGGCGGCAGGTTCGGCGAGGCGAGCATGCCGGCGTAACCAGTCGGCGCGCCGAAGAAGACCGTCGGCCGCTTCTCGGTCCAGCGCCTGAAGATCGCATCGGGCGTCGGCCGTTCGGACATCAGCAGCACGGTCGCGCCGACCGACAGCGGGAAACTGAGCGCGTTGCCCAGCCCATAGGCGAAGAAGAGCTTCGCTGCAGAGAAGCACAGGTCGTTATCCGTCAGGCCGAGCACCGGCTTGGCGTAGAGCTCGGCCGTCCAGTACGGGTTGGCGTGCGTGTGCACGGTGCCTTTCGGCCGGCCGGTCGAACCCGACGAGTACAGCCAGAAGGCGATCTCGTCGGCCGCCGTGTCGGCCGCCTCCGGCATCGGATCGTGTGCCGCGATCCAGGTCTCGAAGTCGACCCCGGCGGGCAGGTCCCTGCCGCGCGCGACGACGATCGAGCGCACCTCGTTGGCGCCCTTGGCCATGGCCGCCTGCAGCACCGGCAGCAGCGGCGCCGACACCAGCGCCGCCTGGGCGCGGCTGTGCGCCAGCATGTAGGCGTAATCGTCGGCGGTCAGCAGCGTGTTGACCGCGACCGGGACGACGCCGGCATACAGCGCGCCGAGAAACGCGACCGGCCAGTCGGTGGTGTCGTGCATCAGCAGCAGCACGCGCTCCTCGCGGCGCAGGCCGCCGGCGACGAGCGCCGCCGCGCAGCGGCGCGCGCGCAGCGCAAGTTCGCCGTAGCTGATCCGCCCGGCGTCGTCGATGTAGGCGTCCTTCTGCGCGCGCACCTCGTTCAGCGCAAGCAGGTGGCGGGCGAAATTGAAGCGCGCCGGTGGTGCCTGCACCCTGTGACCGGACCTGTCGTTCATCGCGAGCCTCCAAAACGATTTCGCAACTGCCACTATCACGTCGCTCTGTGCTGCCGGCAAGCGCTGCGACTTCAGCCGGGGCGGGCGTGGCGCGGAGCGTGGCCGTGGACAGGCGCCGTCAGCGGCAGCCCGCGCTGCTTCGACCGAAATCGGTATTACAGTACTCGAATTTGCGCTTCGGTTGACTGCGGAGAACCGATGAAGCGGCGTCGCCCCCGTCTTGCAGGGATCAAGGAAGGTAACGATCGCCGCAGATACGGCGCACCAAGGGCGAGGGGCAGGGCAGAGCGGTGTCGTCGATGCTGTAGTTGTCGTGCTGACGAATGCGCCGCGCACGACCGCCACGGCCGAGGCGAACGGGGTGTCCGTGGCTGAGCCGGCGACGGGCGGTGCGCAGCGGCATCGCGGCGAAGCGCCGGCTGCGGTGGCCGCATCGGGCGATGTTGCGCGGGCTCGCCGTTTCGCCGTTGCAGCGAAGGTGATCTTCGCGCTGGCGCTGGCCAGCTTCGTGCTGTCCTTCGTTCACCGCACGGCGCCGGCGGCGATCGCCGGCGAACTGACGCAGGCCTTCTCCATTTCCGCTGCTGTGCTCGGCACCCTGGCAGCGACCTACTTCTACGTCTACACGCTGCTGCAGATCCCCGTGGGCGTGGCGGCCGACACGCTCGGCCCGCGTCGCATCCTGACCGCGGGCTCCGCCATCGCGGCTGTTGGCTCGCTGCTGTTTGCGCTGGCGCCGGCATGGGAAATCGCCGCCGTCGGGCGGACGCTGGTGGGTATCGGCGTATCGGTGGCCTTCATCGCGGTCCTCAAGGTTTCCGCGGTCTGGTTCGCCCCCGAGCGTTTCGCCACGCTGGCCGGGGTGACGATGTTCGCCGGCAACCTCGGCGCGGTCGCCGCCGGCGCGCCGCTGGCGTGGGCGGTGACACTCACCTCCTGGCGGGTGGTGTTCGTCGCCCTGGCGGCGGCCTCGGCCGCATTGGCGCTGGCGACCTGGCTGCGCGTGCGCGATTCGCCGCAGGAACTCGGCTTCGCGCCGCTCGTTTCGGCGACGGCGCCGACGGCGCGCGTGCCCTGGATGCAGGCGCTGGCGCGCGTGCTCGGCAATCGCGGCACCTGGCCGGCGTTCATCGTCAACGCCGGCGTCGGCGGCAGCTACCTGGCCTTCGCCGGCCTGTGGGGCGTGCCTTACCTGCAGCAGGTCTACGCGATGCCGCGAGTGGCGGCCGCGCAGCACACGAGCCTGCTGCTGCTCGGCGTCGCCTTCGGCTCGCTCGCCATCGGCATGATCTCCGACCGCTTGCGCAGCCGCAGCGGCGTGATGCGCGCCTTCGTCATCGCCTATACGTTGTCCTGGCTGCCGTGGCTGCTTGCGGTGCAGTGGCCGATGTGGGCCACGCTGGCGTGGTTCTTCCTGATGGGACTACTGATCCCCGGCTTCACGCTGTCGTGGACGATCGCCAAGGAGTCCAACCCGCCGCAGTACTCCGGCATCGCCACCTCGGTGGTCAACGTCGGCATCTTCCTCGGCACCGGGATCCTGCAACCGCTGGTGGGCTGGGTGCTCGACCGCGGTCGCGCCGCTGGCGATCTCGCCGGCGCCTGGGAGCGCGGCGTCTGGCTGATGGCCGGCGCGGCGGCGGTGGGGGCGGTGATGACCCTGTTCGTCGACGGTCGGCGCGCGCAGTGAAACGCGACGCCGCACCTCAATTCGTTCGAGCCCGGGCGAGCGCGGCGCCCGAAAGGGTTCAGTCGTTGCCCGCGTACACCATCGCCGGAGTTTCGATCGGGGCGTCGCGCGCGGCCACAGAGTCGCGCAGTTCATCGCCACCGCATTGCGGGCTGCGTTCCGGCGCAGGGCGAGGCAGCGCGACGAGCCCGGCCAGCGCGCCCATTTTCTCGATCGAAGCCCGCTCGCGCGGCAGCTCGGTCAGACCGGCGTCGAGATAAAACGAGGCGTTGATCTGCGACAGGTGCAGCACCGTCTGCAGGAAGCGCCGGACCAGCACGGGATCGGGAGGCGTAGGCCGGCGCCAGAATTCATCCAGCGATTCCGTCGAGACGAGGCCCGGCTTGGCATAGAAGGCTCGCCCGCAGACATGTACCGGCTTGCCATGGTGCAGCGCCTGCAGTCCAGTGGTCGAATTGACGACGACGACGCCCCGCGCATGCGCCAGCAGCGACGGCAGGTGTCCGTCGTGGATGTAAACCACGCGATCGCGGATTCCGTGACGGTCGCTCAGGTCCGCGATCAGCCGCCCGTAATGAGCGTGGCCGCGTTCCATCGGATGATGCTTGAAGGCCAGCTTCGCCTCCGGCGGCGCGTGTGTGGCGAACGAGTCGATGGCTTTGGCGATGAACTCCTCGTTGCCGCTGAGGCTGCTGTGGTGCCGGAACTGGCTGTCCGACTGCAGTTGCAGCGGGGCGAGGAAATAGCGACCCGACGCCTGCCCGAGGAGCGATCGAATCGTCCTGCGTTCGGTGATTCGATACAGCCACTTGCGCAAGCCGCTTCGCAACCAGGGAATCAACTTGCCGTATCGAAACGGCCGGTGGTGCACGTAGTGAGGATAGGCGCGGCGAAGTACCGTTCCTGCCAGAAAATAGAGAAACGAGTACACGGCCATCTTGGCGAAAGCGAAGCGGAACTGCTGCGCAGGCGCCGCCTCGGGCGGTGTCGGCAACGTATGCACGTCGAGGTTCGCCAGAGGCGAGTCGGCGTTGACGCCGCCGCGCTCCAGCGTGATCCACCAGGGCCGGATATAGCCCTCCTCGAAGACATAGATCGCGATGCCGAGCTGACGCGCGACCTGCATCGCGGTGACGTGATGCCGGCGAAACTGCCCGAAAAGCACGATGGCTTCGACGTGGCGACAGACGAGTAATTCAGCGACGAACGTTTCCCAGCCGGACATCGGCGCCCGGAAGTGAATTGCTCCGCGCCTTGGCCAGAACAGCGCGTCGCCGCCGTTGAAGTGAACCTTGGTGACCTCGGCGCCCAGAGCCTCGAGACGGCGGGCGAGCCGGAAGAAGAACGGGCCGTTCGGCCCCTGCAGCAGCAGGACGCGCCGATGCACGGCCAGCGCATCGAGCCGATGAAGGCGGTCGGATGATGCATGCTGCTTCGGTGCGCGATCGCTGTCGTGCGTGGCGGTCGCCTGCGGCAGGAAGTTCGCCGCGGATTGCAGATAAGACGAAACGGCGCCTTGCGACCGGTGGGTTTCGTCAAGCTGACTCATGCCGCCTCATCCTCCTCGTCGTTCACCGCGACCCTTGGTCGGGGCGCGTTGGGACGCTGCTGCCGACACATCGCGTCCGGTGCACGGCAGTGCACAGTCGTGTAGAAGTCTGCTTGCTGGGGGTTCCTGTTGGTTGTGCCAAAGGCGGTCAAAACGCGGCACAGATCGGAGGTTATCTCGCGTGTCTTGCGTGGAGAGCACACGCTTCGATCTAGGAAAAAAGGTGGATAAAGCACCGCTGTCGAATCAAAAGACTAAGTAAATGTCGAAAGCAAGGTCCCGTCCGACCCCGGCGCGCTCGAGGCGTGCCTGACCGGCGCCGTTAGCGGCGGGCGACTGTCCGGCGCAGCACCCATCGCATCGGCGCTCGCAGCGCGTCGTCCCATGGCCGGCGTTTTGTTGCGGCCTGCGCGCGCCATTCGATCAGTTCATCGAGTGCTTGCTCGGCGGTGATCGGCGCGCCGCGCCGGTCGACGTAGCGCGGATACAGAAGCAGCACGCCCGCCACGAGGGCGTCGAGCGTGAGCCGCCGCGTGCGGCGAGCAACCGGCTGGTGGTCCTGCGTCAGCCCCCAGCCGGCATAGAAAGGCTGGCCGTAGGTCACCACGGGTTTGCCGCGCAGCAGGGCCTCGAAACCGGTGAGCGAGGTCAGCACATGGACTTCGTCTGCCTGCGGCAGCAGGCTGCTCATCGCCACATTGCTGACGACCTCGTCGCACCAGCGGCGCGCATCCTGTTCATCGGTACCCGGCGCGCGCACGCCCGCGAGCACGTCCGGATGCGGCTTGTAGACGATGTACGCATCGGGTCGCGCCCGTCGCACGGCCTCCAGCAAGCCGATATTCGTCCGCACCGACGCTGTGCCCAGCCGGATCGATGCGTCGCGTTCCACCTGACCGGCAACGAGCACCACCCGCCCGCGGACCTGCGGCCGTTGCCATCCTTCGCCGCCGACGTTGTACTTGGTGATTCCGCAGGCGACGATGCGCTCACGCAGCCGCGCCGCGCGCTCGAGCAGGGGCGGCGTGAAGTCGGTCGTCTGCAACAGCACCTCGAGGTCCGAGGGCTGTGTCGGGTCGTAGTAGATGCCGCGTCGGTCGACGACCCACGACAGCGGCCGGATCAGGTCGGCGCCGAGGCCAACCGAGCGGAGGAATCCGTCTTCGACCCGCACGACGTTCGCATCATCGGCCAGCGTCGCGGGCACTGGCGTACTGCCCCACAGCGCGACCGTAGCTCCGGGCGGCACTTCGCTTGCAGCGTGGACGAAGCGGATCGAGCACTCGGGAAGGAAACGACGCAGCAGGGGCCGCTTGCGCAAGGAAAAGCCGAAGGCGTAGACACGCGCCGGCAACGGCCGGACCAGGCCCGACTCGGCCGATCGTATTGCCGCGTTCACGCCGTCCTGGCTGCCGCGACCGCCGCGGCGCCTGCTTCGCGCTGAAGCTCGGCGATCAACTCATCGACGGCGGCGAAGTGCCTAGCCCAGGTCGGCGCGACAAAACCCGCCATCCTCGCCAACTGGGCGCGGCGCCGGGCGCTTTCCGTCGCGGCGTAGGCTTCGATCTCATCCAGCCACGCCGGGCCATCGAGCGGGTCGAGGTACTCCGGGATCGCGCCGGCGATTTCGCGAAACACCGGCAGATCGCTGGCCAGCACCGGCGTGCCCTCCTGCAGCGCCTCCAGCAAAGGCAAGCCGTAGCCTTCCGCAAAGGAAGGGAAGAGCAGTGCCTGCGCGTGCTGCACCCAATGGCTCAGTTCGGTATCGGGACAGGCGCCGCGCTCGATGACCAGGCCGCGCAGCGGTTCGCAGCGCTCGAGCAGGTCGACCACGTTTTCGCATTCCCAGCCGCGCCGGCCGATCAGGACCAGGCGCGGCGTGGCGTCGCGATGGCGCTCGGCCAGCCGCCGCCACACCTGGAGCAGGAAAGCCAGGTTCTTGCGCGGTTCGATTGTGGCCACGACGAGGAAATAGGGCGCTTCTATCGGTCGCGGACCGGGGCCAAGTGCGCGCAGCCCTGGCGCCAGCGGCACGACGCGGACCGGCGGCAGCGGCTGCCGGCTGTCGGCGGCAAAACGCGCCAGCGCCGCGGCGGTGGCGTGCGAGTTCACCAGCACCGTCGCCGCAGTGTCGAGAACGGCATGCATGCGCGCCGTGTGGCGGGCGCATTCGCCCTCGCGGCAATACTCGTGGTGCGTGATGGGGATGAGGTCGTGCACCATGAACACGGGCTGCAGCCCGCGGCGACGCAGCGCATGCAGCGCGTGCCGTTCCGTCAGGCCACTGTGGCCGGTGTTCAGGTACACCGAGCCCGCGGGCACCGGCTCGGCCAGGCCCGCGAGCGCGCCCGCGCCGACGTCGTGGGCAACCCACGCCGGCAATTCCCCGCGCTGCGCGAGAAGCCGTGTGAACACGCGTTCGGAGGCGCGCTGAGAAAGCACCCAGTGGCGGCCGGCGAGCCGCACGACCGCCCGAGCCCGGTCGGCGTAATGCTCGACATAGGCAAGGTCGACACGGTCGACACCGGTGGCCTGCCGCCCCTTCAACTGGCGGCCGAGCAGGCGCGTGACGTCGACGAGGATCCCGGCCAAGGCGTCACCCGTTCGGTTCAGGGAAGTGCGTTCGAGATGTTGACGATCGGGTACACCGCCGATACCAGCACGTTGAGGAACTTCTGCAGTTCGGCCGCCGGCGCATTGGCCACGTACATCACGTCCTTGTGATGCATCGGGAAGCTCTGCGCGACGAAGAAGGTGGCCGGGTTCTTCAGATCAACGCGATAGACGACCGGCACCCGGCCCTCCGGCGTCGTTGCCCTGGCGCGGCTTCCGAGGTCGAGCACTTTCGGATCTTCGAAGCGGAAGATGAACACGCCCGACGCATCCGCCCGGTTGTCGACCAACCCGCCGACGCGCGCAAGCGCCTGCGCCAGGTTGATGCCTTGCGCCTCGAAGTTCACCTCCTCGTTGCGGCCGGTGGAGCCGAGCACGGTGAAGCTGAACGGCTGGAACAGCGCCGTGATCACGTCGCCGGGCAGCAGCGGCACGTTCTGCCGCGGATCCTGGATCACGGTCTCCAGCGGCAGCGAGGCGACCAGGTTGCCGCGCGTGATCTGCACGCTGACCTTGCTCACCGCCTGCCGCACGCCACCGGCGGCGGCAAGCGCGTCGAGCAGCCGCTCGCCCTTGGCCGTCAGCGGCATGCGCAGGCTGGCGGCAACCTCGCCGACGACGGTCACGTTCGACGATGCGTTGCGCACCACGCGCGCCAGCACCTGCGGCTGGTTGGCCTTGCCTTTGAGGCGACCGGCGATCTCCGCTTCGAGCTGCTGCAAGGTCTTGCCCGCAGCGGCGACGGTGCCGGCGAACGGCACGGAGATCGTGCCGTCGCTGCTGACCATCTGTTCCGGAAAGGCCGCGGCGCGGGAGGCAGGCGAGGCCGTGCGGGGGTCCTGCGAGATGCCGCCGAACAGCAGCGCCGGCGGCGCCTCCCAGACGGAAACCTCGATCACGTCGCCGGCGCCGACGAGGTAAGCGGGCGCCGCGCCGCGCAGGGTCTCGGAGAAGAGTTGCCGGCGCTTGCCCTCGACGAGTCCGCGCGCGACGCTGTCGGTGACATCGACGATCTGGATTGCCGACTGCGCGACCTGCACCTGTGCGCTGTCCTGCACCTGCTCACTGCTCGGTCCCGACGACGGCAGCCACTTGGGGTAGGTGCCGCATCCGGACAGCGCGACTGCTGCCAACAGCCCGCCGAAGGTCAATCGCCAATGCGCCATTTCACCCCTTGTCAGCCATTGCGACCGAGGGCTGCGCCGGTGGGCGCGGTGTCATCCAAGAGGATGAACGTCCGGAGGCGGCCCGCAGATCCGGGCTCGTGACCTCACCCCTCAGTCATGCCGAGCAGCGCGCAAGCGCCGCAGGCAGTCTTTTTCGATGTTGATTCTGGGAGGCGCGGTGCGCCGGCATTCGCCGGAAACGACCGGTTTTCACCGCGAAAATCGCGGCTCGGCGAGAAAGCGAGTGTTCGCGCGCCGGCGATTCGGCGGGCGGGCGCGGACTGCGGTGGTGGTCAGCCGCGCAATTCCGCAGCGTGGCTCAGGAACCACGCATAGGTACCGCGCAACCCGTCCTTCAGGCTGATCGACGCGCGCCAACCCAGCGCGGCCAGCCGCGAGACATCGAGCAGCTTGCGCGGCGTGCCATCCGGCTTGGTCGCGTCGAACTCGATCTGACCCCGGTAACCGACCACCTCGGCAATGGTTTGTGCCAACTCGCGGATCGTGCAGTCCTCACCGGTGCCGACGTTGATGTGCGACAGCATCGGCTGGGTGTGCGCGGCATAGACCTCGCGCGGCAACTGCATGACGTGCACGCACGCGGCAGCCATGTCGTCGACGTGCAGGAATTCCCGCCTCGGCCTGCCACTGCCCCAGACCATGACGCTGGGCGCGCCGGCCAGCCTGGCCTCGTGAAAGCGCCGCATCAGCCCCGGGATGACGTGTGAGTTCTCGGGGTGGAAGTTGTCGCCCGGGCCGTAAAGGTTGGTCGGCATCACGCTGCGGTAGTCGCGCCCGTACTGGCGGTTGTAGCTTTCGCACAGCTTGATGCCGGCGATCTTGGCGATGGCGTACGGCTCGTTGGTCGATTCCAGCCTGCCGGTGAGCAAGGCGTCCTCGCGCATCGGCTGCCGCGCGTCCCGCGGATAGATGCAGGAGGAGCCGAGGAACAGCAAGCGCTGCACGCCGGCCCGATGTGCGGCGTGGACCAGGTTGCACTCGATCAGCAGGTTCTCGTAGATGAACTCCGCCGGATACGTGTTGTTGGCGTGGATGCCGCCGACCTTCGCTGCCGCGATCACGACTTCGTCGATTCCGGCGTCGGCGAAAAACGCCTCGACCTCGGCCTGGCGGGTCAATTCCAACTCGGAACGGTCACGCGCGACGACCTGGTATCCGCCCAATTCCTGTAGTCGCCGCAGGATGGCACTGCCGACCATGCCGTGGTGGCCGGCGACGAAGATTCGTCGGCCTCCTGCGTCGTTCAGCGCAGTCACTTCTCCGCCGCGACCGGCACATGCAGGCCGTGCCGCTTCAGCAGCGCGTGTCGCTGCGCAGCTTTCAGGTCCTCGGCCACCATCTCGGCGCACATCTGCTGCGCTGTGATCTGCGGTTCCCAGCCGAGCTTGGCTTTCGCCTTCGACGGATCGCCGAGCAACGTTTCGGCTTCTGCCGGGCGGAAATAGCGCGGGTCCACCCGTACGACGATGTTGCCGGCCCTGACGGCCGGCGCCTTGTCGCCTGCAACGTGAGTCACGACCGCATGTTCCCCGACTCCCTGGCCGCGGAACTCCACGGTGATTCCCAGTTCGGCGGCCGACCAGCAGACGAACTCGCGCACCGAATACTGCCTGCCCGTGGCAATGACGAAATCTTCCGGCTCTTCCTGCTGCAGCATAAGCCACTGCATGCGCACGTAATCGCGGGCGTGCCCCCAGTCGCGCAGCGCGCCAAGGTTGCCCAGGTAAACGCAGCTTTCCAGGCCTTGGGCGACATTGCACAAGCCACGCGTGATCTTGCGCGTGACGAAAGTCTCGCCGCGGCGCGGCGACTCGTGGTTGAATAGGATGCCGTTGCAGGCGAACATGCCGTAGGCCTCGCGGTAGTTGACCGTGATCCAGTAGGCGTAGGCCTTGGCCACTGCATACGGGCTGCGCGGATAGAAGGGAGTGGTTTCGTTCTGCGGCGTTTCCTGCACCAGGCCGTACATCTCGGAGCTGCTTGCCTGGTAGAAGCGCGTCCTGGCGGCGAAGCCCAGCAGCCTGATCGCCTCCAGCAGCCGCAGCGTGCCGAGCGCGTCGACGTTCGCCGTGTACTCCGGCGACTCGAAGCTCACCGCGACATGGCTTTGCGCGCCGAGGTTGTAGACCTCGTCCGGCTGCACCTGCTGCAGGATGCGTGTCAGGCTGGACGAATCGGTGAGGTCGCCGTAGTGCAGTACCAGGCGAGGGTGCTCGACGTGAGGATCCTCGTAGATGTGGTCGATGCGCTGCGTGTTGAACAGCGAGGCGCGGCGCTTGATGCCGTGCACCTCGTAGCCCTTGGCGAGCAGGAACTCGGCAAGGTAGGAACCGTCTTGGCCGGTGATGCCGGTGATCAGTGCGGTCGTCATCGATCTCAGAAACAGCGCTGCTCGCGGACCTTTTCAAAGGCTTCGATTCCCAACTTCTGTCGTCGCCGCACTTCCTCGATAGGGATGCGGCGGAGGATCTCCGGAAGCTGGTCGATCTGATGGTCGGGTACTCGCAAGACGATGCTTTCCCAGTCTATGGGAGGAAGTGTGCCGCCGCGCGGCAGTTCAACGGGATCTCCAAGGAGCACGGGCACGGATCCTACTGCCAACGACTCCCAGAGACGAAGTGAATTCGGACCTGCGCCTGAAGGGCAGAGCGAAAAGACGGAATCGGAAAGGATCCGGTTGTAATCGACAACGGAGTGGTCGATCTGGTATGTCGACTCCAGCGGTTCGTTGCCCACCTGATGCCGATAGACGACATCCTCGAAATGCCATTTCTCGCTGACACGAACATAGAAGCCGGCTTTATTGGCCAGCGGCAACAGTCGCAGCCGGACATCCGTCCGGTGCGCTCCGGTATGCGCTCCGACAAAGGATGCAAGAAGTGGCTTGGCCGCGGGATCGATATTGAAGGAAAGACCGGCCTGGCGCTGAGGATCTTCCACGTTGACGGCGAACAACCGCCAAGGATGCAGCGAAACGCTGCCCATCGTTTTCTGCGCGGCCGGGGCATGCGACAGCCACAAGTCCGTCACGCCGATCTGCTGCCAAAGAGGCATCAGTCGTGTCCAATAAACGTGCTGACAGACCGTGTGCAAGCGCAGGTCGAGGCCGAACTCGCGCAGCGCGCCACGGAGTCCGCGCAGTCGAATTCGCTGCATCGTCAATTCCCGGCCGAGCCGCTCATCGGCGGCGCCGCTACGCGCCTTATCTATCCAGGTCGCCCACGGTAAGCCGAGGTAAAGATTCAGGGAACCGCCGTTGCGTGCATCGACTGCTCGCGACGAGTGACGTTCGTAGGCGTCGGATTCGGTGCGGCAGGGGAACTGCCAGAAGAAGCGATCGACGGTAGACGCTGGGCGATCACCGATAGGTCCTGTCGCCGGTGCAACCGTGGAACTCTCGGTCGCCGCCAGCAGTAAGGCGAGATCGAGGTCACGGCCGCGCAGACCTGCGAAGCGCGCGCTCGGAATGACACGGTCTGGCCGCATGAGCCGGTCCCGAACGCGCACCCGACCGTCGGCAAATGGCTCAAAAGAGAAACGGCCGAGCCAGAGCCTGCGCGTATTCGCCAAGTTCGACGTTTGATCCAGAAGCAGACCCCCGTCAGCCGCACTCTTGCCGATGTTCGACACGGTTATCGCGAGCGTTCAAGCTCCGCGACCGGGGCACAACGCTCGGACTTGGGTTCGGTATGGTCGGCGAGCGCGTCCGGTGACATCTTCCTTGCTGACGACACCACTGCACCCGAGCGATGCCTAATGCAGGCGAAAGACGCTGATCTCGTCGTGATGTACAACACGCGTTGGGAACACATCTGAACGTTGTAATTGTCCCGGTTTGTAGAGGCCCCACTTCAGATACCCCCCATGGCGTGACGCCTTGCTCATGTTCGGACCTTCATGAAGGAAGTTCAACCGCTTCCGGGTGTTCACATGAGTGATGCTCAACTCGGCTCGTCCGTCAGCGCCGTCCGACCAGTAAACGGTGAAGTCGAAGTCAAGCCATTCGCCACGCGGGAGCCCCGTGGTTAGCGTGATCTGCTTACTTTCGAGTACGCGCCAGACCAATGTTTCGCCTTTTATCGCGATAAACATATCGGGCGCTGACGAGAAGTGCTTGAACTGCCAGACCGCATCGATCGAGGCCCGCGAGTCAGCTATCCAGTCGTCGTCGACCAGGAGGCTGAAGCGATAGCGGAATCGATCCCCCGGGTGATAATTCGTTTCGGGCATGCGCATCGTGCTGCTTTCCGAGCGATGCGCTCCCGCTGAAACGTAGCGGCGATCCATGCGCAATCGCGCCAGCATTGAACAACGGCCGGCTCGGGCCACGGCGCAATCGACCTGCAGAGCGTCGTTGGCGCTCGGCGCCTCCGCTGTCAGTGTGGCCACGTCTGAGGCCTTTTCACGGTTCTCATAATCAGCATGAAACACCAGAACGCCCTGCCGTTGCTGCCCGGTCGCTCCGGCGGCGATGAAAGCCAGTAGAAGAATCGCGAACAGTCGCTGCAATGCCATCGGCAGTCTATTTTGGAGGTTCTGATCCAGTAGTGTCCCAACGTTTTTCAGAGGAGGACGAGTTGTTGGTCGTCATCCTGC
>CAZDXQ010000050.1:0-25274 GCA_964509545.1 uncultured Burkholderiaceae bacterium | reverse complement strand
GTCCGTCTCCGCCAGATTGCTCGACCGCGACGCGGCATCCTCGCCTCTTCTCGTCGTTACGGGCGTTTTTCGGCAAGTAAAGGCGTGAGCCCGCCTCGGGCGCGCCGCTCGAAAGGTCATCGCCCACTGCTGCGCTGCGGCTCAGCCGGTGCCTCGCTCAGTACTGGGGCCGACCGCGCACCGCGCTCAGACTCGTCGAGGCCGGCCCCAGTGCCGGCGCCGCGCAGGCGCCCATCCTGTCGACGTACGTTGAAAGCGCGACGCTGATCGCGTACACGCGGCCGGTCGTCCGCCCGCGGCTTTTCCGGACGCGGCAGCGCATTGCCGCTGCGGAGTGCTTCATCGGCCGTTCAGCGGCACGTCAGAACGACGGCCACGAAACTGCCTTATCAATCCATCGGCCGATTCAACACGGCGCAGGCAACCTTGACCGGGAGCAGTCTGATGGGTGCGTTCGACGGACTCCGCAGCGTTCTGAAGATCCGCCAGCTTCGCAGGCGTCCGCGCGTGGGATTCAAGCCGAGGGTCGGCGCGAAGATCGTCATGGATGACTTCCGCATCATCGTCCAGGCCGGACTGAGCGATGCGCTCTGGGGCTGGCTGCTGGAGGTCGGCTTTCGCGAGGTCACGTACAGGCAGGATCGCCGCGGTTACCGGGATGTACCACCGTCGCTCCTCACGGAACTCTACGAGGCGCCACCTCAGCAGTGGCGGGCACTGCTGACGGTCGCGCTGGACGAGGCATCCAAGCGGCCGCGCGTGCGCCTGGGCATGCGCACTCTGCGCGCCGCCGCGTAGCAGGCGAGGTCGACCCTGCGGCCTGCGGCGAACACGTCGAGCCAACTCGCGGTTCGAGGCCGGCGCACTGCCAAGCGTCAGTGGATGGCTGCGCAGGCATCGACAGGCAGGCCGCCGGAAAGAAAAGCCCCGCCGAAGCGGGGCCGTCATGACAGGCGATCCGGCTAGCGATCGCGGGGACGCATCGTCGCGAAGTCGACCACGTCTTCACCCGCAATGTCGAAGGTCTGCGCCGGGGCGTCCGCCGCGGCGTGGGAATGCACCTCCAACTCGCGCAATTTCGACCTCAGCTGCGCAAACGAGGTAATCGCTGCGTCCCACGCGTCCTTGCTGGCGGCGGTGACCTCGATCTCGTCCTCTTCCCTTCCCATATTCGACCTCCAGCGACGAGTCCGACAGCCGCAGGGGCAGCCACCCAATCCCTGATCCCGCTGCCCGGAAGAACGAATTCTTCGTAACGGGGAATCAGTTTGTAGTCTTTCTTGATCGCGTGGCAATCGACTTCGCCGTTGCACCATCACCTATTGATGGCAGCAGCGTCGCCATACGAAAGCGGGGCGGTCGCAGCGCATGACCGAACGGAAACTCAGTGCCGTGACCACCCGGGCGGCAGCGGCGGGCTGCGGCCTGCTCAAGCACGCGGCAACGCTCGGGTGGAGTGCCCGGCTCCTGCCCTTTCAGGATCAATGGATTGGCCTCAGCCTCAGCGTCGGCAGGCGGCGCGGATTCGCCGGGGTGGCTGTACGGGCGCAGGGGCGGCCTCTATCGGCGGTTGACCCGAGGCTGGTGCAGTGCAAGAGCCCAGAGCCCGCGTCTGGCGGGCTTTGCTTTCAGGACGTTGCCGTTCTGGCGGCGGCTGGGCCGGTCCTTTCGCTCGCCGGGGCGTCGTCAGCGCCCCGCGGAGAGCCACACCGGCCGGGCTAGAAGCGGAAGCCCAGCTTGGCGCCGACCGAGGTCGTGCCGCCGGTGCTGTCGGCTTCGAACACGAGGTTGGCGCCGATCAGGTTGATGTTGACGCCGGCGAAGACCTTGGTCTGCGTGAAATCCTCGCCGCGCAGCAGCGGCACGCCGACTGGCGTGCTCTTGACCCACACCTGGCCGATGCCGCCGTACGGCGTGATGTTGGCGAAACCCTTCGAGATCGACAGGTCGACGCTTTTCGTGTCGAAGTCGAGTTGATCGACGCCGGTCAGCCGGGTCAGCGTGCCGCGCAGGGCGACCGCGGGCACGAGCGTGCTGCCGGGCAAGATGGCCCAGCGCAATTCGCCGCCGTAGTAGCGCACGTTGGTGCCGGGCACCTGCGAGAAGGCGATGCCGAGGTCGAGATTCAGCGGCAGGCCCTTGTGCAGGCGCAACGTGGGTACGGGCAGCATCGACGGAACGCTGCGGCCGGAACTCGCTTTCTCGAGGATGTTGTCGTTCTTCAGGCTGGTGCCCGTCAGGCCGAGGCCGATATCGAACCCGGTGATGCCGAGCGCCTCCGATGGAATCATCGGTTTGTAGGACAGCGCCGCGCCAAGATCCTCGGACAGCAGCCGGAACTCGTTTTGCGTCAGCAACTGGATCGAGTCGATGTCGCCGGCAAGGGCGGGCGAGGTCGACGCCGCTAGCAGGGCGGAGGCGGCAAGAAGGCGCTTCATGGCGTGAGTGCTCCCGGGGGCGTTTGAGAACGACGGCAAGTATCCGGCGCCGCCGGAGAATCACCGGCGGCGTGAATAACGCTTCCTTGCGACGCCGTCCGGCTGAACTGCGATGCGACTTCGCGGACGGCGGCGGCGCGCGCGCAATTGATCGCCGCGACGCAGGCCAACCCGTGCTTCGCGCTCGCCGCGTGGGGCAAGGCGCAGACACGATTCGACTCGGCATGCACAATGTCGTCGTCACGACGGCAATCCAGGAGGAGACATGAGCAGGACGATCAGCTATTCGCGGCCCGACGGCAGCAGCGTCAACGGTTATCTCGCCGAACCCGCCGGCGCCACGGGCGCGCCGGGCATCGTGGTGATCCAGGAGTGGTGGGGCCTGAACGACCAGATCCGCGGCGTCGCCGACCGGCTGGCCGCGGCCGGCTACCGCGCGCTGGTGCCGGACCTGTATCGCGGCCGGGTCGCGCTCGAGGCGCACGAAGCCGAGCACCTGATGAAGGACCTGAACTTCGGCGATGCCGCCGGGCAGGATGTGCGCGGCGCCGTGCAGTATCTGAAGGGGTCGGGCAGCGGCAAAGCGGGTGTCACCGGTTTCTGCATGGGCGGGGCGCTGACGCTGCTGGCTGCGGTCAACGTGCCGGAAACCGACGCGGCGGTCATCTGGTACGGCTATCCGCCGCTCGAATTCGTCGACGCGACGAAGATCAAGGCGCCGCTGATGGGCCACTGGGCCACCGATGACGCAGCCTTCGCCATCGACGGCGTCGACGCGCTGGAAGGCAAGCTGCGCGCGGCCGGCGTCAGCTTCGAGTTTTTCCGCTACGACTGCAAGCACGCGTTTGCCAACGAGACCGCCGACGCGAAGAATCTGCCTATCCTCAAGTACGACCCGAAGGCGGCGGAACTGGCCTGGAAGCGGACGATGGAGTTCTTCGCCAGGCACCTTCGGCGGTAAAGATGCCGGCGCGCCTCGGCAGATTGCGCGGCGGCGTCGACGAGTACGCGGCCCGTTCGGCGCTGCATGACTGCGGCACGGGCTGACGCGATCGAACGACGGCGCAATCACGGGAGATCGCAGGCGATGGGCACTTCGACGCCGCAGCTGCTGTTCACGAACGCGCGGATCTTCGACGGCAGCAGCGCCGACTGCGCGGAAGGCATGTCCGTCCGCGTTGCCGACGGTCTGATCCGTGAGATTTCCGCGCAGCCGATCAAGGCGCCGGAGGCGCAGGTGATCGACGTCGGCGGCCGCACGCTGATGCCCGGCCTGATCGACGCGCACGTGCACGCCTTCGCCAGCGACGTCAATGTGCAGCGGGTCGAGGCGCTTGGCGAGGCCTACCGAACGGCGCACGCCGTGCGCATGCTCGGGCACGCACTGGCCTGCGGCTTCACCACGGTGCGCGACGTCGGCGGCGGCAACTATTCGCTTTATCGCGCGCTGGCCGACGGCCTGCTCGACGGGCCGCGCTACCTGTACACGGGCAAGATCCTGTCGATGACCGGCGGCCACGGCGACCTCCGCCCGATCGAGGAGCGGCCGCGCTACCAGGCCCTCTGCGCCTGCGGCGATTCGCCGCTGTTCAATGCCTTTGCCGTGCTGGCCGATGGCGTCGATGCCGTGATCCGCGCCACGCGCGAGGAACTGCGCCAGGGCGCTCACTGCATCAAGATCATGGGCTCGGGTGGCGTGGCCTCGCCGACAGACCCGATCTGGATGAACCAGTATCGCGAGGACGAGATCCGCGCCATCGTCAATGAGTGCGCCGAACGGCGCACCTACGTCGCCGCGCACTGCCACCCCGCCAGCGCGGTGCGCCGCAGCGTCGAGTGCGGCGTGCGCAGCATCGAGCACGGCACGCTGATCGACGACGATGCGGCGCGTTTCGTCGCCGGGCGCGGCGCCTACATCACGCCGACGATGTCGATCATCTTCGCGCTGGTCGAAACGGGCCGGCAGATGGGCTTCCCGCCGGCCAGCCAGGAGAAGGCCGAATTCGCGTTCAAGGCGGCGATCTGCGGTCTCGACAGCATGCGCCGCGCTGGTGTGAAGGTCTGCTACGGCACCGACCTGCTGGGCAGCACGTACACGATGCAGTGCCGCGAGTTCACGCTGCGCAGCGAGGTGTTCACGCCGGTCGAACTGCTGCGCCAGGCAACCTCGGTGGCGGCCGCGATGATGATGATGGACGGGCAGATCGGCTGCATCGCGCCGGGCGCCAGCGCCGATCTGCTGGTCGTCGACGGCGATCCGCTGAAGGACATCTCGCTGCTTGCTGCCGGCGGCCGGCATCTGCGGACGATCGTTCGCGGCGGCCGCGTCGTGAAGAACGAACTGCACTGAGGCTGCGGTTCAGCCTGGCCGCGGAGCGCCGTCGCCGGCAGCGCCTGCGCCAGCCGCGTCGCGGTGCTGTATATTCATCCAGTATGGCGGATGCGTTCACCTGCCGCGCCTGCGGCTCGACCGAGTTCGAACAGGTCGTCGTGCGCCTGCCCAGCGGCATGCTGCGGCAGACGGATCTCTTCTGCTGCCGCGGCTGCCGCACCGTGTACTTCGATCCGAAGACGTTCAGCGCCGGCCGACCGGCCGGCCTGGCGGCGATGACGCCCGACTTCACGACCTATGGCCGCTGAACTTCGCCCCCCGCGCCGCGAGCGCCGATGAACGCCGTTGCCGAACCGCACGGGCCGGCAAAGCCGGCGCCCGACCTGTCCTTCCTCGACCGGCTCAATCCGCAGCAGCGCGCGGCCGCCGAGCACGGCGCCGGAGAGCATTCGCCCGGTCCGCTGCTGGTCATCGCCGGCGCCGGCTCGGGCAAGACCAGCACGCTGGCGCATCGGGTCGCCGCACTGATCGCGCGCGGCGCCGATCCGCGCCAGATGCTGCTGCTCACCTTCTCCCGCCGGGCAGCCGTCGAGATGACGCGGCGGGTCGAGCGCATCGTCGGCGCCATGGCGCGCGCGCGGGCACTGCACGCCTCGCCGTCGCTGCTGTGGACGGGAACGTTCCATTCGATCGGCGCCCGCCTGCTGCGCGAGTACGCGACGCGGATCGGCCTGAGCGCGGAGTTCACGATTCACGACCGCGAGGACTCGGCCGACCTGATGAACCTGGTGCGCCACGAACTGGCGCTGTCGTCGACCGAAAAGCGCTTCCCGCTGAAAGGCACATGCCTTGCGATCTACTCGAAGACGATCAATACCGAAGCCGCGCTGGCGGCGGTGCTGGCGGAGAGCTTCCCGTGGTGCGCCGGGTGGGAAGGCGAACTGAAGCGGCTGTTCGCCGCCTACGTGGCCGCCAAGCAGCGGCACAACGTGCTCGACTATGACGATCTGCTTGCCTACTGGGCGGCGATGATGGCCGAACCGGCGCTCGGCGCCGAGATCGGCGCGCGCTTCGCGCACGTGCTGGTCGACGAGTACCAGGACACCAACCGCCTGCAGGCGTCGGTGCTGCTGGCGCTGAAACCGGACGGGCGCGGTCTGACCGTGGTCGGCGACGACGCCCAGGCGATCTACTCGTTCCGCGGCGCGACGGTGCGCAACATCCTCGAATTCCCGCGCCACTTCGATCCGCCGGCGACGGTGATCACGCTGGAGCAGAACTACCGCTCGACGCAGCCGATCCTCGATGCTTCCAACGCGGTGATCGGCCAGGCGGTGGAGCGGTTCGGCAAGAACCTGTTTTCGGGGCGCGCGTCGTCGGCGCGGCCGCTGCTGGTGTCGGTGGCCGACGAGGCCGTGCAGGCGCGCTATGTGGTCGACGAGGTGCTTGCGCGCCGCGAGGAGGGGCTGGCGCTGCGCGCACAGGCGGTGCTGTTCCGCGCCTCGCACCACAGCCTGCAGGTGGAACTGGAACTCGCCCGGCGCAACGTGCCGTTCGTGAAGTTCGGCGGACTGAAGTTCCTCGAGGCGGCGCACGTCAAGGACCTGCTCGCCTGCCTGCGCTGGGCGGAGAACCCGCGCGACCGTGTGGCCGGCTTCCGCGTCCTGCTGCTGCTGCCGGGTGTCGGGCCGAAGACGGCGGCGCGCGCCCAGGAGACGATGGCTGCGGCAGCGGACCCGGTCGGCGCTATGGACGCCTTTGCGCCGCCTGCGGCCTGCGCGGCCGACTGGCAGGCGCTGGTCGAACTGCTGCGCGCGCTGCGCGGGAACGCGCGCGGCTGGCCGGCCGAGCTGGCGCAGGCACGCCGCTGGTACGAGCCGCAGATGGCGCGCCTGCACGACAACGCCGAGGCGCGGCTTGCCGATCTCGCCGCGCTGGAGGCGATCGCCGGCACCTATCCGTCGCGCGAGCGTTTCCTCACCGAACTGACGCTCGACCCGCCCGATGCGAGCAGTGACGAGGCCGGCGCGCCGCTGCTCGACGACGATTACCTCGTGCTGTCGACGATCCACTCGGCCAAGGGGCTGGAGTGGGGCGCCGTCTACCTGCTCAATGCGGTCGACGGCTGCATTCCTTCCGACATGGCCACCGGCACGCCCGCGGAAATCGAGGAGGAGCGCCGGCTGCTGTACGTGGCGATGACGCGCGCCAGGGATCACCTGCACCTGATGGTGCCGCAGCGTTTCTACGTCCACCAGCAGGCCGCCGCCGGCGACCGACACGTGTACGGCGCGCGCACGCGCTTCATTCCGCCGAAGCTCGCCTGGCTGTTCGAGTCGCGCTCGTGGCCGCCGCCCGTCGATGGCGGGGCGCCGCAGGCGCAAGGCGCGCCGGCGATCGATCTGGCCGCACGCATGCGCGAGCGCTGGCGCTGACGGGCGCCGCGGCCCGCGTGAGTGGGCCGCCGGGACGGTGGGTTGCGCGCGAAAATCGCTACAGTTCCGCGCCTGCCCCGTGGAGTTGCCTTGGCCGCCGTTCCGACGCGCGCTTTGTGGCTGCGCCTGTTCCTGCCGTTCGCCGCCGGCTATCTGCTGTCGTACCTGTTCCGCACCTCGAACGCGGTGATCGGGCCGGTGCTGGCGCAGGACCTGTCGCTGCCCGATCACGCCCTTGGCCTGCTCACCAGCACCTATTTCCTCGCCTTCGGCGCGGCGCAGTTGCCGCTGGGGATCCTGCTCGATCGCTACGGGCCAAGGCGCGTCGAGTCGGTGCTGCTGCTGGTTGCCGCCTCCGGCGCGGTCGTCTTCGCGGTGGCTGACGACCTTGCCGGTCTGGCCTTGGGCCGCGCCTTCATCGGGCTGGGCGTTTCGGCCTGTCTGATGGCCGCCTTCAAGGCGTTCAACCAATCGTTCCCGCCCGACCGGCAGGCTTCGCTGATCGGCTGGATCATGGCCGCCGGCGGCCTCGGCGCCGTGGTCGCGGCGCAACCGCTCGAATTCGCGATCGAGTTGGCCGGCTGGCGCGATGTCATGCTCGGCCTGGCGGTGGTGACGGTGGTCGTGGCGGCGGCGATCTGGATCGTCGTGCGCGATCACGCCGCCGGCGCGCCCGGCGCCGGGCTGGCAGAACAGTTCGCCGGCGTGCGCCGGGTCATGACCGACGGCCAGTTCCTGCGTTATGCGCCGATGGTGACACTGAGCATTGGCGGATTCATGGCGATCCAGGGGCTGTGGGTATCGCGCTGGCTGACCGAGGTCGATGGCCTGGATCGGGCCCAGGTCGCACAGCAGCTGACGGTGCTGAACGCGGCGATGCTGGGTGGCTGCCTGTTCATGGGTTTCATGACGACGCCGCTGATCCGCCGCGGCATCAGCGAGGCGAGGATCCTGAACGTCGTCGCCGTCGTCTTCCTGCTCGTCTTCGCCGCCATCAACGTGCTCGCTGGCCAGGGCCACGGCTGGCTGTGGGCCGTGCTGGCTTTCGCCTACCCGATCAACAACATCTCCTACACCATCCTCGTGCAGTCATTGCCGTTGTCGCTTTCGGGCCGCGCCAACACTGCGATGAACCTGGCCGCCTTCATCGGTGCATTCGGACTGCAGTGGGGCATGGGGGTCGTCGTCGATGGCCTGAGAGCCGTCGGCTGGAGCGCCGAAAGCGCCTACCGCGCGACGTTCGCGCTGGCGCTGCTGCTGCAGGCGGCGGCCGTGGCCTGGATGTTCATTGCCGGCCCTCGGCGCGGGACAGCGCCGGCCGCGCTTTCAGCGGCCGATCGAAGCGGCTGATCGTCACGCTTTGCAGGCGCCGCGCCGGCCCCGCGCGTCGGGGGCGTCGTCATTCGGCGCCGCGGCAGGAACCGTCAGCCGGCGGCGGCGCGTCGGGCTGCGAACGCGACCAGGTCACAAATGCGGCAAAGTCGCCGTTAAAGTGACTTTTGAGCAGAGTTTCATAAACTACTGAACACGCGGCTATTTCTCCCGCGTGGAGTCGACTCTGCATGGCCTCGTGCGAGCAGCCCAGAAACAGATGCTGCAGGCAGGCTTCGGGCAGCGCCCGCAGCGGGGCGGGTCGCGCGTCAGCGACCGTGCTGCCGGCCGATGTCGTGGGCCGGCTCTGGCATGCCCCGGCCATCGCGGCGAAGGCGGCGGGAAGAATGAGTCGCCATGGCGACCGCGCACGGGGCGGCCACCGGTCTTGCCGAGGCAGGCCGGATTCCGACGGCTGAGGCGTCCCAGCGGTCACGGCGTTGCGCGCAGCGCGCCGATCTCGACCAGCCGCTGCTGCCAGCGCGGCGTGTGACGGCTAAGCGCGCGGTGGATCTCGCCTTCATCGACGTTGACGACGCGCCGGTCGTGCATGACGACGCGGCCGTCGATGACGCTGGCGACGACATCATCGGCGCGGGCATAGGAGACCAGCGCCGCGTAATCGCCATAGAAGGGCTGCAGGTGCGGCCGGTCGTCTTCTCCATGCGGAAGGCGACGTCGTACAGCGCCGAACCGCCGGCGACATCGTCGGTGCGGCCGCGAAACACAAGCGAAGCCGTATGCGTGTGCGCGTTGACGAAGCCCGGAAGCACGGCGGCGGTGGCACCGTCGAATTTCCGGCGGGATTGCCAGGTGCCTTGCGGCATCCGCGCCCCGGCACGATGCGGCCGCCGGCGATGGCGACTTCGGCATCGCGTAGGACCGGCAGATCGCCGGTCATCGGATAAAGGAACCCGGCTTTCAGCAGCAGTTCGATCTGGCGCATCGCAGCCTCCCGTTGCGGCTCGGCGAGGATAGCCCGCCGCCGGGCGCGTGGCGCCGTCGCTGTGCTAGAAGGACCGGCGCGCGTTCCGCTCCGACATCGCAGCACCGATTACCTGCCCCCGCATACCATGGCCCGCATCATTCCCACCGACTGGCGCACGCTGCAGCCGAGCGGCGCGGCGGCGCGAGAGATCGAGACGCTCGAGGACCTCGACAAGGGCCTGTCCGACGAGCTGACCGTCTTCCACGGCGTGCACTGGACCCGCATCGACCGCGGCACGGCGGTTTTCGGCGAGATCGACTTCGTGGTCGTCGCGCCGTCGGCGCGCATCGTGCTGATCGAGCAGAAGTCGGGTTTCCTGACCGAGACGGCCGAGGGGCTGGTCAAGAAGTACCAGGGCAAGGACAAGCGGGTCGCGGTGCAGATCGACCGCACGCTCGATGCGCTGCGCGCGCGGCTGGCGCCGGTGGTGCAGGGCGAGAACGTCGCGATCGACTATCTGCTGTACTGCCCCGACTACACGGTGAAGCAGCCCGGCACGGCGGGCCTGCCGCCCGAGCGCATCGTCGACGAGCTCAGCCGCGCGCGGCTGTGCGCGTGCATCGCCGAGGCGGCAGGCGACGATCCGGCACGCGAGGTGCTGGCGCACAAGCTGCGCCGGTTCTTCGAGAACGAACTGCAGCTCGTGCCCGACGTGAGCGCGCTGCTCGGCCGCGCCGAGCGATTGGTGACGCGGCTGTCCGGCGGCCTTGCCACCTGGGCGAGAAGGCTGGAGTTCGAGCCGTTTCGCCTGCGCGTCATCGGCACCGCCGGTTCCGGCAAGACGCAACTGGCTCTGGCAGTGCTGCACGACGCGGTCGCCGCGGGTCGGAGGGCGCTGTACGTGTGCTTCAACCGTCCGCTTGCCGATCATCTGTCCCGCCTGGCCCCGGAAGGCGCCGAGGTGGCGAGCTTTCACCACCTGTGCGACCGGCGGCTGCGTGCCGCGGGCGAGGCCATCGACTATCGCCGGGTTGACGCTTTCGATCGCATCGAACAGCAGTTCGGCGCCTTGCCCGTGGCCGACGAGGCGCAGGTCGACGAACTGGTGATCGATGAGGGCCAGGATTTCCAGCCGGCGTGGAAGGACGCGCTGCTTCGCTGGTTGCGGCCCGGCGGGCGCCTGTGGTGGCTGGAGGACCCGATGCAGCGGCTGTATGACCGGCAGCCGGTGGAGCTGGCGGGCTTTGTCACGTTGCGCGCCGAGACCAACTACCGCAGCCCGCGCGACGTGCTCGGGTACGTTAACCGGCTGCTGGCGCCGGAGCGGCCCATCGAGGCCGCCGGACCGATCGCCGGCGGCGACGTGGAATTCCTGACCTACACCGACGCCGAATCGCTGGTCGCCGCCAGCAAGCGCGCGGTGACGAAGGCGCTGCAGGCCGGCTATCGCATCGCCGACACGGTGCTGGTGACCTTCAGCGGCCGCGAGCGATCGCTGCTGCGCAGCTTCGACCAGATCGGGCCGCACCGGCTGAAATCGTGGCAGGGACGTTACGACCTGTTCGGCCGGCCGGAGTTCTCGGACGGCGATCTGCTGATCGAGACCGTCTACCGCTTCAAGGGCCAGTCGGCACCGTGCGTGATCCTGACCGAGGTCGATTTCGAAATCCTCGACGACACGACGCGGCGCAAGCTCTTCGTCGGCATGACGCGCGCGTCGATGAAGCTTGTGGTCGTGCTGACCGAGCGGGCGGCGCGCAGCCTGCTCGCGCAGGCCGGCTGAAGCGCGCGCCGCACAGTGACGCGGGCAGCCTGCGTCGGCGGGACGGCGGCGCAGTTTCACGTCCGGCCACCGGCGGCGGCACGCGCAAGCGACAACGTGCGCGCCGCTGCGGGGAGTCCCCGACAACGGAGCAGGCCGGCGGGTTGACGCCGGTCAGCGCCTGACGCGGGTGTCCTTCGCACAATGGGGCTACAGGGCGTGCATGCGGTGCGCCTGCCTCGGGACATCGGCCATGAAATCGCTGCTCGTATCGGTGGACGGATCGGCGAACGCCAATCGCGCGGTGGCCTTCGCGATCAAGATGGCCAAGGCCGTGCAGGGGATGAAGATCGTGCTGCTGAACGTGCAGGAGCAACTGGAGCGCTGGTATCCGCACGGGCTGGCAAGCGAGACTTCGCGCGAGCACCTGAGGCAGCAGGGGCAGGCGCAGTCGGCCGAGGCGCTGCAGATGCTCAACGAATCAGGCTGTCCCTACGAGTTCCTGATCCAGTTCGGCAAGCCGGCGGAGTCGATCGTGCAGACGGCGCGCGACCACGGCTGCAGCGGCATCGTGATGGGCACGCGCGGCCTCGGCGACCTGGAAAGCGTCTTCCTTGGCTCGACCTCCTTCAAGGTCGTGCACCTGTCCGACCTGCCGGTGACGCTGGTCAAATAGCGGCGCGGCGGCGTCTCTACAGCCGCATCATCGCGCGCAGTTCGTCGCTGCGGACAACGTGGCAGGAGATCGTGTGCATGATCTGCCGTTCGCGCCGGTGCAACTCATCGGTGTCGGCCGCGCAGCAGTCCTCGACGACGATCACGTTGAAGCTCTCGTCAGGTCGACTGCACGCGGTCGACGACAGACGCTGATCGGTGAGGATGCCGGTGAGCGCGACATTGCGGATTCCCATGTTGGAAAGCGCGAAGCGCAGGTTTGTGCCTGTCAGCGCGCTGCCGGTGGTCTTCGTGACCACGACCTCGCCGGGGCGCGGCGCCAGTTCGGGCACGATCTGCGACTCCTCGGGGTCCCTGGAGCAGATAGTTCCAGCCCGGTTTCTTCTGGCTCAGCGACCGGTCGCGGCCATCTTCGGGCAGGCAGGCGATGCGGGCGTGGATCACGTCGATGCCCCGGGCGCGAAACGCCTGCTGCAGCGAACGCATGGCCGGGATCACGGTCTCGCGCATCCGGCGCTGAAAAGGCGCCCAGCGTTCGCGCTCGACAGAGTCGTCGCGCAGCTTCAGCTACACGTTCTGCACGGCGATCGACAGCATCGCGGTCTCGCCGTGATCGAGCTGCACATCGTCCGCTTCGGGCGCTGTTGCGTATCAAGAGGAGCGGAAGGCGGCCTTCCAGTTCATCGACGATCCTGGCGGGCGGGTTCAGGGCTAAGCGTGGGCGAGTGGCGAGCGAGCATGCTCCTGGGTTCCGGCGACCGTCGCGCGAGCGAAGCAGCAGAGCCGAAGCGACGCGGAGCATGTACAATCCGCGCCGCAGCGCGCCCGTAGCTCAGTTGGATAGAGTACTTGGCTACGAACCAAGGGGTCGTGGGTTCGAATCCTGCCGGGCGCGCCATTCATTCAAAGGCTTGCAGCGATGCAGGCCCTCTTCTTTCGAATTCCTGCAAGTCGCTGCAGCACCGGCGTCCGGTCATTCCGGCCCCCTCCTTGCCGGGCCGCCTTCGCCGGGAATAAAACGCGCCGTTCGGCGGTATGGCCCGGTAGGCGCTGCAGATTGCCGGCGCCGTCGACCCACCAGGACAGAGGAGACCCAATGACCAGAATGACGTTGATCGCCGCCGTCGTTTCGCTGCCCCTGCTTTTTTCCGGCGCCGCCAGCGCATCGAACGAGAACGTCGGTCCGGACAAGGTTGTTTACCACATCAACAATACCGAGCAGCAGGCGATGGATGCGCTGCGCAACATCGGCAACCATCTCGAGGTCAATCCGAAGGCGAAGATCGTCGTCGTGACGCACGCGCGCGGCGTCGACTTCCTGTTCAGCGACGCCAAGGACAAGGACGGCAACCCCTACAACATCCGCGTCGAGCAGTTGAAGAGCCAGGGCGTGCAGTTCGACGTCTGCCAGATCACGCTGCGCAATCGCAAGATCGACAAGAGCAGGTTCATTCCTGAGGCGACCTTCGTTCCTTCGGGCGTGGCTGAGATCACGCGGTTGCAGCAACGCGAGGGTTACGCGTACCTGCGGCCCTGATCCTCCGGTGGAGTCGCCTGACCGTTGCGGCCGCGCGCACCGGCAGCAACGGACGGAGCGCGCGGCTGCTTCCCCGAAACGTCGCTAGGCCACCGCGGCCTGCCGTGCCCGACCGGGCTCGGCAGACGGGCAGACGATGCGCTCGTAATAGCGAGCACGCAGCACCAGCCGCGTATGCCGGGGCGAATCGCTGAACGCGCTGCGGTCGTGCAGCACGTTGTTGCAGACGATGCCCATGCCGGGCTCCTGCCGCAGCGCCAGAACGTGCGCATCGCTGTCGAGGATGCGCTGCAGCGCCGCGGTAGCAGCGCGCACGGCCGGATCGTCTTTCCACGCGATGCTGCGCGTGCGCGCCGTGTAGCGCATGTGCAGATGGCCGTCGGCGTCGATCGAGAACACCGGCCCGGTCTGGTCGCCGCGGGCGACTTCGCCTTCCTCCGAGCGCGCCGGAATCGTCATCGCGTCGGCAAGCATCAGCGCGCGGATATGTTCGGGGTTCGCGTCGCGCAGCGCGATATAGGCCAGTTCATGGTCGAGCAGGTGATTCTCGCCGCCGGTTTCGGCACGCTCGACGCAGTGCAGGATCATGGCGCGGATTGTCCGCTGCGACGGGTTGTAGTAGCCGTCGGTGTGCCAGCGGATGGCGCGATTGGTATACGGGATGTAGCCGCTGCGCGTGCCGGATTCGGTGGCGGCCAGCGGCGTGATGCCGTCGTCGTCGGCCAGATAGTTGACGTCGAGCGTGCGCAGGCCGAGCTGCTCGCCGATGCGGCGCGGGATCTCGCTGCCGGCCTGCGCCCGCGGCGGCGAGACATAAACGGCCATGTTGCTTCGCGCGCAGCGGTCGAGAAGGGCGTCGCGTTCGGCGCGGGTCAGCCGCAACGGATCGGCGACCTCGACCCGCAGGTCTTCGACCGAACGTGGCGCAAGCGCGAGCTTACGTTCGCGCCAGGCTCGATAAGCGGCGTCGTTGTCGAGGTCGAAGGGGCTGCGTGCCGGCGCGGCGGTCATCACGACTACTCCGGCGGGATCGGGTCATCGACCGGAGCGTCGACGCCAGGCATTTCCGGCAGTGGCCCGTCGACGGCTTCGTCGTCGGGCGCGGCGACGATCGCCCCCGAGGTGCCAACGACGTTGTCGATCACCCTGCGCAACGTGGCCACCGCCGACGGTGCCTCGTAGGTCATCACCTGGTCGGCGACCCAGGCGCGGTCCTGCGGCGCTACCGCGGCCAGCAGAGCGACGCTGGCAAGCCGCATGAAGGCGACGTCCTGGCCGACGCCTTGGCCGAAGTCAGCCTGCGCGTAGTCGTCGGCGCGCGCGTTGAACAGCTCGATGAAGGCGCCGCGGATATCCGCTTCGGCACCGCCGAGCAGGCGCGACTGGTTCTCCGCCAGCAGTTCCGCCAGCCGCTTGACCATCGACACCGTGAACTGCCGCCGCTCGGGTAGCGACAGCCGCGCCAGCGCGAGCCGGTCGGCGACCTGGATCAGGAACACCAGGTATTCGCGCAGCACCTCGAAATACTGCGCGTTCGCCTCGATCTCGAACTGCGCGCTGCGCATCTGCTTGATCGTCGCCAGACCGAGCCGCCACGCGGTGAAGGCGGCGACACTGGCCAGGGTGGCCGGGTCGCGCGCCTTGTCCTTGTTGAAGAAGCGGCTCTTGGTCCGCCGCAGCGGCGTGTTCACGGCCGTCAATAGCCGCCCTTGCCGAAGGGCTTGGGCAGGCCGGCAACGCGCACACCCTGCTTGGCGGGACCCCCAGGGAACAGGTCATACAGCGCCTTGCTGTCGTGCTGTGGCAGCAGTTCGGCCAGATCCTTCAGCATGTTGCGATAGTTGGGCGTCTGGCCATGTTCGCGGAACTGGTCGCGCAGGTAGTTGATCACCGCCCAGTGGTCGTCGGTCAGCGCGATGCCCTCGGCCTGGGCGATGGCCATCGCGACCTCGTTGTCGTAGTTGGCCTCGAGCAGGTAGCCCTCCTCGTCGGCTTCCAGCGTGGTGCCGTTGATCTCGTAATTCATTGCTCTCCTTTCGGCAGGTCGCTCAGGGCGCGGCTTGAACCGCGCGCAAATAGAACTCGAACTCGCCGGGCGCGGGCTCGAAGCGATCGACCAGCTGCACCGCGCCGTCGGCGGTCCATGCGTCGACGTCCTGCGGCGCGCCCGGACAGTTGGTGATCAGCACCAGCACCTCGCCGGGCTGCATCGCGCGCAGCAGGCGCCGCGCCTCGACGATCGGGCCGGGACAACTGGCGCCGCGCAGGTCGAGCACGACGTTGCGTCTCGGCGCCTCGGACGGCCGGCGGCGGATCGTGTAGGCGACGCGGCGGCCGTTGATCCTCTCGGTATCGATCACTTCGTGGCCGGTTTCGCTGGCCCAGGCGCGCAGGTCATCGCCGGTGCCCGGGCAGTCGGAGATCAGCACCAGATGCTGTCCATCCGGCAGGTCGTCGAGCATCTTCTTCGCGCCCAGAAGCGGCAGCGGGCAGGCGAGGCCGGTCATGTCAAGGCGGATGATCGAAGGCGGACTCATCCTCGTTCTCCTTCGTCGCCGGCAACTCAAAGGCCCACGGCCGCGACCGACTTGTGCGGTACGAAAAGGCCGCAGCCCAGCTTGCGGTGCTGGCCGATGCCGTGTGCCTGCGCCTTCAGCGAATCCGCGGCCGAAAGGCCGTGCAGCATCAGGCTGAAGCCGGTCAGGCGCTGATCGCCGACGCGCAATTCGCCGCGCCGGCCGACGATGGTCTCGCAGTCCAGTTCGAGTTCGGCGACGGCGCGGTCGACGTCGGCGACGAACGCGCCCTCGTCATCGCTGCCGGTGATCACCAGTCTGGCGTGCAGCACCGGATGAGCCAGCAGTTCGCGCGCGCTGGCGCGGCCGATGCGCAGCGGCTCCGGCAGAGCCAGGGCCAGCCCTTGCAGGCGCGCGCAGGCGTCGAGGCGCGCTTGCGGCACGCGCAGCATCAGGCGGGTACGGCCACCGATCAACAGGCTTCCGGCGGCGGGTGTCAGGCCGCGGATCGGGTGCACTCCGGCCAGCGGTTCCTGGTCCAGCCACGGGGCCAGCGCAAGCAGCGCCTGATAGAGCTCGAACGGATAGTCGCGTCCGACGCTGATGCCGGCGACCGCGTACGCGTAGTCGAGCCATTGCGTCATCGTCAGATCCCGAGGCGGCCTACGACCATGCGTCTGTTGTGGTCTCGCCGGTTCATGGTGTTGCCGTTGCTGTACCCGGGTGGGTACGCGCCCATTGCAGCATCTGTTCGCCCCATTCGGCGGCGGTGGCCGCGTCGATGTCGAACACCGTGAAGCGCCGCCCCTCGCGGACGCGCACGCGCAGAAGACTGATGCCGCCATGCACGTAGTCGATCTGCTGCAGTTCGATCTCCTGGCCGCCGATCGGCGCACGAAAACGGGACACTGCTGTGACGGTGAGCTTGTCTTCCATGCCAGTCGCGGCCTTCGGGGAGAGGCAAGCGCAGGGTCGCTGCGGCCCCGCGTCATCTATAAAGCGCACCCATCGTACCGGCCATTACTCGGGTTGGCAGCGCACCCCTCCCTTTGGGGTTATGAAGCTAATCATCGAGGGTGATGGCTGCCGCTGGAGGCGGCCCGTACGATCCTTGCCAGCAGTCGTCGCGCACGCTGCGGTACGACGTTGGCCGAGCGCACCGACGCTCGCGGTCCGCACCCGGACGACCATCACCAGGAGGCTGGAACAACATGGCAAAGCCGATGCATGACACGTCGATGCTCGACGAGCTGGAAAGCGGCCCGTGGCCGAGCTTCGTCACCGGGTTGAAGCGTCTGGCCAAGGACAAGGACTACATGGTCGATGTCCTCGGTCAGCTGGAAACCTCGTACAAGACGCGCAAGGGCTACTGGAAGGGCGGCACGGTCAGCGTCTTCGGCTACGGCGGCGGCGTCATCCCGCGCTTCACCGAGCTGAAGGACGAGAACGGCAAGCCAATGTTTCCCGACGCCGCCGAGTTCCACACGCTTCGCGTGATGCCGCCGGCGGGCATGCACTACTCGACCGAGGTGCTGCGCAAGATGTGCGACATCTGGGAAGAGCACGGTTCCGGCCTGATCGCCTTCCACGGCCAGAGCGGCGACATCATGTTCCAGGGCGTGAAGTCGGACAAGGTGCAGGACGCCTTCGATGCCATCAACGAGCTGGGTTTCGACCTCGGTGGCGCGGGACCTGCGGTGCGCACCTCGATGTCCTGCGTCGGCCATGCACGCTGCGAACAGTCGTGCTACGACGAGGCCAAGGCGCATCGCACGATCATCAACAACTTCCTCGACGACATCCATCGCCCGGCGCTGCCGTACAAGTTCAAGTTCAAGTTCTCCGGCTGCCCGAACGACTGCATGAACTCGGTGCAGCGCGCCGACCTGGCGGTGATCGGTACCTGGCGCGACAACATCAGGACCGACGAGGCGCTGGCGAAGAAGTGGTTCGCCAAGCACGGCATGACCGAGTTGGTCAACGACGTCGTCGCCCGCTGCCCGACCAAGGCCATCCAGATCAAGGAGATCAAGGATGTGCGCAAGGGCGATTCGATCTCCAGTGTCGCGGTCAACGACACGCAGGCGCTGGAAATCGACAACCGCGACTGCGTGCGCTGCATGCACTGCATCAACGTGATGACCGGCGCGCTGGCCCATGGCGAGGACACCGGCGCCACGATCCTGTGCGGCGGCAAGCGCACGCTGAAGATCGGCGACCTGATGGGAACGGTGATCGTGCCGTTCATGAAACTGAAGACCGACGAGGACCGCGAGCAGCTGGTGGATCTGGCTAAGCGCATCGTCGACTTCTTCGCCGAGAACGCGCTCGAGCACGAGCGCATCGGCGAGACGATCGAGCGCATCGGGCTGGTCAACTTCCTCGAAGGCGTCGGCCTCGAGGTCGACCCGAACATGGTCGCGGCGCCGCGCACCAATCCGTACGTGCGCACCGACGGCTGGGACGAGGAAGTGGCCAAGATGCAGGCCAGGAAGAAAGCGGCCTGAGAGGGATTGACGATGACCCAAGTAGAAGCTCCTGTTGCTCCAGCCAAGGCGGCGCCGAAGGCGCCGCGGCGAGCGGTCGAAAGCGGCGTGCCGGACAACTGGCAGTTCCTGCACCCGCTGATGCAGAAGAACTACGGCAACTGGAAGTACCACGACCGGCCGCGGCCGGGCGTGCTGCATCATGTCGCGCATTCCGGCGACGAGCTGTGGACGGTGAAGGCCGGCACGCAGCGGCAGATGGACGTCTGGACCATCCGGAAGCTGTGCGACATCATCGACAAGTTCGGCGAGGGCCACGTCCGCTTTACCATCCGCAGCAACGTCGAGATCGGCGTGTCGAAGTGGGAGAAGGTCGAGCCGCTGATCAACGCGCTCGAATCGGCGGGCTTCCCGGTCGGCGGCACCGGCAATTCGGTGTCGATGATCGCGCACACGCAGGGCTGGCTGCACTGCGACATCCCCGGCACCGATGCCTCGGGCGCGGTCAAGGCGCTGATGGACGAGCTGATCGACGAGTTCCGCAAGGAGGAGATGCCGAACCGCGTGCATCTGTCGACCTCGTGCTGCGAGATCAACTGCGGCGGCCAGGCCGACATCGCGATCATCGTCCAGCACACAAAGCCGCCGAAGATCAATCACGACCTGGTCGCCAACGTCTGCGAGCGGCCGGCCGTGGTGGCGCGCTGCCCGGTGGCGGCGATCCGCCCGGCGCTGGTCAACGGCAAGCCGTCGCTCGAAGTCGACGAGAAGAAGTGCATCTGCTGCGGCGCCTGCTATCCACCGTGCCCGCCGATGCAGATCAACGACCCCGAGCACTCCAAGCTGGCGATTTGGGTCGGCGGCAAGAACTCCAATGCGCGCGGCAAGCCGACCTTCATGAAGATGGTCGCCTCCGGGCTGCCGAACAACCCGCCGCGCTGGCCGGAAGTGAGCGAGGTCGTCAAGCGCATCCTGCGCGTGTACAAGGAAGACGCGCGCTCCTGGGAGCGCATGGCCGACTGGATCGAGCGCATCGGCTGGCCGCGCTTCTTCGAGAAGACGGGGCTGACCTTCACCAAGTACCTGATCGACGACTGGCGCGGCTCGCGGGCGAACCTGAACGCCTCGACGCACATCCGGTTCTGAGGCGGACTGGAACGTGAAGATCGCAGTTCTGGTCAACGAGGGCCCGTACCAGCACCAGGCGGCCGACTCGGCCTACCTGTTCTGCGCCGCGGCGATTGCCAAGGGCCACGAGGTGCAGCGCGTGTTCTTCTATCACGACGGCGTCAACAACGCGACCAAGTACACCGAGCCGCCGCAGGACGACCGCAACATCGTCGCCCGCTGGAGCAAGCTGGCAGAGGACCATCGGGTCGACCTCGTTGTGTGCGTCGCCGCCGGCCTGCGCCGCGGGCTGGTCGAGGCGGTGCTGGCGCCGGGCTTCCGCATCTCCGGCCTCGGGCAATTGATCGACTCGGGCATCAAGGCCGACCGCCTGGTCACCTTCGGAGACTGAGTGATGGCGCAGAAGAAGTTCATGCTGGTCAACCGCAAGGCGCCCTACGGATCGATCTACGCGCTGGAAAGTCTCGAAGTGGTGCTGATCACCGCCGCTTTCGAGCAGGACGTGTCGGTGGTGTTCGTCGACGACGGCGTCTACCAGTTGAAGAAGGGGATGCAGACCAAGGGTATCGCCACGAAGAATTTCTCGCCCACTTATCGCGCGCTTGAGGACTACGACATCGACAAGCTGTATGTGGAGGCCGAGTCGCTCGCTGCGCGCGGCCTGACCGCCGAGGATCTGGTCACCGACGTCAAGGTCGTCGGCAGCGGCGAGCTCGCCGGCCTCATGGCCGAGCAGGACGTGGTGCTGAGCTTCTGAGGGCCGAACACCGATGCTGCACATCCTGAACAAATCGCCGCTGGAAAAGAGCACGCTCGATACCGTGCTGCGGTTGGCCTCCAGCGGCGCGCTGCTGCTGATCGAGGACGCCGTGTATGCGGCCACGAAGGGCAACGCCGCCGAGGGCAAGCTGCGCCAGGCGATGGAAAGGCTGAAGGTCTACGCGCTGGCGCCGGACTTGGCCGCGCGCGGCATGGCCGACCGGTTGATCGACGGCGTGGCCGCGATCGACTACGACGGCTTCGTCGACCTGGTCGTCGAGCACCCCAACAACCAGTCCTGGCTGTAGACCGGACTGGCTGCACCCAACGATTCCACGAGAAGGAGAGGCATATGCCCACCATCGAAGTCAGCGGCAAGAGCTACGAAACCGACGAGGAGGGTTACCTCGTCAATCTCGGCGACTGGAACGAGGACCTTGCCAACGCGATCGCCAAGCAGGAAAACATCGACATGAACGAGAACCACTGGGAAGTGGTCAATTTCCTGCGCAAGTACTACGAGGAGTACCAGATCGCCCCGGCCGTGCGCGTGCTGACCAAGGCCATCGGCAAGACCCTCGGACCGGAAAAAGGCAACAGCGCCTACCTGTACGAGTTGTTCCCATACGGGCCGGCCAAGCAGGCATGCAAGATCGCCGGCCTGCCGAAGCCGACCGGCTGCGTGTAACGATCGCCCGCGGGTGTCATTCTCGCCCCCGATTCAAGCGCTCGGGGGCCGGCTGCGGCGGGAACCCAGTGTCTGTACCAAGACCGTCTGCTCGCCCGCTTTCGCGGGCATGACACGCACCGGGCGCTTCCAGATGTCCGTCGCCAGCGTCCTGTTCGCACTGCTGTTCTACGCCGCGACCGCGGTGCTGGTCGCCGGCCTCATCGCGCGCGTCGTCGACTACGCGCGCACTCCGGCGCCGCTGAAGATCCCGACCACGCCTGCGCCGGTCACGCGCCGCGGTGTGGCGTTGCGCATGGCGCGCGAGGTGGTGCTCTTCGAAAGCCTGTTCAAGGGCAGCGTCTGGACCTGGATCTTCGGCTGGCTTTTCCACGTCAGCCTGTTGATGGTGCTGGTGCGGCATCTGCGCTATTTCACCGAGCCGGTGTGGTTCTGGGTGGCGCTGGCGCAACCGCTGGGTATTGCCGCCGCCTTCGGCATGGCGGCGGGGCTGGCCGGGTTGCTGGCGCGGCGCGTCTTCGTCGAGCGCATCCGCTACATCTCGGTGCCCTCCGACTACCTGATGCTGGTGCTGCTTCTGGCAATCGCTGCCTCCGGCGTGGCGATGAAGTACGTCTTTCGGACCGACGTGGTCGCTGTCAAGGCGTTTTTCCTCGGCCTGATGCGCTTCGACTGGCAGCCGCTGCCGGCTGACCCGATGCTGTACATCCACCTGCTGTTGGTCGTGCTGCTGATGACCGTCTTTCCATTCTCCAAACTGCTGCACGCCCCGGGAGTGTTCTTCTCGCCGTCACGCAACCAGGCCGACGATCCGCGCGAGTCGCGCCACCTGGCGCCGTGGGCGGCCGAACTGGAGCGCAGGTAGGCCATGGCCGAAGTGAAGGCGCCGCCGCTGCGCGAATATCCGACGCCGCCGCCGCTGGCGCCCGGCGCGATGGAATCCTCGCGCCCGTACGTGGCCAGCGACAAGATCCAGCAGGCGATCGGCTTTCCGGGCGAACTGGCGGAAGGCTGGGCGCAGCGGGCGATCGGGCACATGGGTCAGCTCCTCGGCAAGTACCGCTCGCTGAAGGTCTTCATGGATTCCTGCGTGCACTGCGGCGCCTGCGCCGACAAGTGCCATTACTTCATCGGCACGCAGGATCCGAAGAACATGCCGGTGGCGCGGCAGGAACTGATGCGCAGCGTCTATCGCCGCTACTTCACGCTTCCCGGAAAGCTCTTCCCGAAGCTCGTCGGCGCGCGCGACCTGACCCGCGACGTGCTCGACGAGTGGTACACGTACTTCAACCAGTGCTCCGAGTGCCGACGCTGCTCGGTGTTCTGTCCCTACGGCATCGACACCGCCGAGGTGACGATGGCGGCCAAGGAGATCCTTGACGCCGTCGGCTACGGCCAGAAGTACACCAACGAGATCATCGGCAAGGTCCACAAGATCGGCAACAACCTCGGCCTGCCCGGGCCGGCGCTCGCCGACACGCTGACCGGCCTGGAGGAAGACGTCAAGGAAGACACCGGGGTGGATGTGCGCTTCCCGCTCGACGAGAAGGGCGCGGAGGTGCTGCTGGTCACGCCGAGCGCGGATTTCTTCGCCGAACCGCACGTCGACAGCCTGATCGGCTACGCCAAGGTCTTCCACGCCGCCGGTGTGCGCTGGACGCTGTCATCGAAGGCGTCCGAGGCGGGCAACTTCGGCCTGTTCATCGGCAACTACGATCAGTTGCGCGCGATCGCGCTGCGCATCCGCGAGGCGGCGCTCGAACTGGGCGTCAAGAGGATCATCGTCGGCGAGTGTGGCCACGCATGGCGCGTGGCCTACAGCTTCTGGAATACGCTGGTCGGCATCGGCGCCGGAGGAAAGGACCCGTTCGCGGTTCAGCTGCAGAGCCAGCTCGACCCGAGCGTGCGTCAGCCGACGCACATCTGCGAATTCACCTGGGACCTGATCCAGCGCGGCGCGCTGAAGTTCGACAAGGACGCGAACGACCACCGCGTGGTGACCTTCCACGATTCGTGCAATGTGGCGCGCGCCTCGCGCATGGGCGATTTGCCCGGCGGCCAGTTCGAGATCCCCCGCGCCATCATCCGCACGGTGGCCAACAAGTACGTCGAGATGGCGGCCGGCACGACGCACGAGAAGACCTTCTGCTGCGGCGGCGGCGGCGGCCTGCTGACCGACGAACTGCTCGACCTGCGGGTGAAGGGCGCGCTGCCGCGCATGGAAGCGCTGCGCGCGGTGGCCGATCAGCACGGCGTGAACTTCATGGCGACGATCTGCGCCATCTGCAAGGCGCAGTTCACCAAGGTGCTGCCGTACTACGGCTTCAAGATGAACATGGTCGGCGGCGTGCACCAGCTCGTCAGCACGGCGATCCGCCTGAACGCCGCACCGCACTGAGTCTTACGGAGAGTCCGATGTCCAGCCCAGCCCAGACCGAAGCCCAGCCGCTGACGTTCCGCCGCTTCAAGGATGGCGAGTACAAGTGGAAGGATCTGCACCAGAAGATCTTCAACGCCGATCACTCGCACAAGTGCCCGACGTACATCCAGTCGACGCCGCCGTGCCAGGGCAGCTGCCCGTCGGGCGAGGACATCCGCGGGTATCTGAACATCGTCCGCGGCATGGAGAAGCCGCCGGCGGGCATGAGCTGGCAGGAGTACGCGTGGCGGCGGCTGACCGAGGCCAACCCGTTCCCGTCGATCATGGGCCGGGTCTGCCCGGCGCCGTGCGAGACCGGCTGCAACCGCAACGAGGTCGAGGACCACGTCGGCATCAACTCGGTCGAGCATTACCTCGGCGAATGGGCGATCGCCAACGGCCTGAAGTACAAGGCGCCCGAGCGCCGCACGGGCAAGAAGGTGGCGGTGATCGGTGGCGGGCCGGCGGGCCTGTCATGCGCCTATCAGCTGGCGCTGAAGGGCCACGACGTCACGATCTTCGACGAGCGCGAGCACCTGGGCGGGATGATGCGTTACGGCATCCCGGGTTTTCGCACGCCGCGCGAGGTGCTCGATGCCGAAATCCAGAGAATCCTCGACCTCGGCGTCGAAGTGCGGCTGGGCTGCCGCGTCGGCACCGACATCACGCTCGATGAACTGCGCCTGAACTTCGACGCGCTGTTCCTTGGAATGGGTGCACAGGCCGGGCGCGCGCTGCCGGTGGCCGATGCCGAGGCACCGAACGTCGTCACCGCCACCGCGTTCCTGCGCGCGTTCAACGACGGCCGCCTGCGCCATGTTGGCAAGCGCGTGGTGGTCGTCGGCGGCGGCGATACGTCCATCGACGTGGCCACCGTCGCCCGTCGTCTCGGTCACATCGAGCACGCCAAGCCGACCGATTTCGAAGGGGCGATCGCCGGCTACATGGCACACGACGTGGCCGAGATCTCGGTCAAACAGGGCGCCGAGGTCACGCTGACGACGGTGTTCGCAGTCGACAAGATGCAGGCCAACAGGCACGAGGTCGAGCAGGCGCTGGCCGAAGGCATCGACATCCGCGGCAGCCTGGCGCCGGTGGGCATCGTGCGCGGCCCGGACGGCCGTGCCACGGCGCTGCGGCTGGCCGAGTGCGAGGCGAAGATGATCGGCCCGAGGCTCGAGATCAAGGTCAAGGAGGGTACCGAGCGCGACATCGAAGCCGATCTGATCGTCTCGGCGATCGGCCAGGCGGTCGATTTCACCGGGCTGGAGGAGTTCAACAATGGCAAGGGCGCCGTGGGCGCCGACCGCAACTACCAGGTCGCGGGCAAGCCGGGCGTGTTCGCCGGCGGCGATGTGCTGCGGCCGCACCTGCTGACCACCGCGATCGGCCATGGCGCGATCGCTGCCGAAAGCATCGATCGCTACCTCGCCGGCGAGGAGCAGGAGAAGCGGCCGAAGATCGATGTGCATGCCTTCGACCTGATGCGCAAGTACGTCGAAAAGGGCGTGACGCTGCCGGAGGTGAAGGAGCCGCTACGCGGCACCGACAAGGCACCCGGCGCGGTGCACAACTTCGACAACCGCTCCGACCGCTACGTGATTCCGCACGGACAGCTCTTCCTCGGCCACTTCGGCTTCGTCGCCCGCAACCAGCGCAGGTTCGTCACGCTGACGCGCGAGACTGCGCTCGGCAACTTCGAGGAGCGGCTCGGCGCGCTGAGCGAGGCCGAGGCGGTGGCCGAAGCCAAGCGCTGCATGAGCTGCGGCCTGTGCTTCGAGTGCGACAACTGCGTCGTCT
>CAZDXQ010000049.1:0-28761 GCA_964509545.1 uncultured Burkholderiaceae bacterium | reverse complement strand
TCAAAGGGAAAGAGCACGCCGAGCCATTGCGTGCCTGCCGATCCCTCGTGGTCACGAAGCAGCGTGCGGGCTTGTACTCAATGCCCTGCGCCGCAGCGTCGAGCCTCGCGCCGGCCTGATGCCCTGGTCATGCAAGAGCGATGGATAACCGATGGCAGGGACGCACGCGCACGTCACGGCCTCGAAAGGCCGCCTGCGTGTGCTCCGGCGAAGAAGTTGGCGCAGGTTTTGAGAGAACTGAGAGCGAAAGAGAGTCGAACCGGGCGACTTCGGGGCGCCGGGCCGCCACGGCGTGGCACATGCAGATCGGCGCCGCACCCCGCGTGGTGTCGGGATAGGCGGAAACGAAAACGCCCAACCGATAGAGGTTGGGCGCTGAATGGTGGTGGAGACGAGGAGGATCGAACTCCCGACCTTCGCATTGCGAACGCGACGCTCTCCCAGCTGAGCTACGTCCCCGACAGGGCGCGAATTGTACTGAATTCCCGGCGCCGACGGCAGCGCGGGTGGCTCGTTAGACTGGCCGCCTCCGGAGCCGTCGGTGCCCGCCATTGAGCCGCAGCAGAAGATGAAATACACGGTCGAGTTCTGCGAACGCGAGTACAACGCCCGCGCGTCGATTCCCGAGCATCCGCAGATCTTCGCGCGCTGGGCCGAGCAGTCGGCGGCGACGCGCCGGCTGCGTGCCTGCCTGCTCGACCTGGCCTTCGGCGAGAGCAGCAGCGAGCGGCTCGACGTGTTTCCGGCGCGCAAGGACGGCGCGCCGCTGCTGGTGTTCATCCACGGCGGCTACTGGCGCTCGCTCGACAAGTCGGACTTCTCGTGGATCGCGCCGCCGTTCGTCAACCACGGCGTGTCGGTGGCGCTGGTCAACTACGGCCTGTCGCCGAAGACGCCGATCGAGGACATCGTGCGCCAGAACCTGCGCGCGCACGCATGGCTGTACCGCAACGCCGACCGGCTCGGCTTCGATCCGACGCGCATGTACACGGCGGGGCACTCGGCCGGCGCGCATCTCACGGTGATGATGATGGCGGCACTGTGGCCGGTGTTCGGCGACGACCTTCCCGCCGACCTCGTCAAGGGCGGGCTCGCGGTCAGCGGCATCTACGACCTGGAACCGCTGCTGTACGCGCCGTTCCTCGCCGCCGACCTGCAGTTGACGCCGAAGCGCGCGCGGCTGCTGTCGCCCGTGCACCTGCCGCCGGCCACGGACCGGCCGCTGTACACGGCCGTGGGCGGCCTGGAGTCGAATGAATTCAAGCGGCAGAACGCGCTGATCGGCAAGGCGTGGCGGCGCAGCCTGGCACGCGATATCCCGATGCCGGGCTTTCACCACCTGAACGTGATCGAGGAACTGGCCAACCCGGCGAGCCCGCTGTTCGACGCGGCGCTGGAGCTGATCAGGCGATAGCGCGTCGATGCGGTGATCGTCGGAACGACGGGATTGGCGCGTCATTGCCGCGCAAGCGGGGATCCAGAGGCTTTCGCAATGACGACTCCCGCTCACTGCCCCCGCCTTCGCGGGCTGGATCTGCGCGGGACAGGCGTGATCGAACACCGGCACGTCTTGGCCGCGAAGGCGTGAACGCGCAAGCCCTGTCGACGATGACTGGATTCCCGCCTGCGCGGGAACGACACGGTTGCGCCGAGGATTCGTCGTTCCCCCCTACGCGGGGACGACACGCGGCGGCTTAGATCGCGCTTTCGCCGGTCTCGCCGGTGCGGATGCGGACCACCTGTTCAACCGCGCAGACGAAGATCTTGCCGTCGCCGATCTTGCCGGTGCGGGCGGCGCGGGTGATCGCTTCGATCGCACGTTCGACCAGCGCATCGGGCACCGCGGCCTCGACCTTGACCTTGGGCAGGAAGTCGACGACGTACTCGGCGCCGCGGTACAACTCGGTGTGCCCTTTCTGCCGGCCGAAGCCCTTGACCTCGGTGACCGTCAGGCCGGTCACCCCGGTATCGGCCAGCGCCTCGCGCACCTCGTCGAGCTTGAACGGCTTGATGATCGCAGTGATCAGTTTCATCCTCGTCTCCAGCATGCCCCCGGTTCGACGCCGATTGTAGTGGCAGGCGGGCGGCTCGCCACAGACCGGCCTTGTCGAGGTGGCGGTGAGCGTTCGCTCAGCGCTCGCCGCTACTGCGCCACTTCCTCACGGAAGCGGTTGGTGATCGGGTAGCGCCAGTCGCGACCGAACCCCCTGTGGGTGACGCGGATGCCCACCGGCGCCTGGCGCCGCTTGTACTCATTGATACGGATCAGCCGCACGACGCGGTTGATATCGGCCGGCGAATAGCCGGCGGCGACGATCTCCGGCAGGCTCAGGCCCTGCTCCATGTACAGCTCGATGATGCCGTCGAGCACCTCGTAGGGCGGCAGAGAATCCTGGTCGGTCTGGTTCGGGCGCAGTTCGGCCGACGGCGGCCGCGTGATGATCCTCTCGGGAATCACGGCCGCGCGTTCGTTGCGCCAGCGCGCCAGCCGGTAGACGAGGGTCTTGCGGATGTCCTTGATCACGGCGAAGCCGCCGGCCATGTCGCCATAGAGCGTGCAGTAGCCCACCGCCATCTCGCTCTTGTTGCCGGTGGTCAGCACGATCGAGCCGTACTTGTTGGTCAGGGCCATCAGCAGCGTGCCGCGGATGCGCGCCTGGATGTTCTCCTCGGTCGTGTCCCAACTCAAGCCGCGGAACTCGTGCGCCAGCGTGGCGAGAAAGCTGTCGAACACCGGCTTGATCGGCATTTCGTCATAGCGCACGCCGAGCTTCTCGACCATCGCCCGCGAGTCGAGCCATGAGATGTCGGCTGTGAACTGCGACGGCATCATCACCGCGCGCACCTTCTCCGGGCCGAGCGCGTCGCAGGCGATGGCGAGCGTCAGCGCCGAATCGATGCCGCCGGACAGGCCGATCACCGCGCCGGGAAAGCCGTTCTTGTCGAGGTAGTCGCGCACGCCGAGCCGCAGCGCGCCGTAGGCCTGCGCCTCGATGGGGCCATGCTCGACGATTTGGCCTGGCTGCGGCGCACCGTCGACAAAATGCACCAGCAGCACGTTCTCCTCGAACTGCGGCGCCATGTTGACCAGCCTGCCACCGGCGTCGAGCGCGAACGAGGCGCCGTCGAACACCAGTTCATCCTGGCCGCCAACGAGATTGGCGTACACCAGCGGCAGGCCGGCGCGCGAGACGTTCTCGCGCATCTTGTCGAGCCGCTGCGCCGTCTTGCCCAGGTGGTACGGCGAGCCGTTGGGCACCAGCAGGACCTGCGCGCCAGCGGCTCGCGCGGCCTCCGGCGCATACGGGTACCACGTGTCCTCGCAGATGTTGATGCCGAAGCGCGCGCCCTTCACTTCGAAGACGAACGGCCGGTTGTCGGGCGTGAAGTAGCGCTGTTCGTCGAAGACGTCGTAATTGGGCAGGTCGTGCTTGCAGTAGCTGCCGGCGACGCGGCCCTGCTGCAGCAACGAGGCGGCATTGAAGCGCTGCCCTTCGCGCGCCAGCGGATGGCCGACGATCACGGCGAGCTCGGGGAACTGCAGCAGCTGCGCGGCGAGCTTGCCCAGCGCGCTGTCGACCGCCACGTAAAATGCCCGCCGCAGCAGCAGGTCCTCGGGCGGATAGCCGGTCAACGACAGTTCCGGGGTGAGCAGGACGTCGGCGCGGGCCTGTGCCGCGCGCCGCGCCGCATCGACGATCCGCCTGCTGTTGCCCTCCAAATCGCCCACCGTGCAGTTGATCTGCGCGACGGCAACGCTGACGTGCGAACTCATCGACTCGACTGAATCCCGTGGCCAACGATTATTGCACGCAGGTCGTCGACGATCCGGTGCGCATCGATCGCGGCGCGTGGAATGCGCTGGTCGATGCCGATGCCCACGCCAATCCTTTCCTGCGCCACGAATACCTCGCCGCGCTGACCGCCAGCGGCGCCGCCGCGGCACCGCGCGGATGGCATCCGCAGTTCCTGCTGCTGCGGCAGGGCGAGGATCTCGTAGGCGCCGCACCGCTGTACGCCAAGGATCACTCCTACGGCGAATACGTGTTCGACTGGTCGTGGGCCCAGGCGTACCACCGGCATGGGCTCGCCTACTACCCGAAGTGGCTGGTGGCGGTGCCATTCACGCCGGTGCCCGGCTCGCGTCTGCTGGCGCTCGACGCGGCCGCGCGTGCGCTGCTGGCAAAGGCGCTGATGGCGCACGCGCGCGCAAGCGGGCTTTCGTCGCTGCACGTGCTGCTGGCACCACCGCCGGACATCGAGGCGCTGGCGGATGCCGGCATGGCGGTGCGCGACGGCGTGCAGTTTCACTGGCGCAACGACGGCTATGCCGGCTTCGACGAGTTCCTCGCGGCCCTGGCACAGCCGAAGCGCAAGAAGATCCGCGCCGAGCGACGAAAGGTGCTTGACGCCGGCGTGACGCTCGAGCGCCGTGTCGGCCGCGAGATCAGCGAGTCGGACTGGCGCTTCTTCTTCCGCTGCTATCGCGCCACCTACCGCGCGCACTTCTCGTCACCGTACCTGAACCTGGACTTCTTCCTGCGCCTCGCCGAGTCGATGCCCGAGCACCTGATGCTGGTGCTGGCGCGCCGCGATGGGCGAACGGTGGCCTCGGCGCTCGGCGTCTTCGACCGGCAGCGCGGCGAACCGCGCCTTTACGGCCGCTACTGGGGCGCGGTCGAAACGGTGGACTGCCTGCACTTCGAGTGCTGCTACTACCAGATGATCGAGTTCGCGATCGAGCGCAGGCTGTCCTGGTTCGAAGGCGGCGCGCAGGGCGCGCACAAGCTGGCGCGTGGGCTCGATCCCGTGCCGACGCGCTCGGCGCACTGGTTGGCGCACCCGGCGATGATGGAAGCGGTGTCGCGCTTCGTCGAGCGCGAACGCGAAGGCGTGTCCGCGACGATCGACGAGCTGAACGAGCATCGGGCGTTCAGGTCGCTGGCGAATAAGTTCGGAAACTGAAGGCCGCCACGTGCTCGCGTCGTTCCCGCGGCCGCGCTGACTCAGGTGCCAGGCGAACGCCTGTGCTCTGCCGTCTAGGCGACAAGACGTTCCCGCGCCTGCGGCATTTCGTCAGGACGCACCTCCCTCACCTGTTCCGCCCGCAGTGTCTCGATCGCCGCCGTTTCGCCGGCGAGCGTGAGGAACTCGACTTCGAACGCCGCACGTTCCGCGTAAACATGAACAACGACGCCGACATCGCCCGCCCTGAGCAAGTGTTCTGGCAGATCCTGCAGGAGGACCACCAGATCATGTTCGCGGATCATGAACGACCTCTCAGATCGAATGTGCGGTGATCAGTCGCGGCGCGTCGCCAGTTTCGACAATCCAGACCGTCCTGACAAGTGGCGTTCGGTCATCGGGCGTTCTCAGCGGACCATCGATCGAATAACGGACGCCGAACGGCGTTTCGGTCTTCGCGGCAAGGCGGCCCGCTGATCCGTGCTCAAGCAGGGCGCCGCGCATCACTTGCCAGCGCTCCGGGCTGAATCCAAAGCGCCGAAAGAACGCCGCCTTGCCTCGGCTGCGGATCGGATCAAGCAGATAGTCCACGATCTTCTCCCGATCGACCCGCGCCTGCGCCGCATTCGGAAGCGTCATCATGAATAGGCCCGGATGCGCCGTAGGGGTTCGACAGGCGTTTCGTCACCCCTGAATCCGCCGGGCCCTGGTTGAAGCGGCCGAGTTTCGGCCGGGCCCGCGCCCGAACGAAGCGCGGCGCGGGCGCGCATCAGAACGCCGGCTTCGGCGATGCCTGCTTGAACGCCTCGACCGCGGCCATGATCTCGCGCCGGGCCTCGTCGGGGCCCTGCCAGCCGACGATCTTCACCCACTTGCCGGCTTCGAGGTCCTTGTAGTGCTCGAAGAAGTGCGTGATCTGCGCGATGCGCTCGGGCGAGATGTCGTCGACCGTGCGCCAGTGCTTGTACCAGGGCAGGCACTTGTCGATCGGCACCGCCAGCAGCTTGGAGTCGCCGCCGCCCTCGTCTTCCATCTTCAGCACGCCCAGCGGCCGGCAGCGCACGACCACGCCGTGCTGCAGCGGGAACGGCGTGATCACCAGCACGTCGACCGGGTCGCCGTCGTCGGCGATCGTGTGCGGGATGTAGCCGTAGTTGCACGGGTAGTGCATCGAGGTGCCGATGAAGCGGTCGACGAACAGCGCGCCGGACTCCTTGTCGACCTCGTACTTGATCGGGTCGGAGTGCGCCGGAATCTCGATCACCACATTGAAATCGTCGGGCAGGGCGCGGCCCGACGGGACGCGATCAAGGCTCATGATTGTTGTCCTCTCCAGTCGCGCGCAGTGTAAGACGTGCCGGCACATTGAGGCAGGCGCGGCCAGCGCCGATAATCGCCGCAGACGCGAGCGACGGGAGACGATCATGGACGGAGGATGGAGCGGCGCCGACGGCCGCAGCCATTTCATCGGCAACCGATGGGTGGCGGCGGCCGGCGGCGAATCGCTGCCGGTCACCGATCCTTCGACCGGTCAGGCGTTCGCCCGCATCGCCCGCGGCAACGCCGCCGACATCGATGCAGCGGTGGCTGCGGCGCGGCGCGCCTTCGGCGACTCAGGCGAAGGACCGTGGGGCCGTTTCGCCGCCGTCGAACGCGGCCGCCTGCTCGGCAGGCTGGCGCAGCGCGTGCAGGCACACGCCGAGGAACTGGCGCAACTGGAGTCGCGCACCACCGGCAAACCGCTGACGCAGGGCCGCGCCGACGCGCAGGCGCTGGCCCGCTACTTCGAGTACTACGGCGGCGCCGCCGACAAGCTGCACGGCGAGACGCTGCCGTACAGCGCCGGCATGACCGTGCTGACGATCCGCGAGCCGCACGGCGTCACCGGCCACATCATTCCATGGAACTATCCGATGCAGATCTTCGGCCGCAGCGTCGGCGCGGCGCTCGCCGCCGGCAACGCCTGCGTGGTCAAGCCGGCCGAAGATGCCTGCCTGTCGCTCGTGCGCGTGGCCGAACTCGCCGCCGAAGTCGGCCTGCCGGAAGGCGCGCTGAACATCGTCACCGGGCTGGGCCACGAAGCCGGCAACGCGCTGGCCGCCCATGCGGGCGTGGACCACATCTCCTTCACCGGCTCGCCCACCACCGGCACCAAGGTGGCGCAGGCGGCGGCCGCCCATCACTGCCCGGTGACGCTGGAACTCGGTGGCAAGTCGCCGCAGATCGTCTTCGCTGACGCCGACCTCGATGCCGCGGTACCGGTGCTGGTCAACGCCATCATCCAGAACGCCGGCCAGACCTGCTCGGCCGGCAGCCGGCTGCTGGTGGAACGCGCCGTCTACGAGGAACTGCTCGGCCGCGTCGGCGATGCCATGCGCCGGCTGAAGGTCGGCCCGGCGCTCGATGATCATGACGTCGGCCCGCTGATCCGCCGCTCGCAGCAGCAGCGCGTGTGGGACTTCCTGTCGCAGGCGCACGCCGACGGCATTGTGGTCGCGGCGCAGGGGGAGATCGTCGAGTCGGCGCCCGAAGGCGGCTTCTACCAGGCGCCGACGCTGTTGCGCGACGTGCCGCCGGCACACCCGATCGCGCAGCAGGAGATCTTCGGCCCGGTGCTGGCGGCGATGCCATTCGATACCGAAGAGCGGGCGCTTTCGATCGCCAACGGCACGCCGTTCGGGCTGGTGGCCGGCGTGTGGACAGGCGACGGCGCGAGGCAGATGCGGCTGGCGCGGCGGCTGAACTGCGGCCAGGTGTTCGTCAACAACTACGGCGCCGGTGGCGGCATCGAACTGCCGTTCGGCGGCGTGAAGTCGAGTGGCTACGGGCGCGAGAAAGGCTTCGAGGCGCTGCTCGGCTTCACGCGGCTGAAGACCATCGCCATCCGCCACCGCTGATGGTCGCTATCCGCGCCGCAACGGCCGCCGACGTCGATGTCTGGCTGGCGCTGCGCGCGAATCGACCGAACGCGCCGTTTTCGATCGCAGGGCACTGAGGTGAGCGCAGACGGGCCGAAGGGTGCGGTCGCCGCGGCAACCAGTGCAGATGCGGGTTTCGTGAACAGCGTTGAAGCTCAGCACAGGTATCGCACCCGCCGTCAATCACCGCGAAGACGCTGGATTCCCGCGTGCGCGGGAATGACGCTTATGCACTTCGCTGGCGCGTCCCGGCGGCAGGCGCCGGAAATCGACGTTCATGATGTCGCGGCTTGACGTCTCGCGCCGCGCGAAATCGGACTTCAACCAAAACCCGATCCTGAAAGGAGGTTCAAATGAACACCCCTCGACTTGCAGAGAAAGTGGCCATCGTCACCGGTGCGGGCTCTGGCTTTGGCGAGGGCATCGCCGCGCGTTTCGCCGAGGAAGGCTGCGCGGTGATCGTCAACGACATCAACCGCGACGGCGGCGAGCGCGTGGCGGCAGCGATCCGCAGCCGCGGCGGCCGGGCGCAGTTCGTCCACGGCGACGTGTCGAAGTCGGCTGACGTGGCCCAACTGCTCGCCGCCACGCTCGGCCATTTCGGCAAGCTGCACATCGTGGTCAACAACGCCGGCACCACGCACCGCAACCAGCCGCTGCTCGAGGTGGGCGAGGCCGAGTTCGACCGCATCTACGCCGTCAACGTCAAGAGCATCTACCTGACGGCGCAGCACATCGTGCCCTATTTCAGGAAGGCGGGCGGCGGCGTGTTCGTCAACGTCGCCTCGACCGCCGGCGTGCGGCCGCGGCCCGGACTGGTCTGGTACAACGGCACCAAGGGCGCGGTGATCATCACCAGCAAGGGCATGGCCGCCGAACTCGGACCGGACCGGATCCGCGTCAACTGCGTCAATCCGGTGATCGGCGAAACGGCGCTGCTCGAGCAATTCATGGGCCTGCCCGACACGCCGGAGAACCGCAGCCGGTTCCTGGCCACCATTCCGCTCGGCCGCATGTCGAAGCCGGCCGACGTGGCCAACGCCTGCCTGTTCCTCGCCTCGGACGAGGCCGAGTTCATCACCGGCGCCTGCCTCGAGGTCGATGGCGGGCGCTGCGTCTGACCCGGCGCAGCCACCCGATGCAGGCCGCCGTCTTCAGCGCCAAAGCCTGTGACAGCCGTTTCCTGCGGGAACGCAACGCCACGCACGGCCACGAACCGCGTTTCTTCGACGCGCGGCTGCAGTCCGACACGGCGCCGCTGGCGCTCGACGTCTGCGAGCGGCAGGCGGATCTGTTCTTCGAGGACCTGTCCAACGAGACCTTCCAGGACGACGTTTTCCGGCGCCTGCTCACCTTCCCCAACGTGCTGGTCACCGGCCACCAGGCGATCTTCGCCCGCCAGGCGCTGGCCAACATCGCCGACGCCACGCTCGGCAACCTGAGCGACTTCGAACAGGGACGGCCGCTGGCCAATCGCATCGGCGTCGACCACCTCGTGAACTGAGCGGCACCGGCGCGAAGCGCCGCGGACGGCCTGCCGCCCCGGCCACGACATCAGCGGGTCGCTTCGTCGCGCGGCGTCACGCGCAGGCCGACGCGGCGGATCGTTCCACCGGCGGCCTGCCGCACCGACAGGCGCACGCGGCCCTCGCGCACGCTGTCGCCGACCGCCGGCCGGCCGTGCAGACGCAGGCGCAGGAACTCGCCGACCGTCGCATCGGGCCTTATTCCGGCGGGGATCCGCAGTCCATAGTAGTCGCGCAGGTCGCCGAGCGTCGTGGACGCGTCGAGCGAAAACTCCTGCGCCGCTGGCGCCGGGGCGAACATCTCTTCGAGGTCGGCGACCGCGTCGTCGGGCGCAATGATCGCCACCACGTCGCCGGCCTGAAGCTGCGCCGCGGCCAGCGCGCGACCGGCGCGGACGACCTCGACCACGCGCGCGCCCTCCGGCCACTCGACATCCTGCGGCGCCTGGCCCTCGACGCGCGCCGAAGGCAGCACGCGCAGCTGCACCAGCGCGTGCGGATCGTCGCGCGCCTCGATCGATTCGCTGGCCAGGATCGGCGAGCTCGCCGGCACCGTCACGCCGGCCAGCCGCGCCGCCACCGGCAGCGTCGCCCCCTGCAGCAGCAGCGACAGCAGCACGGCGAAGAAAGTGATGTGGAACAGCAGCGACGCGTCGGGCACGCCGGCCATCAGCGGAAACAGCGCCAGCACGATCGGCACCGCGCCGCGCAGGCCGACCCACCCAATGAAGGCAATCTCGCGCCAGGCATAGCGATACGGAACCAGCAGCAGGGCCACGGCGAGCGGCCGCGCCAGCACGATCAGGCCGATGCCGATGGCCAGCGCCGCCGGCGCCACCGTGCGCAGGTCGTGGACGCTGGCGAAGATGCCGAGGATCAGGAACATGCCGGCCTGCGCCAGCCAGGCCAGCCCGTCGCTGACGCGCAGCACGTCCTCGGTGACGTGCACGCGCCGCCGGGCGACGATCATGCCAACGATGAAGATGGCGAGGAAACCGCTGCCCTGCAGCAGGTTGGTGACGGCGAAGATCGCCAGCCCGCCCGACTGGATCAGCAGCGTGTACAGGCCCTCGGTGACCCGCACCCGCGCCACCACCTCGGCCAGCAGCCGGCCGAGCAGCCAGCCGCAGGCGAGCCCGACACCGAGCTGCAGCGCGAACATCGACAGCAGGTCGGCCAGGTCGGCATCGGGCAGCCGCATCAGCTCGATCAACGACACGGTCAGGAACACCGCCATCGGATCGTTGATGCCGGACTCGACTTCGAGCGTCGCGCCGACGCGCTCGTTCAGGCGCAGCCCGCCTGAGCGCAGCAGCGCGAACACCGCCGCCGCGTCGGTCGAGCCGGCGATGGCGCCGAGCAGCAGCCCGTAGCGCCAGTCGAAGCCGAGCAGCAGCACCGCCAGCGCGCCGACCAGCATCGCCGTCAGCAGCACGCCGACGGTGGCCAGCACCAGCGCCGGCGAGGCCACCATGCGGAAGGTCGACATGCGCGTACGCAGGCCGCCGTCGAGCAGGATCACCGCCAGCGCCAGGCTGCCGATCAGCGCCGCCGTCTGCGGGCTGATGGCATCCTGCGGCGCGCCGGGCAGCTCGGTGGCAAACAGGCCGACGGCGAGGAACACCAGCAGCGACGGCACGCCGAAGCGCTGCGACAGCGCCGACAGCAGTATGGCGACGAAAAGAAGCACGCCGGCGGCGAACAGGGCTTCGTTGATGAACTGCATGGGCGGATTGAAGCACGTTCGATGTGACGCTTCGATTACGCGCTTGTCCGGGAGCGGCGACGGCCCGCAGGCGCGCCGGTCGCCGCATGGCAGCGCCGCCGCTCGCCGCTGCGCCTCGCGGCGGCGGCGCGGCTCGAACGTATCCGCCGCCGGGCTACGCTCTCGGCCCGGCGCCGCAACGGCGGCACGTCACCATGAGTGCGTGCGGGCCGTGTCGTGCTGGCGCAACCGGCGGCAAAGGCCGCACCGCGTCAGGACTCCGCGAGGCCGCCCTCGTCTTGCGCGCCGTCGCGTTCGCGGGCAAAGGCCAGCGCCGCCTCGCGGTAGTACCGCTGCGCCCCGGCGCCGTCGCCGGTGGCCTCGGCGATACGGGCCAGCGCCAGCGAAGTCTCGGCGCTCGGCCGCAGGCGGAGGCTGTCGTTCAGGTAGCCGATGGCCTTGCCCCACAACTGTTCGCGCTCGCACAGCAGGCCGAGCGTGCGCAGCAGCGTCGCATCGCGGGCATGCTCGGTCAGCCATTGGCTGGCGCGCTCGATGCGCTGCCGGTATGGCGGCGCGTCGATGCGGCCGTACAGCTCGACCAGCCGCGTATCCCACGCCTGCTCGAGCGCGGCCTCGATCAGCTCGGCCGCCACCGCGCCGCGGTCGGCCGAGGCCAGCAACCGCGCCGCTTCGGCGGCCAGCTCCGGTCGCCGCATCTCCTCGGCCGGAATGCGCCGGCATTCGGCAACCAGTTCATCGGCGTCGTAGCTGCGGTCGGCAAGCCGGCCGCGATAGGCGGCCAGGCGGTAACCGTCGGCCGAAGCCTCATGCAGCGCTCGCCGCTTGCCGAGCAGGCGCACGCCCTTGAGCACCTCGTCCCAGCGATGCGCCTGCGCGTTGACGCCGAGCGCGATGCGCGAAGCGTGGATGTGGCGCCCGCCGCTGCGCTGCATTTCGCTGATCGCGCCCTGCGCCCGTTCGGTCTCGTGCGTTTCGGTCCACATCTCGGCGCTCGACACCAGCCGCGCCATCTGCAGCCCGCGATCGGCCTCGGCGCGGCGTAGCCATTCGTCACGGCGTCCGTACTCCTGCATCCGGTGCGCTGCACGCGCCGCCAGCAGCGCGGCAAGCGCCGCGCTTTCCGGTGCCGCCTGCGCTTCACGCGCGGCCCGCTCGACGCGGGCGAACCGGCCTTCGAGCAGTGCCACCAGCGCCGCGCGCAGCGCGCGCAGGCTGCCCATCATGTCGCGCGCGGCCCGGTAGCTGGCGACGCGGCGCGGGAACTCGGCCAGCGCATGCGCCAGCCGCGCCAGCCAGAAGGCGGCAAGCAGCAGCAGCGCCAGCAGCAGCAGGAAGAAGTTCAGCGACAGGTCGATGCGATACGGCGGCACGAAGAACGTCACGTTGCCGTCGTTGAACTGTGCCGCGAGCGCAAGCGCGACGCCGATCGTCGCCAGCAGCAGCAGCCAGAGCAGCATGCGCATCGGCCGTCTCCGTCAGCGGGCCGCGTTCAACCGAACTGCCGTCGCTCTCACCGGGCGGCCTTCCCGCTGACGCTTGAAGGATTCGCCCTTGGGGCGGCCCGGCGGGCTGATCGAGCTGCCTTCTCGCTGACGCTCGAAGGATTCGCCCTTGGGGCGGCCCGGCGGGCTCATTGCCGGCGCAGCCGCGCCGCGCGCACGGCGGTCTGGCTGTCGGAAAGCGTCGGCACGTCGAAGGACAGCGCCGCGGCATTGGCCTGGCGCAGCGTCGCCGCGGCGTTGGCCACACCGGCGTGGCGGCTGTCGAAGTACAGCGCCAGCAGCGTCTGCGCATTCTCGATGTCGGCGTGATACAGCTTGTCGTTGCGCGCCAGCAGCGCCAGCCGCGCGCCGAGCAGGCGCAGTTTCAGCTGCTGCCGCATCAGTTTTCCCTGTTCGGCGGTGAGCAGCAGCGCCTCTGGCGTGGCCACTTCGTTGATGCGGATCAGGTCGCCGAACTCCGTCGTCAGCCACTGGCGCACGCGCGACCACGCGCCCGGCGGCGCCGTCGACGGCGCGGCCGCCTCCGCCGCAGGCTCGGCCTTCTTCGCCGTGGCGCGCGGCGCCGCCTTCGCCGGCGGCGGTGCCGGTGCGGTGACCAGCGGCCAGACATCGGCGCCGGCGATCAACTGGTCGAGCCTTAACGCGATGCCGGTGGTGTCGACGACCGGCACCGCGCGCAGCCGCTCGATGTCGCGCGCCAGCGCGCGGCGCAGCGCGGCCCAGCGCGGCGAGGCTGAAGCCGCCAGACGCGCGTCGGCCAGTTCGAGTGCCGCCAGCGCCGTGGCGTTCTGCCGGGTCAGTTGCAGGTCGTGCGCCGCCAGCGTCACCAGCCGTTCGACTTCGAGCAGCAGCGCCTCGTCGCGGCCGGGCCCCGGCGCCGGCGCCTCGGCCTCGCCGCCGGCAGCGGCCGCGGCCTGTTCGAGTTCGGTCAGCTTCTTCTGCGCTTCCTGCGCCTGCTCCGCCGCGGCCTGCGCGCGCGCCGTTGCCTCGGCCGCTTCCTGTGCGCGCGTCTCGGCGAGTTGCTGCTGCACCTTCGCCTCGCGCCTCGATTCCAGCACCGTGTAGCCGATGGCGAGCAGCAGCGCCACGGCCAGCAATGTCAGCAGCGCGCGGCGGCGGCTGCGCCGCGGCGGTTCCAGGTCCGAGGCACGGCGCCTTGCGGCGGCCGGTTCGGCGGCGGGGGACGGAGTGGGATCGTTCATCGCTGCGCAACTGTCCGGGCGGCGGGCACCTGCAAGGAGAGCCGCCTCGTTCCATCGGCGGAGCACGAGTCCGGCGTCGCCTGCCGTCGCGTGATGCTTCCGAAGCGTCTTGGACGCGGGCGATTCTAGAGCCGAACCCTGAGCGCTTGTCCGTGACGAGTTCGTGCGTGCGAATCATTCACGGACTCGCTCCAAATGCCTGACGGCGCCGCCGCCCGTGGATAAGTGCCGACAGACGTGCCGGCATCAGCGCCGCGCGCTCATCGTGTTTCAGGTCTTCATCGCCGGCCGGCCGGATGCGCCGGGGGCTGCTGGCGCAGCGCTGCGAGCACGGCGCCCGCTTCGGCGGCGCAAAGCAGGACTTGACGAAAGCCCGCCGACCGCAGCCGCTCGGCGATGCGCGCATGCGAAGCCAGCGCCGGCCCTTCGCGCAGCGACTGCAGCACGTCCGGCTGCGACGCGAGCGCCTCGGCGAGAGCTTCGACCGCATCGCTGCTGCTGACCACGCTGGCCAGCGCCTGCGATGCGGCGGCTTCGAGTCGGCGGCGCAGTTCATCCGACGGCACGAAAGCCTGCCGCGTGTACACCGCCAGCGGCAGCACGCTGGCGCCGATCGCCTGCAGCCGTTCAGTGAGCCACTCGCGTCCGGACTGCGCGCGCAGCAGCAGCACGCGCCGCGGCGGCGGCTGCATCGCCCTCAGCAGCGGCCACAGCGATTCGGAACCGGAGCCGCGCACGTCGTCGTCGCCCGCGGGCGCCAGCAACGTGGCGGCGCCTGCGCCGGCGATCTGCGCCAGCAGCGCGGCGCGCGTGCCGCTGCCGACCGCGGCGATCGCCGTCGCCGCCGGCCATGGACCTGCGAGCAGCGCCGCCGTCGCGCGCACTGCCTGCGGGCTGACGAAGACGGCGAGGTCGAAATCGACGAGCCTGGCCAGCAGGGCGCGGGCGGCGTGCTCGTCCGGGGCGGCGCCGAATTCGAACGCCGGCAGCCAGAGCGCGGGTTGGCCGGCACGCGCAAGCTCGTCAACCAGCCGGCGCCCGGCCGCACCGGGCCGGGTGACGACGACGGTGGTGGCGCGCGCCACGCCCCCTCAGAGCGCAGCGGGCAGCAACCGCAGCGCGCCGAGCTGCTTCAGACGCTCGACGACTTCGACGCCGAGCGCCTCCGGATCGGCGGCCGCACCGACCGCTTCGGTGGCCACGAGCTCGCCGGTGCGATGGTTGCCGACCCGCGCGCGCAGCCGCAGTCGGCCATCGGGTTCGGTCTCGGCGTAGGCCGCCAGCGGCACTTCGCAGCTGCCGCCGAGCAGGCGCGAGACCGCGCGCTCGGCCGCGGTCGCGGCGCGCGTGGCCGCATCCTCGAGCGGCGCCACCAGCGCGGCAACGTCGTCGCGGTCGGCCATGATCTCGATGCCGAGCGCGCCCTGCCCCGGCGCGGGCAGGAACTGGCTGGTCGGCAGGACTGCGCGGATACGGTCGGCGAGTCCAAGCCGCTTCAGCCCGGCGGCGGCCATCAGCAGCGCGTCGAACTCGCCGGCATCGAGCTTGCGCAGGCGCGTGCCGACGTTGCCGCGCACCGGACGGATATCGAGTCGCGGAAATGCCGCGCGCAGCATCAGTTCGCGGCGCAGGCTCGAGGTACCGACGATGCTGCCCGCCGGCATCGACTCGAGGCTGTCGTAGCGCGACGAGACGAAGCAGTCGCGCGGGTCCTCTCGCGCCATCACCGCGGCCAGCCGGAACTCCGGCGCCAGCAGCATCGGCACGTCCTTCAGCGAGTGCACGGCCAGGTGCGCGCGGCCCTCGGCCAGCGCCACTTCGAGTTCCTTGATGAACAGGCCCTTGCCGCCGACCTTCGACAGGGCCCGATCAAGGATCTGGTCGCCGCGCGTGGTCATGCCGAGCAGTTCGACCCGCGCGCCGGCGTGCAGGCGTTGCAGGCGGTCGCGAACGTGTTCGGCCTGCCAGAGCGCGAGCGGGCTCTCGCGGGTGGCGATGATCCAGGAGGACATGGTCGTGCCGGCGATCGGGGAGCGGGCGCATCGTAGCGCGCCCCGGCGTGGCCGCCGGCAAGGGCGCAGGTCAGAGGCACCGCCGTCCGCCTCAGGGGCGCTCCTAGCTGGACCGGCCCCTAGCTGGGAAACGCGCCGACTTATCCACGGGCACGCGTTTCGCTTCAATGCAGGCATGGCTTCGCATTGAAACGAGGACAAGACCATGACCGCTCCAACCCGCGTTGTGCCACTGCCCGCCGGCGGCGCGGGCGGCGCTGCGGCGGCGCTGCCGCTCGGCGCCCATCTGGTCACGCCGCGGCGCCTTTACACCCATCACGGCATCTACGTCGGCGACGGGCGGGTTGTGCACTACGCCGGCCTTTCGCGCGGGCTGTGGGCCGGCCCGGTCGAGGAGGTGTCGCTTGAGGAATTCGCCAATGGCCGGCCCGTTGCGGTGCTTGCCGAGGCACGGGGACGGTTCCTGCCGGCCGAGGTCGTCGCGCGGGCGCGGTCGCGGCTCGGCGAGAACCTGTACCGGCTCGTCAGCAACAACTGCGAGCACTTCTGCGCATGGTGCGTGTCGGGCGAGGCGCGCAGCGCGCAGGTCGAGCGCTTCGCCGCCCGATTGCGCGCACTGCGCATCGGCTTCGGCCGGAGATGGCGCGAACTGTCGGTCGCGGTGCTCGGTGCTCAGCCCCGCACAAGGCCTTGCTAAGCGCTTGTCCGCAAATGATTCGCACGTGCGAGTTACCAGCGGGCGGGCTCCAGGTCATCGGCCGAGCCGGCCGCGAAACCTGCCGGTGCAGCTTAGGCGTTGTCGAAGGCGTCGATCACGTTGGCGGCGTTGATGCCGAGTTCGACCGCCGCATACCCGCCTTCGAGGACGAAGCAGGCAGGCAGGAGCATGCGGGCGAGCTTCGCCCCGAGCCTGTGGAAATCGCCGGCGCGTAGGCGGAACCTCGAGATCGGGTCGCCGACGTAGGTATCGAGCCCAAGAGAGACGACGAGCGCATCGGCGCCGAAGCGCTCCACCGTCGAGCAGGCGCTGTCCAGTGCCGCAAACCAGGCGTCCGCTTCGGCGCCCGCCGGCAGCGGCAGATTGCGATTGAAGCCAAGGCCATCACCCGCGCCCGTCTCGTCGGCATGGCCCGAGTAGAACGGATACTCCGTCCTCGGATCGCCGTGGATGCTGACGAAAAGAACATCGGCGCGGTCATAGAAGATGGCCTGCGTGCCGTTGCCGTGGTGGTAGTCGACATCGAGCACGGCGACGCGCGCGCAGCCGTGCTCGCGCAGTGCCTCGACGGCGATCGCCGCGTTGTTCAGGAAGCAGTAGCCGCCCATGAAGTCGGCGCCGGCGTGATGGCCTGGCGGGCGGGTCGCACAGAAGACACCGCGTTGCCCCCGCCCGAGCAGGCCGGCGGCCGAGGCCGCTGCGTCCGCGGCCGCCTTCGCGGCGACCCACGTTCCAGCCGAAAGCGGCGTGCCGTTGTCGAACGAATACAGGCCGAGCCGTGCAATGAAGTCGGTCGGCTCGATGTCGCTGCGCAACGTGCGTATCGGCCAGACCGACGGAAACGGCTGCATACCGGCATTGGCCGGATCCCGCGCCAGCCACTCGCCCCACGCATGTTCGAGGAATGCCAGGTAGCGGCCGGAGTGCACCCTGGCCAGCAGCGCTGCGCAATCGGCGTTCGGCGCGCGAAACTCGTGACCCCGCGCCAGCAACTCGCTGCGCACAATTTCGGCGCGCACCGGCGTCTCGAAACACGGCACGCGCTCGCCGCGGAAGAACTCGTGGGCCGGCGCGTGCCGCTCGTGCTCGGGCGAGAACAGAACGATCATGGCGCGCAGTGTGCCGCACGGCGATTCAGCATTCCATCGTGGATGCGGCCGCAGCGCCCGCTGAGCCGCCTGCGCGGCCACCGCGCGGGTCCGCGCCGGATGTCAGGTTCGCGTGGGCGCAAACGACAAACCCGCGCAGACGCTTTGCCGAATGCGTCGCCCGCCGCCGGCGGGCGGAACAAGGCGGCTGGCCACGGCGGGGCGCTGTGCGCCCTGCCCCACGGTGCCGATGGCAATCATCTGCTGCCAGTGCGGGCCGCCTTGTGCGGGCGCAGCGGTCACGCGGCGGGGCGGCAGCCCACGGCGGAAGGCCGGGCAGGCCAGGACGCCCGGCCGCGCCTGCGCCGCCAGCGCCCTTGAACGGTAACTGCCGCAAGGGCAACTCATTCAGGTGCGGAATGCGGAACGGAGCGGTCACCATGGAAATCTGCGTCATCTGGTCGAAAGCGGCAGAACGAGTTGCCGGCGGCGAAGGTGCGCCGGGGGGCAGCGACAACCTGCGGTATTTCGACGACGTCACCTGCGGCCATCCCGTGGTCATGGGGCGCCGGACATGGGAATCCCTGCCCGCCGCGCTGCCCGGCCGCCAGAACATCGTGCTGTCGTCGCAGAAGCTCGCCCCCAAGGGGGCCGCGCACTGTGAGTCGCTGCCCGAGGCACTCACCCTGGCGTCGGTGCTCAAGCCGGCGAAGGTGTTCGTGATCGGCGGCGCCGAGCTCTCGACGAAAGCCCTCAGGGTCGCCGACCGCCTGTACGTGACGCGGCCCGGCGGCGAAGACCTCGATGCCGATGCCTTCGCACCGGACGTCGACCTCCGGCAATTCACGCTGGTTCAGCGCCACACACGCGCAGGCGCGAGCGGCGAGATGCTCGTATTCGAGGAGTACCGGCGTCGGCGCATGCACTAGCCGGTGCGCGCGGGCGCAACGGCGGGCCTGGCGGTTTGACGCGGATGCCACTCGCCCAGCCTGCAGCGCTGCCGGGTCGCGCCTGCACTGTTCGCCAGTGCCTCAGTCTTCGTGCGCGGTAAGGACCACCTCGGCGGCGGCATCGCGCAACGGGATCAGCCCCTGGTATTCGGCGGAGTCGAACCAGCGACGCAGCGCCGCGATGTCCTCGAACCGCGCCACCACGACACGCTCGCCGTGTGCCTGCCCGGACAGCGCCAGCGGCGCCCTTGCGCGCAGCAGGACTTCGCCTTCGTAGCGGTCAAACGTGCCGGCAACGCCGGCCACGTACTTCGCCCACAGCGCCTCGTCGCGAACCGTGATGGTGCCGACGATATAGGCGGCCATTCCTGATCAGGTGTTCTGCACCTTGATCGTCGGGATCTTCAGCGACATGTCCTTGGCCTTGGCGGCGATGCGGATCGCCACCTTGCGCGCGATGGCCTTGTAGATGGCGGCGATGTCGCCGTCAGGCTCTGCGACCACGGTCGGCCGGCCGGAGTCGGCCTGCTCGCGGATGCGGATGTCCAGCGGCAGCGAGCCGAGCACCTCGACGCCGAAGTCACTGGCCATCTTCTGCGCCCCGCCTTCGCCGAAGATGTGCTCGGCGTGGCCGCACTTGCTGCACACGTGGATCGCCATGTTCTCGACCAGGCCGACGATCGGCACGCCGACCTTCTCGAACATCTTGAAGCCCTTGCGGGCGTCGATCAGCGCGATGTCCTGCGGCGTGGTGACGATCACCGCGCCGGTGACCGGCACCTGCTGCGACAGCGTCAGCGCGATGTCGCCGGTGCCGGGCGGCATGTCGACCACGAGGTAGTCAAGATCCTTCCAGCTGGTCTGCATCAGAAGCTGCTGCAGTGCCTGCGTGACCATCGGTCCGCGCCAGACCATCGGCTGGTCGGGATCGATCAGGAAGCCGATCGAGATCGCCTGGATGCCGTGGCCGACCAGCGGTTCGAGGCTCTGCCCGTCGCCGCTCGACGGCTTGTCGGTGATGCCGAGCATTGTCGGCTGGCTCGGCCCGTAGATGTCGGCATCGAGCATGCCGACGCGGGCGCCTTCGGCGGCGAGCGCCAGCGCCAGGTTGACCGCCACCGTGCTCTTGCCGACGCCACCCTTGCCCGAGGAGACGGCGACGATGTTCTTGACGTTCGGCAGCACCTTCAGCCCGCGCTGCACGGTGTGGGCGACGATCTTCATCGTCACGTTGGCGCTGACGTTCTCGACCCCCGGCACGCGCCGCGCCGCGGCGATCAGCGCCGCGCGCAGTGCGTCGATCTGGCTTTTCGCCGGATAGCCGAGTTCGACATCGAAGCTGACCGAAGCGCCGTCGACTTTCAGGTTCTTCAGTTGCCGGGTGGAGACGAAGTCCTTGCCGGTGTTCGGATCGATGACGGTCTTCAGCTGCTCGAGCAGCGTGGAATCGGTGATGGGGCTGGACATGGCGCGTGTCGATGCTTCGCGGTGAAGGCGCCGAGTCTAACGGAGCACCGGCGGGGGTATGTCCTCGCGCGACGCCCGGTCATTCGACGCGGCGCACGCGCGGCGCATTGCCCTGGCCGACGATCTCGAGGATGTACGAGCCGAACATCGCGCGATGCACCTTGACGCGCGGGTTCTCCAGCCAGTAACTGGCGCGGCTTCCGTCGATGACCTGCCAGACCTGGCCGTTGGCCAGGCGAATGCGCGAACCCGCGCTCCAGCCCTCGAAACGGCCGGGGATGTGGCTTTCGATGACGTCGAGCGCAGCGCGCTGCGTCCTGCCGTCGAGGCCGAAGTTCGCCACCGGATCGACAACTGCCGCGGCCGGCGCGGAAGCGGCGACGGCCGGGCTCGCCGCCGACGGCTGGCCCACGGGCATCGCGTCGTAGCAGGCCAGCCGCGCCGCCGTGTCGGCAAGGGCGCGACAGCGCAGCACTTCGGCGTCCGTCGCCGCCCAGGCCGTGGACGTCGCCAGCAGCAGGCAGCCCGCCAGTGCTCGAGCGCTCTTCATCGCCATCCCTCCTGCTTGCCCGGTACCCGCGCCGCAACGCGCGGCAGGCGGCGCATGATGCCGCAGATCGGCGCCGCCGTCGTCGCCGCCGGCAGCCCGCCGCCTACAATCCGCTCCTATGGCACGCCAACTGTTCGTCACCACCGCCCTGCCCTACGCCAACGCGGCGTTCCACATCGGCCACATGATGGAGTACATCCAGGCCGACATCTGGGTGCGCTACCAGCGCATGCGCGGCCACACGGTGCACTTCGTCTGCGCCGACGATGCGCACGGCGCGGCGATCATGATCGCCGCCGGCAAAGCCGGCAAGACGCCGCAACAGTTCGTCGCCGAGATCGCCGCCGGGCGCCGGCGCTACCTCGACGGCTTCCACATCGGCTTCGACCACTGGCACTCGACCGATTCGGCGGAGAACGTCGAACTGTCGCAGGACATCTACCGCAGGCTGCGCGCCAACGAACTCATCTACGTCAAGCCGGTCGAGCAATTCTTCGACCCGGTCAAGGGCATGTTCCTGCCCGACCGCTTCATCAAGGGCGAGTGCCCGCGCTGCGGGGCCCGCGACCAGCATGGCGATTCGTGCGAGAACTGCGGCGCGGTGTACTCGCCGACCGAGCTGAAACGCCCGTACTCGGTGCTTTCCGGGGCGACGCCGGAACTGCGCAGTTCCGAGCACTACTTCTTCAGGCTGTCGGATGCGCGCTGCACCGAGTTCCTGCGGCAGTGGACGCAGGATGGAAAGCTGCAGCCGGAGGTGGCCAACAAGGCGCGCGAGTGGCTCGAAGGCGCCGACGGCAAGAGCCTGTCGGACTGGGATATCTCGCGCGATGCGCCGTACTTCGGCATCCCGATCCCGGACGCGCCCGGCAAGTACTTCTATGTTTGGCTCGACGCGCCGATCGGCTACCTCGCCAGCTTCAAGGCCTACTGCGCGCGGGCGGGCATCGACTTCGAGAAGTTCCTCGCCGATCCGGCCACCGAGCAGGTGCATTTCATCGGCAAGGACATCATCTACTTCCACACGCTGTTCTGGCCGGCGATGCTGAAGTTCGCGGGCAAGCCGTACAAGGTGCCGGACAACGTCTACGTGCACGGCTTCATCACCGTCAGCGGCGAGAAGATGAGCAAGAGCCGCGGCACCGGCATCGACCCGCTGAAGTACCTTCAGCTCGGCATGAACGCCGAGTGGCTGCGCTACTACATCGCCGCCAAGCTGAACGGCCGGGTCGAGGACATCGACTTCAACCCGGACGACTTCCTCGCCCGCGTCAACAGCGACCTGATCGGCAAGTACGTCAACATCGCCAGCCGTGCGGCCAGTTTCCTGCAGCGCCTGTTCGACGGGCGCATCAGCCTGCCGCTCGACCCGTCCGGCGCGCCCACCGGCAGCACGGCCGTGGCACTGGCTGCCGCCGACGAGATCGCCGACTTCCTCGACCAGCGCGAGTATGGCAAGGCGCTGCGCGAGATCATGCGCGTTGCCGACTTCGCCAACGAGCACTTCGACAAGCACAAGCCATGGGAGCTGGCCAAGGACTCGGACAGCCGCGACCTGCTGCACGCGGTGGTGAGCGACGTGATCGGCTGCTTCCGGCTGCTCACGATCTACCTTGCGCCGGTGCTGCCGGCCACCGCCGAGCGCGTGGCGCGCGAGTTGTTCGGCATGCCGCGCGCGTTCCAGTGGGACGACATCAGGGCGCCGCTGGAGCGGATCGCGCCCTACAAGCACCTGATGACGCGGGTCGAAGGCAAGCAGCTCGACGCGCTGTTCGAGCCGCCGCCGGTCGAGGAAAAGGCGCTGCCCGGCGGCGCGGCGATCGCCGAGACGGTCGGCATCGACGACTTCGCGAAACTGGACCTGAGAATCGCCAAGATCGTCAACGCCGAAGCGGTCGACGGCTCGGACAAGCTGCTCAAGCTCACGCTCGATGTCGGCGAAGGCCGCCATCGCACGGTGTTCGCCGGCATCAAGTCGGCATACAAGCCGGAGGCGCTGGTCGGCCGGCTCACCGCGATGGTGGCCAACCTCGCGCCGCGCAAGATGAAGTTCGGCCTCAGCGAAGGCATGGTGCTCGCCGCCAGCCACGCCGACGAGAAAAGGTCGCCCGGCATCTTCCTGCTCGAGCCGCACGAGGGCGCGCAGCCGGGCATGCGCGTGAAGTAGCAGCCGCGGTCAGCCGCGCCTCACCGCCGCGTCGAGTGACGCGCCCCCGATCAGGCAAGGTCGTAGCGGTCGAGGTTCATCACCTTGCTCCAGGCCGCGACGAAGTCCTTCACGAACTTCTCCTTCGCATCGTCACAGGCATAGACCTCGGCCAGCGCCCGCAGCTCGGAGTTCGAGCCGAACACCAGATCGACGCGGGTGCCCGTCCACTTGACCTTGCCCGTCGCGCGATCGCGACCTTCGTAGACGCCTTCGGCTGAAGACGGCGTCCACTCGGTGCCCATATCGGTCAGGTTGACGAAGAAGTCGTTCGTCAGCGTTCCGGGCGCAGCGGTGAAGACGCCATGCCCGGACTGGCCGAAGTTGGCGCCGAGGACCCGCATTCCGCCGACCAGAACGGTCATTTCGGGGGCGGTGAGCGTCAGCAACTGCGCCCGGTCCAGCAGCAGCTCCTCGGCGGGCGTCTTCAGGCCCGAGCGCAGATAGTTGCGGAAGCCGTCTGCAACCGGTTCCAGCACGGCGAACGACTCCACGTCGGTCTGCTCCTGCGACGCATCCGTGCGTCCCGGCGAGAAGGGAACCTTCACGTCGTGGCCCGCTTGCTTCGCCGCCGCTTCGACCGCTGCGCAGCCGCCGAGCACGATCAGGTCGGCCAGCGAGACCTTCTTGCCGCCCGACTGCGCGCCGTTGAACTCCTTCTGGATGGTTTGCAGCATCTGCAGGACCCTGGCCAGGTCGGCGGGCTGGTTGACTTCCCAATCCTTCTGCGGCGCGAGGCGAATGCGCGCCCCATTGGCCCCGCCGCGCTTGTCGGAGCCGCGGAAGGTCGACGCCGAGGCCCACGCCGCCGCCACCAGCTGCGAGTTGGACAACCCGGACGACAGGATCTTCGCCTTCAGTGCGGCGATGTCCTGCTCGTCGACCAGCGCATGGTCGACAGCCGGCACGGGGTCCTGCCAGAGCAGCACTTCGGCCGGCACCTCGGGGCCGAGGTAGCGCGAACGCGGGCCCATGTCGCGGTGGGTCAGCTTGAACCAGGCGCGGGCGAAGGCGTCGGCGAATGCCTGCGGGTCCTTGTGGAAGCGGCGCGAGATCGGCTCGTAGATCGGATCGAAGCGCAGCGACAGGTCGGCCGTCGTCATCATCGGGCGGTGCTTTTTCGAGGGATCGTGGGCGTCGGCAATCATGTGCTCCGGCCGCACGTCCTTGGCCAGCCACTGCCACGCACCGGCCGGGCTCTTCACCAGTTCCCATTCGTAGCCGAACAGCATGTCGAAGTAGCCCATGTCCCAGCGGGTCGGGTTCGGCTTCCACGCGCCTTCGATGCCGCTGGTCGTCGTGTGTACTCCTTTGCCGGTACCGAGACGGTTTTTCCAGCCCAGGCCCATCTGCTCGAGGGGCGCGGCCTCGGGTTCGGCGCCGACGAGCTTCGGATCGCCGGCGCCGTGCGCCTTGCCGAAGGTATGGCCGCCGGCAACCAGGGCGACCGTTTCCTCGTCGTTCATCGCCATGCGGGCGAAGGTCTCGCGCACGTCGCGACCCGATGCGACCGGGTCGGGCTTGCCGTTGGGCCCCTCGGGGTTCACGTAGATCAGGCCCATCTGCACGGCAGCCAGCGGGTTTTCCAGCTGGCGGTCGCCGCTGTAGCGCCTGTCGCCGAGCCATTCGGTTTCGGCGCCCCAGTAGATGTCCTCTTCCGGCTCCCAGATGTCCTCGCGGCCGCCGCCGAAGCCGAAGGTCCTGAAGCCCATCGATTCCAGCGCGCAGTTGCCGGCCAGGATCATCAGGTCGGCCCAGGAGATCCGCCTGCCGTACTTCTTCTTGATCGGCCACAGCAGCCGGCGCGCCTTGTCGAGGTTGCCGTTGTCGGGCCAGCTGTTGATCGGCGCGAAACGCTGGTTGCCGGTGCCGGCCCCGCCGCGCCCGTCGGCAATGCGGTAGGTGCCGGCGCTGTGCCAGGCCATGCGGATGAACAGACCGCCGTAATGACCCCAGTCGGCGGGCCACCAGTCCTGGGAGTCGGTCATCAGCGCGTGCAGGTCCTTCTTGACGGCGGCCAGGTCGAGCTTGCCGAATTCCGCCGCGTAGTTGAACCGCTCGCCCATCGGGCTGGACTTCGCGGAATGCTGGTGCAGGATCTTCAGGTTCAGCCGCTGCGGCCACCAGTCCCGATTGGACTGGGCGCCGGCCGTGGTTCGGGCACCGTGCATCACCGGGCACTTCATTTCGCCTGACATCGTCATTTCCTCTCGCAGGTCGCAGTTTGCCGCCTCATCCAGCGGATGCGGCCGAATGTAGGTCCGGCGCGGTGATCGATCCAATCGATTATTGCGATTCATCTCATAGCCGAGTTCAATCGGCTCCGCCGCTGCCGGGCCACTTGACCGCATTCGCCTGTCATCGAATTTGCTTTTGATGCACATATCATTAACATATGGCAGAGGACCTGCCCGGACCCCGCGCGCCATGCCCGCCCAGACCGAGAACAAGACCGCCCGCCTGACGCTGCTGCTCGACCCGCGCAAGAAGGCGATGTTCGAGGAGATCTGCGCGGCGCAGGACCTGACGCCGTCGCAGGTGGTGCGGCAGCTGATCCGCGAATACATCATCGAGCACGCCGGCAACCGCCCGCTGCCGGCGTGGCTGATCGCCGCCTCGCGCAGGAAGCCGGGCCGCTAGCCGGCGGAGACGCGCGTGCTGACCGCTCCGAACGAATGGCTGGCGATCGACTGGATGCTGGCGGCGATCGCCGGCTGGATCGCCATCGGCGCCGTCGGCGTCGCGCGCCCGCACAACCTGTTCATCGTCGCCCGCGTGCTTTTTCCGCTCGGCGCCGCGCTGGCGCTGCTCGTCGCGGCCGCGGCCCTGCCCGCACTCGCTGGCGGAACCGAGACCGCGATCCTGCCGCTGGGCCTGCCGGGCCTGCCGTTTCACCTGCGGCTGGATGCGCTGTCGGCCTTCTTCCTGCTGCTGCTGGGCGCCGCCGCGGCGGGAATCTCGGTGTTCGCCGCCGGCTATTTCCGCAAGGGCGAAGGCACGCCGCCGGGGCTGCTTTGCCTGCTGTATCACCTGTTCCTCGCCGGCATGGCGATGGTGATGCTGGCCGACGATGCCTATGTGTTCATGGTGATGTGGGAACTGATGGCGCTGGCCTCGTTCTTCCTCGTCACCGCCAACCACACGATTGCCGCGATCCGCCGCGCCGGCTACCTGTACCTGCTGATCGCTCACATTGGCGCGCTGGCGATCCTGCTTTGCTTCGGCGTGCTGCAGGCCAATACCGGCGACTACACGTTCGCCAACATGCGCGCGCAGAACCTGTCGCCGTTCTGGGCCTCTGTGGCGTTCCTGCTGGCGTTCTTCGGCTTCGGCGCCAAGGCCGGCATCCTGCCGCTGCACGTCTGGCTGCCGGAGGCGCATCCGGCGGCGCCGTCGCCAGTGTCGGCGCTGATGAGCGGCGTGATGCTGAAGACGGCGATCTACGGCTGGCTGCGCATCGTCTTCGAGATCCTGCCGGTGCAGCACGCGTGGTGGGGCGTGCTGGCGCTGGCCGTGGGCCTGGTCACGGCGCTGTTCGGCGTCGTCTTCGCGGCGATCCAGACCGACATGAAGCGGCTGCTCGCCTATTCGTCGATCGAGAACATCGGCCTGCTCGCGGTCGGCATCGGACTGGCCCTGCTGTTCAACGGCTACCGCATGACCGCGCTGGCCGCGCTCGCCCTGACCGCGGTGCTGTACCACGCGCTGAACCACGCCTTCTTCAAGAGCCTGCTGTTCCTCGGCACCGGTGCCGTGCTGCACGCCACCGGCGAGCGCAACCTCGGCAAGCTCGGCGGCCTGCTGCGCTTCATGCCTTGGGTCGGCTGGCTGGCGCTGGTGGGGGCGCTGGCCGCGGCCGGGCTGCCGCCGCTGAACGGCTTTGTCTCCGAGTGGCTGCTGCTGCAGAGTTTCCTGTTCACGCTCGGCCTGCCCGGCACGTTCATCAACAACCTGGTGCCGGTAGTGGCTGCCGGCGTGGCGCTGGTGGCGGCGCTGGGCGGCTACGTGATGGTGAAGTTCTTCGGCGTGATCTTCCTCGGCCAGCCGCGCGAGTCGCGCCTGGCCGCCTCGCACGATGCCGCCCGCTGGGAGCGCATCGGCCTGGTCTGGCTCGGCGCCGGCTGTGTGCTGCTCGGCCTGCTGCCGGCGCAGGTGATCGCGCTGATCGATCCGGTGACACGCGCCCTGGTCGCCGACGGCATCGGCCCGCGGGTGGCGGCACACGGCTGGCTGTTCCTGGCCCCGGCCGGCGCCGAGCGCGCCAGCTACAGCCCGCTCGCCTTCCTGCTGCTTGTCGCGGCGAGTTTTGCACTGGCCTTCGTGCTCGTGCGACGGCTGTACCACGGCAGGATCCGCCGCGCCGCGCCGTGGGACTGCGGCTATCCGCTGCTCAATGCGCGGATGCAGGACACGGCCGAAGGTTTCGGCCAGCCGATCCGGCAGGTCTTCGAACCGTTCTTCCGCATCGACCGGCACCTGCCGAGCCCGTTCGATCGCCAGCCGTCGTACCGGATGGAAGCCTCCGACCAGTTCTGGCACTGGCTGTACCTGCCGCTGGCGCGCGCAGCCGAAGCGACCTCGCGCCTCGTCGGCGTGCTGCAGCAGGGCCGCATCGCCACCTACCTGATGTACAGCTTCGTCACGCTGCTGGTGATGCTGCTGCTGGTGTTCAGATGACGGCGTACAGCTTCGTCGCGCAGCTGCTGGCGATCCTGATTGCGGTGGCCGGCGCGCCGCTGCTCACGGGCTGGATCAACCAGTGCCGCGCCTGGCTGCAGAACCGGAGCGCGCCGCCGCTGCTTCTGCCCTACCGCACGCTGCACAAGCTGTTCTGGAAGGAATCCGTCGTCGCCGAAGGCGCAAGCCCGCTGTTCCGCGGCGCGCCGTACATCGTCTTTGGCAGCATGGTGCTCGCCTGCGGCATCGTGCCCAGCCTGTCGACGGACCTGCCGCTGGCGCCGGCCGCCGATGCCATCGCGCTCGTCGGCCTGTTCGCGCTTGCGCGCGTGTTCGTCTCGCTGGCGGCAATGGACGTCGGCACCGCGTTCGGCACGCTCGGCGCGCGGCGCGAGATGCTGGTCGGCTTCCTCGCCGAGCCGGCGCTGCTGATGGTGCTGTTCACCGCCGCGTTCCTCACCGGCACGACCTCGCTGGCCAACATCGTCGAGACGATCTCGAAGCAGGAGTTCGCGATCTATCCCAGCCTGGCCTTTGCCGGCGTCGCCTTCACGATGGTGTCGCTGGCCGAGAACGCGCGCGTGCCCGTCGACAATCCGGCCACGCACCTCGAGCTGACGATGATCCACGAGGCGATGATCCTCGAGTACTCGGGACGCCACCTGGCGCTGATCGAATGGGCCTCGAGCCTGAAGCTCTTCGCCTACTCGTCGATCGGGCTGGCGATCTTCTTTCCCTGGGGCATTGCCCAGGTGCACGAACCGGTCGGCATGCTGCTGGCCCTGCCGGTCCTCGTGCTCAAGCTGGCGATCGGCGGCGCGGCTCTGGCCGTGATCGAGACGCTGTCGGCCAAGATGCGCATCTTCCGCGTGCCGGAGTTCCTCGCCGGGGCGTTCCTGCTCGCCGTGATCGGCATCCTCGTCCACTTCCTGCTCGGCGCCTAGAAATGAAACCCCCACGCTGGCTGCCGCGCGCTGTTCCACGGCCGGGCCTGCATGCCCGGCCGGCTCGGCAGGCATGCGCCGGCACGCAGGTGCCGGCTCATGTCCAGCCTCGCCCCCCGTGGGGCGCTCAGTGGCTTCGGGCGGCCGGGCGCATGATCAGACCCCCACGCTCGCTGCCGCTCGCTGCCCCCCGAGGGGGCGCTCAGTGGCTTCGGGCGGCCGGGCGCATGATCAGACCCCCACGCTCGCTGCCGCTCGCTGCCCCCCGAGGGGGCGCTCAGTGGCTTCGGGCGGCCGGGCGCCACTG
>CAZDXQ010000048.1:0-30297 GCA_964509545.1 uncultured Burkholderiaceae bacterium | reverse complement strand
TCCTACACCGGCTGCTTCACCTTCATGAAGTGGTTCGAGCTGATCCGCCACAAGTACGGCTGCGAGACGGTGATGCTGCACGTGCCGTACCAGGGCGAGGGCAAGATCGCGCCGAACATGCGCGAATACGTGGTCAGGCAGCTGAAGGAAACGGTGATCCCGACGCTGGAGCGGGTGAGCGGCGTGAAATTCGACATCGACCGGCTGCGCCAGTACATGCGCGAGTCGGCCAAGGCCGAGGAGGACCTGGTTGCCGTATTGCAGAGCGCGAAGAACCGGCCGAGCCCGATCGATGGCTACTTCGGCGCCGTCTACTACATCGGGCCCATTTTCACCGCCTTCCGCGGCACGCCCGAGGCCACCGAGTATTACCGCGTGCTGCGCGGCGAGATCGAGCAGCGGGTGCGCGATGGCAAGGGCCCGGTCACGCCCGAGGGCGAGATGGGAGAAGAGAAGTACCGGCTGATCGTCGAGGGACCGCCGAACTGGACCAGCTTCCGCGACTTCTGGAAGATGTTCTACGACGAAGGCGCGGTGGTGGTGGCCTCGACCTACGCCAAGGTCGGCGGCGTCTACGACTTCGGCTTCCGCCACGACCCCGAGCATCCGCTGGAGTCGCTCGCCGACTACTGCCTCGGCTGCTACACGAACCTGAACCTGCCCTCGCGCATCGACATGATCTGCCGCTACATCGACCAGTACCAGGCCGATGGGCTGTTGATCAACTCGATCAAGAGCTGCAACAGCTTCTCCGCCGGGCAGCTGCTGATCCTGCGCGAGGTCGAGAAGCGCACCGGGAAACCTGCGGCGTTCATCGAGACGGATCTCGTCGACCCGCGCTACTTCTCCGCCGCCAATGTCAAGAACCGGCTGGAAAGCTACTTCCAGATGGTCAAGCAGAAACGGACCGCGGCAGCGGCGGGATCGGCGCCGGGATTCATCCCTATCGCCACGGCGCACTGACGCGGAGGCCCATCATGCGGCTTTTCATCGGCATCGACCTCGGTTCGACCACCACCAAGGCGGTGGTGATCGACGAGAACCAGCACGTCCTCGGCCGCGGCATCACCAACTCGCGGTCGAACTACGACACCGCGGCGACGATCGCCAAGCAGGAGGCGCTGCTGAACGGCCGCTTCCATCTGTTCCGCCGCGCGCTGGCGGAAACCCGCGCCCTCAATGGCGGCCTCGACAGCTTCATCGGCCAGCTCGAACGCGACTTCCGCGCCGAGCAGTACGTCGAGCAGCTCGCCGACCTCGAGGCCACCTGCCAGCGCAATCTCGAGACGGCGAAGTTCGGCGACGCCACCACCGCCGTGCGCACGGCCCTCGACGAAGTGTTCAAGCGGCTGCAGGCCGAAGCGCATCTGCTGTTCGCCCCCGGCGCCAAGCGCAAGAGCGACTTCTTCCGCGACATCGCCGGCAGCCAGTACCTGGCCGCCGGCGAAGTCGTGGCCAAGGAAGCCGGCATTCGCTACGACTTCCTTCTGAACCTGTTCGACCGCTCGATCATCGAGGTCGAGAACCGCGTCTACGACGCCGCGATCAAGCGCCACCTGCTCGATGCGCTGGAGAAGACCTTCACCGCCCTGCCGGAGGCGCGGGCACATCGCGCCCAGATCGAGGCGCCGATCAAGGGCGTGCTCGACACCGAGATGGAGGAGACCTACGTCGTCGGCACCGGCTACGGCCGCGCGCGGCTGCCGTTTTCCAAGGAGCACATCCGTTCCGAGATCCTCTGCCACGGGCTGGGTGCGCACGTGATGTACCCGGGCACCGCCACCGTGCTCGACATCGGCGGCCAGGACACCAAGGCGATCCAGGTCGATCCGCACGGCATCGTCGAGAGTTTCCAGATGAACGATCGCTGCGCCGCCGGCTGCGGCCGTTACCTCGGCTACATCGCCGACGAAATGAACATGGGCCTGCACGAACTGGGGCCGCTGGCGATGAAGTCGACCAAGACGATCCGCATCAACTCGACCTGCACCGTGTTCGCCGGCGCCGAACTGCGCGACCGGCTGGCCATCGGCGACAAGCGCGAGGACATCATGGCCGGCCTGCACCGGGCGATCATCCTGCGCGCGATGTCGATCCTCGCCCGCTCCGGCGGCATCCGCAACGAGTTCACCTTCACCGGCGGCGTGGCCAAGAACGAGGCGGCGGTGAAGGCGCTGCGCGAACTGGTCGAGGAGAACTACGGCAGGCTGCAGATCAACATCGATCCCGATTCGATCTACACCGGCGCCCTCGGCGGAGCAACTTTCGCCTGGCGCGCGGTGGTCGAGGAGGGCCTGACCGCGCAGTCGCGGGAGTGAAACTGAGCTCTGGAATGCACGCAGCGCCGAATCACTACGGTGTCATTCCCGCGCAAGCGGGAATCCAGCGTCTTTGGCAGAAAGTCGCTGGGTTCCCGCGTTCGCGGGAACGACACGACTCTGCAAGCAAGCGGGGCCCTTGAGAGCGAGGAGCGCAACCATGACCATCACCGTCGGCATCGACATCGGCTCAGGCGCCGTCAAGACCACGCTGTTCCACAGCGAAGGCGACAGGCATGAATGGCTGGCCAAGCGCTGCGAGCGCATCCGCCGCCGCGACCCGATGACGCTCGCCCAGGAAGGCTTCGACGCCGTGCTCGCCGAGACCGGCCTGGCGCCGAACGACGTCGCCTACATCGCCACCACCGGCGAGGGCGAGAACGTTAAGTTCGCCACCGGCCACTTCTACTCGATGACCACCCACGCCCGCGGCGGCGTGTTCCTCGTGCCGGAGGCCCGCGCCGTGGTCGACATCGGCGCGCTGAACGGCCGCGCCATCTACGTCGACGAGCGCGGCAAGGTGCTGTCGTACAAGATGACCAGCCAGTGCGCCTCGGGCTCCGGCCAGTTCCTGGAGAACATCGCCCGCTACCTCGGCGTGGCGGTCGAGGAGATCGGCCCGCTGTCGCAGACGTCGCAGAATCCGGAGAAGGTCAGCTCGATCTGCGCCGTGCTCGCCGAGACCGACGTCATCAACATGGTCAGCCGCGGCATCGCCACGCCCGACATCCTCAAGGGCATTCACCTTTCGATGGCCTCGCGCATCGTCAAGCTGCTGAAGGTCACCGGCATCAGGCAGGGCACGGCCCTGCTCACCGGCGGGCTGGCGCTCGATTCCGGGCTGCTGGCGGCGATCCGCGAGGAGATGGTCAACGAGAAGGTTGGCGTCAACGCCATCTCGCACGAGGATTCGATCTACGCCGGCGCGATCGGCGCGGCCTTGTGGGGTGCGTACCGGTACGACAAGCTCGCCGAACTCGAGCAGCGAGCCGCCGCCTGATAAGGCGGCGGCTCGCTGCGGCGTGGCTCGGGCGTCGACACTTGCGGCCACCTGATTCGCGAGGAACCTCAGCCGCGCATGCGAGACACGCAAGACCTCGTAAGTGTCGTTCCGGCGCAGGCCGGGACCCAATCTCGGCGTCGCAAACTTTGGCCCCGGCCTGCGCCAGGACGACGGGTTCCGTCCTGCTGAGCATTGTCGCTAATCGGGTGCGGCCAAGCCGACGACGGACGCGGGGCGCAAGCGGACCCTTCCTGTGCTGCTCCGGAGGCTACGAACGCTGCAGGTTGTCGACCGCGAAGCACATTTCTCGCGGCTGTCCGGCGAATCCGCCCTTGACCCCCGCTTTCAGTCTCGGCATCAGAACGCCGTCGCGGAACCGTTCCCAGCTTTCCTTCGACTCGTGCACGGCGATGATCGACCATCCTCCCGCGTACGGGCCTGCCGCATGGAAGATCTGCCCTTCCGGCAGCGTGTCTCTGCCGGGATGCACCGCCGCCAGCGCCGCCTCGTACTGCTCCTTGGTACCGCCGGAAAGTAATGCACGATCGCGTACGTCATCGTCGTTGCCCCATGAAGAAACGTGCTCCCGTATTGATTCTCGCGACGACCCGCCGCGCACGAAGTCGCCGTCGTCCGCAAGCGGCGGCGTGACCCTGTTTCGCCAGCCGCGGCGCCCGCGCAGCAAAGCAGTGCGTTATCCCGCCGATTCCTGACCGCCGCTGCCGGACTCGAAGCCTCAACGCCCGGGCGGCCGATAGTCGACGGATTTCTTGCCCGCCTTGTCGACGTCCTCCGGCGACATCAGCACGACGGTCTTGACGGTCGCGCCGCCGCTCTGATTGACGGCGAGCGCCGCTGCCGCCGCACTCACGTTGTCGGGCAGATCGACGATCACGTAGGCATCGACATCGCCGAAGGCGTAATAGAACGATTCCACCTTGCCGCCCATGCCCTCGGCCATCTTGGCGACCGCCGCCCGGCGCCCCGTGCCGCCTTCGCGAGCAAGTCCCTTGGCGCCTTCCAGCGTGTAGCGAGCCTCGAAGAGATACTTGGCCATGCTGTCCTCCAAAACATGTGAGCGCATCGCGCAAGGCCGGCACGACGGCCTCGAATGCGCGAAAACAGCATGCGCCGCCCGACACCGCGCGGAGCATCCCGCAATGACGGCTGTTAAACCAACCGCCTCCCATGAATGGGTCGGAACTGCGCGACTTTCACCGCCGCCGTCGCCGCACTGTGCATAGCCTGCGGGGCGAGCGTGGAAGTACCGTCTGCCGCGACCTCGCGTCGCTGCCGAATGCGGCGTTTAACGTCGCGTGTGTCATGACCGATCGAACCCAGGGAGCTCTTGGCATGTCAACGGAAAACGAAGTTCGCAAGGCATCGGAGATGTTCTATGCGGCACTGAACCGCATGGCCAACGGCGACGCAACTTCGCTGGCCGACATCTGGTCGCAGGGCGGGGATGTCACGACCATGCATCCGATCGGCGGCCGGGAGGTCGGTTGGGGTCAGGTCCGCGACTCGTTTCGGAAGGTGGCCGAGATCGCCTCGGAAGGGCGGATCCGGCTCGACGATCAGATCGTCGGCGTGACCGGCGATCTCGCCTACGAACTGGGTTCCGAGCGCGGACAGCTGAAGCTCGCCGGGCACCCGGTCGCCATCGATCACCGCGTCACCAACGTCTATCGGCGCGAAGCGGGCCAGTGGAAGATGGTCCATCACCACACCGACGTTTCGCCGGCCATGCTCGACGTCCTGAAGCGGTTGACCGCTCGGGCGTGAGCACAGCGCCCGGCCGGTGCCGGGCGCAGGGCCGGCCCGCGGCGCAGCAGGCTGCCGGGACCTCGTCCCGCGAGGGCCAAGATGATGACGACGGCTGGCGTGCGACCCCGAACGGTGCGGACGGATGCGTCCGGGCCGGCTCAGCCCAGCCGCGCCGCCGCCTCGTCGATCGACCGGCGCAGCTGCGCGTAGTCGTCTTGCACCGCGAACTGCGGGAACTGCGCTGCGATCGCCGGCGGCGGGTGGATGAAGAAGCCGGCGTCGGCGGCACCGAGCATGCCAGTGTCGTTGTACGAATCACCGGCGGCGATGACGCGGAAGTTCAGGCTCTTCAGCGCCAGCACCGCCTGCCGCTTCTGGTCGCTCTGCCGCAGCCGGTAGTCGGCGAGGAAGCCTTCGTCGTCGACCAGCAGCCGGTTGCACATCAGCGTCGGCCGGCCGAGCTGCGTCATCAACGGATCGGCGAACTCGTAGAAGGTGTCGGACAGGATCGCCACCTGATAGCGGGCGCGCAGCGCATCGAGGAATTCCTTCGCGCCAGGCAGCGGTGCCATGGTCGCGATCACCGCCTGTATGTCGGCGAGCTTCAGCCGATGCTGCCGCAGCAGCCCCAGTCGCCAACGCATCAGCTTGTCGTAGTCCGGCTCGTCGCGCGTCGTGCGGCGAAACTCGGCGATTCCGGTGCGCTCGGCGAACGCGATCCAGATTTCAGGCACCAGCACACCTTCGAGGTCGAGGCAGACGAAATGCATCAGGGCTCCTGCAGGCGGAGCCGATCGTAGCGCAGCCCTCCGCCGGCTTCGCCGCCGCGTCACGACGCTGCGACAACGCCCGAAGTCCGCCGACCCGCTCCCGCAGCGAACGCTGTCCGGCGGACAGGGCAGCGGGATTCAGCGCGCCCGCCGTCTGCATCGTCGATCGGAGCGCGGTGCCGGCCGCGCAACTGCTCGCGGTCTGCGGCCACGCTTCGCCGCGGCGGTGCGCTCATCGAAGCGGCTGCGGTCTGCCTTTCGGGCCGTCGCCGCCGAGCAACGCGTCGTGATCTGCCCGCTCTGCACAGCCGACCTCGGCCGTAACCGCTCAGGCGTGCAGTTCGACCACGTCGCCATCGGCGACGCGATGTTCGATGCCGACATGCTGGCCGTCGAACCCGGAAGGGCCCCACAGGCGCGCGTAGCGCAGCGTGCGTCCGAGATCGCCGTGCACCAGCCGCGCCACGTCGCCGACGGTCTGCCCACGGCGCAGCGTGAACGGCCGCTGCCGGTCCACCGGGTGCCCCGGGACCTTCGTGTAGACGCGGACGACGCCGAGGTGTTCAAACAGCCACGGTCCCAGCTCACCCAGGCCGCGGCCGGTGGCGGCGGAGACGGCCATTGCCGGAAACGGCAAGCCGGCCAGATCGCGAAACGCCTGAAGTTCCGCTTCGGCATCGGCCAGGCGGTCGGCCTTGTTGGCAAGCAACAGCGTCGGCAGGCGCACGCCGAAGGGGTCGTCGGCAGCCCGATCGGTGTCGCCGCCGGCGGACCTGCTGCCGCCCTCTTCGTCGGCCTGCCAGCGCGCGTCCAGCGCCACGCGCCGCCGCGCCAGCAGCGCCAGCACGTCCTGCACCTGGTCGAGACAATCGGGCTCGCCCAGATCGATGACGAGCAGCGCCGCATCCGCGGTCTGCAGCGTGCTGCCGAGCCACGGCAGCGGATGCTCGGCGGCGATCGCCGGCAGGTCGACGAGCTGAAAGTGGATGTCCTCGTACGGCATCATGCCCGGCTGCGGGTACTGGGTCGTGAACGGATACGGCGCCGCCTGCGCTGCGGAGCCGGTGAGCCGCGCGTGCAGCGCCGACTTGCCGACGTTCGGCGGACCGACGAGCGCGATCTGCGCCGCGCCCTCCGGGCGGATCACCAGCGCCGGGCCGCCGTGGCCGCCGCCCTTCTTCCCGCCTTCGAGCTGTTCGCCGAGATCCTTGATGCGGGCCTTGATGTCCGCCTGCAGATGTTCGGTGCCCTTGTGCTTGGGAATCGTGCGCAGCATCTCGCGCAGGCATTCGAGCCGCTGGCGCGGGTCGCGCGTCGCCCGAAACGCGGCCTCCGCGGCCTTGTACTCGGGCGAGAGGTTGGCGGGCATGACGAGGAACCTGGCCGATCAAGGGGTGGGCATCGAGCCGCGTCGGTCAGCCGTTTCCATGGCGGGCGGCCGACCTCCGTCTTCCGCCGGCGATCGCTGCCGCCACCGCGTCCCACGTGGCTTCGAACGCTTCGGGCGTGAAGCCGGCGCCGGAGGGCAACCAGTCTGCGGTGCGGCCGCCGGCCAGCGTGTAGTGCCCGACCACGTCGAGGTGGTCGGCGCGGGCGACGTGCAGCACGCGGCCGTGCAGCTGGCTGAGCGTCGGCACGATGCCGTCGTTGACCGCGGCCGTGGCCCTGAAACCGAGCGCGCGATCGAGCAGCCGCTGCGTCGGCGCCGGCGGCTTCGGGTACGGATAGTGCCGGTGCGGGCGAGCCGCCAGCCCGTGCAGCAGCCGGAACACCGAGCGCAGCGCGACGTACTCCGGGTCGAGCAGCTCGCCGGTGCGGAGTCGCTCGCGCGGCGTCGGTACGCCGGCAACAACGCAGCCGTAGTCGATGCCGGAGCGATCGGCCACGGCGGCGTCGAACAGATCGATGCCCTCCGGCGTCAGTTGCAGCACCGCGCCCTGGTCGCGCTCGATCTCGCCGAGGTATTTCCACACGGGGTCGCGGCGATCGAAGCGGATCCGGCGCAGCAGGCCCGCCGCGATGCGATCGAGCGGGCCCTCGCTGCGCCCCAGCCAGTCGTCCAGCCGGGCGACCATCGCGATCGCCTTGGCCGCCGCCAGGATGGTCCGCCGGCCGTGGCCCGAAGTCGCCAGCGCGCTGGCCACCAGCAGCAGCGTCTGTCCCTGCACGGTCACGAAATGATTGGCCAGCGGCGTGCCGTGATGCGGCGTGGCCACGGAAATGGCGGTTCGTGTCCGCCGGCCGATGCGCTCTTCGGCATCGCCTTGCGAGATCTTCACGCCCGGCGTGAGCAGCATGCGAACGTCGAGGCCGCCGGTCGAATGACCGACGAAATGCAGTTCTTCGGCCGCGAGACCGCCGCGGCGGATCACCTGCCGGCGCAGCGCATCGGCGCGGCGCGGGATCGAAGCCGTCGGCTGAGTCCGGCAGCGCACGATGCGCGCCACGACCCCGCGGCGGCGCAGAGCGCGCCCAAGCGCCTGCTCGACGTGCTCGAAGTAGCTCACCGCACCGACGGAGGTGAAGCCGAAGAAGCCCGGTACGAGAAAGACGATTCGTTTGGCCACGACGCGATTGTGCCTGTGCGCGTGGTCGTTGCGCCTCGCCGCGGCTACGCTACGCGCTGCGCCGTATTGCCAACGCGCAGGACCCTGCGGTCCTCATGCGTGGATGACAGACGAATGACGAGCCGATCAACCCACGATCCCGCCCAGTCCGAAAGCGACGTCAACCTCTCGTCGCGCCGCAGCCGCTGGCAGGCCGAGCATCTGGATGCGGCGACGACCACGCTGCTCGCGCGCGACAGCGAGGCCTTCCTGCACCAGTCGGTTTCGACGCCTTGCCTGAACGCAATCCGCCGGGCCGAGGGCATCTGGATCGAGGATCTGGCCGGCCGCCGCTACATGGATTTCCACGGCAACAATGTGCACCACGTCGGCTATGCGCACCCGCACGTGATCGCCGCGATCAGGCGGCAGCTTGATGAACTGTCCTTCGCGCCGCGCCGATACGCCAGCGAGGCGGCGGTCGAGCTGGCCGAGGCGCTCGGCGCACGTTTCCGGCGGCTGACCGGCGTCGCCGGCAAGGTGCTTTTCACCACCGGCGGCAGTGACGCGGTCGAAGTGGCGATCAAGCTCGCCCGCGCTGCCACCGGGCGCTTCAAGACGCTGAGCTTCTGGGATGCCTTTCACGGCGCCGGCTTGGGCGCATCGAGCGTCGGCGGCGAGTCGTTGTTCCGCTCGGGCCGCATCGGCCCGCTGCTGCCCGGCACCGAGCACGTCGCCCCCTTCGGCTGCTACCGCTGCGCCTACGGCCACGCGGTCGATGCGCAGGGGCAGCCGGACCTCGACCGCTGCAAACTGGCCTGCGCGGCAATGGTGCGTTACGTGCTCGAACGCGAGGGCGACGTCGCCGCGGTGATCGCCGAGCCGGCCCGCGCGGTGCCCTTCATTCCGCCGCCGGGGTACTGGCAGGCGGTGCGCGAGGCCTGCCATGCGCACGGCACACTGCTCGTCTTCGACGAAATCCCGACCGGGCTGGGCAAGACCGGGCGCTTCTTCGCCGCCGAGCACGACCACGCGGCGCCCGACATCGTCGTGCTGGGCAAGGCGCTCGGCGGCGGCGTGCTGCCGATCGCCGCCTGCATCGCGCGCACCGAGCCGGCACCGGGCATGCATGCCGCGCGCCTGCCGGCGACGCTCGACGTCGCCGGTGCCTACGCCTACGGCCACTACACGCACGAGAAGAATCCGGTGACCGCGCGCGCCGCGCTGGCGACACTCGAAGTCATCGAGCGCGAAGGCCTGGTCGAGAACGCCGAACGCGTCGGCGCGCATGCGCTGGCGCGCCTGCAGGAGATGAAGCAGCGCCACCGGCTGATCGGCGACGTTCGCGGCCGCGGCTTCCTGCTCGGCGTCGAACTGGTCAGCGACCGCGCGGCGAAGACGCCGGCAGCCGACGCCGCCGAGAGCGTGCTTTATCGCGCGCTATCGCGCGGCCTGTCCTTCAAGACGACCATGGGCAACGTGCTGACGCTGACGCCGCCGCTCGTCACCACCCGCGGCCAGATGGACCAGGCGCTCGACATCCTCGAGGTCTGCCTCGCCGAAGAGGCCCGCGCATGACCCCCGCCAAGGCCGTTCGCACCGACGCCGAGCTCGAATGCCCGCATCTGGACGCCGGCCTGCGGGCGCGAGGACTCGAACTGGTGCTGCTGCCCGACGGCGTATCCGAGGACGAACTGGCGCGGCGCGATCGTCGACAAGCGGCGCTGCCGCGCGCGCTGCAGGACGGCCGCCTCGGTGGCGCCGGGCTCGACGCGTACCCGCAGGAGCCGCTGTCGCGCCAGGGCCACAGGCTGAGCGCGCTGTTCGGCATGGACAACGTGATCCTGCTGCCGCGCCTGACCTTCTACACGCACGAGGCGATGCGGCGGCTGCAGGAGGAAACACTCGCGCGCTGCGACGAACTTCTCGCCGGCGCGCCGGTGCTGGTGAAATCGCGCGACCCGCGCCTGACCGCGCAGACGCGGGGAGTGCGATTCGAATGATGCGCCTGCGGTCGACGTCGATGAGGGTCGCTCCGGTGGTGGCATCCGGCCGGCGCGCGGCGCGCGTCGACGATCCGCTTGCACGCGCCCCTCGACGCGCAACCCGACAGCCACATCATGGCGATGGGCGCTGAACATCGAACAAGAACCCGACGGAGAACTGCATGCTGCTCAGCGTGACCTCGATCTGTGCCGGCGCTTCGGCCGGCGCCCTGCTGCGCTGGCTGCTGGGCACCGGGCTGAACCACCTGTGGCCCAGTGTTCCCCTCGGCACGCTGGCGGCCAACCTGATCGGCGGCTACCTGATCGGCGTCGCGTTCGCCGGGTTCGCCGGACACCCCTTGCTGTCGCCGGAGTGGCGCCTGCTGATCATCACCGGCTTCCTCGGCGGGCTGACGACGTTCTCCACGTTCTCGATCGAGGTGGTCAGCGCCGCCCAGCGCGGCGACGTCGCCTCGGCGCTGGCGATCGTCGTGCTGCACCTGGCGGGTTCGCTCGCCTGTACGGTGCTGGGCATCGCCACGTTTGTGTGGCTGCGCGCGGCATAGGAGGGAACGATGCAGGGATTCCAGATCACGTTCTTTACCCAGCAGGACCATCGTCATGAGGGACGGCCGCTGGCCGACTGGCTGATCGAGAGCGCGCGCGCCCTCGGCGTGCGCGGCGCCACGGCCGTTCTCGGAGCCGAAGGCTACGGTCATCACCGCCGGATCCACTCGGCCCGCTTCTTCGAACTGGCCGATCAGCCGGTCGAGGTGACGATGGTGGCGAGCGTCGACGAGACCGAGAGGCTGTTCGCGCATCTGCGCGAGCACGGCGTGCGCGTGTTCTACGCGCGATCGCCGGTGGAGTTCGGCACCGTCGGCGAGGACGTATAGGCGCGGCGACGCCGGCAGGCCGACGATGGCCGCCATGCGCCCGCGGCCTTCCCTATTGAAAACCGCCGCGCCGCGAGCGACAGTAGCGGGCGCAGGCCACGATCGGTCATCGAGAGCGCGGCGAAACGTCGCGATCGGGTCGTAGGCATCGATCGCCTGCACTTCCGAGCCGAACCTCTGATGCACTCCACCCCGCCCGATCCGAACGCGGCCGACACTGGCGCCATTGCGCAGGCGGTGCAGGCAGCGATCGAACGGCACGCGCACCGCCCCGGCGCGCTGCTGCCGCTGCTGCACGATGTGCAGCAGCGTCTCGGCCACCTGCCGGACGGCTGCGTGGCGCCGATCGCGCGCGCGCTGAACCTGTCGCGCGCCGAGGTGCATGGCGTCGTCACCTTCTATCACCACTTCCGCCGGCAGGCGCCCGGCCGGCACATCGTGCAGGTCTGCCAGGCCGAGGCCTGCCGCAGCATGGGGGCCGAGGCGCTGATGACGCACGCACAGGCGAAGCTGCGCTGCGCGCCGCATGAACGCAGCGACGACGGCCGCTTCTCCCTCGAACCGGTGTACTGCCTCGGCCAGTGCGCCAACGCGCCGGCGGTGATGATCGGCGATCGCGTGCACGCGCGGGTGACGGCGCAGCGGTTCGATGAACTGGTCGCTGCCGCAGACGCTCCGCCGGCGCCGGCAATGCGCGCCGAGCCGCAGAGCAGCCGCCGGTCGGCGGCGACGGTCTACGTGCCGCGCGACTCGACCGCGCTCGCGGTCGGCGCCGACGAACTCGCCGCCGCCATCGCGAGTGAGGCCGCTGCGCGCGGCATCGAGATCCGGCTCGTGCGCAACGGTTCGCGCGGCCTGTTCTGGCTGGAGCCGCTGGTCGAAGTCGCCACCGGCGCCGGCCGCATCGGCTACGGTCCGGTATCCGTGGCCGACGTCGACGCGTTGTTCGCTGCGGGCTTCCTCGACGGCGGCGCCCATCCGCTGCTGCTGGGGCCGGTCGACGAACTGCCGTGGCTGAAATCGCAGCAGCGGCTGACCTTCGCCCGCATCGGCTTGACCGACCCGCGCTCGCTCGCCGATTACGAGGCGCACGAAGGCTACGCCGGACTGCGCCGCGCGCTGGCGATGGCGCCCGAGGCCGTCGTCGCCGAGGTGACCGAATCCGGCTTGCGCGGCCGCGGCGGCGCCGCGTTTCCCACCGGCATCAAGTGGCAGACGGCGGCGCGGGCACCAGGCGCGCAGAAATACATCGTCTGCAACGCCGACGAAGGCGACTCCGGCAGCTTCGCCGACCGCCTGCTGATGGAAAGCGACCCATTTTCGATCATCGAGGGCATGACCATCGCCGGCATCGCCGTCGGCGCCACGCAGGGTTACATCTACGTTCGCAGCGAGTATCCGCATTCGGTCGCCGCGCTCGAAGCCGCGATCGGCACTGCGCGTGAAGCCGGCCACCTCGGCGCCGACATCCTCGGCAGCGGCAAGGCTTTCGACATCGAGGTGCGGATGGGCGCCGGCGCCTACATCTGCGGCGAGGAAACGGCGCTGCTCGAAAGCCTCGAAGGCAAGCGCGGCATCGTGCGCGCCAAGCCGCCGCTGCCGGCGATCGCCGGGCTGTTCGGCCAGCCGACGGTGGTCAACAACGTGGTCACGCTGGCCACGGTGCCGATCATCCTCGCCCGCGGGGCGGCCTTTCACCGCGATTACGGCATCGGTCGCTCGCGCGGCACGCTGACCGTGCAGCTGGCGGGAAACATCCGCCGCGGCGGGCTGGTCGAACTGGCATTCGGCGCCAGCCTGCGCGAACTGCTGTTCGCCTACGGCGGCGGCAGCGCCTGCGGCCGGCCGATCCGCGCCGTGCAGGTCGGCGGGCCGCTCGGCGCGTACGTGCCTGAAAGCCAGTGGGACACGCCGCTCGACTATGAGGAATATGCGAAGTTCGGCGCGATGCTCGGCCACGGCGGCGTCGTGGTGCACGACAACACCGTCGACATGGCAAAGATGGCGCGTTTCGCCATGGAGTTCTGCGCGCTGGAGTCCTGCGGCAAGTGCACGCCCTGCCGCATCGGCTCGGTGCGAGGCGCCGAGATCATCGACCGGATCCGCGCGGGCCGCGACCGGCCGCGGCAGATCGTGCTGCTGCGCGAACTCGCCGACACCATGCTGCACGGTTCGCTGTGCGCGATGGGCGCAATGACGCCGTATCCGGTGCTCTCCGCGCTGGACCACTATCCGGAAGACTTCGGAGCAGGAGTCGAAGATGCAGACGACCGAACTGCGCCGGCCCGCTGACACCGACGCGGGCCTGCTTCCCCGAGGTTTCGACGACACCGACTACGGCACGCCCGCGCGTGCCGGCGCGCCGGTGACGCTGGCCATCGACGGCCGCGACGTCACGGTGCCGGCCGGCACCTCGGTGATGCGCGCCGCGCTCGAAGCCGGCTTCGACGTGCCGAAGCTCTGTGCCACCGATTCGCTGGAGGCCTTCGGCTCCTGCCGTGTGTGCCTGGTCGAGATCGACGGCCGCAAGGGCTACCCGGCCTCGTGCACGACGCCGGTCGAAGCCGGCATGAAGGTGCGCACGCGTTCGGACAAGCTTGATCAGCTGCGCCGCGGCGTGGTCGAGCTTTACCTGTCGGATCACCCGTCCGAAGACGAAGTGCCCGGAACCAACGCGCTGCGCGCGCTGGCGCGGTCGCTCGGCGCGAGCGACGCTCGCTATGGCGGCGGACGCACGCATCTGGCCGAGACCCGCGACGAGTCGAATCCGTACTTCGCCTACGACCCGGCGCGCTGCATCGTCTGCTACCGCTGCGTGCGCGCCTGCGAGGACATCCAGGGCACCTATGCGCTGACGGTCGCCGGCCGCGGCTTCGCCTCGCGCATCGCCGCCGGCCAGGAGCAGCCGTTCATGGCCTCCGAGTGCGTTTCCTGCGGCGCCTGTGTGGCCGCCTGCCCGACCGGCTCGCTGCTGGAGAAATCGGTGCTTGCGCTCGGTCTCCCGGAAAGGACGGCGGTCACGACCTGCGCCTACTGCGGCGTCGGCTGCTCTTTCAAGGCCGAGATGCGCGGCGAAGGGCCGTCGTTCGAGGTCGTGCGCATGGTGCCGTACAAGCACGGCCGCGCCAACGAAGGCCACGCCTGCGTCAAGGGTCGCTTCGCCTGGGGTTACGCGACGCACCCGGACCGGGTCACGAAACCGATGATCCGCGACCGCATCAGCGAACCCTGGCGCGAAGTGAGCTGGACGGAGGCGATCAGCTTTGCCGCGCGTCGGCTGCGCGAGATCCAGGCGAAATATGGCCGCGACTCGATCGGCGGCATCACCTCCAGCCGCTGCACCAACGAGGAAACCTACCTGGTGCAGAAACTGGTGCGCGCCGCCTTTGGCAACAACAACGTCGACACCTGCGCCCGCGTGTGCCATTCGCCGACCGGCTACGGGCTGAAGCAGACGCTCGGTGAATCGGCCGGCACGCAGGAATTCCGCTCGGTCGACAAGGCCGACGTGATCATGGTGATCGGCGCCAATCCGACCGAGGGCCATCCGGTGTTTGCCTCGCGGCTGAAGCGGCGGCTACGCCAGGGGGCAAGACTGATCGTCGTCGATCCGCGCCGCATCGATCTCGTCGACTCGGTGCACGTGAAGGCGGATTTTCATCTTCAACTGAGGCCCGGCACCAACGTCGCGGTGATCAATGCGCTGGCGCACGTGATCGTCACCGAAGGGCTGCTGAACGAGGCCTTCATCGCCGAACGCTGCGAGGACAAGGCTTTCGCGCAGTGGCGCGATTTCGTCGCCGCGCCGGAGAACTCGCCCGAAGCCATGGAGCAGCATTCCGGCGTGCCGGCGCCTCTCGTGCGCGGCGCGGCGCGGCTGTATGCCACCGGTGTCGACGGACGGAACAACGCCGCCATCTACTACGGGCTGGGCGTCACCGAGCACGCACAGGGCTCGACCATGGTGATGGGCATCGCCAACCTGGCGATGGCCACCGGCAACGTCGGCCGCGAGGGCGTGGGCGTGAATCCGCTGCGCGGCCAGAACAACGTGCAGGGCTCGTGCGACATGGGCTCGTTCCCGCACGAACTGCCCGGCTACCGGCACATCTCGGATGCGACGGTGCGCGGCCAGTTCGAATCGGCCTGGGGCGTGCCGCTGCAGCCGGAGCCGGGCCTGCGTATCCCCAACATGTTCGAGGCCGCGCTCGACGGCAGCTTCCGCGGCCTGTACTGCCAGGGCGAGGACCTGGTGCAGTCGGATCCGAACACGCAGCATGTGGCCGAGGCACTCTCCGCCATGGACTGCGTGATCGTGCAGGACATCTTCCTGAACGAGACCGCCCGCTACGCGCACGTGTTCCTGCCCGGATCGTCGTTTCTGGAGAAGGACGGCACCTTCACCAACGCCGAGCGCCGCATTTCGCGCGTGCGCAAGGTCATGGAGCCGCTCGCCGGCCATGCCGACTGGGAGGTGACGCAACTGCTCGCCGACGCGCTCGGCTATCCGATGCGCTACGCGCACCCGAGCGAGATCATGGAAGAGATCGCGGCACTCACCCCGACCTTCGCCGGCGTCACCTACGAGAAGCTCGACCGCCTCGGCAGCATCCAGTGGCCGTGCAACGACGCGGCGCCGGAAGGCACGCCGACGATGCACGTCGGCGCCTTCGTCCGCGGCAAGGGGAAATTCTTCATCACCCGCTACGTGCCGAGCGACGAGAGGAGCACGCGCCGGTACCCGCTGCTGCTGACCACCGGCCGCGTGCTCAGCCAGTACAACGTCGGCGCACAAACTCGGCGCACCGAGAACGTCCGCTGGCACGACGAGGACCGGCTCGAGATCCACCCGCTTGATGCCGAGGCGCGAGGCATCCGCCACAGTGACTGGGTCGGTATCGAAAGCCGCGCCGGGCAGACCGTGCTGCGCGCCATGGTGACCGACCGCGTCGCCGCCGGCGTCGTCTACACCACCTTCCACTTCCCGGAGAGCGGCGCCAACGTCATCACCACCGACAGTTCCGACTGGGCCACCAACTGCCCCGAATACAAGGTGACCGCGGTGCAGGTGTCAAAGGTGACGCAGCCGTCCGAATGGCAGCGGCGCTACCGGCGCTTTGCCGCCGAGCAGGAGCGGCTGTTCCGGCAACGGCGGCACGCCGACGAAGTGCCGGTGAAGTAAGCGATGGACATAGACAACCTGGTTAAGATGGCCAACCGCATCGGCGAGTTCTTCGCCGCGCTGCCCGACGCGACGGAGGCGCAGGCTGGCATCGCCGGCCATTTGCAGCGCTTCTGGGAGCCGCGCATGCGGCGCCAGATCGTCGCCCATGTAGAGCGCGGCGGCGAAGGGCTGAGCGCGATCGTGCGCGAGGCGATCGCGGCGAATCGGCAGGCGCTGGTGCCCCGCCGCCCATCCTGACCATCGGCCCCTTGCGCGGCCAGCGTATTCGCCACACCGTCACGCCAGGCGTGCTCGCCTCATGGGCTGGCTTCCAAGCGCCCACGAAGCGCGGCGGCTCTTGAGCAGCGGTGCCGGATCCTCGCGAATGCGGACATCCGGCGCTTGCGTGCCGTCCGGGGCTGCATCGACCCGCGGTCTAGCCCAGCATCGCCTGCCACATGTTCTTGCCCCACTCCATGGCGCCCTTGCTCGAAGCGGCGTTGGCGGCAGGGTCGACCTGATACTTCACCTGGGGCGCGTCGCCGACAGTCACGCTCGCCGTCACGTTGATCATGATGGCCTGCGTGCGCGAAACCTTGCCCCAGCAGATCGCTGCCGGCAAGTTGACGTTCTCGCCGAGGCCGGCCGCCTTGTACTTGCCCGCCAGCGTGGCCAGGATCTGCTCGCCGACCTGCTGGCCGGCGCCGAAGGCGATGTGGCCGCTCTTCGGCAGCGGCGCGCCCTGCGAGTCGCCGACGACGAAGATCTTCTCGTCAATCTTGCTCTGGAACGTCGGCAGCGTCACTTCGGCCCAGCGCCCGCCGAGACCGGCCTGGCGAATCAGGCCAGGCGCGCGCATCGGCAGGATGATGTTGGCGTGCGCGAACGGGATGTCGCCTTTGTCGGTCGCCAGCACCTTCCGGCCGGCATCGATCGACTTCGTATCGACCGCCTTCAGGTACTCGATCTGCCCGCTGTAGAGCTCGCGCATTGCCGTTTCCATCGGCTTGGCTAGCGGCGGCGGCATCGGATTCGGGTTGGCATCGACGACGATGATCTTGCCCTTGGTGCCCTTGTCCTTCATGCGCTCGGCGACCATGCAGGCGCGCTCGTAAGGGGCCGGCGGGCAGCGGTAGGGCGGCTTCGGCACCGTGATGACGAAGTTGCCGCCTTTATCGAGGAAGGCGGCGACCTGGCGCTGCACCGCCGACTGCTCGAAGGCGCGGAAGCCGACCGGGAACTGCTCGCGCGCGGCCGCGTAGCCGGGCAGCTGCTCTTCCATGTATTCGACGCCGGTCGCCAGGACGAGGAAGTCGTAGCGGATGCTCTGGCTGGCCGTCTTTACCGACCGCCCGGCACGGTCGATTTCGACGACGCGCTCCTTGAGCCGACGCACACCGAGCGAATCGATGACGCCGTAGCTGCGCTGGAAATCGCTGGCCGGCGCAATGCCCGCGACGTACAGGACGCTGAGCGGGCAGGACATGAAGCTGTCGTTGGGCTCGACCAGCGTGATGTCCACTTTGCCGCTCGAGGCCAGCGTGCGCACCGCGCCCAGGCCTCCCCAGCCGCCGCCCACCACGACCACCTGCGGCCGCGCCGAAGTACCGACGGCGGCGCACCCGATCAAAGAAGCGGGCGCCGCGGCAGCGGCCCACTTCAGCAGCGTGCGACGCTTGTTCCAACCGGTCTTCTTCATGGTCTCCATATGCCTTCCTGTCAGCGCTGGGCGGTGGCTTGCGGCTCGGCGAAGCGAACCGGACGGGGTCAGCGAAGCGCAGCCGGCCACCGCGCACCGAAGGCCGCGAGTGCGCCGTTGCCAAACGCGCCTCGCATGCCCCCGCATACCCTTACCGGTTGCGGCACTTCGCCGTGGGCGAGAGTATCGGCAAAATCGGCGTCGGGTCTTCTTGATTCGGATCAGGAGAATCCAACGTCGCGTAAAGGTCGGCGGCACCGTCGTCGTCGCGGGCTCCCGCGCGTCGAGGCAGGACGAGGCGGAGGCGATTCCCGCAGGAACGCCATGTGCAACGCAACAGCGGCCGCACCAGCTGAGCCGCAGTCAGAGGCGGCCAGAGCCGGGAGGGCATGTCCGCATCAGCGAGCCGGGGCGGTTCGCGTCGATCCGTCCAACGGCGACGCGGCGGCGGCGACGTCAACGCCTTCGGGCGTGACCCCACGAGCGCGATCGTGCGCGAGGCGATTGCGACGCACAGCGAAACGCCGCCAACGTGACGGCACGTCGTGAGCCTTGTCGTCATCGCCCTGCCTGGCTTTCCCGCCGCGGAGGTCGTAGATCCCGACGGCGGTGAGGAAGCCCTGTACCCCATGCTGTGGCGCCCGCCATCAAGAGACGTGATAGCGATGCAGCTCGGCAACGCCCAGCGTAACCTTGCAAGCCGTTGGCCGGTGGCACACGCGTTCTTGGCGCCCCGCCTTAAGCGCGCCGGGCCGTCGCACGGCCGCGCTCGCAGGCACGGCCGGCTTCGCGGGGGCGAGTGCAAGCAGTTGCGCTCGCCGCAACTCGCTTCGCCCCAAGCGCGAATCGAACGTCAGCGCGAAGGCGGTCCAGCGGCTGCGACCGGCGGGAGCGCGTCGACTGTCAAGCGGTAGGCGAACGACGCGCCCGAAGGCGAGCAACCGCCATGTCCACGAACGCCCGCACATTCGGCGACAAGAGCCGCGCGTGCGGGTAAACAATCTGGATGGGCACCGGAAGCGGTTCGAACCTTTCGAGGATTCGCCTGAGCTTCATTCTCTGCGTGAGCGCTTCGACCTGGTAGCAAAGGAACTGCCCGCAGCCGAGTCCTTCGAGGACCGCGTCGATCGCGACATCGAACTGGTTGGTGCGCAACACAGGGCGGATCGGAACACGCGTCGGCGGCTCGCCTGCGAATGACCATTCATTACTGCTGGTGAGGCCGGTAAAGAGGATGCACCGGTGGCCGGCGAGCTCCGCGGGCGTCTTTGGCACTCCGGCTTGCCTCAGGTAGGCGGGGGCTGCACACAGCACTCGGCGGGTTTCGCCGATTCGAAGCGCCACGAGGGAAGACTCGGGCAAGCTCGAGATGCGGATGGCCGCGTCGATTCCCTCCTCCACGAGGTCGACGACGCGGTCGAGCAACAGAAGTTCCACCTCGACGCCCGGATACTTCGCGACGAACTCCGTGACGATCGGCGCGACGCGCAGGCGGCCGTACATGACCGGTACGGTCAAACGCAGGCGCCCCTTCGGCTCAACCTGTCGTGCCGAAAGGGCGGCGTCTGCCGCTTCCACTTCGGACAACACCCGCCGGCAGCGTTCGTAGTACTCGCGGCCTTCGTCGGAAAGCGACGAGCGCCGCGTCGTGCGGTTCAGCAGACGCACGCCTACGGCGCGCTCGAGCGCAGCCAGTGAACGGACCACCGAGGGCACCGAGACGCCGAGCGCGTCCGCCGCGGCCGTGAGGCTGCCCGATTCGACGATGCGCACGAACACCTGCATGGCTCGAAGCCTGTCCATGCAACGAGTATTTATTTGTTTTTCGTATTAATCAAGTAATTGCTGCACCATTTATTGGTTCGTCCGCATAAATCATCATCGCCGTATGGAAAAGCAGCCGAATGGGTCGGCTGCCCCCCCGACAGGAGAGTTGAACATGTCCCGCATCCCAACGCCCGCCACGATCGATTCCGCTCCCGCCGGCTCGCGCCCGCTGCTCGAAGCCGTCAGGAAGCAGCTCGGCGTGGTTCCGAATCTCTTCCGCCTGGTCGCCAACAGCCCGGCGGCGCTTGAGGGTTACCTCGGCATGCACGGCGCGCTCGGCAAAGGCGCCCTGCCGGCGGCGACGCGCGAACGCATCGCGCTGGCCGTCGCCGAGGTCAACGGCTGCAACTACTGCCTTGCTGCGCACACCTATCTGGCGAAAAAGCGCACCGGGCTCGACGACGCGGAGATCGCGGCGAACCGCGCCGGCGGCTCGCGCGAAGGGAAAGCGGACGCGGCCGTGCGGTTCGCGGCCTCGGTAGCGCGCGAGCGCGGCCACATCCGGCCGGAGGATCTCGCCGCAGTGAGAGCCGCCGGCTACGACGACGCGCAGATCATCGAAATCGTGCAGCACGTCGCGCTCAACACCTGGACCAATTACGTCAACGAGGTGGCGCAAACCGATATCGACTTCCCCATGGCGCCGGCGCGCCGGGCCGCCTGAACGAGGCCGTGCGGTGAAAACCTTCGCCGAGCTCGCGTTCACCCCGTCCGTGCAGGCGCTTCAGCAACGGTACGGATCGCGTGCCGCTTATGCCCGCGCGCCTAGGGCGACCGACCACGACGAAGGGCTCGGTCCGCGCGAAGCGCAGCACCTCGCCAACGCGGACAGTTTCTACATGGCTACCGTCAGTGAAACGGGCTGGCCGTACGTCCAGCACCGCGGAGGTCCGCGTGGCTTTCTCAAGGCAATTTCGCCGACGCGGATCGCTTTCTCTGATCTCGGCGGCAATCGCCAGTTCGTTTCCGCCGGCAACGCGTCGCGTGATGACCGGGTATCGATCATCGTGATGGACTACCCGAAGCGGCGCCGCCTGAAGCTGCTCGGACGGCTCCGGTTCTCGACGATCGACGAGGCGGATCCGGAACTGGTGTCAGCCGTCGAGTTGCCGGGTTATCGCGCGCGCATCGAACGCATTGCGACGATTGACGTCGAGGCGTTTGACTGGAACTGCCCGCAGCACATCACGCGGCGGTTCACGCTTGCGGACCTCGATGCCGCTTCGAAACCCCTGCGCGAGCGGATCGCGCAACTGCAGGCCGAAGTCGCGGCCTTGCGCCAGGATGGTCCTGCGGACTCGACCCTGAAGCGCAACTTGTAGCGTCGGGCGAGTTATCGGCGAGCCGTCGTTGTCAACCCGGCACGAATTGCTCGCCCCGTTTCAGGCCGGCGCGAGGCGGCCGCGCACAACGGCGCCGATGGTATTGCCGATGAAGGCCAGCAGCGCGAGCGCGCTGAGGAGCCCGCCGAGCCGGGTCAGGTCGAAGCGACCCGCGGCATCGCCGAGCAGCCGGACCACGAGCGACGCGTGAAACAGCGCGAGCGGCAAGTAGAAGGTCGCGCTATAAGGCACCGTCACGCGCAGCACGGCCGGGAAGATGATCGGCGCGTGGCCGAAGACCATCGAGAAGACGAAACCGAGCAGCAACGAGTGCAGCGCCCCGTCGTAGCCGGCGGTGCCGGGCTGCAGGCTTCCTGCGGCCAGCATCACCACGGCGCCGACAGCGAGCCAGAAATAGCCCGACAGCAGGCACACGGCGATGAAACGCGTCAGGCCCGTGCCGCGCACGGTGCGTCGGGCGATGTCCTGCTTCAGCAGCCAGCCCGCCAGCGCCAGCAGCGCGGCAGCAAGAACGCGCGTGCTCCACGGCGCCACCGACGCGATTTGCCCGGCGATCAGCGCGACGACGATCGCGGCGAGGATCGCCGCGAACACGCGCGTGGCGATGACCGACGGCGGGCGGAAGCGCGACAGTTCCAGCCGCTCGCCGGCGATGGTCAGCACCAGGAAGGCCAGCCACCAGCCGACGACTTGGTACACCGCGCCGCCGGCGGCCCACAGCACGCAGCCAATCACGAACGCCAGCGCGCCGAGCACCAGCGTGAAGGTGAACAGCGCCCGCTGGCGGCGGAATACATCGACGGTGGCGGCGAGCAGCACCGTCGCGCCGGCGGCCTGCAGCCATGCGCCGACGCTTGCCCCGACCGCGAGTACCACCAAGGTGCCGACGCCTGCGAGAAGCGGACCCAGGTAGGCCCAGCTCCGGCCGATGGCCATGGCCCGTTCCAGCGCGATCACCACGCCGAAGAAGCCGCAGATCATCAGCGGCCCGTGCAGTGCCGCGGCGCCGGCGGCGAACGTGCCGGTGGGCCAGCCGAGCCGCGTCAGACCGGCAAGCGTGCCGACGATCAGCGCGACGAAGCCGAGCGCCAGCAGCGGCAGCCGGCGCAGCGCCGGCCGCGCGACCGCGGCGCGTGCCTTCACTTGTCCCAGCCGAAGAAGTCCTTGGCGGTGCCGCTCATCATCGACGGATTCCAAATCGGCTCCCAGACCAGGTGCACCTCGACCGCCGTGCCGGGCGGCGCGATCGACTCGATCGCGGCGCGCGCCTCGTCGACCAGGGTTTCGGTCACCGGGCAGGCCGACGTGGTCATCGTCATGTCGACGTCGATGCGCTCGTCGCCGACGCGCACGGCGTAGACCAGTCCGAGCTCGACGATGTTCATCCCGGCTTCGGGATCGTCGACGCCGCGCAGCGCATCGAGCACCGCGCTCTCGTCGGGCAGCGCCATCACTGCACGGTGCGCACGAGCGCCAGCCGCTGCGCCGGCGCAAAGCCGCAGCTGTACAGGAAGCCGAGCAGCGCCAGATCGCGCGGCGCGATGATCGTCTCGACGCGCTCGACGCGCAGCGCGCCAAGGTTGACGACGAGCTGCGACATCAGCGCATGGCCGACGCCACGGTGCGCATATTCGGGATCGACGCCGATGGTGTCGATGACCGCCACCGGCTCGGTGCGGCCGTAGTCGCCGAGATCGGTGCGCGCCATCAGGTAGCCGACCACCGTGTCGTCAAGCCGCGCCACCAGCGAAATGCGGATCGCCGAGTCGTCGAGCGCCTCGTCCAGCAGCGCGCGCATGTAGTCGCCGCGGTCGCGCCCGGTGAGCAGCCGATCGATGCGCACGATCGCCGGCAGGTCCTCGGCGGTCATCGAGCGCAGGTCGGCGATGTCGCGCGCCAGTTGCTCGTAGTCGTTGCCGGCGGGCGCGCTGTAGTCATTGGCGTCGCCATGGCGCGGGGTCGCATTGCGGTTCGCGGCCGCGTCGCGCTCCGGCCGATAGGCGCCGTCGCCGACCGGGCAGTCGACGATGCGATCGGCCGACAGTTCGAATCCCATCGCGTCGAACCAGCGCAGCATCGTGTGCTGGTTCCAGTTGGCCGAGGTACGCAGTTCAGCCAGGCCCTTGCGCCGCGCGTGCTCGACCAGCGCGTCGAGCAGGCGCTGGCCGACGCCGTGGTGCTGCGCATCGCGACGCACGCCGATCATCTCGATGCGCGCGCCGGGCTGCTGGCGCCCGAACTCGCCACGCAGCACCCGCGCCAGCAGATAGCCGACCAGGCCGTCGCTGTCGGTGGCGGCAAACTGCACGTGGCGAGCCGGCTCGCGCAGCGCCGCGTCGAGGCGTCGCTGCACGTAGGTCCGGCGCGGCCGGCCTTCGATGGCCTGGTCGATGGCAACCACCGCGTCGAGGTCGCTCGGCCTCAGGGCGCGGACCGTGATCTGCTGTGCCACAGCGGTTTCGTTCATGGGCGCACTCCGTTGCATCGCTTCGATGCGGATGGGCTGCCGTGCTGCCAACGGCGGTCGGGCGATAATATCGGTATCCGGATACCGATTTAGTTGATGCAGGTCAGATCCGCATTTCGGCATGGTGGGCGATGATCTGCGCGCGCCTTCTCCCGCATCAGCGGGAGGCCGCCCCGCCCGCATCATTGTGCGAGCGATGCATGCCAGTGCGAGGCCACGCCGGCCAGCGTATCCAGCGGTTGCAGGATCATCGGCGCGGCGGCGCGACGCACCCGTTCGCGGTCGCGGTCATCGGCCAGGTACTCGACCGGCGACTTGCCATCGACACGAGCCAGGAACAGCCCCGGCAGCAGGCCGGCGGCACGGCGCTCCAGTTCGCGACGCGGCTCGAAATGCACCCGCGCGAAGTACGCGTCGACAAAGGCGTCGAACGCCGCACGCAGCGACCCCCGCTCGGCCGGCCGCACCAGGCACTTGAGCAGCAGATGGTTCAGGCAGAAGGCGATGTCGAAGGCCGGGTCGCCGTACCAAGCGCATTCGGCGTCGAGGAAGACCGGGCCGCGCGGACCGACGAGGATGTTCTTCGGGCTGACGTCGCCGTGCACCAGCGCGATCCGCGTCCGCGCCGTGCGTTCCACCAGCGCCTGCAGCGCGCCTGCCAGCGTCGGATGCCGCTGCGCCGTGGCCAGCAGGTAAGGCTCGAGCCGCAGTGCGTGAAAATTGGCGCCCGTGTCGAACGCACGGGCCAGCGCGGCGTCGCCGCTGCTCGCCTGGTGCAGCGTGCCCAGCACGCCGCCGACCGCGGCCGCGGTCTCGGGCTCGACCCGGCCATCGAGCAGTTGCCGCTTCCACACCGGGTGCTGATCGGGTGCGAGATACGCCATCGCGAACAGGCCCGCCTGCGCGTCGTGCGCCAGCGGCGCGGGCACCGCATCCGGTACGTGGCGGGCGGCAAATTCGATCCAGGCCCACTCGAAGGCATTGCGCGACACCGGCGCGTACCAGTCGGCCGCGACTCTCAGCTTCGGCAGCGCCCGCTTGACGCAGATCGTGCGCCCGTCGGGCAGGTCGACGCGCCAGATGTCGGACGACACGCCGCCGGCCAGCGCCGTGAAGCGCGCCGTGGCAGCGCCCGCCAGCAGGCCCCGCGCATGCAGGAAGCGCTCGACCGCCGGGTCGGGCACCGCGGTCGACGGCGCCTCGCTCACCGGCGAATCGCCGCCATGCCGGCGAAAGGCGCGCCGCTTTCCTCCTCGATGCGCAACAGCTGGTTGTACTTGGCCAGTCGCTCGCCACAGCGCAACGAGCCGATCTTGATCTGCCCCGCCGCGGTACCGACGGCGAGATCGGCGATGAACGGATCCTCGGTCTCGCCCGAGCGGGCGGAAATCACCGGCGCATAGCCTGCCGCACGCGCGGCGGCGATGACGTCGAGCGTGCCGCTGAGCGTGCCGTTCTGATTGAGCTTCACCAGCACGCCATTGGCCACGCCCAGTTCGATCCCGCGCCGCACCCGATCGAGCTGGGTCGTGAACAGGTCGTCGCCAACGAGGCGGATGCAGTGGCCCAGCGTTTCGGTCATCCGGCGCCAGCCGGCCCAGTCTTCCTCGTCGAGGCCATCTTCGATCGACACCACCGGGAATTCATCGGTCCACGCCTCGGCCATTGCGATCATCTCGTCGCTCGTGGCGATGCGCCCTTCCCGCGCGAGCCGATAGGCGCCGGCGGCGCGATCCCACAGCGCGGTGGCGGCGACGTCGATGGCGAAGACGACATCGTCGCCGGGCGCGAGTCCTGCCGCCTCGACCGACTCGACCATCAGCGCCAGCGCCTCGCGCCCGCTGGCCAGCCCCGGGCTCAGCCCGCCCTCGTCGGCGAGCAGCGTCGGCAGGCCGCGCTTTTCCATCACCCGCGCCGCGGCGCTGCGCACGCGACCGGCCATCCCGATCGCCTCTTCGATCGATCGCGCGGCGGCAGGGATGGCGAGGAAGTCCTGCACGTCCATGCCACGGCCGGCGTGCAGCCCGCCGGAGAGGATATTGACCATCGGCATCGGCATCGAGACCTGCGCCGTGCCGGCCAGCGCGGCGATGTGCGCGTACAGCGGTCGCCGCTGCCGCGTCGCCGCCGCGCGGCAGGCGGCCAGCGACGCGCCGAGGATCGCGTTGGCGCCGAGCCGCTGCAGGCTGGCCGTGCCGTCGAGCGCGCGCAGGCGGGCATCGACGCTGCGCTGGTCGACGGCGTCGAGCCCATGCAGCGCGGCGGCGATCTCGCCGTTGACGTGCGAAACCGCCTGGCGCACGCCGCGGCCCTCGTCTCGGGCACCACCGTCGCGCAGCTCGTGCGCCTCGTGCGTGCCGGTGGAGGCGCCCGACGGCACCGAGGCGCGGCCGAAGCTGCCGTCGGCGAGCCGCACGTCGACCTCGACAGTGGGCCGGCCGCGCGAGTCGAGGATCTGGCGCCCGGCAACAGCGGCGATGGCGGCTGAACTCAACGACTTCCTCCTCGAATGGGCCCGCCGGCAGCGCCGGTCAGAAGCGCATCTGCACGCCGAGGCCGACCGCCCAGCTGCGGCCGCGCTCGACCTGCAGACTCTCCCGCGGCCAGTAGTGGCCGACGATCAGTTCGCCGATCAGCCAGTCGCGGTAGACCGGTTGCTGCCACTTGGCGCGCAGGCCGTACTCGGTGACGTCGACGTCGCGGCCGGTTTCGCCGCCGATTACCGCCTCGCCGGAAAGCAGGCGATCGGCGCCGAAGACCTTGAACAGTCCGAGTCCGCTCGACCACGCCATGCCGTCGGTCTTCTGCGAGACCGTCGCTGCATTCAGCCAGCGCAGCGCCAGCGACGGCGTGAATGCGTGCTCGGCGGAAAACGCCGTGGTCGCGCCGAAACCCTCGGTTACGGTCCAGAACAGCGTTTCGCGGAACTCGACGCGGCTGCGCTCGGCAAGCGGCCAGATCTTGCGGTAGCGCGCCTGCGTATACAGGCGATAGCCGCGCCTGACGCCGGCGCGCAGTTCGATCGCGTCCTTCAGGGTCAGGCCGAGGCCGGCGAAGAACGACCGGTCCTGGCGCGCGCTTTCGGCGAGCAGGCGTTCCTCGCGCGAGAACTCGCCGGGCTGGTCGGTGACGACTTCGCGCTCGTTGTCGCGGCCGATGAACACGTAGGCATGTTCACGCAGGTTCGGCAGGTCGAAGCGGGCGTTGAAGCGAAGCGACGGTTCGAGGCCGTCGTCCTCGCGCCACTTCAGGCGCAGGCCGAGATAACCGTTCGACACCCGTCCGCCCTCTTCGAAAGGTTTGTCGCCAAACCAGCGATCGACGCGCCGCGCCAGCCATTCGGTGGCCGAGCGCACCGACTCGCGCGCCGTTTCGAGCTTGTCGCCTTCCCCTTCCGCGACGGGCGATTCCGCCGCCGGCGGCGGTGGCGGCGGCGCGGTCGCAGGCACTTGCGGAACACTGCTGCAGCCGGCGAGGACCAGCAGCATCAGGGACAGGACTCGACGAAACACGACTGCGCGACTCACGACAGCGAAAGACGGGGACTCCGGCAGCCGCGGTCGACATCGATCGGCCGCGCCCCGTCTGCAGCCGGATTATGCGGCCATGGCGTCCCGCGCTTCGCAGGGGGCTTTGCTGGCATCGTGAAGCCGGCGGTGTTCTACTGGCGGCAACCCGCTTTCGTTCGACACGATGACTGCACCCCGACACGCCAATCGCCTCGCCCGCGAATCGAGCCCGTACCTGCTGCAGCACGCGCACAACCCGGTCGACTGGTATCCGTGGGGCGAAGAAGCGTTTGCAAGGGCTCGGGCCGAGGACAAGCCGATCCTGCTTTCGGTCGGCTACGCGACCTGCCACTGGTGCCACGTGATGGAGCGGGAGAGCTTCGAGGACGAGGCGATCGCGCGGCTGCTCGCCGACGGCTTCGTCGCCATCAAGGTCGATCGCGAGGAACTGCCGGACGTCGACCACGTGTACATGAGCGCGCTGCAGGCGCTGACCGGACGCGGCGGCTGGCCGATGAACATGTTCCTGACGCCGAATCTGGCGCCTTTCTACGGCGGCTCGTACTTTCCGCCGCAGCCGCGCCACGGCCTGCCGAGCTTCGCCGACGTCTTGCGCGCCGTGCGCGAGGCGTGGACGACACGGCGCGCCGCGGTCGAGGCTCAGGCGCAGGCGCTGCTCGCGCATCTGGCAAGCGGCGGTCCGACGGCACCGCGCGCGCCGGCCGACGATCTGCACGCGCGCGCCATCGAGCAGTTGCAGACGCGCTTCGATCCGGCGCACGGCGGCTTTGGCGGTGCGCCGAAGTTCCCGCAGGCGCCGCTGCTCGCCTACCTGGTGGCACTTGCAGCCTGTGGCCAGCCGCAGGCGCTCGCGATGCTCGTCGAGACGCTGCAGCGGATGGCCGCCGGCGGGATCTACGACCATGTCGGCGGCGGCTTCGCCCGCTATTCGACCGACGAACGCTGGCAGGTGCCGCATTTCGAGAAGATGCTGTACGACAACGCCCAGCTCGTGCGCGTCTATGTCGGCGCGTATCGGCTGACCGGCGACGCGCGCCTGCGCTTCGTCGCCGAGGACACGCTGGCCTGGCTGCAGCGCGAGATGCATCCGGCCGCGGCACCGGCGGCCTTCAGCTCGGCGCAGGATGCCGATGCGGAGGGCGTCGAAGGCAGGTTCCACGTCTGGACGATGGGGCAGCTGCGCGACGTGCTCGGCACGGATGCCGACGCCGCGGCACGCCTGTACGGCGCCACCGATGCCGGCAACTGGGAGCACGGCAACAACGTGCTGCAGCGGCTCGAGCCCGACGCCACGCGCGACGCGCTCGGCATGTCGGCGCCATCGTTCGCCGCCTGGGAACAGTCGGTGCGCGAGCGGCTCTACGCGGCGCGCGCGCAGCGCGTCTGGCCGATCACCGACGACAAGGTCCTGGCCGACTGCAACGGCATGGCGTTGCGCGCGCTGGCCGAAGCCGGCCGGCTGCTCGGCCGCGACGATCTGGTGCAGGCGGCGCGGGCGACGGCGCGTTTCCTGCTCGATGAGATGACGGCCGGCGGTGCGCTGCGCCACGCCTGGCGCAATGGCGTCCCGCGCGAGGAGAGCTACCTCGCCGACCACGCGCAGGTCGGCCTCGGGCTCGTCGAACTTCACGCGGCCAGCGGCGAACTCGAATGGCTGCATGCGGCCGAGGCGCTGTGCCGGCAGATGGTCGAGCGCTTCCACGTCTCCGGCGAGGGACTGTACGACGCCGGGCCCGGCGCGCTGCCCGTTCGCGCCCGCGATCTGTTCGACGGTGCCGTGCCCTCACCCACCGCTGCAGCCTGCGAACTCCTGCTGCGCCTGGCCGGCGCCTTCGACCGGACCGACTGGGCCGAGATCGCGCAGCAGGCGCTTCAACACAACGGCGCCCTGCTCGAACATCCGGCGGCGGCCCCATCGCTGCTGTTCGCCCATCTGCTGGATACGCGCGGCGCCGATCTTGCCCTGCCGACCGGCGCCGGCGCGCAATCACTCGACGCCGCGCGCGCCGAGTTCGCGCCGCTGCTGACGCTGGTCAGCGGCGCGCCCGGATCAGTTCCTCTGCTGGCCGACCGAGCGGCCGGCCGCGCTTATCTGTGCCAGCACGGCAGTTGCCGGCTGCCGGCGCGTTCGCTCGACGAACTGCGCGACCAGCTCGCCAAGCTGCATGCCCTGTAGGACCCGCGCGCGACTAACTTGCCTTGGCGCGCAGCAGCGTGCCGGCGCGGCGCACATCCTTCTCGCCGACCCAGACGATCGCCCCCCAGCGACCGCTGCCGGCCGACAGGCCGTCGACCGCGACCACGTTGATGCCGGCCTCGGCCAGCGTCTTCAGGTGGTCGGCGAGCGCGCCGGGCCGGTCGTCGCCCTGGATCATGAAACCCGCCTTCTTCTCGCTGAACAGCAGTCCCGCCTTCCTCGCCGCGCTGGCGAACTTGCGCGTGTCGTCGGGCACGACATCGATCAGCGCCCGTTTGCCGTGGGTCGTGCCGGTGCAGGCCAGCAGATTCACGCCGCCGCTGACCAGCGACGCCAGCACCTTGAAAGTCTGCCCCGGCTTGTCCGGAACCGACGTCGAAAAGTAGTGCACCTTTCGCACCGTATCGCCCATCTTCTCCTCCTGACCCCCATGAGCCTCGCGCGGAGCGTAAATCGACGCTGCTCGGTGCGCGAGCGAAATCTTGCGTGAACGCGGCGAGCGGTGCAGGTCCGTACGCGCCGGTGCCGGCCACGGCCGGGGGGAGCGCAGCGCTGATCGATGCGGCCGGCCGGTCGACCACTCGGCCGGCCCGCTTTTCGCCCCGCCGAGGCAGACGAAGCCGTGGCGTGGCTTAGGTTCCTTCGATGACCGCGCTGCCGCGCGCCGCCCGCTTGCGCCGGAAGCCGCCCTTCATCAGCACGAAGAACAGCGGCACGAACAGCAGGCCGAGGAAGGTGGCCGCGACCATCCCACCGAAGACGCCGGTGCCGATGGCGTTCTGACT
>CAZDXQ010000047.1:0-30788 GCA_964509545.1 uncultured Burkholderiaceae bacterium | reverse complement strand
CTTACTCATCGGAATCGAACAAGATCGATGGGGTGGCCGATGGGATTCGAACCCACAACAACCGGAATCACAATCCGGGACTCTACCGTTGAGCTACGGCCACCGCGCCTTCATCTCTGGCCTGCCCGGCAGGACTCGAACCTGCGACCCCCGGCTTAGAAGGCCGGTGCTCTGTCCAGCTGAGCTACGGGCAGGTGGAGCTGTCGGGCCGGACGCAGGCAGTCGGCAGGTGCATCTGGTCGGGGCGAGAGGATTCGAACCTCCGACCCCCTGCGCCCAAGGCAGGTGCGCTACCAGGCTGCGCTACGCCCCGAAGAGCGCGCATGATACGCGCGCCGCCGGGCCGCGGCAATTTGCCCGAAGGGCGAGCGCTCGACCGTCAGGCCGCGCGGCGAAGTGCCGCCGCACCGGCCTGCATCCGCGCAGCAGGAAGCCAGGCGGTGAATGTGCTGCCGCGCCCAACCTCGGATTCGACGAGCAGCCGACCCTGATGGCGCATCAGCACATGCTTGACGATCGCCAGTCCGAGGCCGGTGCCGCCGGTCTCACGCGAACGGCTGCGGTCGACACGGTAGAAGCGCTCGGTCAGCCGCGGCAGGTGCTCCGGTGCGACGCCGATGCCGGAGTCCTTCACTTCGAAGATCGCCCCGTCGTCACGCGCCCGCCAGGCCAGTGCGATGCGTCCACCCGACGGCGTATAGCGAATCGCGTTCGACACCAGGTTGCCGAAGGCGCTGCGCAGTTCTTCGCGGCTGCCGCGCACGCGGATCGGCTCGGTCGCGCGGCTGATTTCGTGCCGGCCGCCCGACAGCGCGCGCGCCTCGGCCTCGAGTTCGGCGACCAGCGCCGGCACGTCGACGTCTTCTTCGGTCAGTGGCGTCTCCTCGGCCTCGAGCCGAGACAGCATCAGCAGATCCTCGACCAGGCGATTCATCCTCGTGGCCTGCTCGTGCATCAGCTGCAGGTGCCGCTGCCGCGTCTCGTCCAGCGGCGGCTGCGCATCGAGCAGCGTTTCGAGGAAGCCGTTGACCACCGTCAGCGGCGTGCGCAGTTCGTGCGACACGTTGGCGACGAAGTCGCGGCGCATGGCATCGACGCGCTCGGCCTGCGTCACATCGCGCGACATGATGATCGAACGCGACGGCTCGAACTCGACGACCCGGATCGACAGCGCCAGCTGCGGGTCGGCCAGCGGCCGGAACAGCAGCGGCTCGTCGAAGGAGGTCGACGTCATGTAGGCAATGAAGGCCGGATCTCGGACCAGATTGGTGATACGCATGCCCTGGTCGGCGCGCAGGGAGATGCCGAGGTGGCGCTCGGCCACCGGATTGCACCACTCGATCTGCAGTGCCGCGTCGACCAGCACGATGCCCTCGGGCAGAGCGCTGATCATGCTGCGGAAGCCGGCCTCGCTCTCCTCGAGCCGGCGGGCGTTCACCTCGCTGGTGCGGCGCGCCTTGTGCAGGCGATTGAACACCTCGGTCCAGCTGCCCAGGCCGGCGGGAATCGTTGCCAGCGACGGCTGTTCGAGCCAGGTGCCGAGGATCGACAGGTAGTACAGATGCAGCGCAAAGAACAGCGCCATGCCGATCAACGCCACCCACAGCCCCGCCCAGGCCCCGAAGACGGCGCCGACGGTGAAGGAGACGACGGCGATCAGCGCCAAACGAACAAAGGCCGGCAGGATCACCCGGATCCTGCGCCGAAGCTGCTCCGTCATGCGGTCAGTCTACTGCTCGGCCCGCGCCGACAGCCGGTAGCCGAGGCCACGCACCGTCTGCACGTAACGCTGCGCCCCGGCCGCGGCGAGCGCCTTGCGCAGCCGCAGAACGTGCACGTCGATCGTGCGCTCCTCGATGAAGACGTGATCGCCCCAGACACTGTCAAGCAGCTGGCCGCGCGAGAAAACGCGCTCCGGATGGCCGACGAGGAACTTCAGCAGCTTGAATTCGGCCAGCCCCATCTTGATCGACTTGCCGTCGACCTGAACTTCGTGCCGCGCCGGATCGATGCTCAGGGGCCCGTAGCTCAACTGCTCGCCGCTGTGCTGCGGCGCCCGGCGCCGAAAAACGGCGCGGATGCGCGAGACGAGTTCGCGCGGTGAAAACGGTTTGACCACGTAGTCGTCGGCGCCGGCGTCAAGCCCGGCCACCTTGTCGCTCTCGCCACTCTTGGCCGTCAGCAGGATCACGGGCAGGCCGCGCGTGCGCTCGGCACCGCGCAGATCGCGCAGCAGCTCGATGCCGGCGCGGTCCGGCAGCATCCAGTCGAGGATCACCAGGTCGGGCAGCTCCTGCCGGATCGCCTCCTGTGCCGCTTTCACCGATTCCGCGCGCCTGACCTTGTAGCCGCTGCTGCCGCAGGAAAACGACACCAGCTCCTGGATGGACGGTTCGTCTTCGACGACCAGAATCGAACCCGCCATACGCCGTTATCCCTGCGAGACGGCCCGCTCGATCTCTTCTGGCGACGCGTGCCGCACATCGGTGCCATGGGCGATGAAGATCACGTGCTCGGCGATGTTCTTGGCATGGTCGCCGACCCGCTCGATCGCCTTGGCGGCCCACACGGTGTCGATCGCCGCCGAGATCGAACGCGGATCCTCCATCATGTAGGTCACCAGCTGGCGCAGCGTGGCGCGGAAGCGGTCGTCGATGCCGGCGTCGTCGCGGATGATCGACGCTGCGGCATGGCCGTCGAGGCGCGCCAGCGCGTCGAGCGAGCGGTGCAGCATGCGCGCGGCGATCTCGCCGGACTGGCGCAGGTCCGGAATGCGGTTCAGGCGGAACGTGCTCGCTTTTTCCTTCAGCCACTTCGCGGCACGGGCGATCTTCGATGCCTCGTCGCCGACCCGCTCCAGATCGGTGATCGCCTTGGCCACGCCCATGATTAGGCGCAGGTCGCCCGCGGTCGGCTGCCGGCGGGCGATGACGTGATTGACCATCATGTCGAGGTCGAGCTGCAGTTCGTTGACACGGCGGTCATTTCCGATCGCCGCGTCCGCCTTCTCCGTATCCGCCGTCTCGAAGGCCTCCATCGCCAGCTTCAGCTGCGACTCGACCAGCCCGCCCATTTGCAGGATGCGCGAGCGCATCTGCTCCAGTTCGACGTCGTACTGCTTGGAAAAGTGATCGCCTGTGACCATGTCATCGCTCCCTGGCGCGCCCGCGCCCAGCCCGCGCCCTCTCGGGCCTAATCCCGGCGCCGATTGAGGCTTGCGCAGGCCGCCCGCGCTGCCCTGCTTCCAACATTACGCCCGCCGCACCCGCATCGCCGCACCTGCCGACCGCTCAACCGAACCGGCCGGTGATGTAGTCCTCGGTTTCCTTTTTCCTGGGCTTGATGAAGATCTGGTCTGTCTCGCCGAATTCGATCAACTCGCCCAGGTACATGTAGGCGGTGTAATCGCTGACCCGCGCCGCCTGCTGCATGTTGTGGGTGACAATCAGTATCGTCACCTTCTCCTTCAGCTCCGCGATCAGTTCCTCGATGCTGCCGGTGGCGATCGGGTCGAGCGCGGAAGTCGGCTCGTCGAACAGCACCAGTTCCGGATCCGCAGCCAGCGCACGGGCGATGCACAGTCGCTGCTGCTGGCCGCCGGACAGGTTGAACGCAACCTCTTTCAGGCGATCCTTGACCTCGGTCCAGAGGGCCGCGCCACGCAGGGCGGCCTCGACCCGTTCCTCGAGCACCCGCTTGTCGCGCTCGCCGCGCACGCGCAGGCCGTAGGCGACGTTCTCGAAGATCGACTTCGGAAACGGATTGGGTTTCTGAAACACCATGCTGATCCGCATGCGCACTTCGATCGGATCCACCTTCGGGCTCAGCAGGTTGGTGTTGTCCGGCAGCAGCGTGATCTCGCCCTCGTAGCGGTTCCCAGGGTAGAGGTCGTGCATGCGATTGAAGCAGCGGAGGAAGGTCGACTTGCCGCAGCCGGACGGGCCGATCAGCGCCGTAACCTTCTTCTCGTAGACCGGCAGATCGATTCCTTTCAGGGCGCGGAAGTCGCCATAGAAGAAATTCAGCGCCTTGCTCTGCGCCTTGATCTTCGGCGGCGCTTCGGTCGTCGCAGCGGCGCTTAACTGTTGCATGGACTCACCACTTGATCTTCTTGCGGATGGAGTAGCGCAGATAGATCGCCAGACCGTTCATCAGCAAGGTCATGACGATCAGCACGACGCCCGCGGCCGCGGCATTCGCCAGGAACGCCTTTTCCGGCCGCGACACCCAGTTGAACATCTGGATAGGCAGCACCGTGAACGGCTGCCACAACCATTCGAACCTGAGGATCGACAGCACGGGCGCCTCGGGGTTGATCGGCAGAAAGGCGATGAATGTCAGCGCGCCGATGGTGATGATCGGCGCAGTCTCGCCGATCGCACGCGACATGCCGATGATCACCCCGGTCAGGATCCCGCCGCGGGCATACGGAATCAGGTGGCCCGAGACCAACTGCCAGCGCGTCGCGCCGAGCGCATAGGCCGCCTCGCGGATGTTCCGAGGGATCGAGCGCAGCGCCTCGCGCGTGGCGACGATCACGATCGGCAGGATCATCAGCGCCAGCGTCAGTCCGGCCGACAGGATGCTCTGCCCGAAACCGAGCTGGTAAACAAACAGGCCGAGCGCGAGCAGCCCGTAGACGATCGACGGCACGCCGGCCAGATTGGTCACGTTGATCTCGATCAGGTCCGTGACCCAGTTCTTCGGCGCGTACTCCTCCAGGTACACCGCCGCCGCGATGCCTAGCGGCACCGCCGCCATCATCGTCGTCAGCATCACAAACGCCGTGCCGACCCAGGCCGACAGTATCCCGGCCTGGCCAGCGCGCCGGGAGGGGAACGAGGTGAAGAAGTCCCAGGTCAGGCGGTGCGCACCGTCGATGAACAGGTCGAGAAACGCGGCCAGCAGCATGATGATCGCCACCATCATGCAGGCGAGGCCAACGACCGCGAAGATGTGGTCGTTGATCTTGTGGCGCGCGATCAGCGCGCGCATTTCCTCGACGTTCCGCTCCATCAGTACGCTTCGCGGAAGCGCCGCCGCAGCACGTGTCCGACGATGTTGAAGCCGAGCGTCATGATGACCAGCACCAGGCCAACGGCAAAGATGCTCTGGTAACCGACTGAACCGTGCGGCAGATCGCCGAGTGCAACCTGCACGATATAGGCGGTGATCGTCGCCGCCTGCTCGGTCGGGTTGAAGGTGAAATTCGGCTGCAGGCCGGCGGCAATGGCGACCACCATCGTTTCGCCGATCGCGCGCGAAATGGCCAGGATGTACGCCGCGACGATGCCGGAGATCGCCGACGGCGTGACCACGCGGATGGCCGTCTGGAACCGCGTTGCGCCCATCGCGTACGAGCCCTCGCGCATGCTCATTGGCACCGCGCGCATCGCGTCCTCGGCGACCGAACTGATATACGGGATGATGAAGATGCCGATAACGAGCCCGGCGGACAACATGTTGAAGCCCGGCAGTTCGGGAAAGAACACCTGCAGCAGCGGCGTGACGAAGAGCAGCGCGAAGTAGCCGAAGACGACCGTCGGCACCGCCTCGAGCAGTTCGAGAAACGGCTTGACGACCTCGCGCACCCAGAAGGGCGCGAATTCCGACAGGTAGATCGCCACGATCGTGCCCATCGGGATGGCGATGGCGAGCGCTACGAAGGCCACTGTCAGGGTTCCGGCCACCAGCGGCAAAACGCCGTAGCGCGGGTCGGCGAACAACGGCGTCCACATGGTGTCGGTCAGGAAATCTTTGATCGACACATGCTCGAAGAAACCGACTGACTCGCTGACCAGGATGTAGACGATCGCCACCGTCGTGGCCACGGCCGAGAAGGCGGCAAGGAAAAGGACACCCTCGATCAGGCGCTCCTTGACCGCGCGCGCCGCGCGGTGCTGCAGACGGGTCGATTCCACCGGATGCTCCGCCGCATCCCCGGCGGTGGCCATTTGTGAAATGTCATGCATTGTAGTTGTCGGCCACGGGCCGCCGGTAGCAGCCCAGCATCGGCACGGCCGGACAGGATGTTCTCCTGCCCGGCCGATCCGGCAGCTTGCGCCGTTTAGAGCTTCGCCTCGAGCCTCATCAGCTCTTCGATCGTCAGTCCGACCTTGTTCTCGCCGCCAAACTTGGTGCCGACTCGCCCCTTGGCCAGGACATCCAGGTTGTACTCATAGGCCTTTGCCGGCAGCGGAACGTACTTGACTTCCTTGGCCAGCTTCGCGCCGTGCCGGTTGTAGAAATCGACGAACTCGCGCACCTCGGCCTTCTTTAGTGAAGCCTCGTTGACGTAGATGAAGATGGGTCGCGACAGCGGCTGGTAGGTCCCATCGAGCACCGTCTGCTCCGACGGCGCGACTGCCTTGCCGCCCTTCCAGCTGATCGCGAGGCCCTTCAGCTTGTCTTTGTTCTCGGCGTAGTAGGCATAGCCGAAGAAACCGAGAGCGTTGACGTCGCGGCTGACGCCCTGCACCAGCACGTTGTCATCCTCGCTGGCGGTGAAATCGCCGCGGCTCGACTTCGACTTGCCGGTCACGGCCTCGGTGAAGTAGTCGAACGTTCCGGAGTCCGCACCGGCGCCGAAGAGCTTCAGCGGCGCATCGGCGAACGCGGGGTTGACCTGGTTCCAGTTGGTGATCTTGCCTTGCGCGGCCGGCTCCCACATCTTCTTTAGATCTTCGATCGAGATCGAGGTCAGCTTGCTCTTCGGGTTGACGACGACCGTCAGCGCGTCATAGGCCACGGGCATTTCGAGGTAGCGAACGCCGGTCTTCGCACATTCGTCCATCTCACTCTTCAAGATCGGACGGGAGGCGTTCGAGATGTCGGTCTCCCCACGGCAGAACTTCTTGAAGCCGCCGCCGGTTCCGGAAATGCCCACCGTGACCTTGATCGCACCCTTCTTCGCCTTCTGGAACTCTTCGGCAACCGCCTCGGTAACGGGGAAAACGGTGCTCGATCCATCGATCTTCACCACTTGCGCCAGTGCCGCGGGGGCAGCGTGCGCGCCTGCCAGTACCAGACCAAGCGCGCATAACAGTTTCGTACGTTTCATCGACCATCTCCTTGCTGAGCAGAGCACGACGCACAGACGCGCCGGACTTGGGCTCACGGTAGACAGCCAACATGACTCAAATGTGACATGAAACTTTCGCCGGGCGCGGCGCCGCTCCGCCTGCAAGGACTGTCATGAACTTGTCATGTTGATCAAGTAAGCAGATGGATTGTTTGGCTGCGGCAACCGTCTCGCCGGGATCGGGGCGGCCGACCTATCGCGCTCGATGCCTGGCGCAGACCTCCTCAGCCTTGCAATCGTTCCCGCGCAAGTCGTTTCTTTGCGCTGGAACGCGAGTCGAAGAAGCGAATGCCGGTGCGGTGTGGGCGGGACCGTTGCAGGAATCCGTGACGACTCCCGCGTCATCGCGATGCCCAAAGACGGCAGACCCGTGCTCGGCGCACTGCGCTCGTTGTCCTGGCCCAGCGTGTAAAGTTCTTCAGTGCCCGCGACGAGCCGCACGCCTTCACTGCGCAAGCGACCTGTCGTTGCCCCATATCCCCTGTCTCCATTCGATCCCGTCCTCGGCTTGCTATCCGCCTGACGCTGGTCATGGAAGCGCGAGTTATCCGCCTCGTTGACGGCCGCGGCCGTTATCGTGGGCCGGTTGGTTGCACCCTTCACCGATCCTTGCTGTCGAGGTCCTGATGTTTGCGATGAAGAAGCTGGAGGAGTACCTGCGTTCGGGCGCGACGCCCACGGCGGCGCGCGAGCTGACCCGCTTGCTCGAGGCGCTCAGGGAGGAAAAGGAATTCCCGCTGTCGAGTCTCTACGAAATCGACTACGAGGCCTTCGAGCTTGCCGTCGAGGTCATGCGCGACTGGCGGATCGACCGTTACTACGCCGGCAGCGCGCGGTTCATCGATCGGCCCACCGTTTCAGCCGAGCCGGAGCCGACCTGTACCGGCTGACACACGCCGGCCCGCGGCCGCGGGCTCGTCCCGGCGGTTTCTCCGGCCTTCGCCCGAGACCTCCTGGAACACCGACTCGATCTGTTCGACGATGCGCCCCCACTTCAGGGTGCATGAAGTAGTTCGCGCGCACACACCGTTGTCACGCAGCCGGGTCGGATCCTGTATCGGTTCAACGGTCCGCGCGAGCAGATCCAAGGTCTCGCCGAAAGGCGCAATACCGCCGTTTTCTCCGGAGCGGATGGCCATGCCGGCAGCAGCGTGGTCGAAGGCAAACAGCGACGGGCCGCTCGCCATTGCCTCCGCCGTCACGTTGCCGAAAGTCTCGGTCATGCTCGGAAAGCAGAAAAGGTCGCCCGAGGCGTAGTGCGTTGCCAGGCCGGCGCCGGTGCGCATGCCGGCGAAATGCGCCTGCGGGCATTCGGCCTGCAGCCAGTTAAGTGCCGGCCCGTCGCCGACCACCACGAGTTTCGCGCCACTGCACTTCGCGCGCATCAAACGGTACAGCCGCGCGAGCGCAGAGAGGTCCTTCACCCATGCCAGCCGGCCGACGTGCAGCACGGCAAGCGCATCCGGCGCGACGCCCCAGCGGCGACGCAGGCCATCGTTGCGCCGCTCGGGACTGGACAACCGTGTGTCGAGACCGCGTGACAGCACGACGGGATTGGGGAATCCGCGCTCGAACAGGGATCGCTTCAGCGCCCCGGTCGGCACCGTCGTGCAATCAGCCCGGTTGTAGAACCGTCGCGGGTAGGCCAGCATGGCCTGCTCGGCCGGCCGACGCCGAAGTGCGCGCCTCAGGCGTGAAAGGTGGTGCGGAGATCGGAACTCACACGCGACTGGCGCTGATGCGCGGCCCGCAGCGCCGACCAGCCGAGCGGCCCTTCGGCCGCAATGTGCACGATATCGGGACGACTGGCCGTCCGCTGCCGAGCGAGCGCAGGGCACGAAGGCGGGCCCATGTTGGGGCTCGGATAGCCGGGAATCGGCAGCCCCGGCAACAGCACTTCCTGGAAATGCAGCGTTCGTGCCTGCGCCTCGTCCTTTGACTGGCGCGGCCGGAGGAGTTGCAGCTCGTGCCGGCGCGCGCGCACACCTTCGACGATGCAGGCCGTCGTAAGGGCCAAGCCATTGACCTCGGGCGGATAGGTCTCGATAACGACGCTGATTCTCAGTGCCGCGCGGCCAGGCGCCGCGCAGCCGGCGCTGGCCTGGGGCGGTGCGCATTGGAGCATGACCCGATCGTGCCGCTGCCGTGCAACCTGTCGATGATGGCCGAAGGTTCCGACGGCGATGCGTCGCGTCATCTTCGCTTCACATCGAACGGTCACCCTGCGCCGATCACGGCGCGGGCATCAAACCGTCCGCGACAACGAGTCGGCGAGGAAGCGGCCGCGTGCGACCGCCGCCCATGCGCCGCGGCGGACTGCGCCGGACAGATCGCCAGCCGTTATCGGCGATACGACGCCCTATGCAAGGACAGCAGCATGTTCGACTGCGCATTTTCCCTGCCGCTGCGGCAGGCCAGGAATCCGGGTATCGCGGACCGCCTGCCCGGTGCAACCCTCAAGAACATCGACCTCGTCTATTTCAACGCCGGCGGCGGGCATCGCATGACCGCGCAGGCGCTGCATGCGGTCATCCGCGAGAAGCCGTGGCCATGGCGCGTTCGGCTGGTCAACCTGACCGAAGTGCTCGACTCGAAGGACGTCTTCCGCCGCTTGACCGGCGTGGCCCCCGAGCACCTGTACAACGTGCGACTGCAGCGCGGATGGACCCTCGGGCTGGCGCAGGAACTGAAGCTGCTGCAGCGGATGGTTCGCCTCGGGCATGCGCCGATGCTGCGCGTCCTTCGCAATCACTGGCTGCGAACCGGACCCGACCTCGTTGTCTCCCTCGTGCCGAACTTCAATCGCGTGCTGTACGAAAGCATCGCCACCGCCCTGCCCGGCGTGCCGTACGTGACGGTGATGACCGACATGGCCGACCATCCGCCCAACTTCTGGATCGAGCGTGGGCAGGACCAGCACTTTGTTTGCGGCACCCCGAGGGCGCTGCAGCAGGCGAAGGCGATGGGCCATCCGGAGAGGCGGTTGCACCTGTCATCGGGCATGGTGATTCGCCCCGACTTCTACCGGTTCGCGCCCATTGCACGCGATGACGAACGCCTGAAGCTCGGACTGCCACCGCGACGGACGACCGGCGTCGTGATGTTCGGCGGCCACGGCTCAAGAGTGATGATCGATATCGCGCGCCAGCTGCACGACATGCCGCTGATCCTGCTCTGCGGTCACAACGAACGCCTCGCAGCGGCTCTGCGTCGCCTGCCGGCGGCCGCGCCGCGCGTCGTGCTCGGCTTCACGCCGGACGTGGTGCGCTACCTGCGCCTGGCGGATTTCTTCATCGGCAAGCCGGGGCCGGCCAGCCTGACCGAGGCGATTCGCCTCGGCCTGCCGGTGCTTACGGTGCGCAACGCGTGGACGATGCCGCAGGAGCGCTACAACACACAGTGGGTGCGCGAACACGGATTCGGCGTCGTGCACGACTCGTTCCGCCGCATCCGCCCTGCGGTCGTCGAGCTGGTGGAACGACTGACCGAGTTCCAGGGCAACCTGCGCGCAGTCAACAACCGCGCAGTCTTCGAGGTGCCTGAGATACTGCGTGCGATTGTCGAACGCAGCGAAGCGCTCCGGCTTGCGGACCGCCAGCCCGGCGAGGTCAAATTGGCCGCAGGCGGCTAAACGGGCGCTTGCGCGATGCACCTCTGCTGCGACCGCGCCGAGCGCTGCACGCCCGTCCGGGCCAGGACGACCGCCAGCTGTCGTCCGCGCTGCGCATCACATCGTCGGCGGCGCGCAGGACGGACCCGGCCGGCGGCGGTGCGCCGCCGGACGCAGCGCAGCGCTTCGCGCGACCCGCGAATGGTGCGTCGGCGCCGCATCGTCGCCTTCCGCGCTCATCCGCCCGAGCAGTGCCGCGCCGGCAGCGCCATCGAAATCCGTTGCGGCGGCCAGCTGCGCCCCCAAGGCGATCTGGCTCGCCTTCCTGGGCGCGGCGCAGAGGCAACAGGTGAAGCTGCAGCGGCAGGCTCGACTTCAGGTTCTCAACGATGAGCCTCGCATCGACCGATCCCGCCAGCCGGGTCGACGGCACCGCGGCTTCGTAGCCCCGCCGCCTGTGCTCGAGGAGGATGTGCGCCATCGCATGCACCAGCAGGAAGGCCAGCTCGTCGGCCGAATGCCCGAATCGCACAATCAACGTAGCGGCGAGCGCGATCTGCCCGCTCGGGAACGCACGCGCCTCCAGGCGGTCGCCTTCCGTCAGCATCACCTCCCAGTGCAAAGACCGTGAACCGGAGTAATCACGCCAGGCGAACGGCAGCAGACGGGCGAAGATCCGGTCGATGGCGGCGGCTCGCGTCGCGTCGTCGATCGCCGCGCCGCGTTCCCTTTCCTCGTTGGAAAACTCGCGAAAGTCGCGCCATTACACCGCGATCACCGACGCCTGCGTCACCTCGCTCGTCGCCCTCTGGACGACAGCGTCTGCCGCCTGCAGCAGCATGAGGAAGACGCCGAGTGATTCGGCCGCCCTGCGCAACCCGATTCCCCGCCACCGCAAGCGTGATGCGACATCGCAATGTCATCGAACGGCAGTACGAGGCGCGTTCGGTCGGCCGAAGGTATTGGGACAACGGCGGTCGGAAGCAGCCGCCTCGTCGCGCCGTGGCTGCCACAGTCGCGCGATGGCGATGTCACCGGCCGTTCACGCGCGGCCCCTACCGTGCCTGTCAACCGCGCCCCTCCAGGCGCGGATTAGCCGGGGGAGCCTCATGAAGACACACGCGATCATCGGCGCTGCGCTGTGCGCGGCAGCGCTGGCCACGGCAACCGATGCCGCGCTCGGCAACGGCGGCAAGATGAGCCCGAGCGGGTCCGCGGTCGACATGCCGTTGATCATCGGGCACCGCGGCATCAGCGGGCACTTGCCCGAACACACGCTGGAGTCGTACGCGCTGGCCATCGACATGGGTGCCGACTACATCGAGCCCGATCTGGTGGCGACCAGGGACGGCGTGCTGATCGCGCGCCACGAACCGATGCTCGGCGCCACGACCGACGTTTCGTCGCGGCCCGAGTTCGCCTCGCGCAGGAGCACCAAGGTGCTCGACGGCATCAGCACGACCGACTGGTTCGCCAGCGACTTCACGCTGGCGGAGATCAAGACGCTACGCGCCATTCAGCCGGCGGGCGAACGCGATCGGTCGTTCGACGGCAGATTCGAGATCCCCACCTTCGAGGAGGTGATCGCGTTGGCCAAGCGCAAGTCGGCCGAGGCCGGGCGCACGATTGGCGTGTACCCGGAGACCAAGCATCCGACCTTCCACGAGGCCCTCGGCCTGCCGCTGGAGGATCGCATCCTCGACGTGCTGACCCGCGCCGGATGGAACCACGCGAACGCGCCGGTGTTCATCCAGTCCTTCGAGGTCGGCAATCTGCGTTACCTGCGCAGCCGCACGCGGGTGAAGCTGGTGCAGCTGATCGATGGCGACGATGTGGGCGCCGACGGCCAGGTCACGCTCGCACCGCCGTACGACAAACCCTACGACTTCGCCGCGCGCGGCGATCCGCGCACCTTCAAGGACCTTCTGACGCCGGCCGGGCTGCGCGAGATCGCCTCTTATGCCGACGGCATCGGACCCTGGAAGCCCTACCTGATCGGGGCGAAATGCATCGCCGATAAGGACAACGACGGCAAGTGTGACGACGCCAACGGCGATGGCCTCGTCAACGACGCCGACCGCACTCTGATTCTGCCGTCGTCTGTGGTCGCCGACGCCAAGGCCGCCGGTCTGCTCGTGCACCCGTTCACCTTCCGCAACGAGCAGCGCCGTCTGGCGTCCGATTTCAAGGGCAATCCGGTCAATGAATACGTGCGCTTCTTCGACCTGGGGGTGGACGGTCTGTTCACCGACTTCAGCGAGACGGCTCGAGTGGCACGGTCGCTGTACCTGCTGAAGAAGCACCCGCGACTGGCCGCCTGCCTGAAGCGTCAGCCCGGAAACGCGAGCGATCCTCTGTGCCGGGCGAGCGGGCCTGGGACCGACCGCTGACAGAAACGGCGCCAATGATCTGGCATCTGGCCGCGGCAAGCGCGGGCAGGATGTCAGACGGAGCATCGCTGCGCCGCCCGCACGCCGCATCGTTCATGCCCGATGTGCCGCGGCGCCCAGCTTCAGACAGCCGGGAGCGCCGGCCAGCGGACAGTCGAACGGCCGGCAGAAAACTCGCGCGCAAGCCTGATGCCGGGGCCGCAGCAGCCGCCTGCGCGCTTGAGCCCGACAGCGGCCGGCCAGTTGGCGGATCGACTTCGGCGCCGTCGTGCTCGGCACGGCTGCCGATGCCGTGACGGTCGACGTCCGCCGCACGATCAACGGCGAAGGCGGCCGCGCCGCCGCTTGCGCGTTCAACGATACTGGACTGCACGTCTTCGGCGGCAGCACCCATAGCGACGAAAGTTCGCTGCGGTCTCGAACCATCGCTGGCGCCCGCGTCGCCGAGTAGAACCCCGCCGGACCCCGACGGGCATACCGCGCCGTTGCGGCCGTTGTGGCCGACGCCTCGAGGGCCCGCAATCCGGCAGACGTACGCAGAGGGAATGACCCTTTCTCGAATTGACTGCGCGCACGCCGGGCAGGCATCGGCATGGCGGACACCGCCATGCAACTGCCCGATTCTTGCCGCCGGACCATGACTTGTCACACGAGGCTGGTGGAGCAAGTTCCACGGCGCTGCTAGGCTGATGCGCGACAAGCACCGGCGCTACGCCTCACCACGGCTGCGCCTCACCACGAAACGAGATCCTGCTCATGAACGCGATAAAAGCCATCCGCAAGCACCTTGAGAAATACCCGGACCACCCATCGTCGAAGGCCTTGGCACGACTCGTCGCCGCACTCGCCGAAGAAGAGTCCTACGCGCTGTCGGAACTCTATGCGATGGACGACGAAGCGTTCGAGATGGCGCTCGCACTGCTGAAGGACTGGCGTGACGACCGCTACTACGCCGCCAGGCTCAAGCTGTTCGACTTCGCGCTGAGCGCGGTCTTGCACGAAGGCGGTGACGGCGCGCCATCGACCACGCCTGCCGCTACCTCAACGCCAGCCAACTGAAGCGCTGATGCCAGCATCGGGCGCGCGAGCGACGGGCCCGGCGGCCGGCGGCATCCGCCATCCGGGATGCAGCGCGCCGACGTCCTGACGGCACCGTCTCGCTCGCGCGACCTTCGCTACGTCAGTCCGGAGTCTCGCGCCAGGCAGAGGCCGCAGTCGCCAGCCTGAGCGGCCGTTCGCGCTTGCTCATGCGGGCGACGCTGTCGGTGCGACGCTCGAACCCGGCACCCAGGGAACGAGGCCGCCGCAAGCGAGCCCGGCGCAGCCGCGCTCAACGCGCATTCGCCTGCTCCGGCCGCGGATCCAGAGCCAGCAGCGTCGTCGTGTGCGACACCTCATTGCTGACGACCAGGTAGTGGCGCCCGCGATCCTCGACCACGAGCAAGCCCTCCGGGCCAAGGTCGCCGCGGTTGACGATGAAGTCGACGAACATCACCTCCGCCGGATCGGTGACGTCGTACACGGCAACCGCCGCACTGAGCGTGCGCTCCATACCGACGAATGCGTAGGTTCGGCCGCTGATACGGGCCAGGGCAACGCCTTCCGGCTCCACCCCCTTGTTGTCGCTGCGCGAGTCGTCGTACAGACCGCGCTGGATCGCCAGTTCGTCGAGCTGACGGCCACTGTCGAAGACGATGTTGCCGTTGGTATCGCGGATCGAGAACGAGCGTGCGCCGAAAGCCACCAGGTCCTGCGCCGTGCTGTCGATCGTCGAGATGGTGAGCCGGGCGCGTTCGCCCGCAATGCCCAGGGTGCTGGCGCGCGCCTCGTCGCTGCCGTCGCTGCGGGCGTCGCCTTCGTTGGCCATCACCAGGTACTCGCGGCCGTCGCTGGCGCGGTACAAGGCAATGGCATCCGGCTGGTACAGGCCGCGCGCCGCAACGCTGCGCAGTTCAGTCCGTGTCGGCCCGCTGCTGCCCGACACGAAGTCGCGATCCGACGGGTCGATCTCGTTGCCGGCAACGCCGAAGTCCCTCAGGCCGAGGCTGAACACGCGTGTGAATTCGGCGCGCTCGATATCGAGCACGGCGACCGCGTTGTTCTCCTGCAGCGACACGTAGGCCGTGCGGCTGTCGCCGCCGACGGCGATGTACTCGGGCTCCAGATCGACACTTGCCAGCTTGCCCGGCGAGATGCGCACGCCGGCGGCGCGAAGGACTTCGGTAGCGAGTACCGTATCCGGAAAACGCACGGTGGCCTCGACGAACGGCGACGGGCCTTGAACGTTGATGATCGTCACCGAGCCCTCCGGATCACGCTGCGACGCGCCGGAACCGATGCGTTCGCCCTCGTTGGCCACCAGCAGCCGCCGGCCGTCGGGCGTGAAGGTCACCATATCCGGCGTCGCTCCGACCGGCAGCACCGTCAGCAGCGTCATCGTGCCTGCGTCGTACAGCCGCACCGTGCCGTTGTCGGTGCCTTGCGCCGGGAGGGCACTGAGCGAAACGGCGACCAGATCGCCGTGAATCGCCACCGAATTCGGCGCGCCGATACCCGTGAAGTCCATCCGGCCCACTGGCAATCCATCGAGCGACAGGATCTCCAGCCCCGTGCCGCCGACCAGCCAGAAGTGGCGACGTTTGGAATCGAAGGCTGTGATCTCGGACGACTGCCCGGTGGCCGCGTTCTGGTGTTGATAGGTCCAGAGCCGGCTGTTCCCGAGGGATGGTTTCTGGGCGACGACGGCACCGGAGAAAATGCCGAGCAGCGCCAGGGCAAAGAGACTCTTGCGCATCAAGACGGTCCTCTGTGCAAGTCGATTGAGGCAACAACGACGGTTGTCGCGCTTCCGGCAAGGCTCTGTACCTTAGGACGCGAATGTGACGGAGATGTGTCGTCGCCGCGGCCCAACGGTGCCGCCAAGGCCGATGTGGGCAGCACGTGCGCGCCCAAGCGCCACGCAGTCGTCCAGTCCGCGTCAGGCTCCGCGGCGCCGCGATCGCGGCGCCGCCACATATTGGTACAGCTCGCCGCAATGCCGGGCGAGGCGGCGCCTTTCGCCTAATGGGTGGTTCGTCCGGCGCGTGGTGTGCGCCGTGCGGAGGCCGTTCTCGCTCGACGTCTCGGTGCTGGCGCGGGTTCGACGACGGCGTCGCCCGAATGCTCGGCCTCGTCGACGGCAGCCGGCGCGGCCTGCGCTGCTGCCGCAGCGAAGGCTTCCTCTTCGATGTCGCGCCGCGCCTGTTCCGTCGCCTCGGCCCACTGATCGGCGAGATCCTCGCGCGCCTCGGCCACCGCGATGCGCGTCTGCTCCCATCCCTGCGCCGCGGCGGCCAGAACCCGGCGCAGAAACCTCGGATCGCGGCCGATCAGGAAGCCGGCCGCGAAGCCGAGCGCGGCGGAACCGGCCAGCGCCAGCAGGATCGGTGGACGGGCGAAGTCTTTCAGGTCGATCATGGTTTGCTCCACAGGGTCTTGCCTTCAGTTCGTCGACGCCGGCGCGGCGGCGCCGGCCTGGCAGTTACGGCAGGCGGTGCGCTGGTTCGCGCCAGCCTTGCACTCTGCAGCAGCAGCAGCAGCGCGAAGCCGTGGCGCAGCGCGCTGATCGCCATCGGCGAGGCGGCCCGCATTGCCGCCAGAACCATCAACACCGAGTTCACCGTGACCGAGCCGCCGAACTGCCAGCGCAGCGCGCGGCGCAGCCGCGCCGCCTCGGCCCGCGCCGACAGCAATGCGGCGAGCGGTTCTCCAAGCAGCACGCCGTGTGCGCCGGCCTCGGCATCGACCGGGCACAGGCTGAGCCCGCCCGGCGGCAGGATGTCGCGCAGGCCGGTGTGCACCAGCGCGACGCGCTCGCCGCGCGCGACTGCCTCGTCGAGCCAGCGTTCCTGCGCCGCGCGGTCGCTGCTGACCACCGCGTCTGCGCCGAGCTGCGACAGGGCCGCCGCCGGCATGGCGGCCGGATCCTCGGTGAACACCGCGATGCGGCGCACACCGAGTGCGCGCAGCGCCTTGAACCGCCCCTGCACCGCCGGCCGCAACCGGCAACCCAGATGCACGGTCGCGAGCAGCCGGCCGTCCTGCACGATGCCGAGTCGCCGCACCAAGCTGCGCCGGTCCGGCTCGGTCAGTTCGATGCCCCAGGTGCGCGACAGCAGCCGGGCGCCGCCGATGTGCAGTACCCGCGATCCGCCCTGCTCGTCCTGCAACGGCAGCACGGCGCCATGTTCGCGCCATGCCGCGACGCGTTCATCCGGGAAGCCGCCCGCCGCATCGATTTCACCGGCCGCGCCCATCAGTTGCAGGAGCCAGCGCGTGGCCACAGCGGCGTCGATGTACGCCTCGTTGGCGATCACACGCTCGATGTGCCAGTTCGACTCGGCTAGCACCCCGACGTCTTCGAAGGCGAAGGTCGTCGCCGCGGCCAGCCGGTCGATGGCGTCGAGCCCGCTCATCAGCGCACCGTGTCGTGCCGACGCGTAGACCGCGGCCGCCCTCGCCACCGGATGCGCCAGCTGCAGGCCGAACTGCGGATCGGCCAGCAGCATCGACGCCGTGCGCGCCGTGTCGCCGGTCAGCGCCAGCACCAGCCCTCCGGCGCTGATCGGCAGCGCTACCAGCCGCTGCAGATCGGGCGTCAACGGGCCCGCCGTCTCGCTCGAGCGCAGTGCATGGCGCACATGCGCGCGCAGCCGCGCCGCGCGCGACGCGGCGGCGGTCCGCTCCAGTCGCAGCGTCAGCGCACCGCGCGCCAGGCGCTCGCCCGAACCGATCCGCTCGCCGACGCGAACGGCGATCTCGCGCCCGCTGCCCAGCCAGTCGGCGAGCGCACCGTCGCCGTCGGTCACGATGCCGTCGGCAGGCACGATATCCCCGGCGGCCAACCTCAGGCAGTCGCCGGGCTGCAGTTCCGACACTGCAAGGGAAACGCCACGTCCGGCCTTTGCCGAGGCCCGCCGCACCCGGTAGACGGCGGCTTCCGCCGGCGTCAACTGGGCCAGCAGCCGGTCGGTGTCGTCGACCAGCACGTCGCGCCAGCGCTCGGCAGCAGCGCCGATCAGCACCGAGGTCGTCGCCGTCAGCGGGTGGCCCGTGAACGCCGTCGACGCCAGTGCGATCGCATCGAGCACGGCACCCGCCGGCTCAGCGCCGGCGCGCAGAGCGCCGACCGTCTTCGCGCCGACCAGGGCGACGGCTGCAGCCGGCCGCAAGGGGTTCGGCAGCAGCGACACCAGCGCGCCGGCGAGCAAGGTCGCTTCGAGCGGCAGGCCCCTCGCCGGTCCGGCCGGCGCTCTTTCCTGCGCCGGCTCCGCCGTGGAGCACCGCTGCGTCTGGGCCAGCACCTCGCGCCGCGTTGCCGCGCGGCCGTCGTAACTGACAACCAGCGAGCGCGCTGCCGGCGCCGCGCGCAGCGCCATCACCCCCGGAAGTGCCGCCAGTACGTCGTGCAGCCTCGACAGGTCGGCCCCGGCCGGCAGCTTCAGTCGCAGCCGGGTCGGCGTCTCATGGGCGATCGTTGCCAAGTTCACTCGGCGAGCCCTCCGCCTGCACCGTTGATCCGCTTCATCACCTCACGCGCCAACGTGGGCGCGGCGGCGGTGGCCAGCACCACGCCGGCATCCGCCAGCCCGATCGGCGTCGTGCGCAGCAGCGCGCGCAGCGGCGGAAACAGCACCGTGCCGGCCTGCACCGCCAGCGAGATCAGCACCGTGCGCGCCAGCCATGGGTTGGCGCGTAGCCGGTCTTTGCCCAGAAGGCTCAGCGGCGTTTCCGAGCGGGCCGAAAGTGCGTAAAGCAGCTGACCGCTGGTCATGGTCATGAAGGCCAGTGTGCGCGCCCGCGGGCCCGGGCCATAGCGCGCAACGCCGTAAAGGTAGGCGGCCATCGTCGCTGCCGTAATCATGCCGCCGTCGACGGCGACCCGCTGCCAGTCGCGGCGCTGGAGGAAGCCTTCGGCGCGCGGGAACGGCGGCCGCTCGAGAATGTCTGGCTCCGGCGGCTCGAGCCCGAGCGCGATGGCCGGCGAGACGTCGGTGATGATGTTCGTCCACAGCAGTGCGAGCGGGTCGAGCGGCTCGGGCAGCCCGGCGGCGACGCACAGTGCGGTGGCCGCCAGTTCGCTGACGTTCGTGGCGACCAGGTAGCGCACCGCCTTCTTCACATTCAGATAGGCCGTGCGGCCCTCGGCGATCGCCGACAGCAAATCGTCGGGGTGATCGCTCTGCAATACGAGGTCGCTCATCGCATGGGCGAAGTCGGTGCCCGACACGCCCATCGCTACGCCGACATCGGCGGTCTTCAGCGCCGGGCCGTCGTTGATGCCGTCACCAGCCATCGCGACGACGTGGCCGCGTCTTTGCAGTGCCTTGACGATCTCGAGCTTCATCCCGGGGCTGGTCCGAGCGAAGACGGCTGCGCGATCGATCACATCGCCGAGCTTTGTGGCGTCTTCGGGCAGCGCGGCGGCATCGGCGACTTCCTGCGCGCCGTTGAGGCCGACACGTTCGGCCACCGCTTGCGCGGTGCCAAGTTGATCACCGGTCAGCATCACCGGCCGGATGCCGGCCGCCTTGAAGCGGGCGATCGACCTGGCGATGCCGGGCCGCACCGAGTCGGCCAGACCGACGAGGCCGAGCCAGGTCAGCTCGCGCGTCTTGCCCAACTGCCGACCGCTCTGGCGGCGGATCGCAAAGGCGAGCACGCGGTGACCGGACGCGGCCAGTTCGTTGTTATCGGCCAGCAGTTGCCGTCGACGGGCCGATGTCAACTCGATGATGCGCTTGCCGTCGTGCCACTGCGTGCAGCGCGCCAGCACCTCCTGCGGCCGGCCCTTGACGGTCAGAAGCAGCCCGCCCTTCGCCGGCCCGTGCAGTGTGACCATGTACGGATGGTGCTCGGAGCGGTGCTTGACCGCCAGCAGCGGGTGGCGGCGACGCAATGCCGCCACGTCCGCCCCCTGCGCCCGGGCGAATTCGACCAGCGCCAGTTCGGTAGCCGAGCCGGTCAACTCGCCGCCGTTGCCCAGCTCCAGTTCGTTGTTCAACACGGCCACCAGCAGCCATTCCGCCGGCAGCGACACCGGTTTGCCGTTTTCGAGCCGCAGCCGCTTCTGCCCGAAAACCAGCGACTCGACCCGCATCCGGTTCTCGGTCAGGGTGCCGGTCTTGTCGAAGCAGACCACATCCACCGCGCCGAGGTTCTCGACCGCATCGAGCTTGCGCGCGAAGACGTTGTGCTTCTGCAGCGTACGGATGCCGGAAGCGAGCAGGCTGGTTGCAACCGTCGGCAGGCCCTCCGGGATCGCCGCCACACCAAGCGACACCGCTGTTCGCAGCAAGGGTCCGGCGGCGCGCCCGCGCAACAGGCCGATACCAAATACGCCCGCGCACAGGGCCGCTGCGCCGACAGCCAAGTTACGGCCGAGTCCGTCGAGTTCCGTCTGCAGCCTCGTATAGGGCTGCTCGGTCCGCTGAGCCATCCGCCGAATGCCGCCAAGCATGGTTCGCTCGCCGGTGGCCACGACGACCGCCTTGCCCATGCCGCCGGAGACGACGGTGCCCATGAACACCATGTTGCTCCGTTCGCCGACGCAGGCGCGGGCCGGCAGCGAATCCACCGGCTTCTTGCGCACCTGACGGCTCTCGCCAGTCAGCGGCGCCTCGTTGGTCGACAGCCGATGGGCCTCGATCACTCGCGCGTCCGCGGCCACAGCCGTACCGGGCTTCAGCAGCAGTACGTCGCCTGCTACCACCTCATGCGATGAAATCAGTACTTCCTTCCCGTCGCGCAGCACTCGCGCCTCGCCCGGCGTGAGCTTGCGCAGGCTGCTGACCGTCTTCTCGGCTGTGCGCTCCGTGTAGAAGCCGATGCCGGCATTGGCGGCGACCACTGTTCCGATCGCCGCCGCGTCGGCCCAGGCGCGACTGGCCAGCGCCACAGCGCCCGAGCCGGCGAGCAGAGCCACCGGCACCGACTTGAACTGGTCGATCAGGATCTCGCCGTCGCTGCGGCCGGCGATATCGTTGATGCGGTTGGCGCCGTCACGGTTCAGTCGGCGCGCCGCCTCGCCGCTGCTCAGGCCACCGGCGTCGCCGCCCAGTATCCGCCAGACCGACGCCAGCGGCGCGGCGTGCCACTCGAGGGATCCCGCCGGCGGCTTGCGCGACTTCTCCTTTGCCGGCGCCTTCGGCGCTGCGGCCGCGGCAGGCAATACCTTCCTCGTCGTCGGCGGTGCGGGCGGACGCAGGCGCGCGACCGGCGCGCTGGTGCGCGTAGGGCGCGCAGCGGAGGTGGCGGCGAATGCCTCCACGCAGCGCCGCAGCGGCGAGGCGACGTCGAGGTCGGCGACCGTCGCAATCCGCACGAGGCCAGTGCTGCTGCTGGCCCGGATGCCGGCGGCCGAAAGGCCGAATCCGGCTGCCCGTGTCTCGATCCAGTGAGCCAGCGACGGGGAACCGAGCAGGCCGTGCACGCGCACGCGCACCGCTCGCGGCTCGCGAGCGATGACCTGCAGCAGCCTTTTCTCCCCTGAGTTGCGAACTGGCATCTACGACAGCACTATCGGCCGCAGCTTGCTCGGCGCTGATGACCGTTCTGTTACAGACGACCGACCGTTGCTGCAGGTCAAGCCGGCGAGGACGGCGGGTCAAGTAACGCCGATGTCACGGTCGATACGTAGCATGCGTGAGACATGCGTTTCCAATGGTTCGCCGGGTACACGCGACAGGCCTCCGTGCTGAACGCCGATTTCGGCCTCCCGCGGGGCGCGCTGGCTCCCGCGGCGGTGGACCGCCGGGCGGCACACCCCTGCGACCATCGCTACCGGGCCATCTTCATCTCCGACATCCACCTCGGTACGCGCGGCTGCAAGGCCGAGTATCTGCTCGACTTCCTGCGCCACAACGAATCGGATGTGCTGTACCTCGTCGGCGACGTGATCGACGGCTGGGCGATGCGCAATGGCTTTTACTGGCCACAAACACACAACGACGTCGTGCAGAAGGTGCTGCGCAAGGCGCGAAAGGGCACGCGCGTCTTCTATGTGCTCGGCAACCACGACGAATTCGGCCGCCAGTTTGCCGGCCTTGAATTCGGAGGCATCGCGCTGTGCGATCAGGCCGAACATCGTCTGGCCGACGGACGCAGGTTGTGGGTGGTGCACGGCGACTTCGCCGACGGCGTGCTGCACCACGCCAAATGGCTGGCGTATGTCGGTGACCAGCTTTACGACTTTGCGCTGTGGCTGAACCGGCACTTCAACGCGGTGCGTGCGTGGCTTGGCCTCGGCTACTGGTCGCTGTCGGCCTACCTGAAGCACAAGGTGAAGAACGCGGTGAGTTTCATCAGCGGCTTCGAGCAGGTGCTGGCCCGCGAGGCACGCCGGCACGGCTACGACGGCGTGCTTTGCGGCCACATTCACCACGCCGAGATCCGCACGGTGGACGGACTGCTGTACTGCAACAGCGGCGATTGGGTAGAAAGCCTGACGGCCATCGTCGAGACCGTCGACGGCGAACTGCGCATCCTGCGCTGGAGCGAAATCCTTTCGCCCGGAGAGCCTGTGCCGCACTGGGCCGAGGCCGAGCCCGCGTTCGCCGCAGAAACGGCGGGCGCGGAGACCTTGACGACAACTGGCGCCGTGACGCCAGCGATGGAGAACTCCGCGTGAAGATCATCACCGTCACCGACGCCTGGGCGCCGCAGGTCAACGGCGTGGTGCGCACGATCGAGGCCACCAATCGCGAACTGGAACGCGCTGGCCATCAGACCGTCGTGCTGTCGCCCGAACGCTTCCTCACCGTGCCCTGTCCCGGTTACGACGGCATCCGTCTGGCGGTGCTGCCGCAGATACGACTCGGCCGCATGCTGGCGGCGGAAACCGCTGCCGGCGACGAGGTCGCCGTGCACATCGCCACCGAGGGTCCGCTCGGCCGCGCGGCGCGCTCATGGTGCCGCCGCCGCGGCGTGCCTTTCACCAGCGCCTACCACACACGCTTTCCGCAATACCTGCGGGCGATGTATCGCATCCCGCAGGCGTGGACCTACGCGGCGATGCGACGCTTTCACCGCGACGCGGCGGTTGTGATGGCGCCGACACCGACCGTGGCCCGCGAATTGATCGAACATGGAATCGGCAATGTCGCCTTGTGGACGCGCGGCGTCGATACGGAAGTCTTCAAACCCTCGCCGCCACTGCCATTGCCCCTGCCGCTGCCGAAGCCGGTCTTTCTTTACGTCGGCCGCGTTTCGGTCGAGAAGAACATCGGTGAATTCCTGGCGACCGACCTGCCCGGCAGCAAGGTCGTGGCCGGCGAAGGGCCCGCGCTTGCCCTCTTGAAACGGCGCTTTCCGGAAGTTCATTTCTTCGGCGTGCTGGCGCAGTCGGAACTGGCACGCCTGTACAGCAGCGCCGACGTATTCGTCTTTCCAAGTCGGACTGACACCTTCGGCCTCGTGCTCCTCGAAGCGCTGGCCTGCGGCACGCCGGTGGCCGCGTACCCGGTACAGGGACCGGTCGACGTGATCGGCGGCTCCGAGGTCGGTGTCCTGGCCGACGACCTGCGCGTTGCCGCGATGGGCGCGCTGAAGATCGACCGGCAGCGGTGCCGCGCGTTCGCGCTCGCGCGCTCCTGGGCCGCCGCGACGAAGGAATTCGTCTCACTGCAGAAGCCGCTGCCGGCCACGGGCCCGGTCTCGCTTGCCGCGTCATCGAGCGCATAGTCGCGCGCCATCCTCGGCGCGCCTCGGCGCCGTCACTCGGTCGACATCTGCGCTTCATCGGACGGTCACCGCCGGCGCTTAGCCTGCGCAGCATTGCGATCAACGAGGAAGCGGCACGGTGGAGGAGCTTCACGACACGCCCGCGGTAGCGGGCATTTCGACTGGCGCGACCGGCAACGGACGTAAACGCCTGACGGTTGCCGTCGCATCGACGCCGGGCGAAGTCGAGGATGCGCAGCGCCTGCGCTACAAGGTCTTCGCCGATGAACTCGGCGCGCAGATCGACAGCGGCGCCGGTCTGGACGTTGACGCGTTCGACGAGCACTGCGATCACATCGTCGTGCGCGACACGCAGACGCTGCGCGTGGTCGGCACCTACCGCGCACTGCCGCCACACGGCGCCTGTCGCGTCGGACGCCTGTATTCGGATGCCGAATTCGATCTGCACCGGCTCGATCCGCTGCGGCCGTCGTTGATCGAGGTTGGCCGCTCGTGCGTGCACCGCGACTATCGTTCAGGGCCGGCCATCATGCTGCTCTGGGCCGGGCTGGCCCAGTACATGAAGGTGAATGGCTACCGCCACATGGTCGGCTGCGCCAGCGTCGGCCTCGCCGACGGCGGGCGCCAGGCCGCGTTCGTCCATGATGCCGTGCAAAGTCATCTTGCACCGCCCGAGTATCGAGTGTTTCCCCGCCTGCGCTTTCCACACGAGCGGCTCGAGCGGCTGGCGCATGGCGACCTGCCGCCGCTGATCAAGGGCTACCTCCGGCTCGGCGCCCAGGTTTGCGGCGATCCGGCCTGGGACCCGCAGTTCAACTCTGCGGACTTCCTCGTCCTGCTGACCCTCGATCGCATCAATGCACGCTATGCGCGGCACTTCGGGATCGCCCGTGCTCCGGCCTGACGACAGGCCCAACGCGCTCCATGCTTCGTCGCGTCGGCCGTCCGAGGCGCGCACGGACTAACCCGCTGACGAGGCGTCGGCCCCCTCACGGGAAGGTAGTCAGGACCGGTTCGACTGCCGCTAATGCGCCGGCACGCAGTCGGCCAGCCGGCGCGCGAGCGCCCGCGCCGTGACTTCGCTTTCGGCTTCGACCATCACGCGCAGCAGCGGCTCGGTGCCCGACGGCCGGATCAGCACTCGCCCGCGCCCGCCGAGTTCGCGCTGGACGCGGCCGATTTCGTCCTGCAGCGGCGCGTGCCGGTTCCAGTCGAAGCCGTTGAACAAGCGCACGTTGAGCAGCGTCTGCGGCAGCAGCGGCAGATCGTCGGTGATCTGCGCCAGCGATTGCCCGGCGCGCTGCATCGCCGCCAGTACCTGCAGGGCGCTGATGATGCCGTCGCCGGTCGTGTGGCGGTCGAGGCACAGCAGGTGGCCGGAACCCTCGCCGCCGAGGCTCCAGCCGTGTTCCTCGAGCATTTCCAGCACGTAGCGGTCGCCGACCTTGGCGCGCGCGAACGGCACCTTCAGTTCGGCCAGCCGCCGCTCGAGGGCGAAGTTGGTCATCAGCGTGCCGACGGCGCCTGCTACCGGTCCGTCACGCATGCGGTCGCGGATGATCACGTACAGCAGCTGGTCGCCGTTGTACTGCCGGCCTTCGCCGTCGACGAGCACGAGGCGGTCGGCATCGCCGTCGAGCGCCAGGCCGAGATCGGCACCGCTTTCACGCACCGCGTGCACCAGCGCCTGCGGATGCACCGCGCCGACGCCGTCGTTGATGTTGAAGCCGTTGGGTTCAGTGCCGACCGGGATCACCTCGGCGCCGAGTTCATGAAACACCGCCGGCGCGATGTGATAGGCGGCGCCATGGGCGCAGTCGACGACGATCTTCAGGCCGCGCAGGTCGAGCGAATTGGGAAAAGTGCTCTTGCAGAACTCGATGTAGCGCCCGGCCGCGTCTTCGAGTCGGCGCGCCTTGCCCAGGCTGTGCGAATCGACGCACGAAAGCGGCCGCTCGAGTTCCGCTTCGATCTGAGTCTCGACTTCGTCGGCCAGCTTCTTGCCGAAGGCGGAGAAGAACTTGATGCCGTTGTCCGGATAGGGATTGTGCGAGGCGCTGATCACCACGCCGGCCGACAGGCGCAACGCGCGCGTCAGGTAGGCGACCGCCGGCGTCGGCAGCGGCCCGCACAGCACGGTGTCGACGCCGGCACTGGCGAAGCCCGACTCGAGCGCCGCTTCCAGCATGTAGCCGGAAACCCGCGTGTCCTTGCCGATCAGCACAGTAGGCCGCGCCGCGCCACTGGCCCGGGCCAGCACGCGGCCGGCGGCGTGGCCAAGCCTGAGCACGAACTCGGGCGTGATCGGCATCTGGCCGACCGTCCCGCGCACGCCGTCGGTGCCGAAGAACTTCCTGCTCATTGACCGTCCCCCTCCAGTTGCCACCACACCGCCAGCGCGTCGCGTGTGGCCGTCACGTCGTGCACGCGCAGGATCGCCGCGCCCTGCCGCGCCGCCCACAGCGCCGCCGCCAGGCTGCCGGCGAGCCGCTCCTCGGTCGCAGCGCGCCCGGTCAGCGCGCCGATCATCGACTTGCGCGACAGCCCGACCAGCACCGGCGCCAGTTGCGCCAGCCGCGGCAGCGCCCGGGCCAGGGCCACGTTGTCCTGCAGCCGCTTGCCGAAGCCGAAGCCCGGGTCGACCACGATCCTGCTGCGCTCGATTCCGGCCGCGATGCAGGTCTCGATCCGCGACTGCAGGAAAGCGGTCACTTCAGCAACGACGTCGGCGTAGTGCGGCGCTGCCTGCATTGTCCGCGGTTCGCCCTGCATGTGCATCAGACAGACGGATGCGTCGGTTCCGGCGACGGCCTCGACCGCGCCGGGCGCGCGCAGCGCATTGACGTCGTTGATCATGGCGCAGCCGGCGGCGAGCACGGCGCGCATCACCTCCGGATGGCGCGTGTCGACCGACACCGGCACGCCGACGCCGCGCACCGCCTCCAGCACCGGCAGCACGCGCGCCAGTTCCTCGTCGACCGCGACCGGCAACGCGCCCGGCCGGGTCGACTCGCCACCGACGTCGATGAGGTCGGCGCCGTCTTCGATCAGCCGGTGCGCCTGTGCGATCGCTGCGTCGGCCGTCGCATAGCGGCCGCCGTCATGGAACGAATCGGGCGTGACGTTGACGATGCCCATCAGCAGCGGCCGGCGAAGCGCCAGCGCGGCCGTGATCGGATTGGCGGAGGAAGCTTTCATGACCACCAAAGCGCATTCGGGGCCGATTGCCGGCCCCGAATGCGCGTTGCGTCCACCTTTCGGCAGCCGGTCAGGCAGGCTGCGCCGCCCCTTCGACGCCGCCCGTGGTCGGCTTGCCGCCGGCCGGCGGTGCCGAGCCGGTCGACTTCGGCGGCCGCGGCGGCCGGCCGGAGACAATGTCGTCGATCTGCTCGGCGTCGATCGTTTCCCAGTCGAGCAGCGCCCGCGTCATCGCCTCGACCTTGTCGCGGTTTTCTTCGATCAGCCGGCGCGCCAGCGCGTACTGCTCGTCGATGATGCGGCGGATCTCGGCGTCGACCTTGCGCATCGTTTCCTCGGACATGTTCACCGTCTTGGTGATCGAGCGGCCGAGGAAGACTTCGCCCTCGTTTTCCGCGTACACCATCGGCCCGAGCACGTCGCTCATGCCGTAGCGGGTGACCATGTCGCGCGCCATTTGCGTGGCGCGCTCGAAGTCGTTGGAAGCGCCGGTGGTCATCTGGTTCATGAAGATCTCTTCGGCGATACGGCCGCCGAAGAGCACGGCGATCCGGTTCAGCAGGTACTCGCGGTCGTAGGCGTAGCGGTCCTGCTCCGGCAGTTGCATGGTGACGCCGAGGGCGCGGCCGCGCGGGATGATCGTCACCTTGTGCACCGGGTCGGTCTTCGGCAGCAGCTTGGCGACGATCGCGTGGCCCGACTCGTGGAAGGCGGTGTTGCGCCGCTCATCCTCGGACATGACCATCGACTTGCGCTCGGCGCCCATCATGATCTTGTCCTTGGCCTTCTCGAAGTCCTGCATCTCGACCACGCGCGCGTTGCGCCGCGCGGCGAACAGCGCCGCCTCGTTGACCAGGTTGGCGAGATCGGCACCGGAGAAGCCCGGCGTGCCGCGAGCCAGGATGTCGGCCTTCACATCCGCGCCGATTGGCACCTTGCGCATGTGCACGTTCAGAATCTGCTCGCGGCCGCGGATGTCCGGCAGCGGCACGACCACCTGACGGTCGAAGCGGCCCGGCCGCAGCAGCGCCGGGTCGAGCACGTCGGGCCGGTTGGTGGCGGCGATCACGATCACGCCCATGCCGGTCTCGAAGCCGTCCATCTCGACCAGCATCTGGTTCAGCGTCTGTTCGCGCTCGTCGTTGCCGCCGCCCAGCCCCGCGCCGCGCTGCCGGCCCACCGCGTCGATCTCGTCGATGAAGATGATGCACGGCGCATGCTTCTTGGCGTTCTCGAACATGTCGCGCACCCGAGCCGCGCCGACGCCGACGAACATCTCGACGAAATCGGAGCCGGAGATCGAGAAAAACGGCACCTTGGCCTCGCCGGCGATCGCCTTGGCCAGCAGCGTCTTGCCGGTGCCTGGCGAGCCCACCATCAGCACGCCGCGCGGGATGCGGCCGCCGAGCTTCTGGAACTTGGACGGGTCGCGCAGGAACTCCACGAGCTCGTGCACCTCCTCCTTGGCCTCGTCGCAGCCGGCGACGTCGGCGAAGGTGATCGAGTTGTTCGACTCATCGAGCATGCGCGCCCGGCTCTTGCCGAAAGAGAACGCGCCGCCGCGGCCGCCACCCTGCATCTGCCGCATGAAGAAGATCCACACGCCGATCAGCAGCAGCATCGGGAACCACGAGACGAAGATCGAGGTCAGCAGCGACTGCTCCTCGCGCGGCTTCACGTCGACCTTGACGCCGGCGTTGATCAGGTCGCCCATCAGGCCGCGATCGAGCACGGTGGCGATGGTGCGCAGCCGCTCGCCCTCGGTCGTCGTGGCGACGATTTCGGGCGTGACGCCGGACTCGCGGATCTCGGCCATCTTGATCCGGCCCGACTTCACTTCGGCCAGGAACTCGGAGTACGGCAGCGTCCGCTCGCCGGGCCGCTGCCGGCCCTCGAACTGCTTGAATACGGTGAACAGGACCAGCGCGATCACCATCCAGATGGCGGCTTTCGCGAACATGCTGTTGTTCAAGATCGACTCCTGGGCGGCCGCAAGCGCGGCGCGATGCTGGGAATTGTAGGTCGAAGGGAAAACCTGCGCCTACCAGACGAAAACACTATATGCGGCCGGAATACTGCTGCTTTCAAGTCGACGCCGCTGCGGGGCAACCCTTGAATCGGCGAGCCAGAAGGTAGGTTTCCGCCGATTCGGCACGGGACGCGGCCGGCTTGCGTACCGAGACCGACGAAAAGCATTTCTTCAGTTCAGCGACAAACTGGCTGTAGCCGCTGCCCTGGAACGCTTTGACCAGCAGCGTGCCGCCGGGTTTCAGCTGCGCGACCGCGAATTCCAGCGCCAGTTCAAGCAGATGCATGCCGCGGGCGGCATCGGCCGCGGCGATGCCGGACAGGTTCGGCGACAGGTCGGAGAGGATCAGGTCGACCTTTTGACCGGCGAGCGCCTCGGCCAGCCGATCGGCGACCTCCTGCTCGCGAAAGTCGCCCTGGATGAAGACCACGTCGGGCAGCGGGTCCATGGGCAGCAGATCGAGCGCGACAATGCGCCCACGGACATGGCCATCGGCGCCGGCCAGCCGTTGCCGGACGACCTGCGCCCAGCTTCCGGGCGCGGCGCCGAGGTCGACCACCGCGAGCCCCGGCCGCAGCAGGTGATCCTTGTCGTCGATCTCGATCAACTTGAACGCCGAGCGCGCCCGGTAGCCCTGCGCAGTGGCCGCCTTGACGAACGGATCCGTGACGTGACGCTGGATCCACGCCCGCTTGGAACGGTGCTTCTTCTTGGCAACAGGCATCGGCCGCAGTCCACGCTGGCAGCGGGTCGGTAGGTTAGCCTACGCATCATGAGCGAACTGACCCTGAGCCGCGACGAGCGCCTGGCGCTTCGCGCCCGCGCCCATCACCTGAACCCGGTCGTGCTGCTCGGCGCTGCCGGCCTGACGGAAGCGGTGTTGAAGGAGACGGATCGGGCGCTCGCCGCGCATGAACTGATCAAGGTGCGTATTCCCGGCGATGACCGCGATGAGCGCGAATCGATCTGCGCCCAGATCGCCGACCGACTGGGTGCGGCGCGCGTGCAACTGATCGGCAAGCTGCTGGTGCTGTATCGGCCGCGCCCTGAAGAGGAGGCGCCGACCCGGCCGGCGGGCGGCGTGGCGAGAGGCCGTGCCCCGGCGTCGGCCCCGGCGACCCGCCACGCGCCGTCACGCGCGCGGCAGGCGAGTTTCGCGCCGCGCGCGGCGCCGCGCCGCGGCAGCGGTCGAGGCCGCTAAGCCGATCTCGTTGTTCGGCTGCCGTTGCCCGGGCGCGGGCGCATTGCCCGCTACAGCACGCCCTCGCTGCGCAGGCGCTCGATTTCCTCGGCACCGTAACCGATCTGCTGCAGGACCTCGTCAGTGTGTTCGCCCAGCCGCGGCGGTGGCGCAGCCGGCCCCGGATCGCCATCGGCGAGGCGAAAGCCGGCGCGCAGCACCGTCACCTCGCGGTTGACGCCGGCCACCGGCGCGAATCGCCGCAACAACTGCCGTTCGCGCACCTGCGCCAGTTCGAGCGCCTGCGGCAGCGACAGCACGCGACCCGCGGGAACGCCGGCGCGGTTCAGTTCGCCTTCCCAGTGCAAAGCCGCCTGCTGCCGCAGGATGACCTCCAGTTCGGCGGCGAGCGCGCGGCGGTTGCGCTTGCGTGCCTCGCGACCGGCAAAACGCGGATCGGCGATCAGCTCCTCACGTCCGAGGACCCGGCACAGCGCCTCGTATTGCTCCTGCTTGTTGGCGGCGATCAGTAGTGTCCCAACGTTTTTCAGAGGAGGACGAGTTGTTGGTCGTCATCCTGC
>CAZDXQ010000046.1:0-31520 GCA_964509545.1 uncultured Burkholderiaceae bacterium | reverse complement strand
ACTTGTGGCGGATCAGCTCGAACCACTTCATGAAGGTGAAGCAGCCGGTGTAGGACAGCAGCAGCACGTCGGGCTTCGGCAGCGGGTCGCCGGTGGGGCCGATCTCGCCGCCGAGCATCATGCCGAGGTCGGCCTTCACATAGGTGCAGACGTCCTCGCTCTGGCCGTCGCGCTCGGCATCCATGATCATCTTGCCGCTCTTCTTGCGCATGCCGTTCTGCAGCGCGTTGGTCTCCGGCAGCGAGCGCGCGAAGTCGAAGCACATCAGCAGCTCGTTGAGATTCCCGGGAACGAACGTGGCCGAGACCTTGCGGTTCGCCTGCCGCGCGGTGGCCAGCTCCATGTAGTTGCGGTTGATCAACTCCTTCTGCAGCCACATCGCGTCCTCCTTCTGGACGTTCTGCGGCTTCGCGGTGGGTTTGCCGAGCGGGGACGGCATGCTGACGGTGGCTGTGCTCATCGGGTACCTCGTGGGGACTTCGTCGTCACCCCGGCGAAGGCCGGGGTCCAAGGATCGGCAACAGATCGGGTCCAGGCCTGCGCCGGGACGACCTGGCTCGGCGCCGGGGCGACGGTTGTTCTCACGCCGCGTTCCACAACTTGATCGAGTCGGCGAACGTTCCCGCCTGCTCGCGGATCGGCGCCATCTGGCCGGTGTTCTCGGCGTACTTGAAGGCGGTGTGCGGGATCTTGTGCACGGACAGCACGTCCTGCAGCATCGGCCGCTCGAGCAGCGCCGGGTCGCAGAAGGAGGGCGCAGCGAAGATCACGCCCTCGGCGCCGAAGGTCTTGACCTGCTTGAGCAGGAACTGGCCTTTCTGCTCGCGCTTGTCGTCGTACTTGGCGGCGGTCGTCGCCGAGCGGTGCAGGAAGGCCTTGCTCAGCTCCTCCAGCGGCTGCCCGTCGGTGGGCACGTCGTCGAGCAGCCAGCGGCCGACCAGCATGAAATCGTCGTCGACGACGTAGCAGCCGGACATCTCGATCGACTTGATCAGCGCCAGCGGCGGCTGCTCGCAGAAGGTGCCGTTGATCACCACCCGGGCGTTGTCGCGCTTCGGCCGCGGCAACGCCTCGGCGGCGGCGATGTAGTCGCGCACCAGCGCCGTGTGTTCCTCCGGCGGAAGCACCATGCCGGCGCGCAGCACCAGATAGACCTCGGAGGTCGGCGCCTGCCAGGGTTTGGCGGCACGGTAGCGGTACAGCTCGCGGATCGCGGCGCGGTTGTCGTTGTAGACCGCGATCGAGTCATTGAGCATCGCGTCGGTAATGGCGCGCCCGGCCAGTTTGCCGAGGTCCTCGCGCAGCACCTCGAGCTCCTGCACGTAGAAGCGGCCGCCGACCGAATCGTCGTAGTTCTGCGGCACGTCGAAGTAGCGGACGTACTTGTCGGGGAACAGGATCTGCCACATGCCCGACAGGTTGCGGATCACGTCACAGATCGAGGGGAACAGCATGCCGTCGAGGCAGGCGAGCCGGCCGGTCAGCCCCAGTTCGATCGTCGAACGTGGAATGCGGCAGATGTAGCTCTGGTAGTAGGCGTCGCCCTGGATCACCTCGAGCTGGTCGCCGCCGCCGAGGATGCCCACCGGCAGCATGCCGGCGGCATGGATGATCTCGCGCGGCACGTACACCGGCATGTAGCCGATCGCCTTGCGGCCGGGTACGGCGGCCTTCCAGTCCTTGACAGCGTTGAAGTGCAGGTCCTCGAAGAGCCGCTCGCAGCGCTGCACGATCTGGACGACGGCGGGAATGTTGGCCATCAGCGGTGCTCCCATTGCGGTTTGCGCTTGGCGAGGAAGGCGGTGAGCCCCTCGTTGGCGTCGCGCGTTGCCATCAGCTTGTCGAGATACAACCGCTCGACTTCGGCCAAACGCTGGCGCACGTCGCGCAGCATCGCGCCGCGCGCGGCCGTCAGTGCGCAGGCCAGCGCCGCGGCGCTCTTGCCGGCCAGATGCTGGTTGAACCAGGCCAGCGCCGCGGTTTCGGGGTCGTCGAAGACCGTATGCACGAGGCCGGCGGCGTGCGCTTCCGAAGCACCGATCGATCGCCCGGAAAACAGCAGATCCTCGGCGAACGGCTGATTGACGCGGTACGGCAGCAGGACCGAGGCTGCCGGCGCGAACACGCCCAGTTTCATTTCGGGCTGGCCGAACTGCGCGTCGGGCGCGGCGAAGATCAGGCTGCCGGCCAGCGCCACTTCGAGCCCGCCGCCGAGGCACTGGCCGCGCACGGCAACGAGGATCGGCGCCGGGAACTCGATCATCGCCACGACCAGCGCGTGCAGCGAGGCGAGCATCTGCGCGCACTGCGCCGGCAGATGTTCCTCGACGCTGGCGCCGAAGCTGAAGTTCGGCCCCTCGGCATCGAGCAGCACGCCGCGCAGGCTCGTCTGCGCCCGATGGGCGAGCAGCGCGCCGTCGAGCGCCGCGATCATCTCCGCGTCGACGATGTTGGCCTTCGGCCGCGCCAGCCGCAGGCGCAGCAGGGCGCCGTCGAGTTCGAGCCAGTCCGCGAGCGGCGGCATGGGCTCAGCTCCTCCGCTTCGCCCGGGGCTGGATGGAGTCGTGCAGCGGACCGACCCAGCCCTCGCCGGCGGCGAGCTTCTGGCGCAGGGCCACGAAGTCGATCTCGCGGTCGTCCTTCGTGCCTTCGTTGAAGGCGGTGAAGCCGGCGCGGGCCTCGGTCATCATGTTCAGCGCCAGCCAGGCGCGCGAATCTTCCTTGTTGCGGTTCCACGCCTCGAGCTTCGGCTTGCGCAGTTCTTCCAGCGTCTTGGTCGTGCAGTCGGGGAACGTGAGCAGGATCTTGGCGCACAGGTCCTCGACCTTCTGATCGAGAGCCGACAGGTCGACCGTGCCGCGCGCGAGCAGCGCCTTGCCCTCCTTCGCCGCCTCGCCGGTCTTCGGCTCGCCATAAACGAAGCGGCCGTACTCGTCGACCATCCGTTGCGTCTCGACCAGCGGATTGGCGACGAAGCGGCCTTCGACCCTCAGCGCCGGCACGAGGTCGGTGAGGATGCCCATGTGATAGGCCTTGTGCGCCGAGAACGGCTCGCACAGCACGCAGGCGGCCATCGCGCGCTCGGCGCCGACGGCCACCGGCAGGAAGTCGGTCGCGCCGCCGATTGGCGCCGAGCCGTGCTTCGGACCCGCCTGGCCGAAGCGGGCGAGGTCCTGCGCGACCGAGAAGTCGCAGGCCATGCCGATCTCCTGCCCGCCGCCGATACGCATGCCGTTGACGCGGCAGATCACGGGCTTGTCGCAGGCCAGGATGCTGGAGACCATGTCGTTGAACAGGCGCATGTACTGCCGGTATTCCTGCGGATGGCCGGCGTAGTACTCGGCGTACTCCTTGGTATTGCCGCCGGTGCAGAAGGCCTTGTCGCCGACGCCGGTGAACACCACGCAGTTGACGTCGCGCGCATTGGAGGCCGCGCGCATGGCCAGGATCACGCCCTTGACCATGTCGGTGGTGTACGAGTTGTACTGGCCCGGGTTGTCGAGCCAGATCCAGGCGTTGTACAAGCCCTCGGCTACCTTGCCGTCAGGCGTGCGCGCCGGACGCTTTTCATAGCGCACGCCGGGCTTGCTCGTGTCGTCGACGAGATCGTGGTTCTTGAATTCGCGCATGGGACTCGGTCCTTTGGCGGAAGGGGAATCAGACAGGCACCAGCACCGCGCGGCGGCGGATCTCGCGCGCGTGCACGGCGTGGAAGACGTGGTTGATGTCGTCGAGCGGGTGCTCTTCGACGAACGGCGCGATCGCCACCTTGCCGTCGAGGACGAGGTCGAGCGCCGGCGCGTAGTACTCGGGCGGGCAGCCCCAGTTGCCGATCGCCCGCGCGTCGAAGGCCATCAGGTTGGAAAGCCGCACCTCGACCTTGTCCATCGTGAAACCGACGACCGATAGCGTCGCCCCGTGCACCAGCAGGCCGAAGGCGGTCAGTTGCCCGGCGGCGGTGCCCGAGCATTCGAAGATGCGCCATTCCGTCGGCCGCAGGCCATTGGCCTTGGCGAAGCCGCTGATCGCGGACTTAAGCGCCTTGGCGTCGTGGTTGCGCGCGTTCAGGGTCAGCGCGGCGCCGTGCGGCGCGATTGCCTCCAGCTTGGCGTCGTCGACGTCGATCGCCACGACCTGCGCGCCGAAGGCGCGCGCCACCTGCACGCAGTAGCCGCCGACGCCGCCGGCGCCGACGACGATCGCCAGGCTGCCGGGCTCCACATTGGCACGGCGCACGGCCTGGTACGGCGTGGTCAGCGCGTCGGCGACGATCGACACCTGCGACAGTGTCAGTCCCGCCGTGGCGAGCCGCGTCAGGTCGACCTCGCACAGGCCGCGGCCGGGTACGACGATGTGCGAGGCAAAACCGCCGTGCACGTCGTTGCCCGGCATCTTCTGGCCGCGGCAGATCGGTGCCAGCCCGCGCTGGCACAGGTCGCAGCTGCCGCAGGGCAGCACCGCGGGAATGATCACCGTCTTGCCCAGCCAGCCTTCGGCGCCGCGGCCGGCAGCGACGACCTTGCCGCTAATCTCATGGCCGAGCGCCAGCGGCAGCGGCGCGTTGGTGCGGACGCCGTCGTAGTAATAGCCGAGGTCGGTATGGCAGACCCCGCAGCCGGCCACTGCCACGACCACTTCGCCGTCGCCGGCCTCGGCCGCGAACGCGGCGCGTTGCAGCGGCGCCTTCGGCGCGGTCATCAGCCAGCGGTACGCATCGATGCTCATAGGAAGCGGCTCCTTGCGCCAGATCAGTGCTGTGCCGTTGACCCGCGGTCGTCTGCGAGGCTATTCTGGCATAGCGGTACCGAATTACCAGTTCAGGTGCGAATGCTGCGGCAACGCGATGCCAATTCAATGATCTGCGTCAAACCGTGCCGAGGACAAGCGCGGTTGTATCGCTCAGTTCAGGGAGGACCGCGAATTGAACAAGAAGGATCCGAAGACAGGCGCGCCGCAGGGCGTGGCCATTGCCATGGGCGGCAGCGGCGGCAGCGGCGTGATGACCGCCGGCACGCTGCTGCTGGCGGCGGCGGCGAAGGCCGGCGCCTACGGGTTGATGGTACGTACCAGCGGCCCGCAGATCCGAGGCGGTGAAGCGGCGGCTCTCGTGCGGCTGGCCGACCGGCCGGTCGACACGCTCGGCGACGCCTTCGACCTGCTGCTGGCGATCGACTGGGGCAACATCAACCGCTTTGCCGACGAAGTGCCGCTGACCGCATCGAGCGTCATCGTCGGCGACCCGGACGAAGGCGAGCCGCCCGAGGTCTTCAAGGCCACCGGCGCGCGCTACGTGCCGCTGCAGATGAAGAAGATGGCCAAGGCCATCCCCGGCAGCTGGGTCAACATGGTGGCCCTGGGATTCGCGGGCGCGCTCGCCGGCCTGCCGCAGGAGGCGCTCGAAGCCGCCGTGCGAGCCGACTGGAAACGCGGCGAAGCGGCGCTGGCGGCGAATCTCGCCGCGCTGGCCGCGGGCTACGCCGCCGAGCGATGCGTTACGCCGCCGATCGCGGTGCCGCAGGTGCCGCAGCAGCGCGACGCGAAGCAGCGCTGGTCGATCAGCGGCAACGAGGCGGCCGGCTTCGGCGCCATTCGCGGCGGTGTGCGCTTCGTCGCCGCCTATCCGATCACGCCGGCGACCGAACTGCTCGAGTGGATGGCGCCGGCGCTGGCGAAAGTCGGCGGCACATTGCTGCAGGCCGAGGACGAACTGGCGTCGATCAACATGATCGTCGGCGGATCCTTCGGCGGCGTGCCGTCGCTGACCGCCACGGCCGGACCCGGGCTGGCGTTGATGGCGGAGGGCATCGGGCTGGCCGTGGCCTCGGAGACGCCGGTGGTGATCGTCGACGTGATGCGCGGCGGACCTTCGACCGGCATTCCGGCCAAGAGCGAACAGGGTGATCTTTCCTTTGCCGTCGGCGGGCTGCACGGGGATGCGCCGCGGCTGGTGCTGGCGCCGACGTCGATCGCCGACTGCGCGACCACGACCCAGTGGGCGGTGCATCTGGCCGAGGCGCTGCAGGCGCCGGCGATCGTGCTGTCGGACCAGTTTCTCGGCCAGTCGCGGGCCGTGATCGACCCGCCGCCGGACACCGGCCTGCGCGGCAAGCGCCTCACGGCCGAGGCCAACAGCCCCGAGTACAAGCGCTACCGCAACACCGAATCGGGCATCTCGCCGATGGCGATCCCGGGCACGCCCGGCGTTACCTACACCGCCGACGGTCTCGAGCACACGGAGGCGGCGGTGCCGAGCAGCAATTCACGCGACCATCGGCTGCAGCTGGACAAGCGCGAACGCAAGCTCGTGCAGTACGACTACGGCGACGCCTGGGCCGACATCGAGGGCGACGGCGACGCCGCGGTGATCACCTTCGGCTCGGCCTCCGCGGCCGTGCGCGAGGCCATCGCGCGTGCCCGCGCCGACGGGCACAGGATGCGCCTGATCGCGATGCGCCTGCTGGCGCCGGCGCAACCGGAAAAACTCGCGCGGGCGCTCGACGGCGTGCGCCAGGTGCTGGTGGTCGAGCAGAACCACGGCGCGCAGTTCTATCGCTACCTGCGCGGCCACTTCGACCTGCCGGCGAGACCGACGAGCTACCACCGGCCCGGGCCGCTGCCGCTGCGCCCCGGCGAACTGCACAAGGCGATCGCGGACTGGAGGAAAGCCGCATGAACGATACGGCAACCGCCTGCGCGGCAGCGCCGCTGACGCCGGCGAACTTCAAGTCGGCGGTCAAGCCGGTCTGGTGCCCGGGCTGCGGCGACTTTTCGGTGCTCAGCGCCATCACCAAGGCGCTGGCGATGATCGGCAGGCCGCCGCACGAGGTCGGCGTCGTCTCCGGCATCGGCTGCTCGTCGCGCATTCCCGCCTACACGAGCTGCTACGGCTTTCACGGCGTGCACGGACGGGCGCTGGCTGCGGCCACCGGCCTGAAGCTGGCCCGGCCGGAGCTGACCGTGCTGGTCACCGGCGGCGACGGCGACGGCTATTCGATCGGCGGCAACCACTTCCTGCACGCCTGCCGGCGCAACGTCGACCTCACGTACATCGTGATGGACAATCACGTCTATGGCATGACCAAGGGCCAGCCGTCGCCGACCACCGAACCCGACTGGGATTCGAAACTCGCGCCCGGCGGCACCAAGATTCGCGTCTTCCATCCGCTGGTGGTGGCGCTGGCCGCCGGCGCCAACTTTGTCGCCCGCGCGTTTGCCGGCGACCCCAATGGAACCGCGGCGGTCATTGCCCAGGCAATCCAGCATCCGGGCTTCTCGTTCGTCGAGATCCTCAGCCCGTGCGTCACCTTCCGGCCCGAGCAAAAGGAGTGGAAGTCGGTGGTGCGTCCGGCGCCAGTGGCGCAGACCGACGATCCGGTGCTTGCGGCGCGCCGCGTGATGACCGACGACGGGTTGAACATCGGCGTCCTGTACGCCGGCACCCGCTCGCCCTATCCGCTGCAGCGGGCCAGCAAGCCGGCGGCCGTCAGCGATCTCGAAGCGGAGTTCCTCGTATGAAACTGAAACTGCCACAGACACTCGACGAATTCATGGCCCAGGCCTACGCGATGGAACTGGACGCGCAGAGCCGCTACGCCGACCTGGCCGACGCGATGGAAATGCACAACAACCGCGAGGTGGCCGAGCTGTTCCGCAAGATGTCGGTGATCGAGGGCAAGCACGCGGCGCAGATCATGGCCGAGATGGGCTGGACCCAGCCACCGCCGTACGCCGTGGCCCCGGCGTGGGAGGGCTTCGAGTCGGCCGAGGCAGTGCCGATCGATGAGGTGCACTACCTGATGCGCCCCTGGCACGCGCTGCAGCTGGCGCTGGCCGCCGAGCAGCGGGCCGAGCGCTTCTTTGCCGAACTGGCGATGAGCGCCCATGCCGAGCCGGTGCGCAAGGCCGCGATCGAGCTGCGCGACGAGGAGCGCGAGCACGTCGAGCTGGTCAAGGCCTGGCTGGCCAAGGTGCCTCAGCCCGAGAAGGACTGGGCGGTCGACCCCGATCCGCCGCGCTACGACCAATAGGCCCTCGCCGTGCAGACGCTGCTTCCGCCCGGCTGGGCGCCTCCCATCGGCTACGCCAACGGCATTGCCGTCGATGCCGGGCGCATCGTCTTCATCGCCGGCCAGGTCGGCTGGAATGCGCAGCAGAAGTTCGAGCGCACCGATTTCGTCGGCCAGTTCGAGCAGGCGCTGGCCAACGTCCTCGAAGTTCTGGCGCAGGCCGGCGGCCGGCCGGAGCACGTGTGCCGGATCACCGCGTTCTGCTGCGACCGCGCCGCCTATCTGGCCGCACGCGCTGAGCTCGGTGATGTCTGGCGCCGGCACATGGGGCGCCACTTTCCGGCGATGAGCATGATCTTCGTCGCCGACCTGCTCGACCACCCGGCGGTGATCGAGCTCGAAGCCACGGCCGTGCTGCCGGCTGGTTGAGCGCTGTCCATTGCCATCGAACGCCGGAGGGCGTACATGAGCACCGCATTGAGCGAACGCAAGCGCGCTGTAGAGCGCGACGTGCCGACGTACTGCTACAACTGTGTGGCCGGCCCCGACCTGCTCACCGTCAAGGTCACCGACGGCGTGGCCACCGGCATCGGGCCGAATTTCGACGGCATCGGCCTGCACCCGTCCGACGGGCGGCCCTGCGTCAAGGCCTACGGCCTGATCCAGAAGACCTATCACCCGGCGCGGATCCTGTCGCCGATGAAGCGCAGCAACCCGAAGAAGGGCATCGACGAGGACCCGGGCTGGGTGCCGATCTCGTGGGACGAGGCGCTCGACACCGTCGCGGCGAAGCTGAAGGAGATCCGCGGCCGCGGGCTGATCGACGAGCAGGGCTTTCCGCGGCTGGCGGTGACCTTCGGCCACGGCGGAACGCCGGCCAACTACATGGGCAGCTTCCCGGCCTTCCTCGCCGCGTGGGGCGCGATCGACTACAGCTTCGGCTCGGGGCAGGGCGTCAAGTGCGTGCACTCCGAGCACCTGTTCGGCGAGTTCTGGCACCGCGCCTTCACCGTCTCGGCCGACATGGCGCTGACGCGCTTCAACCTTTCCTTCGGCAACAACAACGAGGTGACCGGCGGGCCGTGCGCGGTCACCCGCCACGCCGACGCGCGGGTGCGCGGCGCCAAGCGCATCCAGATCGAGCCGCACTTGTCGGTCACGGCCGGCACCTCCGCCGAGTGGATACCGATCAAGCCGAAGACCGACGCGGCGTGCATGTTCGCGATCATCCACGTGATGCTGCACGAGCATCCGCGCCAGCGGCTCGATCTCGCCTTCCTGCGCGATTCGACCTCGTCGCCTTACCTGGTCGGCCCTAACGGCTACTACCTGCGCGAGGCCGGAAGCGGCAAACCGCTGCTGTGGGACACCGGCGGCAACCGCCCGGTGCCGTTCGATGCGCCCGGCGTCGTGCCGCTGCTCGAAGGGCGCGTGCGCGTGGCGCACGCGGTCGAACTCGGCGCCGACGGGCAGACCTGGACGCACGAGAACGTTGAAGCCGTCACCGCGTTCGGCAAGCTGGTCGAGCACATGCGCCAGTACAGCCCGGAATGGGCGGCGCCGATCTGCGAGGTGCCGGCGGCAACGATCCGCCGGCTGGCGGCCGAATACCTCGACAACGCCTGCATCGGCGAGACGATCGAGATCGACGGCGAGGTGCTGCCGTTCCGCCCGGTGGCGGTGACGCTGGGCAAGACGGTGAACAACGGCTGGGGCGCTTTCGAGGCCGTGTGGTCGCGCACCGTGCTGGCCGTGCTTGTCGGCGCGCTCGAGGTGCCCGGCGGCACGCTCGGCACCACCGTGCGCCTGAACAAGCCGCACGACAACCGCCACGCCAGCGTCAAGCCGGGTGTGGACGGCTTCATGAACACCAACATGAACCCGACGGCCAGGGACAAGTGGGTGCGCAAGCCCACCGGCCGCAACGCCCACCGCACGCTGGTGCCGCTGTCGGGCAACGCCGGTGCGTGGAGCGAGGCGCTCGGCCCGACGCATCTGGCCTGGATGTTCAGCGACCATCGGCCGGAGGCCTGGCCCGAGACCAGCCTGCCCGAGATGTGGATCGCCTACCGCACCAACCCCGGCATCTCGTTCTGGGATACGCGCGCCGTCGCCGGGATGATGGCGAAGTTCCCGTACACGGTGTGCGTGGCCTACACGCCGGACGAGACCAACCACATGGCCGACATCCTGCTGCCGGAGGCGACCGATCTCGAATCGACGCAGCTGATCCGGCTGGGCAAGACCAAGTTCGTCGAGCAGTTCTGGCGCCATCAGGGTTTCGTGCTGCGCCAGCCGGCTGTGGCGCCGCGCGGCGATTCGCGCGACTTCACGTGGATCGCCACCGAACTGGCGCGCCGCACCGGCCTGCTCGAGGGCTACAACGAGGCCATCAACCGCGGTGCCTGCGGCGTGCCGCTGAAGGCCGAGGGCCGCGATTTCTCGCTCGATCCGGCGAGCCCGCATTCGGTCGACGAGATCTGGGACTCGGTGTGCCGGGCCGCCAGCCACGAGCTGTCGCGCGGCGAGGAGATCCACGATCTCGCCTGGTTCAAGCAGCACGGCCTGATGACGCGGCCGTACAAGCAGACGGGCTGGTACCTGTATCCGACGCTGAAAAAGCAGGGGCTGCGCTTCGAGCTGCCGTACCAGGAGCGGCTGCTGCGTGCTGGCCGTGAACTGGCCAACCGGCTGCACGAGCAGGGCGTCAAGTGGTGGGACCGGCAGCTGGAGGAGTACCAGCCGCTGCCCGTCTGGCACGATTTTCCGGCGCTGTGGGAAAAAGACCTCGTGCGCCGCGGCCACAAGCCGGAGGAATTTCCGTTCTGGCTCATCACCACCAAGAGCATGCAGTACCACTCGGGGGGCAACGCGGCGATCCAGCTGATGGACGAAGTGGCGGGCAACCTGCGCGGCCATCGCGGCGTCGTGATCAACGCCCGCACCGCGCGCGAACTCGGCATCGATGACGGCGACCTGATCGAGGTGCGCTCGGTGATCGCTTCGACGCAGGGCCGGGCGGTGCTGGCGCAGGGCATCCATCCGCAGACGATGCTGATCATCGGCCAGTTCGATCACTGGGCCACGCCGTACGCCAGGCAGATGAAGGCGCCGAGCCTGAACACGATCGCGCCGATGTCGCTCGAACTGACCGATGCGACCGGCTCGGGCGCCGATGTGGTGCGGGTGGCGGTGCGCAGGCTCGGGAAGACCTGACGCGCTCCTCGGCGCGCCTGCGCGACCCCGCACGCGCCTGAACGTTACGTTGGCTGCCGCAACATGAGCCGCTATCCGCGCCTGCTGGCGCCGCTCGACTTCGGCTTCCTTCGCCTGCGCAACCGCATCGTGATGGGTGCGATGCACACGAGGCTGGAGACGCTCGACCGGCCGCTCGAGCGGCTGACGGCCTTCTACGCCGAGCGCGCGCGCGGCGAAACCGGGCTGATCCTGACCGGCGGTTTCGCGCCGAATCCCGAGGGGCGCATCGAGCCCGACGGCCCGATCCTCGACGACGCGTCGCAATTGCCGCCGCACCGCGCCGTCTGCGAGGCCGTCCATCGCGAAGGCGGGCACATCGCGCTGCAGATCCTGCACACCGGCCGCTACGCCAAGCTGCCCGAGTGCGTCGGCCCGTCGGCGATCCGCGCGCGCATCAACCGCTACACGCCACGCGCGCTTTCCGCGCAGGAGATCCGGCGCACGATCGACGACTTCGCGCGCACCGCGGTGCTCGCGCGCGAGGCCGGCTACGACGGCGTCGAGATCATGGGCTCGGAGGGATATCTGATCAACGAGTTCACGGCGCCGGCGACCAACCGCCGCGACGACGAGTACGGCGGTTCGATCGACAACCGCTGCCGCTTCGCCGTCGAGATCGTCCGCGCGGTGCGGCAGGCGTGCGGCGGTGACTTCCTGCTCGTGTATCGGATCTCGGCGATCGATCTGGTCGAAGGCGGAACGACCGCGGCGGATACCGTCGAACTGGCGCGGCGGATCGAGCGCGCCGGTGCCGACATCCTGAACACCGGCATCGGCTGGCACGAGTCGCCGGTGCCGACGATCGCCGCCAGCGTGCCGCGCGCGGCGTGGGCCTTCGCGTCGCGCCGGGTGAAGGACGCGGTATCGGTTCCGGTAATCGCGTCGAACCGCATCAATACGCCTGAACTGGCCGAGGCATTGCTGGCCGAGGGCACGGCCGACCTCGTGTCGATGGCGAGGCCGCTGCTTGCCGATCCGGCATTCGCCCGGAAGACGCGCCAAGGCCGGGCCGACGAGATCGCCCCATGCATCGCCTGCAACCAGAGCTGTCTCGACCTGATCTTCACCGAGCGCTCGGCCAGTTGCCTCGTCAACCCGCGCGCCGGCCACGAAATCGAGTACCACTCGCCCGCCGCAGACCGGCGCAAGCGCATCGCGGTGGTTGGCGCCGGACCGGCAGGCATGGCATTCGCGATCGATGCGGCCGAGCGCGGCCATTCAGTGACGCTATGCGAAGCGGCCGAGGCGGTCGGCGGCCAGTTGAACCTGGCGCGGGTGGTGCCGGGCAAGTACGAGTTCGACGAACTGCTGCGTTATTTCCGCGTGCGGCTGCAACGTCTCGGCGTGCGGCTTCGGCTCGGCGTGTCCGCCGACGCCGATGAACTTGCGGCGGAGGCGTTCGACGAGGTCGTCCTCGCTACCGGCGTGACGCCGCGCCGGCCGCAGCTGCCGGGCATCGGCCACGCGAAGGTCGTTTCCTATGCCGACGTGCTGAGCGGCCGAACGCCGGCCGGCGAGCGCGTCGCGATCGTCGGTGCCGGCGGCATCGGCTTCGACGTGGCCGAGTTCCTGCTCGGCGATGCGGAAGAATCGCGCTCGCCGCAGAAATTTCTGCAGGCATGGAATGTCGATCCGGCGGCGCGCCGCGGCGGCCTCGACGGCGGCGCCGCGACCGGCCGCCACGTCGCGCGCCGCGTCACCCTGTTTCAGCGCAAGAGCGAGAAGCCCGGCGCCGGCCTCGGCAAGACCACCGGCTGGATCCTCAAGGCGCGGCTGCAAAGGGCGGGTGTCGAGATGATCGCCGGCGCGAACTACACGGCGATCGACGACGAGGGCCTGCATTACGTCGTCGACGGCGAGGCCAGGGTGCTGGCGGTCGATACCGTGGTGATCTGCGCCGGGCAGGAAAGCAACCGCACGCTGCTTGCCGGCCTCATCGCGCGCGGCATCCGCCCGCACCTGATCGGCGGTGCCGCCGTCGCCACCGAACTCGACGCCGCGCGCGCGATCGAGCAGGGGATTCGGCTGGCCGTCTCGATCTGATCCGGCTGATCGACAGCAGGCGCCGGCTGGAGGCGCCGGTCACACGCCCGGGGTGCACACCCAGCCTTCCATGAGCCGCCGTGCCGAGCGGCTCATCGTCACCCTGGCAACGACCCATTGTCCCGACTGCAGTTTCGCTTCCGCCCCGACCGCGAGACGGCCGGCGGGATGACCGAAGCACACGCGGCCGGCGCGCCCGCCGCACAGGCGGTGCACGAGCGTGCCGGGGATCGTCGCCGCCACGGCGAGGGCGACCGCGCCGGTGCCGGTCATGGCGTGATGCAGCGGACCCATCGAGAAGATACGCGCCAGCAGGTCGATGCTCGCTGCCTCGATGGTCCGGCCGTCGGTGGCGACAAAGGTCTGCGGCGGCGCGACCAATACCAGCTTGGGCGTGTGCGGGCGCGTCGCGGTGGCTTCGCTGGCACCGCCGGCGAGTCCCATCGCGACGGCGCCATGCGCGCGAAGGCCCTCCGCCCGCGCCAGCAGCGCCGGGTCGGCGTTGACCTCGGCCGGCAACTCGGTGCCGCGCAGGCCGAGCGCGGCGGCGGCGACGAAAAGCGTCGGATTGCCGGCGTCGATCAGCGTCGCCTCGACTGCGCCGAGGCCGGGAACGTCGAGACGGTCGACTGCGGCGCCGCTCGGAAACAGCGTCCCGCCTTCGCCGCCCGCGGGGTCGAGAAATTCGAGCGCGATCTCCGCGGCCGGGAAGGCCACGCCGTCCAGCTCGAAGTCACCTTCTTCCTGAACCTTGCCGCCGCGCATCGGCACATGGGCGACGATCTGCCTGCCGATGTTCATCTGCCACAGCCGCACGGTGGCCGTGCCGTCGGCCGGCGCCGGCACCAGGCCGGCGCTGATGGCAAACGGACCGACGGCGGCGGTGAGGTTGCCGCAGTTGCCGGACCAGTCGATCACCGGCCGGTCGATGGCAACCTGGCCGAACAGATAGTCGACGTCGCAGTCCGGCCGGGTCGACCGCGCAACGATGACGACCTTGCTCGTGCTCGAGGTGCCGCCACCCATGCCGTCGATGTGCTTGCCGTAGCGATCGGGGCTGCCGACCACGCGCAGCAGGATGCGATCGCGCTGCGCCGGGTCGGCCGGCAGGTCGCCGGCGAGGAAGAACACGCCCTTGCTGGTGCCGCCGCGCATGTAGACGGCGGGGATGCGAAGCTGGGTCAATGCCGGCTCCCGTTCGGATCGGTCAACTGCGTTCGCGCCGCCTGAACAGCCGCTGCACCACGCCGCGCAGCCAGGCATGCGCCGCATCGCCGCTGGCCGACGAGTGCCACAGCATGCGCACGTCGTAGTCCGGCGCCACGTCGGGCAACTCCCACACGCGCACGTCGTAGCGTGGTGCCAGCGACTCGGCGAACATGCGCGGCACGATCGCCAGCAGGTCAGAGCGCATGACCAGTTCCGGCAGCGCGCCGAAGTGCCGCGCGTGCAGCACCGCGCGGTCGGCCAGCTTCAGCTGCTTCAGCCTTGCCTCCACGCTGCCGTGCACGGTCGCCGTGGGCGTGGCCACCGCCAGCGCCGCGCCGGCGAGTTGCCGCGCCGTCAGGGCCTTGCCGACGCGGCCTGCCGGCGGCGACCATTCGGGTGACGTGATGCCGACGAAGCGCTCGCGAAACAGCGATTCGCCGGCGATGCCGCCATGGCGCGTCTGCAGGATGCCGATGGCGAGGTCGATGTCGCGCGCCTCCAGGCTGCTTGCCACCTGCTCGGCGGCAACGGCGACGTTGGACAGCTGGCAGTGAGGCGCTTCGCTGCGCAGCACCTGCGCCAGCCGCGGCAGGAACAGGATCTCGCCGAGATCAGACAACGACAGCCGCCAGTGCACGCGGCTCGTGGCCGGATCGAACGCCTCGCCGCTCAGCACCGTGGCTTCCAGCGCCTGCAGGTGCGCGATCACCGCCGGTGCGATGCGCTGCGCGGTGCGCGTCGGGTGCAGGCCGCGCGGCGAGCGGACGAACAGTTCGTCGCCGAAGAACTCGCGCAACCGTGCCAGCGCGTTCGACGTGGCCGGCTGCGACAGGGCCAGCTGATTTCCGGCCGCCGTGACCGAACCCGTGCGGTAGACCGCCGCGAGCACGCGCAGCAGGTTCAGGTCGAGATGACGGAAATTCATCGGCCGCGCAATCCAGATCGTGAATATCGCCGATTCTGACAATCAATTCGACGAATGGCGAGATCGGGCCTAGATTGGGTCCGTGGCGGCGCGGCCGCGGCGGCGGTCCGGCCGACGCAGGCAGAGCGAGGTGACAGGCGCGTGCTGCAGATCATCATCCAGGGACGAGGCGGGCAGGGCGCGCAGACGGCCGGCAATCTGCTGGCGATGGCGTTCTTCGCCGCCGGCCGCCAGGTGCAGGCGTTCTCCAGCTACGGCGGCGCGCGCCGCGGCACGCCGGTCAGTTCGTATATTCGAGTCGACGACCGGCCGATCCGCGTGCGCTGCGACATCGAGCAGGCTGACGCGATCCTCTGTTTCGATTCGACGCTGCTCGATGCGCGGCTGCTCGCGGCCGCCCGGCCCGAGACGCTGATCGTCGTCAACTCGGCGCAGTCGCCGGAGCAGTTCGCCAAGGCGCTGCCGGGCCACCGCGTCTTCCCGGTCGACGCCATCGCGATCTCGCGCCGCCATGGTCTCGGACGGATCGTCAATTCGGTGCTGCTGGGCGCGTTCGCACGGGCGATCGAGGCGCCGGCGTTCGACGTGCTGGCGCGGACGCTGACCGACGAGGCGCCCAAGCTGCAGGCGGAGAACATCGCCGCCTGCCGGGACGGCTACGCGTGGGTCGACGCGCAATTGCGCAGGGCTGCCGCATGAACGCGATCCCGCCGATCTGGACCACCGGCAGCACCGAGGTCTTCAAGACCGGCACATGGCGCGCGGCATTGCCGCAGCACATCCGCGCGCCGTCGCCATGCCACGCGGCGTGCCCGGTCAATGGCGACATCGCCGAATGGATCGGGCTGGCCCGCGCGCGCGACTTCCGCGGCGCGTGGGAGGTCCTGACGCGGCACAACCCGTTCCCGGCGATCGCCGGCCGCATCTGCCATCACCCCTGCGAGGCGGCGTGCAATCGCGCCGGGTTCGACGAGCCGCTGGCGATCTGCAGGCTCGAACGTTTCGTCGGCGACCTCGCGCTGGCCGAGGGCTGGGCGTTCGAGGCGCCGGCGGTGCAACGCACGCAGCGCGTTGCGGTGGTCGGCGGCGGGCCATCGGGCCTGTCGGCCGCGTTTCAGTTGCGTCGGCTTGGCTACCCGGTCACGCTGTTCGAATCGCAGCCCGAGCTTGGCGGTCTGATGCGCTACGGCATCCCGCCATACCGGCTCGCCCGTTCGGTGCTGGACGGCGAGATCGCCCGCATCGTCGCCCTTGGCGTCGACGTGCGCTGTGGCGAAGCACTGGCCACGGCGGCCGACCTCGAGCGTTTGCGAGCCGACTTCGACGCCGTGTACCTGGCCACCGGCGCGCGGCGGCAAAAGCGCCTGCCGCAACTGGATTATGCGCAGCCGTGGGTCATGGACGGCGCGGAATACCTCGCCCGGGCAAGTATCGGCGACATGCCGCAGCTGGGGCGACGGCTGGTCGTGATCGGCGGCGGCAGCGCGGCGCTCGACGCGGCGCGCAGCGCGCGCCGCGCCGGGCACGAGGTGACGATCGTGGCGCTGGAAAGCGTGGCGCAGATGCCGGCGCAGCGCGAGGAGATCGACGAGGCGCTGGAAGAGGGCATCGTGCTGGTCTCAGGCAGCATGCTGACCTCGGTCATGCAGACCGCGGGCGGCCTGCGGCTCGACCTCGTGCGCGTGCGTTTCGAGCCGGGGGCGCAGCGCGGGCAGTTCAGGGTGACGCCGCGGCCGGACAGCGAGTTCGCGCTGATTGCCGACGCGATCGTGCCGTCGATCGGCCAGGATCCGGATCTTTCCGCGCTGGGCGCGCTGGCGGTCGACGGCAATCTGCTGAAGGTCGATGCGCGCCAGGCCACGAGCGCCGAAGGCATCTACGCCGGCGGCGACCTGGCGAGCATGGCGCGCTTCGTCACCGAGGCGGTCGGCATGGGCAAGCGCGCCGCGCGTGAGATCGATCGCCGGCTGCGCGAGGCGGCCGTTGAGAATGAGCCGAGCGAGCCGATCGTCAAGCTCGGCGCGATCGCCACCGCGTACTACCCGCGGCAGGCGCGCGCCGCGGGAGCGCGGCGCGGCGCGGCCGAGCGGCTCGGCAGCGACATCGAGGTCCAGCTCGGGCTCGAGCTCGAGCAGGCGCTGGCCGAGGCCGAACGCTGCTTTTCCTGCGGCAGCTGCATCTTCTGCGACAACTGCGTCAATTACTGCCCGGATCTCGCGGTCAGGCGCGCCGCCAACGGCTACGTCGTGCTCACCGACTACTGCAAGGGCTGCGGACTGTGCGTGAAGGAATGCCCGACCGGCTCGATGAAGATGGTCGAGGAGGCAAGATGAGCGCCGCGCGGCCGCTGCGGAGACGCTCGATCCTGCCGGCCGCGTTTGCGCCCGTAGGCGCTCGCCCTGCGGGTGCGGGTCATGCCGCGGGGCATGACGCCGCGTCCAGCTCGCGCCCCCCTGGGGGGACAGCCCGCAAGGCGAAGGGGGCGGTATGAACGCACCCGAAAGGTTGGCCGCACAGCAGCGCAGGGTGCTGATGACCGGCAACCACGCGGTGGCGTGGGCGGCAAAGCTGGCGCGGCCGAAGGTGGCGCCCGTCTATCCGATCACGCCGCAGACGCCGGTGCTGGAAAAGCTCACCGAGTTCGCCGCCGCGGGCGAATTCGATGCCGAGATCATCACGCCGGAATCCGAGCACTCGGTGATGGCGGCCTGCATCCCGGCGTCGCTTGCCGGCGTGCGCGTGTTCACCGCCACCGCCTCGCAGGGCCTGCTGCTGATGCACGAGCTGCTGCACTATGCGGCCGGCGCACGGGCGCCGATCGTGATGGCCAACATCAACCGCACGGTCGCCTCGCCGTGGGCGTTCTGGCCCGACCAGACCGACAGCCTTGCGCAGCGCGACACCGGCTGGATCCAGTTCTATTCCGAAAGCGCGCAGGAATCGCTCGACACGACGATCCAGGCCTTCCGCATCGCCGAGGCTGTAGCGCTGCCGGCGATGGTCAGCCACGATGCCTTCTACGTCTCGCACGCGCTCGAGCCGGTCGACATCCCGGCGCAGGAACTGGTCGACGCCTTCCTGCCGCCGTACGCGCCGCCGCATCGCCTCGACACCGCGAAGGTCGAGTCGTGGGGCAACGTGGTGACGCAGGACATGTTCTACCGCCACCGGCAGGCGATGGAAGAGGCGATGGCGCGGGTGCCGTTGCTGGCCGACGAGGTCGACCGCGACTGGGCGCGCGCGACTGGCCGCAGCTACGGCGGCGCGCTGGAGAGCTACCGCTGCGACGGCGCGCGCACGGTGATCGTCACCATGGGCAGCATGTGCGGCACGGTGCGCGAGGCGGTCGACGCGATGCGCGATGCGGGCGACGCGGTCGGCCTGCTTAAGCTGCGCCTGTTCCGGCCGCTGCCGGTCGCGGCGCTGCGCGATGCCCTAGCCGCAGTGCCCGAGGTGATCGTGCTCGACCGCAACCATTCGCCCGGTGCCGGTGGCGTGCTGCATCGCGAACTGCTCGGCGCGCTGTACGGCCTGCGCGATGCGCCGAAGGTGCATGGCTATCTCGCCGGCGTCGGCGGCGTCAACGTGCCGCCGGAACGGGTCGTCGAATTCGTCAAGCGCGCCCGCTCCGGCGAACCGCAACCGCAATCCGTCTGGGTCAGGTGAGCCGCATGCACAGAATCGGGATCCGCGAAGAGGCGATGCTTTGTTCCGGCCACGCCGCCTGTCCCGGCTGCATCGACGCGCTGTCGGTACGCCACGTGCTCGCCGCCCTCGGTCCGGACACGATGGCGGTGATCCCGCCGTCGTGCATGGCGATCATCGCCGGGCCGCAGCCGTACAGTTCGCTGAAGATCCCCGTCTACCAGCCGACGCTGGAGGCGAGCGCGGCCGCCGCCTCAGGCCTGCGCCGCGCGCTCGACGCGCAGGGCAAGCGCGACACGCAGGTGATCGTGCTCGCCGGCGACGGCGGCACCTACGACATCGGCTTCCAGTGCCTGTCCTCGGCCGCCGAGCGCAACGAGGACTTCATCTACTTCTGCCTCGACAACGAGGGCTACATGAATACCGGGGCGCAGAAGTCGTCGTCGACCCCGCACTACGCCAGCACCGGCTCCACGCCGGCCGGCAAGACCTCGCGCAAGAAGAACCTCACCGAGATCATGGCCGCGCACGAGGTGCCGTACGTGGCCACCGCCAACGTCGCGTACCTTGCCGACCTGCTCGCCAAGGTGAAGAAGGCGAAATCGATGCGCGGCACGCGCATCATCACGCTGCTGATCCCGTGCCTCGACGGCTGGGGCATGCCCGACGATGTCGGCCTGACCGCTGCCCGCTACGCGGTCGAGTGCGGCGCCTTCCCGTTGTATGAGGTCGAGGACGGCCGCAAGTGGACGATCAACCACACGCCCCGTACCCGTCCGGTCAGCGACTACCTGTCGCTGCAGCGGCGCTACCGCCATCTGACGCCCGAACAGGTCGAGGCGCTGCAGGCGGAGGTCGACGACGCCTGGGCGCGGCTTGCCGCCAAAGCGGCGTCGGCGCCGTCCGCCGTGGCTCAGGCCGCGGTGTAGGCGGTCTTGACCGTCGTGTAGAACTCCGCCGCGTAGCGGCCCTGCTCGCGCGCGCCGTAGCTCGATCCCTTGCGGCCGCCGAAGGGCACGTGATAGTCGACGCCCGCGGTGGGCAGGTTGACCATCACCATGCCGGCCTGCGCGTGGCGCTTGTAGTGCGTGGCGTACTTCAGGCTGGTCGTGGCAATGCCCGTGGACAGGCCGAACGGCGTCGCATTGGCCACCGCCAGCGCCTCGTCGTAATCGCGCACGCGGATGATCGCCGCCACCGGGCCGAAGATCTCCTCGCGGTTGATCCGCATTTCCGCCAGGCTTTCGCTGAACAGCGCCGGCGACAGGTAGTAGCCGCGCTGGGCGAGATCGAGCCGCTCGCCGCCGCAGGCCAGCGGCGCGCCTTCCTGCCGGCCGAGCGCGATGTAAGCGAGGTCCTGCTCGAGCTGGGCCTGGCTCGCCGCCGGGCCGATGTCGGTGCCCTGGGCCAGCGCGTCGCCGACCGTAAGCCGGGCCATGCGCTCGCGCATCGCGGCGAGATACTTTGGATAGATGCCTTCGGTCACGATCAGCCGGCTGGCCGCCGTGCAGCGCTGGCCGGTGGAGAAGAACGCGCTCTGCACGCTGATCTCCACCGCGGTCGGCAGGTGCGCGTCGTCGAGCACGACCTGCGCGTTCTTGCCGCCCATTTCGAGCTGCACCTTCTTCATGCCGGCCGCCGCCGACTGCGCCAGCCGCTGGCCGACGCTCTGGCTGCCGGTGAAGCTGATGGCATCGACCTCGGGGTGCGTGACCAGCGTTTCGCCGATCACCGAGCCGCGGCCCATCACGAGGTTGAACACGCCGGCCGGCACGCCGGCGCGGTGGATGATCTCGGCCAGCGCCCAGGCGCAGCCGGGCACCAGGTCGGCGGGCTTGAAGACGACGCAGTTGCCGTAGGCCAGCGCCGGCGCGATCTTCCATGCCGGGATCGCCAGCGGAAAGTTCCACGGCGTGACCAGCGCCACCACGCCGAGCGGCTCGCGCGTCACCTCCACGCCGATCCCGGGCCGCACCGACGGCAGCACCTCGCCGGCGGTGCGCAGGCATTCGCCGGCGAAAAATTTGAAGATGTTGCCCGCGCGCATCGCCTCGCCGATGCCTTCGGCGCGTGTCTTGCCTTCCTCGCGGGCGAGCAGGGTGCCGAGTTCGTCCTTGCGCTGCAGGATCTCGTTGCCGATGCGGTCGAGCAGGTCGGCGCGCGCCTGGATGCCGCCGGTGGACCAGGTCGCGAAGGCGCGCCGCGCCGCCCGTGCCGCCTCGTCGACCTGCGCCGCGTCGGCATGGGCGTACTCGCCGATCACGTCGTCGAGGTTCGATGGATTCAGGTTGGGTGCATAGGACCGGCCTTCGGTCCATTCGCCGTTGATCAGGTTGTGGTGTCGGGTCATCGATTGCTCCGAAGACTGGGCCGTAGGTCTGGTGTGGGTGCCGTGAGGGTTCCGGCGAACTCTGTCGTGATCATGCCTGCGCCGACGGTGGCGCGGCGAACAATCCACGCTGGGCGAGGTTGTCGAACAGCGCGCGCAGGCCGAAGGTCCACGGCGCGATGCGGTCGCAGGGCTGCACCGTGTTGACCAGCGTGCCGAGTTTCGGCGTGCCGATGCGCACGATGTCGCCGGCCTTGTGCGTGAAGCCGCTGCCGGCGGGGCCGCGGTCCTGCACCGGCGCGAACATGGTGCCGAGGAACAGCACGAAGCCGTCCGGATACTGGTGGTGTGCGCCGTGGGCCTGCCGCACCAGTTCCAGCGGATCGCGGCTGATCTTCGCCATGCTGCTTTCACCGCGCAGTTCGAAACCGTCCTCGCCGTCGACCTGCAGCGTCACGACGCAGCGGCGCACGTCGTCGAGCGCGAAGCCGGAATCGAACAGGCGCAGCAACGGTCCGATGGCGCAGGAGGCATTGTTGTCCTTGGCCTTGCCCAGCAGCAGCGCGCTGCGGCCCTCGACGTCGCGCAGGTTGACGTCATTGCCGAGTGTGGCGCCCTTGACGCGGCCGCGGCTGTCCACCGCCAGCACGACCTCGGGCTCGGGGTTGTTCCATTGCGAGGCCGGATGGACGCCGACCTCGGCGCCCCAGCCCACGGCCGACAGCACCGGCGCCTTGGTGAAGATCTCGGCGTCGGGACCGATGCCGACCTCCAGGTACTGCGACCACAGCCCCTGTCGCAGCAGCAGGGCCTTGAGCTGCTGCGCGCGTTCGGAGCCTGGCTGCACGTCGGCGAGCGAGCCGCCGAGGATCTCGAGCACGCGCGCGCGCACCTCGGAGGCGGCCGCCGGGTCGCCCTTGGCCCGCTCCTCGATCACGCGCTCGAGCAGGCTGGAGGCGAAAGTGACGCCCGCGGCCTTGATCACCTGCAGATCGACCGGCGCGAGCAGTCGCGGTGCGCCGTCGCGTCGCTCGATCGAGGCGCGCAGCAGTTCGTCGATGCCGCAGGCGCGCCGCCCGGCCATCGCGCGGACGGCGGCCGCCGGATCGTCGTCTTCGAGCAGGCCGCTCATCGTCGGCCAGGCCGCGGAAAGGTCGAACACGCCGTCTTCGCGCAGCGCCACCACCGCAGGCCCGCCCGGCTCGTCCGGCCGCTGCGGCGGCAGCCAGGCGCGACCGACGAGCGTGCCCGCGAGGCCATCTTCGGGCAGCCAGTCGGCGGCGGCCATCGCGGTTCGCTGCTGCACCGGACTCATGAACCCGCTGCGCCCTCCGTCGCCGTTGGCTGGCTGACAGTCACCGGCCTGCCGCCGCCTTCCAGTCGCGGAACAGGTCGAGATCGAAACCGTCAGGATAGTTGACGTAGCCCGGCGCATGGCCCGGCCTGTCCGTCACGCCGTACTGCCAGATGATCTCCTTGGTCTTGCGGTCGATGACGATCACGCGATGGCGCAGGTCGTCGGCGACGATGATGTCCCCGGTGTCCGGCAGTTCACGCGCCAGCGACGGGTGGTCGAGCATCGTCTCGGGCCGCTTGCGGTCGCCGTCGTACTGCCACAGCACCTTGCGCGCGACCGGATCGAAGATAACCACGCGCCCCGGCTTGTGGAAATCGGCGACGATCACGTGCCGGCCGTCGACGGTCGGAAACGCGTCGGACGGGTAGCGGATGTTCGGCGCCCTGACGCTCCAGACGACCCTGCCCTCGCGCGTGATGCGGCTTACCCACGCATCGCGGATCTCGCTGACCAGAATGTCGCCGTTGTCCATCGGCGTGGCGCCGTTCGGAAAGCCGAGATACTTCGGCGGGTCGTGCCGGCAGTGCCTCGCGCGGTCGCCGGGCGTGCCCCACTGCGTCGCGATTTCGTTTGTTGCCGGGTCGACGATCAGCACGCGGCAATTGCGGATGTCGGCGCTCAGGAACTTGCCGTCGGCCAGCAGGTGCGCGTCGTCCGGGTAGTCCAGCAGCCGGCCGCGGCTGCCGCGCCGGTCCGGCACGCCGTAGGTCCAGGTGACGACGCGCTTGTCGTAGTCGACGATGTGCAGGTCGTAGTTGTCCTCCTCGCTGACCGCCAGCTGCCTGCCGTCGTCGGAGAAGTTGACGTCCTCGTTGCCGCGGTAGTAAGCGAGCTCTGGCGACGGCATCTCCCAGACGATGCGCTTGTCCGGCGCGATTTCGATCAGCCGGTTGTTGCGCCGGTCGGCGATCAGGATCGGGTATGGCAGCGGCTTGCCCCACGACGCGACCGGGCTGCGCCGGCTTCCGGACACCGCTGGGATCGGCGGCAGCGATGCGCCGCTGGACACGATGCCGGCGCCGCGCATCTCCCGCGTCACGGTCACGGCCGTTCCCTCGGCCTTGCCGGTTGTCCCTGGCGCGGCCTGGACGGCTGGCACCGGCCCGGAACGCGCGGTCGCGACACTGATCGCCAGCAGAAAGGTTAGGAGGTTGTTTGCCCGTGGTTGCATCGGTCGCTTCGCATGGCGTCATCGCCGACGCATCATCGTCCGATCGCGAGCCGCCGACCGTGTCGTGGATCAAATCGTCCCGGCCTTGACCCACGGCAAGGATTCCTCGGCGCCGCTCGCCCAAGCTGTGTCGCTCGGCCGGGCCGCCGGCAAGCAATGCGGCGCGCCGGCCCGCGGACATGGCTGCCGATGAATCGGCGAAGGGAGCGCACCTTGAACCCAGCGCGGCACGGCGTACCGGACCTCGCCGCGGCAGCCGCACTGCTGCAGCGCGCTGCTGGCGAAGGGCGTGCGGAGCTTGCACCGACTCAGGTCGCAGCGCTGCTGGCGGCGCTCGGACTGCAGGCTTGCACCGGGGCCGCGCGCGCGCCGACGACGGTCGAACTGCGCATCGGCCTGGAGCACACGCGCGAATTCGGGCTGGTGCTGCGCGCCGGGCCGGGCGGGCTCGACGCGCTCGACCGACGCAGCGATCGGCGCGGCACGGTGTACGCCGCCGCCGAACTGACCGATGCGGCCGACTTCCTACGCCTGTTCCGGCGCACGGCCATCTACGGCAAGCTCGCGGCGTTGACGGCGCACGACGGGCATCCGGACGCGCAACTCGAATCGTGTTTCGGTGCGTTGCTCGCGCTCGCCCGGGCGGACGCGGCGGGTTTCGCGCTGCGCAGGGTCGAACTGGACTGCAACTGCAGCGGCGGCGAACTGACGATCGCCGCCGCCCGCGGCGAGATCGGCCCGCCCATCGTGCGGCCGCTGCCGCGGCCGATCGGCAAGATCGACAGGCTGCTGCACCCGACCCGGCTTGGCATCGTCGGCGTGTCCGCAACCGGCATGAACTTCGCCCGCATCATCCTGCGCAATCTGGTCGGCAGCGGCTATCCGAAGGAACAAATCACCCTGCTGAAGCCCGGCGAGCGCGAGATCGACGGCGTGCGCTGCGTCGACGGCCTGCGCGCGCTCGACGGCAGGCTCGACCTGCTGATCGTCGCCGTCAACGCCGAGGCCGTCTACGGCCTGGTCGACGAGATCATCGACACCGACAAGGTCGACGCCGTGATGCTGATCCCCGGCGGGCTCGGCGAAACATCGAGCAGCCGCGAGCCCGCAGCCGCGATGGCCGCGCGCATCAACGCGGCACACGGCAAGGTCGGCGGCGGACCCGTCTTCCTCGGCGCCAACTGCCTCGGCGTCGTCTCGCATCCGGGCGGCTACGACTCGTGGTTCATCCCGCTTGAACGGCTGCCGAAACCGCAGAAGAAGGCGCAGCGCAGCGCGGTGATGCTGAGCCAGAGCGGCGCCTTCATGATCACGCGCCTGTCGCACAACCCGTGGCTCGACCCGCGCTACATGCTGGCCATGGGCAACCAGACCGATCTGACGCACGGCGACCTGCTCGCGTACTTCGCCGAACTGCCTGAGATCGAGACCCTCGGCATCTACGTCGAGGGCTTCAAGGACCTCGACGGGCTCGATTTCGCCCGCGCCGTGCGGCGCGCGGTGCGCAACGGCAAGGACGTGGTCGTCTACAAGGCGGGGCGCACCGCGCCCGGTGCGGGCGCGACCTTCGGCCACACCGCGTCCGTGGCCGGCGACTACGCCATGTGCGAGTCGGTGCTGCGCCACGCCGGGGCGATGGTGGCGCCGGATGTCAGCACCTTCGACGACCTCTTCTACATCGCCGGCGCGCTGCACGGCAAACGCATCGGCGGCAGGCGGCTCGGCGCGATCAGCGGTGCCGGCTTCGAAGCCGTCAGCATGGCCGACTCGATCGAGACCAGCGGCTTCGCCATGGAAATGGGTGTCCTCGAAGCGGCGACGATCGAGCGCCTGCGGGAGATCCTGAAGTCCAAGCGCCTCGATGCGCTGGTCGAGGTCGCCAATCCGATCGACATCAATCCCGGCGCCGACGACGAGGCGCACCTGGGAATCGCCGAGGCGTTCGTTCAGGACCCGAACGTCGATGCGGTGGTGGTCGCGCTCGATCCGACCGCGCCGGCGGTGCGGGCACTGGAATCGAGCCGGCTGCGGCCCGGCTTCGACATCAACGACCCGGCCAGCACAGTCGCCTTGATGCCGCCGATCGTCGCCCGCAACGACAAGCCGATCATCGGCGTCATCGACGCCGGCCGCCTGTATGACGCCTTTGCCGCGCGGCTGATGGACCAGGGTGTATGCATCTTCCGCAACTGCGCCCGGGCCACGACGGCGCTGGTTCACTACGTCGAAGCGCGGCTGTACGCTGCTGCGCTGCCGGCCAACACCGAGGAAGAACGATGAGCGAAACGCTGAAGCCAGGACTCACCCTGACCCGCCGCATCACGATCGACCGCGACCGCACGATCAGCTTCATGGGCGAGGAGTGCCGCGTCTACGCGACGCCGCTGATGCTCTACGACATCGAGTTCGCCTGCCGCGACCTGCTGAAGGAACACATCGGCGCAGAAAAGGATTCCGTCGGCACGCGGGTCGAACTCGACCACGTCGGTGCGACGCTGCTCGGCATGTGGGTGGAGATCACGGTCACGCTGGCCAGCGTCGAGGGCAATGCGGTGTCGTTCGATTTCACCGTGCGCGACGCGGTCGAGGAGGTCGCGCGCGGCAGGCACAACCGCTTCATCGTCGGCATCGAGAAGACCGCGCAGCGGCTTAAAGCGAAGCTGGCCAAGGCCGCGGGCTGAGCGACGTTCGTCGGTCCTTTCCGGGCGCGGCCGTGTCGCGCCGATGGCCCCATCGGCAAGGCTTCGTTGTGCCTTTACCAAACCCGGGAGAAGCCGGCGCGGCTTCACATGGCGTTCACGGCAGAGTATCGCCGGCAAGTCGACGCGTTCTACCGCGCGGCTCTGGAGGCGGGCGGCAAAGACAGTGGTGCGCCTGGCCTGCGTCCGCACTACCACGCGAACTACTATGCGGCTTTCGTCATTGATCCGGACGGGCACGACATCGAAGTGGTTTGCCACGAACCGGAGGCCGAACCCTTCGTTGCACCCCGCGCGCTGCATCGGGCTTCGCCCGCTTCCGCGGGCGGGCGAGCCCAGAGGCCAAGCGCCATCGAGAACCTGCAGATTTCGTCCTCAGCTCAGTAGCCCGACCGTGCCCATCATCGACTCCGACCCCCGCGTCTTCTTCGCCGCTGAGCGCACGCTTCTCGCCTGGCTGCGCACCGGCCTGACGCTCATGGCGCTTGGCTTCGTCATCGCCCGCTTCGGCCTGTTTCTCCGTCTGGTCGCGAGCCAGGCTCCTCTCCCCTCGCCGCAGCACGGCTCGACCGTCTCCGCAGTTCTCGGCGTCGCGTTCGTGCTGTTCGGGTCGCTCGCTATCCTGGGATCGACCGTCCAGCATCAGCGGTTCATCGCCACGCTGCCGCGGCAGGACCTGCCGCCAAGGTATTCACGATCGTTCGCGCTCGTTCTTTGCTTCTTCGTCGCCGCCCTTGGCGTCGCGTTGGGCGTTTACCTTGCGCTGTCGTCGACGTGACGGGGCCTGAACTCCCGCTCAAGCGCGCTGCCGGCTTCGGCAGTTCCGCTCGAACGTCGAGTGTCGAAACACCGGAGCGCTAACGGCCGATCATGACCTACGACGAGTCCAAGATCGATGAGCTCGTGCTGGCATTGCTCGGCGCATTCGAGTTCGAGAACGGCAGGGTCTGGAAGCGCATCGACTTTGCGGTGATGGATCGCCTGCACGAGAAGGGCTACCTCACCAACCCGCACGGCAAACAGGAGTCAGTTCACCTGACCGAGACCGGACTGGCGCTGGCGAAGGCGCTGGCCGCAAAGCATCTCTCGAAATAGGCCGCCAGCGTCGGATGACCGTTTGCGGTCCGTTGCAGTGACTTCCATCTGGAGAGATCGACGACCGCCCCGGGGTTGACACGCGATTTTCGCCTCCCCATCGGCTTCTGAAGCGACGTTCTTGCCAAAGCCGACGGAAGCGTCCCGAGGCGGGCGCCAATCTATCCAGCGCCCGCTGACTTCCTGTCCTGCCGGATCATCTCCGCCCCGCGCTCGGCGATCATCATCACCGGCGCGGCGGTGTTGCCGGAGGTGATGGTCGGCATCACGGACGCGTCGACCACGCGCAGCCGCTCGATGCCGCGCAGGCGCAGGCGCGGATCGACCACCGCCATCGGGTCGGAGGCAGCGCCCATCTTGCAGGTGCCGATCGGATGGAAGATCGTCGTGCCGATGTCGCCTGCAGCATGCACCAGTTCCGTGTCGCTCTGCACCTTTGGGCCGGGCAGGAACTCGTCCGGCGTGTAGCGGGCCAGTGCCGGAGCCTGCGCGATCTTGCGCGTCAGACGCAGCGAGTCGACCGCGATCCTGCGGTCCTCGGCTGTGGCCAGGTAATTCGGCTGGATCTCGGGCGCGGCGCGGAAGTCGGCGCTCCTGATCCGGATGTGGCCGCGCGAGGTCGGGCGCAGGTTGCACACGCTGGCGGTGAAGGCGGGGAAACGGTGCAGCGGGTCGCCGAACTTGTCCAGCGTCAGCGGCTGCACGTGGTACTCGATGTTCGGCGTGGCGTGCTCCGGCGAAGAGCGGGTGAATCCGCCGAGCTGCGACGGCGCCATCGTCAGCGGCCCGGTGCGGAACAGCGCGTATTCGAGCGCCATCTTCGCCTTGCCGATCCAGCTGTTGGCGAGCTTGTTCAGCGTGAGCACGTTCTGGACCTTGAAGCCCATGCGCAGCTGCAGATGGTCCTGCAGGTTTTGGCCTACGCCCGGCAATTCGTGCGCCACGGTGATGCCGCAGTTCTGAAGCAGCGGCGCCGGGCCGATGCCGGAAAGCTGCAGGATCTGCGTCGTGCCGATCGATCCGGCCGCCATCACGGTCTCGATGCGCGCCTCGGCAAATTGCGCCTCCCCGCCACGCATGAACTCGATGCCGAGCGCCCGCTTGTCCTGCAGGCGCAGGCGCATGACCTGCGCCTCGGTGAGGACGGTCAGGTTGCGGCGGTGTGCGACCGGACGCAGGAAGGCCTTCGATGCGTTCAGGCGCACGCCGCGGCGCTGGTTGACTTCGAACTTGCCGGCGCCTTCGTTGTCGCCGCGGTTGAAGTCGTCCGTCAGCGGAATGCCGGTCTCGGCCATCGCCGTGCGGAACGAATTCAGGATCTCCCATTCGAGGCGCTGCTGCTCGACGCGCCACTCGCCGCCGGCGCCGTGCGCATCATCGGCGCCTCTCCAGTGGTCCTCGCTTTTCCTGAACACCGGCAACACGGCGTCCCAGCGCCAGCCGCTGTCGCCGGTCAGCTGCGCCCACTCGTCGTAGTCCCGCTTCTGGCCGCGCATATAGACCATCGCGTTGATCGACGAGCAGCCGCCGAGCACCTTGCCACGGGCGTAGATGATCGAGCGGCCGTTCAGCCCGGCGCAGGGCTCCGTGCGGTAGCACCAGTCGGTGCGCGGATTGTTGATGCAGTACAGATAGCCGACCGGGATGTGGATCCAGATCCAGTCGTCGCGGCCGCCGGCCTCGACCAGCAGCACCGAAACGTCGGGGTCGGCGGAAAGGCGGTTGGCGAGCACGCAGCCGGCCGAGCCTGCGCCAACGATCACATAGTCAAAGCTGCCGAAAGGCTTCGGCGACGGGTTGCTCATGGCCCGGATGTCCCCTCGTTGGTCTTCTGCCGACGGCGTAAACCCAAGTTCGCCTTCGGCCGAAGATTCTGCTGTCGCCGCCTCTGCCCGTGGGCCACTCACCGCGACGGCCGGTTCTCTGTTTCCGTGGTGGCTGTATCTGCGCCCGCGTCCGCCTTCTGCTGCGACAGCCGCAGCAGCGTGGCCAGCGTGATCGACTTCAGCGTCGCCTTGGCGATCTCGTCGATCTCGGTCAGCACGATCGACAGCGCGCGGTCGGCCGGCGTCCGGCCGGCGCGCTCGGTCGTGCCGCTGCCAACATCTTCGAAGCGCGAAATCACGTCGAGCAGCGTCAGCCGGCGCGCGTTGGCGGCGAAACGATAGCCGCCGCCGACGCCACGCACCGACTGGACGATGCCGGCGCGGGCCAGTTCGGCCAGCACCTTGGCCAGATGGTGCGGCGAGACCTGGTACTTGTCGGCGATCTCGGCCGCCGAGATGTGGCGCATCGGATCGCTCGCGAACTCGACCAGGCTGTACAGCGCCAGCAGGCTGTTGCGCTGCAGCTTCATCCCTCGAGGTCCATCTCGAGCGGGATGAAGCGGCCGGCCATCATGCCCTGGCTGCGGAAGAACGACAGGATCAGCGTGTTGTCGCTGGCCAGCATCGTGCGGACCTTGCGTACGCCGGCGCGGCGGAAACTGGCGCAGATCGACTCGAGCAGCCGGGTGCCGATGCCGGCCAGGCGGGCGTCGGGTCGGACGTCGATGGCAAAGACCCAGCCGCAGGGCGGGGCACCGAACTCCCAGTCGCGCACCTCGCCGATCACGAAGCCGACGACCTCGCCGTTCGCCTCGGCGACCAGGAACTGCGTTCCCGCGCCATTCGCCGATTCGCCGTAGCGGCGATACACGGAGCGCCAGTAGTCGCGTTTCTCCAGGCCGGTGACCTGGGTGTCGATGGCGATCACCGCTTCGAGATCGCCGCGCCGCGCCGGGCGGATGGTCAGTTCGGCCCGCTGCGCCGTGGCGGCCGGCGCCTCGGCCCGCGCGGCTTTTCTTCTGCCCATTGACCTGAATTAAAGAATACCGGTATTGAATTGCAAGAATAGCCCGACTTGCCGTTGCCGTAGAAGCGGGACCCGTTGCGCGGGCGATGCAGACCGGATCAGGCGGCGGAGGGACACGAGGTGGTTGGTGTCGCCGGCATGGCGCAGCGGCGTCGCGCAAGGCCAGGCCGGGCGGGCGCCGGCGTGATCCCGATGAAGCGCGCCAAGGAGAGAGACCGATGACCCGCTGGGCGATGGTGGCCGACCTGCGCCGCTGCGTCGGCTGCCAGACCTGCACCGCCTCGTGCAAGCTCACCAATGCCACGCCGCCCGGCGTGCAGTGGCGCCGCGTGCTCGACATGGAGTTCGGCGAGTACCCGCAGGTCAGGCGGGCGTTCGTGCCGGTGGGCTGCCAGCACTGCGACGACCCGCCGTGCGTGCAGTCGTGCCCGACGACGGCGACGCGCAAGCGCGCCGACGGCATCGTGACCATGGACTACGACCTGTGCATCGGCTGCGCCTACTGCGCCGTGTCGTGCCCGTACCAGGCGCGCTACCGCACGATGCGCGCCAGCTTTGCCTACGGCGAGCCGATCGAAAGCGAAGCGGTGACCCACCAGCAGGCCCGACTCGCGGTGGCAACCAAGTGCACGTTCTGCGTCGAGCGGATCGACGACGGGCTGGCGCGGGGAATGAAACCCGGCGTCGATCCCGAGGCCACGCCGGCCTGCGTCAACGCCTGCATCGCCAAGGCGATGACCTTTGGCGATCTCGACGATCCGGAAAGCAACGTGTCGAAGCTGCTGGCGGAGAACCAGCATTTCCGCATGCACGAGGAACTCGGCACCGGGCCGGGCTTCTTCTATCTATGGGACAAGGGGGCGACATGAGCGCCACACGGCCGCTCCGAAGGCGCTCACTCCCCCTCGGGGGGACAGCGCGAGGCGCGAA
>CAZDXQ010000045.1:0-32412 GCA_964509545.1 uncultured Burkholderiaceae bacterium | reverse complement strand
GCCAGGATGCCGACGATCGCCACGACGATCATCAGTTCGATCAGGGTAAAGCCGCGCTGCAGTTTGTGCACTTGACGCTTCATGGTTGGAGCTCCTGTTGTGGGGGTAGGCATCGGCTCGCCGCCGATAACCATGAAGCTATCAACTTCCGTGCCACCCACAATCGGGGGTCCGGCCGAGGCTTTTTGGCCGAAGCTTGTCAGTTAGCAGGGGCTTCGGGTGACGGTTTTCGTCACTTCTGACGGGAACCGTCGGTTGGTGGGCGCCGGCTCGCGGCCGGTCCAGACGTTAAGCCGCGCCCGGCTGCAGGAACTCCATCTGCACGCCGGCCAGCTCGATGACGTCCTTGTCCTTCAGCGAGTGCGCCGCGGAGCCGAGGTTCACGCCGTTGACGCTCGGAAAGACGTCGCCTTCCACGTGCGCGATGAAGTAGCCGGTCGGCCGGCGCGTGATCACCGCCACCTGGTAGCCGGGGCGGCCGATCGTGGTCAGCGCCTTGACCAGTTGCAGCTCACGACCGGCGTTGGCGCCGGAAAGGATCCGGATCACGGCATTGGCCACCGGCTCGGGCTGCGCCTGGCCCGGCTGGCGGATCGGGATCGTCGACGGGCCGGGGCCGTAGAACTCGCGCTTCAGCGGCTGCGAGGTGTCGAAGTCGACGTCGCCACCGGCAGGCTCTTCGCCTTCGCCGGCGATGTACTTCAGCCGATACTTGCCAATCTCGATGAAGTCGCCGGACTGCAGCAGGTGCTTCTTGATCGGTTGGCCGTTGACCGTGGTGCCGTTGGTCGAGCCGAGGTCCTCGAGATAGACGTCGTCGCCGGCCTTGAACATCACCGCGTGCTCGCCGCTGACGGCGAGATTGTCGATGACGATGTCGTTGTGCGATCGGCGGCCGACCGTCATCCGGTCCTTGCTCAGGGGAACCTCTCTGAGGACGACGCCGTCAAGGCTGAGCACGAGTCGCGGCATGGTGGTCGGGGCTGCTTCGGGAAACTTCCGCTTGTACTAACCGCTCGATTCTGCCAGCGGCGATAGGCATTGGCCAGTCAGCCTTACGGCGTGGCCGGTGGCAAGGTATCGACCGGCTCGACCCGCACCGGCGCACGGCGCGGCTCCAGCCCCTTGCGGCTCGCCAGGCGCACGACGATCACGGAGACGTTGTCGCGCCCGCCGGCGGCATTGGCGAGATCCACCAGCCGTTGCGCCGCGCGCTGCACGTCGGGCACGGAGGCGAAGATCGCGCCGGCGATCTCCGCATCGTCGATCATCTCGGTCAGGCCGTCGGAGCACATCATCAGCACGTCGCCGACGCGCAGCGGGTACTCATTGACCTCGGGGTCGACGTCGCCGCCGGCGCCGAGCGCCCGCGTGACCAGGTTCTTGGCCGGCAGCAGGCGCGCCTCTTCCTCGGTCACCATGCCGGCGTCGAGCAGTTCCTGCGAGAACGAGTGGTCGCGCGTCAGCCCTTCGAGCACACCCTCGCGGAAGCGGTAAAGGCGCGAGTCGCCGGCATGCGCCACCCAAAGCCTGTCGCCAATGATCCAGGCGATGACGATGGTGGTGGCCATGCCTTCGAAGGCGGCGCTGTTGGCGGCGGCGCGGGTGATCACGCCGTTCATCTCGATCATCCGCTCGGCGAGCGCCCGCCGAGGATCGAACGGCACGCCACCGGCCTGCGCATACTCGTAATCGCCGGCCAGCTTCGACAGCAGCGAACTGACCGCCATCGTCGAGGCGATCTCGCCGGCGTTGTAGCCGCCGAGCCCGTCGCCGAGCACGAACAGGCCGATATCCGGCCGGGCGCCGATCGCGTCCTCGTTCAGCGGCCGCACCTGGCCCGGGTGCGAGACCAGTGCGTACTCAAGGGCGAAGTTCATCGGCGGCGCCATGGCAGATGCCAGAGCTTAGCGTGCCCGGCCGCGATTTCACGGTCGCGCAGGGGAGCCGGTGGCGCCCCGCCGATGTGCCAGCCATCGGCCCACCGCGACGACCAGCATGGCGCCGGCGACGCTGGCGACGTAGTGCGCGGTCGCTTTCGACGGCAGCGCGGCCTCCAGCATCGGATCGCCGGCGATCAGGCCGCCGGCGATCCACCCGAGCAGCGCCGCGCCGGCGGTGACGATGACCGGAAAGCGGTCTAGCAGGCGCAGGATGATCTGGGCGCCGAAGACGATGAAGGGCACGCTCACCAGCAGGCCGAAGACGATCAGCCCGGTGCGATGGCCGGGGTCGGCGTGCTCGGCCACCCCGGCGATGGCGACGACGTTGTCGAGCGACATCACGAAGTCGGCGACGATGATCGTCTTGATCGCCGCCAGCAGCTTGTCGCTGGCATGCAGGTTCGCGTGGTGATGGCCGTCGTCGGCCGGCGCCAGCAGCTTCACGCCGATCCACAGCAGCAGCACGCCGCCGACCAGCTTGAGCAGCGGCACCTGCAGCAATGCCACGGCAACCGTGATCAGGATCACCCGCAAGGCGATCGCGCCCGCGGCGCCCCAGATCACGCCCAGCCGCCGCTGCCGTGGCGGCAGCTTGCGGCAGGCCAGCGCGATGATCACCGCGTTGTCGCCGCCGAGCAGGATGTCGATCAGGATGATCTGCAGGATCGCGTGCCAGTCGAGCGTGGCGAACCAGGCGAGGATGACGGTCATTCAGCCCGTCCCGGCCGCGATCCCGTGCTCGGTCTGGAGTCATCCCGGCGAAGGCCGGGATCCAATGTTGGCGGCTCGCAACTTCGGCCCCGCCCGCAGCCCGCCCCGGCAGGCAGAAAGCCGGGGCCGGGGCGAACCGCAAGCTGGACCACCGAGGGGCCCTACAGCACCGACTTCAGCAGCCTGCCGATCTCGGACGGGTTCTTGGTCGTCTTGATGCCGCACGCTTCCATCACGGCGAGTTTCTCCTGCGCCGTGCCCTTGCCGCCAGAGATGATCGCGCCGGCGTGGCCCATGCGCTTTCCGGGCGGCGCGGTGACGCCGGCAATGAAGCCGACTATCGGTTTCTTCATGTGCCGCTTGGCCCATTCGGCCGCGGTTTCCTCGTCGGAACCGCCGATCTCGCCGATCATCACGACGGCGTCGGTCTCCGGGTCGTCGTTGAAGAGCTTCAGCACGTCGACGTGCTTCAGCCCGTTGACCGGATCGCCGCCGATGCCCACCGCGGTGGACTGGCCGAGGCCCAGTTCGGTCAGCTGCCCGACCGCCTCGTAGGTCAGCGTGCCCGAGCGCGACACCACGCCGATGCGGCCCTTGCGGTGGATATGGCCGGGCATGATGCCGATCTTGATTTCGTCCGGGGTGATCACGCCGGGGCAGTTCGGTCCGAGCAGCACCGTGCGGCGATGCTCCTTGCGCATCCGGTCGCGCACTTCGACCATGTCGCGCACGGGGATGCCCTCGGTGATGCAGATCACGAGATCCAGGTCGGCTTCGACCGCCTCCCAGATCGCCGTGGCGGCGCCGGCCGGCGGCACGTAGACGACGGAAGCATTGACGCCGGTCTTCTCCTTGGCCTCGCGCACCGAGGCGAAGATCGGCACACCCTCGAAGTCCTCGCCCGCCTTCTTCGGGTTCACGCCGGCGACGAAGCAGTCCTTGCCGTTGGCGTACTCGCGACAGGCGCGGGTGTGGAACTGCCCCGTCTTGCCGGTGATGCCCTGCGTGACCACGCGGGTGTTCTTGTTGACCAGGATGCTCATTCGATTCCTCTTCCGCTTTCGGCTGGCTTTCGTTCGGCCGTAGTGTCGTTCCCGCGCGGGCGGCGACTCACGATAGGTGTGTCATTCCCGCGCACGCGGGAATCCACTCAACCTGCAATCTCTTCGAACAGGTCCTTCCACTGTGGGTTGTTCTTTTCGATCAGTTCGACCTTCCACTCGCGGCGCCACTTCTTGATCTGCTTCTCCCGGACGATGGCCGATTCGATGCTGTCGGTTTGCTCAAACCACACGAGCGACTTGACGCCATACTTCTTCGTGAATCCCTCAGCCAGGCCGTGCTTGTGTTCCCAGACCCGCTTGGTCAGATCGCTCGTTACGCCAACGTACAAGGTTCCGTTGCGACGACTTGCCAGCAAGTAAACGAAGTAGCTTCGGCTCAGCATCGGTGGATTCCCGCTTGCGCGGGAATGACACGGAGCCCACGGTGCGCCCGCTCGCCGCCCTACCCCTTCGCCGCCGCCACGACCTTTTCCGCCGCCTCGGCCATCGTGTCGGCGGAGATGATCGGCAGGCCCGAGTCGGCAAGGATCTTCTTGCCGAGCGCTTCGTTGGTTCCCTTCATCCGCACCACCAGCGGCACCTTCAGGCTCACCGCCTTCGACGCAGCCACCACCCCTTCGGCGATTACGTCGCAGCGCATGATGCCGCCGAAGATGTTGACCAGGATCGCGCGCAATTTCGGGCTGCGCAGCATCAGCTTGAACGCCTCGGTCACCTTTTCCGTGGTGGCACCGCCGCCGACGTCGAGGAAGTTGGCCGGCTCGCCGCCGAACAGCTTGATCGTGTCCATCGTCGCCATCGCAAGTCCCGCGCCATTGACCAGGCAGCCGATGTTGCCGTCGAGCTGGATGTAGGACAGGTCGAACTGCGACGCCTCGACCTCGGCCGGGTCTTCCTCGTCGAGGTCGCGCAGTTCCATGATGTCGGGATGGCGAAACAGCGCGTTCGAATCGAAGTTCATCTTCGCGTCGAGCGCCACCACCCGGCCGTCGCCGGTCAGGATCAGCGGGTTGATCTCGGCCAGCGACGCATCGGTCTCCCAGAAGGCCTTGTACAGCCCCTGCAGCACGGCGCGCGCCTGCGGCACCGACGCCGCGGGCACGCCGATCTTCACCGCGACGTCGTCGGCCTCGGCGTCGGTCAGCCCGCGCGCCGGGTCGACGAAGACCTTGTGGATCTTCTCCGGCGTGTGGGCGGCGACTTCCTCGATGTCCATGCCGCCCTCGCTCGACGCCATCAGACACACGCGCTGGGTGGCGCGGTCGACCACCATGCCGACGTAAAGCTCCTTCCTGATGTCGGCGCCCTCCTCGACCAGAAGCCGCCGCACCTTCTGCCCCTGCGGGCCGGTCTGGTGCGTGACCAGTTGCATGCCGAGGATGCTCGACGCGTGCGCGCGGACCTCGTCCTTCGAGCGGGCGAGCTTGACACCACCGCCCTTGCCGCGGCCGCCGGCGTGGATCTGCGCCTTGACCACCCACACTGGCCCGCCGAGCGCGTCGGCGGCCTTCACTGCCTCGTCGACGCTGAAGCAGGCCACGCCGCGCGGCACGGCCACGCCGTAGCGCTTGAGGATCTCCTTGCCCTGGTATTCGTGGATCTTCATTTCGCCAGTTCCTCGGTGTTTTGGCTCTTCCCTGTGTACCAGCGCGGATAGAACTGCGCCACCGCCGGCCCGTCGAGGCGCAGCGCGCGGCAGCGACCGAGCTGGAACGGCCGCCTGTCCGCCGCCTGATGATCGGCGGCCTCCGGCTCGTGCGCCTGATCGCGCGGCCGGTAGACCTCGCCGGCAAACGCCTGGATCGCGGCCGTGGGCAGCACCGCGGCCAGCTCGGTCAGATGCGTGCAGCCCTGGGTGCCGCCGAGCAGCTCGTGCACGGCGCGGCGGAATCCGCGCAGCAGGTTCAGGCCGATCAGCCGGCGATAGGCGTCGCCGAACGAATCGCACTGCCCCGGATACGGCACCCAGTCGGATCGCGCGGATGCATCGACGATGTTCAGTTCCGTGTCGATGGTCAGCCGCAGCCGCATCGCGTGTACCGGATCGCCGGCCCGGCGCATGCCGGTGGCCAGCGCAAAGTCCTTTTCCTTGACGTCGGTGAGTTCGGCGTCGAGATCCCACAGCCCGTCGTCGCGGGCGTAGGCCTTCACGCAGATCGAGCGCGTATGGACGAAGCGGCGCGAGGGAACTTCGGGCATGGCCGAGACGAAAGAAAGCCGGGCACGGCGATGTTCGCTTCGCTCGACCCGGCGCGCCGATGTTAGCACCGGGGCGGCTCGTTCCTCGCCGCGTGCTGCGTGTCGTCCTCGCCCCGGCGCAGGCCGGGGCCCAAGTTCAACTCGCCGCGAGTTTGGTCCCGGCCTGCGACGGGACGACGGAGGCAGCTTGCCCGCCGGCGCCGATTCGGCCGTCACGCGGACCTGTCAGTCGAGCTCCGCGGCCGTCCGCCGCAGGAATTCGAGCAGCACTCGCGCGGCAATGTCGGCATCGTCGACCGTCATCGTCTCCAGCGGGTTGTGGCTGATGCCGCCATTGCCGCAGCGGACGAACAGCATGCACACCTCGGTGATGCGCGCCATGACCATCGCGTCGTGGCCGGCGCCGCTGGCCAGCCGCAGCACCGGTTGGCCGGCGGCGTCGATGCATTCGGCAAGCCGGTCCATCAGTTTCGGCGAACAGGCGGCGCAGGCAACACGCATGGTCTGCGACAGCGCCAGGTGCACGCCTCGCCGCTGCGCGATGCGCGCCAGTTCGGCATCGATATCGGCGATCGCCGCGTCGCGGGTGGCGTCGTCGGCGGCGCGGATGTCGAGCGAGAACTCGCAGCGGCCGGGCACCACGTTGGCCGCGCCCTGCGGCACGCTCGCCATGCCGACGGTGCCGACCAGCGCGCGGGCCGCGTCGCGCGGCTCGGCACAGCGGCGCTCGACGGCGAGGATCATTTCCGCCGCCGCCGCCAGCGCGTCGCGGCGCATCGTCATCGGCGTCGTTCCGGCGTGGCTGGCCAGCCCGGTGACGGTCGCCCGCTGGCGCACGTTGCCGGCGATCGACGTCACCACGCCCAGCGGCAGCCCGCGGTCGAGCAGCACCGGCCCCTGCTCGATGTGCACTTCGATGTATCCGAGCAGCCGCCGCGCGTCGACGGCACAGCCGGCGATCGCCTCCTCGGTGCCCGGCAGGCCGGCCGCGCAAATCGCTTCGCGCATGCTGATGCCGTCGGCGTCCGCCTGGTCGAGGCGGGCGAAATCGAACTGGCCGACCAGCGCGCTGGAGGCGAGGAAGCTGGAGCCGAAGCGCAGCCCCTCCTCCTCGGCGAAGGCGACGACGTCGAGGTGGAACGGCAGCCGCTCGCCGCTTCGGTGCAGATGCCCGACGACCGTAATCGGTGTCAGGATGCCGAGCCGGCCGTCGAACCTGCCGCCGTGGCGAACGGTATCGAAATGCGAGCCGGTCATCAGGACCGGCGCGTTTTCATCGGCCGCGGCGTAGCGGCCGATGACGTTGCCCACCGCGTCGATGCGCACCTGCATGCCGGCGGCGATCATCCAGGCGGCGATCTCGGCACCGGCGGTCTGGTGCGCGCGGGTCAGGTAAGCCACGGTCAGCGCGTTCGGATCGTCGGAGTGGCCGGCAAGCTGCTCCGCGCGCAGGATGATCTCGGTTCCGAACGGCGCATCCATCGATCGCTCCGGTGACAGGCAAAAGGTCTTGCGCGGGACGCGGTCGCGGCCTCCGACCACGGCCGATTATTGCCGGCCGGCGGCGATTGCGGCGGTGGCGCGGCTATCCTGTCGGCCCGCCGCCACGCGGCAACGCGCTCCTTCAAGCAGAGGCCCAGCGATGCGTCTTCCGGACAATCCCGCACACGCCTTCGTCCCGTACCCGCCGGCACCGGTTGCGCACGCGGCGGTCGGCCCGCTCTCCGGGCTGAGTTTCGCCGTCAAGGATCTGTTCGACGTTGCCGGCTATCCGACCGGCGGCGGCAACCCCCTGCTTCTGGCGCTGTCGGGCGTGAAGACCTCGACCGCGCCGACGGTGCAGAGACTCCTCGACGCGGGCGCGCGTTTCGTCGGCAAGACGCACACCGACGAACTCGCCTTTTCGATGAACGGCAAGAACGCGCACTTCGGCACGCCGGTCAACGGCGGCGCCCCCGATCGCATTCCCGGCGGTTCGTCGAGCGGCTCGGCCGCCGCCGTGTCGAACCGCCTTTGCGATTTCGCGCTGGGAACCGATACCGGCGGCTCGGTGCGCGCGCCGGCCAGCCACTGCGGACTGTTCGGCATCCGGCCCACCCACGGCCGAATTTCGCTGGCCGGCGCGCTGGACCTGGCGCCGAGCTTCGATACCTGCGGCTACTTCACGCGCGATGCGGCAACCTTCGGCCGCGTGGCCGACGTGCTGTTCGGCGGCGATGACACGCCGCTGCCGGCGCAAATCCGCCTGCTGCGCCCCACGGATGTATGGAACCTGCTCGCGCCGGAAGTCGCCGCCGCGCTCGCGCCTGCAGCGGCGAAGGTCGAAGCCGCCGCGGGCGAGGCGCAGCCGTGCAGCGCGGCGCTCGATTCGTTCGACACGATGTACTGGAGCTTCCGCTACCTGCAGGGGCGCGAGGCCTGGACGGTCGACGGGCCGTTCATCGAGCGCTTCGCGCCGCCGCTGGGCCCCGGCGTGGCCGAGCGCTTCGCCTGGTCGAAGCAGGTGACCGACGCCCAGGTGCAAAACGCAGCACGCTTCCGCGCTACCTACCGCAGCCATCTAGCGAAACTGCTCGGCAACGACGGCGTGATGTTGATGCCGACGATGCCCGACATCGCGCCGCTTCTCGCCGCCGGCGAGCCGGAACTCGAGGACTATCGCAACGCGGCGATCAAGATGCTTTGCATCTCCGGACTGGCCGGCCTTCCGCAGGTCACGCTGCCGCTGTCCGGCCGCCTTGGCGCGCCGCTGGGCATCTCGCTGCTCGGACCCGCGGGCAGCGACCGCTCGCTGATCGCACTGGCAGGGAAGATCGCAGCCGGCTGAATGGGAGCGGCCAGAGCGGCCGCATCGGCCGGCCGTGACGGGTGCGCGCCCCGCATCACTTCCGGCGTTGCCGTTACGGCGTTTTCAACGGGCGCCCCGATCAGAGAGAACGTTCAGCAACGCAGCATGCGTCGCCCCGGCAAAGCGCCCCGGCAGGCCCCAAGCCCGGCCCGGTTTGGCGACCTCCGGATTGGGTCCCGGCCTGCGCCGGGACGACGGACCGTGCCGCAATCTCGCGCCGGTGCCTATTGCGGCTGAGGTTCATCGCCAATCAGGAGGACCAATGCCTTTGCGAGTCATTCCGAGGGCGAAATGACGCCCGCCTGCTCCAGCATCGCGTGCAGCAGGACATTGGCGCCGGCGGTGAGATGTTCGGGACGCGCGTCCTCGATCTCGTTGTGCGAGATGCCGTCCTTGCACGGCACGAAGATCATCGCCGTCGGCGAGCGACGGGCGACGTAGACCGCGTCGTGGCCGGCGCCACTGGCGATATCCATCTGCGACAGGCCGAGCCGCTGCGCGCCGCGGCGCACGGCCTCCACGAGCGACGGCGCGAAGACCACCGGCTCGAAATACACCACCTGCTCGACCGTGGCCTGCACCGGAAAGCGCTGCACCAAGCCGTCCGCTGCGGCGCGCAGCGCGACGTCCATCCGGGCGAGGCCCTCGTCGGTCGCATGGCGGAAGTCGACGGTGAAGCGGACACGGCCGGGAATCACGTTGCGCGAGTTTGGAAACACGTCAACCGAGCCCACGGTGCCGCGGCCATGAGGCTGCTCGCAGAGCGCGATCGCGATCACTTCCTGCATCAGGTGCGTGGCCGCGAACAGGGCATCCCTGCGCAGCCGCATCGGCGTCGGGCCGGCGTGCGCTTCCATTCCGGTCACCGTGATGTCGTACCAGCGCTGGCCGAGGGCGCCGGTGACCACGCCGAGCGTGACGTCAGCGTCCTCGAGCACCGGCCCCTGCTCGATGTGTGACTCGAAGTAGGCGGCAAAGACCGGCGCGCCGTCGGCCACGGCGGGCGCGGCGCTGCCGGCAAACCCGATAGACGCCAGCGCATCGCCGACGCTGATGCCGTCGCGGTCGCGTGCCGACAGCGCGTGTTCGATCGAAAAGGCGCCGGCCCAGACGCCGGAGCCCATCATCACGGGGACGAAGCGCGAACCTTCCTCGTTGGTCCAGACGCAGACCTCGATCGGCGCTTCGGTTCGCAGCCCGAAATCGTTGAGCGTGCGCACGACCTCCAGCCCGGCCAGCACGCCGTAGTTGCCGTCGAATTTGCCTCCCGTCGGCTGCGTGTCGATGTGGCTGCCGGTGGCCACCGCCGCCCGCGACGGGTCGATACCCGCGCGCCGCGCGAAGATGTTGCCAATGCGGTCGATGCGGATGCTGCAGCCGGCTTCTCGCGCCCAGCGCACGACGAGTTCGCGCACCTGCCGGTCGAGGTCGGTCAGCGCCAGCCGGCACACGCCCCCCTTCGCGGTCGCGCCAATCTTCGCCAGCGTCATCAGGGACTCCCAGAGTCGCTGCCCGTTGATCGTCAGCCGGTCGAGGGCGGGGCGCGAGAGGTCGTTCATGGCGGGTCCTCGTAGTGGGCAATGGCACCGAGCTTAAGCCGCTCGCCACCACGGCGGAGCGAAAGGAGCAGCCGTCGTTCCCGCCCCCGATCGGAGTCGACGGCAGCCTGCGGCGGGAACCGAGCGACTTTCGGCATACGACAGTGGGTCCCCGCCGCAGCCTGCCCCCGAATGCGATTGTCGGGGGCGGGGACGACACGACTAAGGCCCGTAATCGGCGCCACGCAACGGCTTGCCAGGCCGACCGCCGCGTTGGCCATCACGCGATTTAGTCGTCGTCCTTGTTGCCGACCACGCGGCGGATGACCTCGGCGTTGAAGCCGCGCTGGGCGAGAAAGCGCATCTGCCGCGCCCGCTCCGCCGCGTCGCGCGGCGGGGTGCCGAACTTCCGGCGCCAGACGTCGCGCGCACGCTGCAGTTCCGTGCGCGACAGCTCGCCGACCGCCTCGCGCACCAGCGCATCGGCGACGCCGCGGGCGCGCAGTTCCTGCTTCACGCGGGCGGCGCCGAAGCGCTCGCCCCGGCTGCGTGTCATCGCCTCGGTGAAGCGGCGGTCGGACAGCAGCTTTCTTGCCTCGAGTTCACCGAGCAGGCGGTCGAGCGCGTCGGCGGACTCGGCGTGCGGCGCCAGCCTGCGCCTCAGTTCGGCGCGGCTGTGCTCTCGCCGGGCCAGAAAGCCCAGCGCCCGCGCGAGGAGCGATCGTTCCTTGCGCGGGCGCCGCGGCGGGTCGGTGGCGTCTTCGTCCACCGGCAATCAGGGGGAAACGCTATTCGCTGCCGGCCGGCGCCACCCGGCCGGCGACGCCGAGCTTTTCGCGGATCTTGTTCTGGTTTCGGCCGCCGCTGCGCGGCTTAGCCCGCTGACGCGGGTTAGCCTCCATCGGAATCGCATCCATCTCGCCCATCACTCCGAACCGGCTACGGGTGCGGTCCGTGCCGATACGCCGAGCTTTTCCCGGACGCGATTCTCGATCTCGAGCGCCATTTCGGGGTGTTCGCGCAGGAACTCGCGGGCGTTGTCCTTGCCCTGGCCGATGCGGTCACCGCCGTAGCTGTACCAGGCGCCGGACTTGTCGACGATGTTGTGCTCGGCGCCGAGGTCGAGGATCTCGCCCTCGCGCGAGATGCCCTCGCCGTAGAGGATGTCGAAGGTCGCCTGCTTGAACGGCGGCGCGACCTTGTTCTTGACCACCTTGACCTTGGTCTCGGAGCCGATCACCTCCTCGCCCTTCTTGATCGAGCCGATGCGGCGGATGTCCAGCCGCACCGAGGCGTAGAACTTCAGCGCGTTGCCGCCGGTGGTGGTCTCGGGGTTGCCGAACATCACGCCGATCTTCATCCGGATCTGGTTGATGAAGATGACCAGGCAGTTGGTGCGCTTGATCGTCGCCGTGAGCTTGCGCAGCGCCTGGCTCATCAGCCGCGCCTGCAGGCCGGGCAGCGAGTCGCCCATCTCGCCCTCGATCTCGGCCTTGGGGGTAAGCGCCGCCACCGAGTCGATGACGATCAGGTCCACGCTGCCGGAGCGCACCAGCGCGTCGGCGATCTCCAGCGCCTGCTCGCCGGTGTCCGGCTGCGAGATAAGCAGTTCGGGCAGGCTGACGCCGAGCTTTGCCGCGTACTGCACGTCGAGCGCGTGTTCGGCGTCGATGAAGGCGCAGGTGCCGCCGATCTTCTGCATTTCGGCGATGACCTGCAACGTCAGCGTGGTCTTGCCCGACGACTCGGGGCCGTAGATCTCGACCACGCGACCGCGCGGCAGACCGCCGACGCCCAACGCGATGTCGAGCCCGAGCGAGCCGGTCGACACGACCGAGATGTCGTGTTCGACCTCGCCGTCGGCCAGGCGCATGATCGAGCCCTTGCCGAACTGCTTCTCGATCTGCGCCAGCGCCGCCGCCAGCGCCTTCTGCCGTTCCTTGCTGTCTGCCACCCAGGCTCCCCTTCCGTCGTCCATCGCCGCCTCCGCTTGCGTCGTGAAATCCGGCCGGGCCGGCAGGCCGTGGTCGGATACTGAATGAAATTACAGTATCACTGTAGTTTCATCCAGTATCAGCGTCAAGCGGAAGATTCACGTTGCCGCGGCCTTTTCCTTGCCGCGCCCAAAAGCGCCGCCTAGACTGGCACCGACGATCGACCCACGCGGAGACACTCGCGGCCGGCGAGTCGCGCTGATTCGCCGCTCGCCCGGCCGGCGCGGAGCATATCAAGTGCGCATTCTGATCGCCGAGGACGACGAAGTGCTCGCCGACGGCCTGTCGCGCTCGTTGCGCGCCAACGGCTATGCGGTGGACGTCGTCGCCAACGGCCAGGCGGCCGACAGCGCCCTGGCGGCGCAGCATTTCGATGTGCTGATCCTCGACCTCGGGTTGCCCGGCCTCGGCGGACTGGAAGTGCTGCGCCGGTTGCGGGCGCGCAATTCGAAGGTCCCGGTGCTGATCCTGACGGCCGCCGACAGCGTCGAGCAGCGCGTCAAGGGCCTCGATCTCGGTGCCGACGACTACATGGCGAAGCCGTTCGCGCTGTCCGAACTGGAGGCGCGCGTGCGTGCGCTGACCCGCCGCTCGCTGGCGGGCGCGCAGGCGGTGTTGCGCAACGGCCCGCTGGCGCTCGATCCGGCCGGAAGGGTGGCGACGCTGAACGAGGCGCCGCTGGAGCTTTCGGCGCGCGAACTCGGCCTGCTCGAAATCCTGATCAGCCGCCCCGGCCGCCTGGTGAGCAAGGAGCAACTGGTCGACCACCTGTGCGAGTGGGGCGAGGAAGTCAGCACCAACGCCATCGAGGTCTACGTGCATCGGCTGCGCAAGAAGATCGAACCCGGCGGCATCCGCATCGTCACCGTGCGCGGACTCGGCTACAGCATGCAGCGCGTTGCCGAACCCGGCGAAGGCGCATCGGGCGGGCCGGCGGCCGGCCACGGCTGATCGCGCCGGCGGCGCGCATACTTTCGCCCGCGATGCCCGACCAGTCTTCGTCGCGACCACCGAACCTGGCCGCGCCTGCCGCACCCGCGACCGTCCAGCGGGCATCGACAAAGGTCGTCAATCCGCTGCGCCGGCCCGACGAGCAGCGTTCGCTGTTCGGCGAGATCCTCGACTGGATGCTGGCGCCGCTGCTGGTGCTGTGGCCGATGAGCGTGACGCTGACCTTCGTCGTCGCGCAGGAGATCGCCAATCCGCCCTTCGACCGCAAGCTGGCCGAGACGGTGAGCCTGCTGGCCGATCACGTTGAACTCGCCGACGGCGCCGTGCAGCTGCGCCTGGGGATCGACGTCAGCGAGGTGCTGCGGCCCGATTCGGCGACGACGACTTCGTATATGGTGCTCGGCCTGCGCGGCGAACTGGTGGCCGGCGACGCCGAGATCCCGCTGCCTCCGGACGAGGACGTCACGCCGGGCGCGCCGCGGCTGCGCTTCGACAAGATGAGCGGCAACGAGGTGCGCGTGGCCTACAAGTGGGCGCCGGTCGGCAACGGGCAGGCGGTGCTGCTGCAGGTCGCCGAGACGCTGGAGGCGCGCACACAGCTGGCCAACGAGATCATCAAGGGCGTGATCGTGCCGCAGTTCATCGTGCTGCCGCTGGCCGTGCTGCTGGTTTGGCTGGCCCTGACGCGCGGGCTGGCGCCGCTGACCGCGCTGCAGGCGCGCATCCGCCGGCGGCGTCCGGAGGATCGCTCGCCGATCGACGCCCGCGGCGCGCCGGAGGAGATCGCGCCGCTGGTCGAATCCTTCAACGACCTTCTGGCGCGGCTGTCGGCCAGCATCCAGCTGCAGAAGCGCTTCATCGCCGATGCCGCGCACCAGATGAAGACGCCGCTGGCCGGACTGCGCACGCAGTCCGAGCTCGCCCTGAGGCAGACGGACCCGGAGGAACTGCGGCGCAGCCTGCAGCTGATCGCGGCCGCGACCGAGCGCGCCACGCGACTGATCAATCAGCTGCTGGCGCTGGCGCGCGCCGAGCATCGCGGCGCCGAGGCGCCGGCGATGGAGGTGGTCGATCTGGCGCAGCTCACGCGCGAGGTGGTGCGCGACTGGGTGCCGCAGGCGATCGAGCGGCAGATCGACCTCGGCATTGAAGTAAACAGCGACGAGACCAAGGTCTTCGGCATGCCGCTGACGCTGCGCGAGATGCTTGGCAACCTGATCGACAACGCGTTGCGCTACACGCCTGCAGGCGGAGCCGTGACCGTGCGCGTGCTGCGCGAGGCCGCCGAAGTGCTGCTCGAGGTCGAAGACACCGGGCCGGGCATCAGCGAGGCGGAGCGTCGGCGCGTGTTCGACCGCTTCTACCGCGTGCTCGGCACGCGCGTCGAGGGCAGCGGGCTGGGCCTGGCGATCGTGCGCGAGATCGTCGAGCAGCACGACGCGCAGGTCAGCATTCACACGCCGCAGCGCGCCGCCGACTCAAGACCGCCAGGGGTGTTGTTTCGCGTGCGCTTTGCGCGCACGCCCTACGCCGGTGTGCCGGCGTCGTCGTAGGATGCGCCGGGCAAGCGATTTGACCCTGCCCTCGTGAACCGAGATAATTCGCGCCCTCCGCCACTCGGCGGAGTTGTCTCGGCAGGCGGATTAGCTCAGCTGGTTAGAGCAGAGGAATCATAATCCTTGTGTCCGGGGTTCGAGTCCCTGATCCGCCACCATTTCCCTTTGTCCCGGCGTCGAGACATTTCATGCGCATCGCATCGCTGCTGACCGGCGCCACTGTTGCCCTGCTCTTCGCCGCGTCGGTATCGGCGCAGGTCGTGCCGCGCAATATCCCGGCGGATGCGCCGCGCGGCAGCTTCACCGCAGGCCAGTTTCCGGGCGTGTACATCAACGGCAAGCCGATGCGGCTGGCGCCGGGCGCGCGCATCCTGATGCCGAACAACCTGACGGTGACGCCGAACCAGGTCGCCGCCGACACGCCCGTGCGCTACCGGCTCGACGCACAGGGGCAGGTGCACACCGTCTGGGTGCTCAGCGCAGAGGAAGCCCGCAAGCGGTAGGCGCGATGGGCAGGAAGCTGTACATCCGCACGTTCGGCTGCCAGATGAACGAGTACGACTCGGCCAAGATGGCCGACGTGCTCAATGCCGCCCACGGCCTGACGCTGACCGACGACCTGCAGCAGGCCGACGTGGTGCTGTTCAACACCTGTTCGGTGCGCGAGAAAGCACAGGAGAAGGTCTTTTCCGACCTCGGCCGCGCGCGTCTGCTCAAGCGCCGCCGGCCGGATCTGGTGATCGGCGTCGGCGGCTGCGTGGCCAGCCAGGAGGGCGCGGCGATCATCGAGCGCGCGCCGTTTGTCGACGTCGTCTTCGGACCGCAGACGCTGCACCGGCTGCCTCAGCTCATCGAGCGCCGCCGCGCCAGCGGCGCGCCGCAGGTCGACGTCTCGTTTCCCGAAATCGAGAAGTTCGACGCCCTGCCGCCGCCGCGGGTGGAGGGCGCGACCGCCTTCGTTTCGATCATGGAAGGCTGCAGCAAGTACTGCAGCTTCTGCGTCGTGCCGTACACGCGCGGCGACGAAGTGTCGCGCCCGTTCGACGACGTGCTGACCGAGGTCGCCGACCTCGCCGGGCAGGGCGTGCGCGAAGTGACGCTGCTCGGGCAAAACGTCAACGCCTATCGCGGCCGGATGAGCGACGGCGAGAACGCCGATCTTGCGCTGCTGCTCGAGTACGTGCACGAGATCCCAGGCATCGAACGCATCCGCTATACGACCTCGCACCCGAAGGAATTCACGGCGCGGCTGATCGACGCCTACGCGCGGCTGCCGAAGCTGGCCAGCCATGTGCACCTGCCGGTGCAGTCCGGATCGGACCGCGTGCTGGCGGCGATGAAGCGCGGCTACACCGTGCTCGAATACAAGTCGATCATCCGCCGGCTGCGCGCGGTGCGGCCGCAGATCTCGATCTCGTCGGACTTCATCGTCGGCTTCCCCGGCGAAACGGAAGAGGACTTCGGCCGCACGCTGAGGCTCGTCGAGGAGATCGGCTTCGATGCCAGCTTCTCCTTCGTCTATAGCCGTCGGCCCGGCACGCCGGCGGCCGACCTGGCCGACGACACGCCGCACGAGGTCAAGCTGGCACGGCTGCAGCGGCTGCAGGCGCTGGTCAACGAGTCAAGCGCACGGATCAGCGCGGCGATGGTCGGATCGACGCAGCGCATCCTTGTCGAGGGCCGGTCAAAGAAGGACAAGGCCGAACTGATGGGCCGCACCGAGAACAACCGCATCGTCAACTTCGCGGCGGGCGCCGGCGCCGAGCGGTGGATCGGCCGGATGATCGACGTCCGGATCGCGCAGGCGCTGCCGCATTCGCTGCGCGGCGACTTGCCGCTGCCCGTGGAAGCGCTCGCCGGCTGAGGCAACCGAAGCGAGTGGCCCGACGTTCATCCGCCCGCCAGGTGCTGTCGTTCGCCGCCGATGCGGACAACAGCGAACTGGCCAACGTCACCGGGGCGCTGGACGCCAATCTGCGGCAGATCGAGACCGAACTGGAGGTCGCGATCCGTCGCCGCGGCCACCAGTTCCGCATCGAAGGCCCACAGGCGCAGGCACAGCAGGCGATCGACGTGCTGCAGCACTTCCTCGGTCGGGCGCAGCGGCCGGTGTCGGTCGACGACATCCAGCTTTATTTCGTCGAGCGGCGCGGCAGTTGCCTGCCATCGGAGCAGGCGGAAGGCGAGGCGCTGCCGACCCTGCACACGCGTCGCCGCGAACTGCACGGCCGCACGCCACGGCAGCGCCACTACCTCGCTTCGATCCTCGAGCACGACATCAGCTTCGGCATCGGGCCGGCGGGCACGGGCAAGACCTACCTCGCGGTGGCCTGCGCGGTCGACGCGCTCGAACGCGATGCGGTCGAGCGCATCGTGCTGACGCGGCCGGCGGTGGAGGCCGGCGAGCGCCTCGGCTTCCTGCCCGGCGACCTGTCGCAGAAAGTCGATCCGTATCTCAGGCCGCTTTATGACGCGCTGTTCGACCTCGCCGGCTTCGACAAGACGCAGCGGCTGCTCGAACGGCAGACGATCGAGATCGCGCCGCTCGCCTACATGCGCGGGCGGACGCTGAACCAGGCCTTCGTCATCCTCGACGAGGCGCAGAACACCACGCCGGAGCAGATGAAGATGTTCCTCACCCGCATCGGCTTCGGCTCGAAGGCGGTGGTCACCGGCGACATCACGCAGATCGACCTGCCGCGCGGCTCCTCCAGCGGCCTGATCGAGGCCCAGCACATCCTGCGCGGCGTGCGCGGTCTGGGCTTCACCTACTTCACCGCCGCCGATGTCGTCCGCCATCCGCTGGTGGCACGAATCGTCGAGGCCTACGAGGCGGCGGAGGCGCACGGCGATACCGGCGCGCCGGTCGACCGCGGCCGGCGCCGCGGCGGGTGATGCGCCCGCTTCGACTGTCCGTCCAGGGGCAATCGCGCTTCAAGGGCCTGCCGGCTCGGGCCACAGTCGGCCGCTGGCTCGCCGCTGCACTCGCGCGTGATGCCGAGGTGACGCTGCGCTTCGTCGGCGCCGTCGAAGGGCGGCGACTGAATCGCAGGTACCGGCACAAGGACTACGCCACCAACGTGCTGACCTTCGAGTACGCGCAGGCGCCGGTCATCCTTGCCGACATCGTGCTGTGCGTGCCGGTGATCCGGCGCGAGGCGCGGGAGCAGGACAAGACGCTGCGCGACCATCTGGCGCACCTGATCGTGCACGGCGCACTGCACGCGCAGGGATACGCGCACGACAGCACCGGCCGCGCACGGCGCATGGAAGCGCTCGAGGTGCGAATCCTTGCCCGCCTCGGCGTTGCCGACCCTTACCGCGGCGCCGCACCGCGCGCTCCCTTGGGGTCGTAGCCGGGCGGCAGCACCAGCTTGACCTTCGGGTCAGTCGGCGCTCGCTCGCGAAAGGATTTCACCTCGCCGTGCAGGTTGCCGATCATCTGTTCGACGGCCCGCTCGAAGCTCGCCAGGCGCGCTTCGCGCGAGCGCGCCGCGAAGCCGATCATCGTGGCGCTGCCCTTGATGTTCGACGTTCCGGCCGCGCGCATCAGCAGGCGCCGGCTCCTGATGTCGAACACGGCCGTCTCCAGCGCCGTCAGCACGTCGTAGCGGTCGCCCTCGATCACGTAGGCGCCGATGCCCGTCCAGTACAGGAACGACCAGCCGCTGGCGTCGGCATGCTGCACCTGGTCATAGGAAACCAGCGCGATCACGTCGACCTGCAGCAGCGCACCGATCCGGTCGAGATTGACGAAACCGCCGCCCGGTTCGAGATACAGCGACGGCACGGTGACAATTTCACGTACAAACGGGTACCCCGAAAAGGCGTCGCGCACCCGTCCCGCCAGTTTCAGCCGGTCGGTTTCCGACAGCCTGAATGTCGGATCGGCGTTATCCGGAACGAAGGCCACACCGATCCGGAACGGCACGTTCAGCACGGCGACGGCATCCGATGCAGCGGGCGGTTCGGCCGCGCCGGGGAAGAGGAACGCCAGCATCGAGGCCACCTGCCTCTGCTTGGAGGCCTGGTCCATCGACGCGCAGCCGGCGACGCCCGCCGCCAAGACGGCCAAGACCATCATCAGTAGCAACCGTTTCATGTGTCCCCCGGATCGCCGCGATCGACAAGCCAACCTATCACACCGCATATCGGTTATCACTGATCTTGGCCAACGAATCGCGGTGATTTGCACACGGGAACGTGTTGCGCGCGAATCGCCTCGTGTATTCTGAAAGCGTCTCCACTCTGGACGGGTCGGCGCAGGGGCGGCCTTCCGTCCGTTACTGATGTCAGAACCTCCCTCGACTCGCTTCACTGCCTCCCAGAAGCACAAGTCTCTGCTCGAGCGCCTGACGGCGTTCATCTTCCGCGAACCCGAAAACCGGGAGGAACTCCTCGAGGCGCTGCAGGAGGCGCACAGCCGCAACCTGCTCGACGCCGATGCGCTGTCGATGATCGAGGGCGTGCTGCAGGTTTCGGAACTGCGCGCGCGCGACCTGATGGTGCCGCGCTCGCAGATGGACATGGTCGATGTCGGCCAGCCGGTCGATTCTTGGATCGGCCGCGTGATCGAGACCGCGCATTCGCGCTTCCCCGTCTTCGAGGGCAACCGCGACCATGTGATCGGCATCCTGCTGGCCAAGGATCTGCTGCGCTACTACACGGAAGAGGATTTCGACCTGCGCGCGATGCTGCGGCCGGCGGTGTTCATCCCCGAGTCGAAGCCGCTGAATGTGCTGCTGCGCGACTTCCGCGCCAACCGCAACCATATGGCTCTCGTCGTCGACGAATACGGCGGCGTGGCCGGGCTGATCACGATCGAGGACGTGCTCGAACAGATCGTCGGCGACATCGAGGACGAGTACGACTTCGACGAAGTGGCCGATAACATCGTCGCCGAGAAGGGCGACCGCTTCCGGGTCAAGGCCCTGACCGAGATCAGCGCGTTCAACGAGGCCTTTGGCACCACGTTCTCCGACGAGGAATTCGACACGATCGGCGGCCTGGTGACCGACCACTTCGGCCGCGTGCCCAGGCGCGGCGACACCATGGAAATCGACGGCCTGAGGCTGGAGGTGCTGCGCGCTGACGCGCGCCAGGTGCACCTGCTGCAGGTCACGCGCGTGCCGAAGACGGTCGCGCGCGAATTCGCCGACGCCGAAGCACGGCCGGCGCCTTGATCTGGACAGGCATGTTGGAGACAGGAGGATGAAAGGCCATCTGATCACCATCGTCGTGACGCTGCTCGCGCTCGCCTGCTACGTCACCGGCATGGCCGCGGCCGGCCTCGTGCTGTTCTTCATCGCCGCCGCGCTCGAAATCGCCTTGTGGCTGCGCGCGGTGCAGCCGCCGCGGCGCGCGCCGACACGACTGCTGGCGCGGCTCGATACGCACCGCTGAGAGCCGATCGGCGCAGTGCGCGCCGGCCAATACTGCGGCGCGCGATCACCTCGTTAGACTGCGCGCGCCCGCAATCCCTCGGCCGCGCCCTTGCCGACCCCTTCCGCCGCCCGCAATCTGACGGCCTTCGCTGCGCGACCGCCGCTGCGCTTCGCGCTCAGTGCAACGCTGGGTGTCGTCCACGCCCTGGCTTTCGCGCCCTTCCAGCGGCCGTGGCTGCAATGGCTCGCGCTGGCCGGACTGTTCCTGCTGGTGCTGCCGCTGCCTCGCGCGCGGCAGGCGGCGCTGGCCGGCTTCGCCTTCGGGCTCGGCTGGTTCGGCCTTGGCGTGTCGTGGGTCTACGTCAGCATGCACGTCTACGGCGAAATGCCGGCGCTGCTGGCGGCACCGGCCACTGCGGCGTTCTGCGCCTTTCTCGCGCTGTACCCGGCACTGGCGCTGTGGCTCGGCACGGCGGCCACCGCCGCTGCGGCGGCGCGCGCACTGCTCGCGCTGCCGGCCGCGTGGGCCGGCGCGGAGTGGTTGCGCGGCGTGCTGCTGACCGGATTTCCCTGGCTGGCCAGCGGCTACGCACACACCGACGGACCATTGGCCGGCTACGCCCCGATCGTCGGCGTGCACGGCATCACGCTCGCCGCCGCGCTCATTGCCGGCAGCCTCGCACTGGCCGTGCATCTTCGCCGGAAAGCAAGCCTGCCGGCAGTGACCGTTGCGGCGGTGCTTCTCGCCGGCGGGCAGATGCTGCGCATGCCGGCGTGGACCCAGCCCGAGGGCAAGCCGGTGCGCGTCGCGCTGGCGCAGGGCAATGTGCCGCAGAACCTGAAGTTCGCCGACGGCGGAATGAAGCTCAGCGAAGACGCCTATCTGCCGTTGCTGCGCGACGGCGTCGAGGCCGACCTGATCGTGCTGCCGGAATCGGTCTTTCCGCTGCCCTTTTCCCATCTGCCGCAGGCCACACTCGATGCACTGGCCGAGGTACCGCAGGCGGGCAGCGCGCTGGTGTTCGGCATCTTCGTCGAGGAGCCGCGCGGGCACTATTTCAACAGCGCCGTCGGCCTGGCGCCGGGCGGAGCGGCGCCGCAGCGCTACAGCAAGCGCCACCTGGTGCCTTTCGGCGAGTTCATTCCCTGGGGGTTCCGCTGGTTCGTCGACCTGATGCAGATGCCGATCGGCGACCAGCAGCGCGGCGCAGCCGACCAGCCGCCGCTGCGACTCGCCGGCCAGCGCATCGCCGTGAACATCTGCTACGAGGACCTGTTCGGCGCCGAGATCCGCCAGGCCTGGCGCGATCCGGCGCAGGCGCCGACGCTGCTGCTGAATCTGTCGAACCTCGGCTGGTTCGACGACTCGCTGGCGCTGCCGCAGCACCTGCAGATCTCGCGGCTGCGCGCACTCGAAACCGGCCGCCCGGTGCTGCGCGCCACCAATACCGGCGCCACCGCGATCATCGACGCGCGTGGCAACGTGGTCGCGCAGCTGGTCTATCTGACGCGCGGCGTGCTCCGCGGCGAGATCCAGGGTCGCCGCGGCGAGACGCCCTACCTGCGCTACGGCGATGCGCCGGCGCTGATGCTGGTCGCGGCCGGGCTGCTTGCCGGCTTTCTCGTCGGCGTCGGCGCACGCCGCAGCCGTTAAGATCGAAGGCGCTGTCGGGGCCGCACCGCGCCCGGCGCAACCGGCAACAAGATGATCACCTTTCAGGAATCCATTCTCCGCCTGCAGGCGTACTGGAACGCGCAGGGCTGCGCGCTGTTGCAGCCGATCGATCTTGAGGTCGGCGCAGGCACCTCGCACACGGCCACCTTCCTGCGCGCCATCGGACCCGAGCCCTGGCGCGCGGCCTACGTGCAGCCTTCGCGGCGGCCGAAGGACGCCCGCTACGGCGAGAACCCGAACCGGCTGCACCAGCATCACCAGTACCAGGTCGTGCTCAAGCCGTCGCCGCCGGACATTCTCGATGTGTACCTCGGCTCCTTGCGCGCACTCGGCATCGACACGCTGAAAAACGACATCCGCTTCGTCGAGGACAACTGGGAGAACCCGACGCTCGGCGCCTGGGGCCTGGGCTGGGAAGTTTGGATGAACGGCATGGAGATCACGCAGTTCACCTACTTCCAGCAGGTCGGCGGCCTGGAATGCAGGCCGATCACCGGCGAGATCACCTACGGGCTCGAACGGCTGTGCATGTACCTGCAGGACGCCGACAACGTGTTCGACCTCGTCTACACGACGTGGAAGGACCGCGGCGTGGAGAAGACGCTGCGCTACGGCGACGTGTTCCACCAGAACGAGGTCGAGCAGAGCCGGTACAACTTCGAGGCCTCGGACCCGCGAGTGCTGCTCGGCCAGTTCAACCTGTTCGAAGCCGAGGCCAAGCGGCTGATGGAGACGCAGCTGGCGCTGCCTGCGTATGAAATGGTGCTGAAGGCCGGCCATACCTTCAACCTGCTCGATGCGCGCGGCGCGATTTCGGTGACGGAGCGCGCCGCCTATATCGGCCGCATCCGCGCGCTGTCGCGCTCGATTGCGCAGAGCTACTACGACTCGCGCGAACGGCTCGGCTTCCCGATGCTGGGCGAGGCGTCGGAGAAGGAGGCCGCCTGAATGGCCACCGCTTCGCTGCTCGTCGAGCTGAACACCGAGGAGTTGCCGCCCAAGGCGCTGAAGGCGCTGGCCGAAGCGTTCGCCGCGGGCATCGAAAAGGGCCTGCGCGCGCGCAGTTTCCTCGGCCCCGACAGCCGCGCGACGGCCTTCGGCGCGCCGCGTCGGCTCGCCGTGCACGTCACTGACGTGGCCGACCGCTCGCCCGACCAGGCATTCCGGCAGAAGCTGATGCCGGTGAACGTCGCGCTCGCCGGCGGAAAGCCGACGCCGGCGCTGCGCAAGAAGCTTGCCGCCATCGGCCGCGAGCATCTGGCCGATCGTTGGCCCGACGCGAAGGACGGTGCCGACGCGCTGAGCGTCGAATCCGACGGCAAGAGCGACGCGGTTTTCCTGCAGGGCCTGTCGCGCGGCAGCGCGCTGCAGGCTGCTCTGCAGTCGGCGCTCGACGACACCATCGCGTCGCTGCCGATTCCGAAGGTGATGAGCTACCAGCTCGGCGACGGAACGACGACCGTGCAGTTCGTGCGCCCGGTGCACCGGCTGGTCGCCCTGCACGGCGCGCAGATCGTCGCCGTGGGCGCGCTCGGGCTCGCCGCAGGGCGAGAGACCTTCGGCCATCGCTTCCATGCGGCAGGGCCGCTGGCGATCCGCGACGCCGACAGCTACGCGCAGCAACTCGAGGCCGACGGCTGGGTGATCGCCTCCTTCGAGCGGCGTCGCGCGCGCATCACCGAACTGGTGGCCGAGGCCGCCGGCCGCCTCGGCGCGCACGCGGTGATGCCGAGCGACCTGCTCGACGAGGTCACGGCGCTGGTCGAATGGCCGGTCGTCTACGAGTCCGGCTTCGAGCGCGAGTTCCTCGACGTGCCGCAGGAGTGCCTGATCCTGACCATGCAGCAGAACCAGCGCTACTTCGCGCTGAAGGACGAGGCGGGCCGGCTGTTGCCCCGTTTCCTGCTGGTGTCGCACCTGGAGACGCAAGATCCGTCGGCGATCGTCGCCGGCAACGCGCGCGTCGTGCGGGCGCGACTGGCCGATGCGAAGTTCTTCTACGACCAAGACCGGCGGCAGACCCTGGAATCGCGCATTCCCGGGCTTGCCAGCGTCGTCTACCACAACAGGCTCGGCTCGCAGCTGGAGCGCGTCGAGCGCGTCACCGGCATCGCCGTGGAGATCGCCAAGCTGCTCGACGTCGATGAAACGCACGTCGAGCGCGCGGCGCGGCTGGCCAAGGCCGATCTGCGCACGCTGATGGTCGGCGAGTTCCCCGAGCTGCAGGGGATCATGGGAACGTACTACGCGCGCAACGACGGCGAAGCTGCGGATGTGGCCGCCGCGATCGAGGAGCACTACCGGCCGCGCTTCGCCGGCGATGCCCTGCCGGCAACGCTGACCGGAATCTGCGTCGCGCTGGCCGACAAGCTGGAAGCGCTGGTCGGCCTGTTCGGCATCGGCGAGCGACCGACCGGCGACAAGGACCCGTTCGCGCTGCGCCGGCACGCGCTGGGCCTGCTGCGCATGCTGATCGAACGCCGGCTGAGCATGACCCTGGCGCAGTTGCTGCACATCGGCATCGGCGCGTTTTCCGCGGTCAAGGGTTTCAGCGATGCACGGACCGACCTCGAGACCTTCATGTTCGACCGGCTGCGCGGCATGCTGCGTGACGAGGGTTTCACGGCCAACGAAGTCGAGGCCGTGGTGTGCCTGCGGCCGCAACGCATCGACGACGTGCCGGCGCGGCTGGCGGCCGTGCGCGCCTTCATGGCGCTGCCGGAGGCCGACAGCCTTGCCGCGGCCAACAAGCGCATCGGCAACATCCTGAAGAAGGCCGACGGCGTGCCGGCGAGCTTCGACGAAGCGGTGCTGTTCGAGCCGGCGGAGAAAGAACTGGCGGCGGCCTTCGCAAGGCTCGCGCCGCAGGCCGAGGCACATTTCAGGGCCGGTGCCTATGCCGAAGGACTGAAGTCGCTGGCGCCGTTGAAACTGCCGGTCGACCGCTTCTTCGACGACGTCATGGTCAATGTCGAGGACGCACGGCTGCGCGGCAACCGGCTGGCCCTGCTCGGCCAGCTCAGGGCCACGATGAACCGCGCCGCCGACCTGTCGCTGCTTGCCGCGGGCTAGGCCAGGAAAATTGGGAAAATTGGGGTCAGACTCCAATTTCCGATGAACTATCTGCGTTCGGCGCTGTACCTGCTGCTGCTCACGGCGACGGTGATCCCGTGGTCGTTTGTCGTTCTGGCCAGCGTCGTGCGGCCGATCGCGACGCGCTACTGGCTGTGCACGCTGTGGACCCGCTTTGCGATCCTCGCCGCGCGGCGCGTCTGCGGCATCACCTGGCGCGTCGAAGGCTGGCACAACCTGCCCGACGGCCCGGCGATCCTGCTGCCCAAGCACCAGTCGACCTGGGAAACCTTCTGGCTGCCGTCGTTCGCGCCGCGGCAACTGACCTTCGTCTACAAGCGCGAACTGCACCTGGTGCCGTTCTTCGGCTGGGCGATGGCGTCGCTGCGCATGATCAACATCGACCGCAGCCGCGGCCAGGATGCCTTCGAGCAGGTGGTGACGCAGGGCGAGCAGCACCTGCGCGACGGCTGGTGGATCGTCATCTTTCCCGAGGGCACACGCACGCCGCCGGGATCGACCCGTCGCTACAAGACCGGCGGCGCGCGTCTTGCCGTGCGCACCGGCACGCCGGTCGTGCCCATCGCGGTCAACAGTGGCGAGGTCTGGCCGCGCCGCCTGTTCCTGAAGACGCCGGGCGAAGTCACGGTCAGCATCGGCGCGCCGGTCTCGCCCGAGGGCAAGACGGCGGAACAGGTCAACGCGCTCGTGGAATCCTGGATCGAGACCGAGATGCGGCGCCTGGTGCCGCATCGCTACAGCGGCCCTTACGTCGCCAACAGCCGCATCGATTCCAGGTTCCGTAACACCTCGGCCCGAGCCCTTTGAAGCGCATCGCGACCCTCGACGGGCAGCAATTGCCGCTGGCTTTCGAGGAGCCGGCCGCCCCCGCCGCGGCGCCGCCGGTCCCGCGGGGCAGCCATCGCCTGGTGCTTGGCAATGATCGTATCGACTACACGCTGCGCCGCGCCCGGCGCCACTCGATCGGCTTCACCATCGACGACCGCGGCCTGACGATCGCCGCGCCGCGCTGGGTAAGCCTGGCCGAAATCGAGGCCGCGATCGTCGAGAAGCAGCGCTGGATCCGGCGCAAGCTCGTGGAATGGCGCGACTGGCGGGCGCGCCAGCCGCTGCCGCAACTGCGCTTCGCCGACGGCGGCTCGCTGCAGTTTCTCGGCGCGCCGGTGATCCTGCGCCTGCGCGCCGATATCGATCGCACCGGCGTCGACGCCGGATCGGCCGAACTGCACGTCGCGCTGCCGCCGCAGGCCGGCGAGACGCAGGTGCGCGACGCGGTGCAGGCCTGGCTGCGCACGGAAGCGCGGCGCGTTCTGGGCCACCGCCTGCAACTGCTCGCCGCGCGCCAGACAGCGCAGCCGCGCTCGTGGTCGCTGTCCTCGGCCCGCTCGCAGTGGGGCGCCTGCTCGCACGACGGCCACATCCGGCTCAACTGGCGGCTGGTGCATTTCTCGCTGCCGGTGATCGACTATGTCGTCGCGCACGAGCTGGCGCACCTGCAGGAAATGAACCACGGCCCGCGCTTCTGGGCGACGGTCGGCCGGCTGCTGCCCGAGTTCGAGGACGCACGAGACCAAGTGCGGAAGATCGACCTCGGCACGCTGCCGATCTGAGAGGTTGTGAAGAAATCGTCGCGAGCGGCCCGAGGTCGAGCCAAGCAGCGGACCTGTGCAGAGTCGTACGGCGAGCAGCGCCGGCGCGAGATCGGGACGCGCAGCAGATTTATTCACAACCTCTGAACGCGGCCGTCTCGCTTGCGGCTGGTTACACATCGTCAACGACAGTCATATCGACCGGCGGCTATCGTTGCCCCCGGATCGAATGTTCGGTCCAGCCCACCCACCGGGGAGAACAACCATGCGAATCGCTCATCTGATCACCGCCGCGGCGCTGGCCGCGCTGTCCGTCAACGCCGCTGCACAGACTCCCAGTACGCCGCGCATCGACCAGCGGCAGGAGAACCAGGCCACGCGCATCGAAAAGGGGCAGGCCTCGGGGCAGCTGAACAAGCGCGAGGCACGTCGGCTCGACAAGGGGCAGCAGCGGGTGCAGAAGATGGAGGACGCCGCCGCCGCTGACGGCAAGATCACGGCCCGCGAGCGGGTCGGCATCGAAAAGGCGCAGGACCGGCAGAGCCGGCGCATCGCCAGGCAGAAGCACGACCGGCAGCAGGCGAAGAAGTGATCGCGCCGGCGCCGTGATTCCGTAAACATCGTCGCCCATCGGCGCCGCGCGCTGCGCTACGCTGCGGCCGGTCCAGACCTGCCGGAGCGATGGGCGATGAGAATCCTGCACACCATGCTGCGTGTCGGCGACCTGCAGCGCGCGATCGATTTCTACACCAAGGTGCTCGGCATGCAACTGCTGCGCACCACCGACCGGCCCGAGCAGAAGTACTCGCTCGCCTTTGTCGGCTACGGGCCGGAGTCCGAGCACGCCGTGCTCGAACTCACCTACAACTATGGTGTCGACCGCTACGAAATGGGCGGTGCCTTCGGCCATGTCGCTATCGCCGTGGACGACGCCTATGCCGCCTGCGAGCGGATCAAGGCTGCCGGCGGCAACGTGACGCGCGAACCCGGACCGGTGAAGGGCGGCACGACGGTGATCGCCTTCGTCACCGACCCCGACGGCTACAAGATCGAACTGATCCAGACGCGCTGACGCGCCGGCCTGCGAGATGGTGACGCTCGGGCGCCTGTTCGCGGCGATCCTGTGCGCGGCGCTGTTGCCGCTCGCCGCCCTGTCGATCGAGCCGCCGCCGGCAGCCGTGCCGAGGCCGCTACAGGAAACGCACTTCGGCATCACGGTCGAAGATCCGTTCCGCTACCTCGAGAACCGCGACGACCCGGAGGTCAGCCGCTGGATGCGGGCGCAGGCCGATTACGCCCGCGCGATGCTCGACCTGATTCCCGGCCGCGCGCCACTGGCGCAGCGGATCGATCGCTATGACGATGCCGTCTCGGCGCGCGTGGTCGACGTGCAGCGCCGTCCCGGCAATCTGTATTTCTACGAGAAGCGCGGCCATCAGGACAACCAGTTCAAGCTTTATGTGCGGCGCGGGTTGCGCGGCGCGGAAAAGCTGCTGGTCGACCCTGAGGCGATCGCACGGCAGACCGGAACGCCGCATGCCATCAACTACTTCGCGCCGTCGAACAACGGCCGCCTGGTCGCTTACGGCATCTCCGCGGGCGGCTCGGAAATGGCCGAGATCCACGTCATCGAAACGCGCACCGGCCGCCGCGTCCTGGGCCCGATCTCGCGCGCCCGCTACGGCGGCATCGCCTGGCTGCCCGACGACAGCGGTTTCTTCTTCACCCGCCAGCAGGAAATGAAGCCGGGCATGGCCGAGGTCGAGCGCGACCAGAAACTGCGCTCGCTGCTGGTGAAGATCGGCGCCGATGCCGAGCAGGCGCCGAGCGTTCTCGCCTTCGACACGCCCGGGGTGAAGATCGAGGAAAGCGGCGAAAGTCCTTATGTGTTTCCGTTGCCCGGCACGCGCTGGGCCGCCGGCCAAGTCCAGCACGGCACCGACCGCGAACTGTCGCTGTATCTGGCGCCGCTGGCCGACGTGACAGCCGGCCGCGCGCAATGGCGCAAGGTGATCGACCGCAGCGACGATGTCACCGCCTTCGAGGTCATCGGCGAACGCCTGTTCGTGCTGACGCACAAGGGCGCGCCGCGCTTTCGAGTGCTGGAGACTTCGCTCGCCGCGCCCGATCTCGCCTCGGCCCGCGTGGTGATTGCCGAAGGCGCTGGGGTGATCACGGGCATGTCGCGCGCCGCCGACGGCCTGTATATCAGCCGCCGCGACGGCACGGTATCGAGGCTGTTGCACGTCGGCACCGCCAGGGGCGCAAAGCCGGTCGAGGTCAGGCTGCCGCTTGCCGGCAGCTTCGAGATGGCCGGCGCCGAGCACCGCCTGCCGGGCGTGCTGCTGACGCTGCAGAGCTGGACCCGCGCGCCGCAGGTCTATCGCGTCGCCGGCAAGGCTCCAGGTTTCGACGTGGTCAACACCGGGATGCAGCCGCGCGGACCATACGATGCATTGCCCGACTACGTCGCCAGCGAGGTCCTGGTGCCGAGCCACGACGGCGCGCAGGTTCCGCTATCGATCATCCACAAGCGCGGCCTGAAGCTCGACGGCGCGAATCCGACGCTGCTGTACGGCTACGCCAGCTATGGCATCACCGAGGAGCCGTGGTTCTCGCTGTGGCGACTGGCGTGGCTGGAGCGTGGCGGCATCTTCGCCGTGGCCAACCCGCGCGGCTCGGGCGCGTTTGGCCAGGACTGGTACCGCGCCGGCAAGCAGGCGACCAAGCCGAACACATGGAAGGACTTCATCGCCACCGCCGAATACCTGGTGAAAAAGGGCTACACGTCGCCGGCGAGACTCGGCATCTGGGGCGGCAGCGCCGGCGGCATCCTCGTCGGCCGCGCCATGACCGAAAGGCCGGACCTGTTCGCTGCCGTCGTCGCCTCGGTCGGCGCGCTCGACATGGTGCGTGCCGAACTCGAAGGCACCGGCCCGGCGAACATCCCGGAGTTCGGGACGTTCAAGACCGAAGAAGGCCTGCGCGCGCTGCTGGCGATGAGCACCTATCACCAGATCCGCGACGGGGTGAAGTACCCGGCCGTGCTGCTTACGCACGGCGTGAACGATCCGCGCGTCGAGGTCTGGCAGAGCACGAAGACGGCGGCGCGGCTGCAGCAGGCCAGCACCGGTGGTCGGCCAGTGCTGCTGCGGCTCGACTACGACTCCGGCCACGGGATCGGCAGCACCAAGGCACAGCGCAATGCCGAGCGCGCCGACATCCTGTCGTTCCTGCTGTGGCAGTTCGGCGAGCCGGGTTTCCAGGCGCCGTAAAGCAAGAGCATTTCGCCACGGATGGACACGGATGACACGGATGAAGGATGACGGCGGTTGCCGCCAGTTCGGCTCGTCCGTGGCAAGTGTCCTTTTTCAATCCGTATTCATCCGTGTTCATCCGTGGCCGGTCTCTTTCTTCACCCCGTGTTCATCCGCGGCCGGTTTCTTACTGGGGTCCCTGCTCATCCGTGGCAAATGCCTTGCTTCACGTGTGCGTAGCGATCAGCGCAGTCCGCTGCGCCAGCGCGACGAAGTCCGCGACCGGCAGCGTTTCGGCGCGTGCGCCGGGATCGATTCCGCAGGCGCGGATCGACGCCTCGTCGAGCACACCGGCCAGCGCGTTGCGCAGCGTCTTGCGGCGCTGGCCGAAGGCGGCGGTGACAACGCGCGCGAACGTCGGCTCGTCGACGGCCGGCAGTTCGGCCTGCGGCCTCGGTACGAGCCGGACGATCGCCGAACTGACCTTCGGCACCGGTGAGAAGGCCCCGGGCGGCACGACGAACAGGCGCGCCACGCGATAGCGGAACTGCAGCATCACCGAAAGCCGCCCGTAGTCCCTGCCGCCGGGCGCGGCGACCATGCGGTCGACGACCTCCTTCTGCAACATGAAATGCTGGTCGCGCACGCGTGCGGTCACCGCAAGCAGCGCGAACAGCAGCGGCGTGCTGATGTGATACGGCAGGTTGCCGACGATGCGCAGCGGCCGCGCGTCGGCAGCCGCCAGCGCCGCCCAGTCGAGCTGGAGGGCATCGCCTTGGATCAGCGCCAGTTGCTGCGGGCCGAAACGCTGGCGCAGCCGCTGCGCCAGGTCGCGGTCGATCTCCACCGCAGTGATCGCCTGAGCGCGCGCCAGCAGCGGACCGGTCAGCGCACCGAGGCCCGGACCGATTTCGACGATGCGATCGCCCGGCTGCGGGTCGATCGCGGCGATGATGCGCTCGACGTAGTGCGCGTCGTGCAGGAAGTTCTGCGAGAAGCGCCGGCGCGCGCGGTGTCCCTGCATCAACGCGAGGCGGGCGTCTCGCGCCGGTGCCACCACTCGCGGAACTCGCGGCAGCGGCCATCCGCTGCGAAGCTCGCCGCGAGCACGCCATCGAGTTCGACGAACGAGGCGGTCGGCACGCGAACGAACGTCGCCTGCCAGCGCGCATGGCCGGTGTCGCCGTCGATGCCGATCGGCTGCGCGGCGAAGCTCACATCGCGCTGGCCGTCCTGCGCGCCCTCGGTCCAGTAGCGGCGGATGGCCTCGTGGCCGCGCATCGGTGCTTCAAACGGCTTCTCGTGATAGGCAGCGTCGTCCGTAAAGAGCCGCAGTGCCGCGTGCGGATCGCCGGCGATCCATGCCTCGCCGTAGCGGCGCAGCCAGTCCGCGAACGCGTCGACCGTGATCATGCCCGCGCCGCCGCGGCCCGCCCGGCCAGCTCGACAGCCAGCGCCAGCGCCGCCGCCATGCTGCCGCAATCCGCCAGTTTCTTTCCTGCCAGATCCAGCGCCGTACCGTGATCGACCGACGTGCGCACGAACGGCAGGCCAAGGGTCACGTTCACGCCATGGCCGAAGCTCGCATGCTTGAGCACCGGCAGTCCCTGGTCGTGAAACATGGCCAGCACGGCATCGAAGCGGGCCAGCGTCGCGGGCACAAAAAGCGTGTCGGCGGGCAGCGGTCCGGCGGCATCGATGCCGCGCGCGCGCGCCGCCGCCAGCGCCGGCGCGATCACCTCGATCTCCTCGCGCCCGAGGTGGCCGCCCTCACCGGCGTGCGGGTTCAGCCCGGCAACACCGATGCGCGGCGCCGCGATGCCGAAGCGCAGGCGCAGATCGTGGTCGAGCACATCGAGCGTGGCCGCCAGGGTCCCGGCGGTGATCGCCCGCGGCACCTCGGCCAGCGGCAGGTGCGTGGTGGCCAGCGCCACGCGCAGGCCGCCGCCGATCAGCATCATCACCACGTGCGGCGTGCTCGTCCTCGCCGCCAGATACTCGGTGTGGCCCGAAAACGGCACGCCGGCGTCCATGATGACGCTCTTCTGCACGGGCGCGGTCACCATCGCCGCGTAGCGGCCGCGCAGGCAGCCGTCGATCGCCGCGTCGAGCGTGCGCAGCACGTAATGCGCATTGCGCGGATCGAGCCGGCCGGCGGCGACCGGCGCGGCGAGCGGCACATGCTCGATCGACACCTGCGCCGGCAGCGGCCAGGCGATGCCGCACGAACTCGCCGTCCGGCGCAGCCACTGCGCGTCGCCGATCAGCACCATCGGCGCGCCGGCGGAGGCTGCCACGGCCAGCGCGATTTCCGGCCCGATGCCGGCCGGCTCACCGCTGGTAATCGCGATCGGCCGGCTCACTGGGCGATCTCCTCGCTGACGCTAGAAGCATTCGCGCTTGGGGCGGAGCGGGTTGCGGCGAGCGCAACTGCTTGCGCCCGCCCCCACGAAACCGGCCGCGCCTGCGAGCGCGGCCGCGGGACGGCCCGGCCCACTCACTGGACTACCCTCGCGCTGCGCGCTCAGGGATTCGCCCTTGGGGCGGCCCGGCGGGCTCACTGGCCTGCCCTCCGTGTCATGAAGGTGGCGGGAGTGCAGCGCCGCAGGG
>CAZDXQ010000044.1:0-33394 GCA_964509545.1 uncultured Burkholderiaceae bacterium | reverse complement strand
TGGTGCCCAGGAGAGGACTCGAACCTCCACACCTCGCGGCGCTAGTACCTGAAACTAGTGCGTCTACCAATTCCGCCACCTGGGCACTGGCAAGGCGCGCATTGTAATTGCGGGTCCCCGCATGTCAAATTCGCAGCCGACAGAATGAAGGCGGCTTCGTGCAGCCAGGACGACAAAGCATTTGAAGAAAGACAGCACTGATCCCGAAACCATCCTCGCCGCGCTTTCGCACGCGCGCGGGCCGCTGACGCCGGCCGAACTGGCCGAACGCCTCGACGTCGGCGAGCAGCGCGCGGGCTTCGAAGCGGCGCTTGCCGAACTAGAGCACACCGGCCGCATCGTGCGCAACCGAGCCGGCCTGCTGCTGGTGGCCACGCGCGCCAACCTGCTGTCGGGCAGGGTGCAGGGCCATCGCGACGGCTACGGCTTCCTGATCCGCGACGACGGCGGCCCCGATCTCGTCCTTGCCGAGCATGAGATGACGCGTGTTCTGCACGGCGACCGCGTGCTGGCGCGCGCCGCGGGCGAGGATCGCCGCGGCCGTCCGCTCGGCGAGATCGTCGAGGTCATCGAGCACCGGACCAACCGGCTCGTCGGCCGTCTGCTCAACGAGCGCGGCGTGACGATCGTCGTGCCCGAGGACCAGCGGATCAGCCACGACATCCTCGTGCCGCCGGGCGCCGCGGCCGACGCCGAGCACGGCCAGGTCGTGGTCGTCGAGATCGTGCAGCAGCCGCAGCGGCACGTGCAGCCGGTTGGACGGGTCATCGAGGTTCTCGGCGCCATCGACGATCCGGGCATGGAGATCGAGATCGCGGTGCGCAAGTTCGCCGTGCCGCACGAGTTCCCGGCCGCGGCGCTGGCAGCGGCGGAGCAGTTGCCGAACCACGTGACCGCGGCCGATCTCGCCGGCCGCGTCGACCTGCGCGACATCCCGCTGGTGACGATCGATGGCGAGGACGCACGCGACTTCGACGATGCCGTCTACTGCGAGCCGATGAACGAACGGCGCACGCGCTGGCGGCTCGTCGTCGCCATCGCCGACGTCAGCCACTACGTGCGCGACGGCGACGCGCTCGACGCCGAGGCGCAGAACCGCTCCACCTCGGTGTACTTCCCGCGCCGGGTGATCCCGATGCTGCCGGAGAAGATCTCAAACGGCCTGTGCTCGCTGAATCCGAACGTCGACCGCGCCGTGATGGTTGCCGACATGGTGATCTCGGCCAAGGGCGCGATCACCGCCTACCAGTTCTATCCGGCAGTCATGCATTCGCATGCCCGGCTCACCTACACCGAAGTGTGGGAGGCGCTGTCGGTGCCGGATTCACGCGCCGCGCAGCGGCTGGCGGCGCTGATGCCGCAACTCGCCCGACTCCATGACCTGTATCAGGTGCTGGCCAAGGCGCGCGCGGCGCGTGGCGCACTCGACATGGACACGACCGAGACGTACATCGTCTGCGACACGCAGGGCCGGATCGAAAGGATCCTGCCGCGCACGCGCAGCGACGCGCACCGGCTGATCGAGGAGGCGATGCTGGCGGCCAACGTCTGCGCCGCCGATTTCATCGCCCGCCACAAGCGGCCGGCGCTGTATCGCGTGCACGAAGGGCCGACGCCGGAGCGCCTGGCCAGCCTGCGTACGCTGCTGAAGACGCTCGGCCTGCATCTCGGCGGCGGCGAGTCGCCGCGGCCAAGGGACTTTGCCGAACTGCTGAACCGCATCCGCAGCCGGCCCGACGCGCAGCTGCTGCAGACCGTGCTGCTGCGGACGATGCAGCAGGCGATCTACAGCCCGCACAACGTCGGCCATTTCGGACTCGCCTACGATGCCTACACGCATTTCACCTCGCCGATCCGCCGCTATCCGGACCTTCTCGTGCACCGGGCGATCAAGGGCATCCTCGCCTCGACCGTGTACGAACCGCAGCTGCTGGCCAGCGTCGACATTCACGATGTGCCGCGGCCGGCGCGCCGCCACGCCGGCCGCGACGCCGGGGTGCGCGCGGCCGTGCCGCTCTGGGAGAAGCTCGGGCTGCTGTGCTCGGCCAACGAGCGCCGCGCCGACGATGCATCGCGCGACGTCGAAGCCTGGCTGAAGAGCTATTACATGCGCGAGCGGGTCGGCGAGACCTACGCCGGCACTGTCGCCAGCGTCGTGCCTTTCGGCATCTTCGTCGTCCTCGACGACCTGTTCGTCGAGGGACTCGTGCACGTGTCCGAGCTGGGCAGCGAATATTTCCAGTTCAACGAGGCGATGCACGAACTGCGCGGCGAGCGCACGGGGCTGCGCTACCGGCTGGCCGATCGCGTCACGGTGCAGGTGGCGCGGGTCGATCTCGAGGCGCGTCGTATCGAGTTCCGCCTGGTGCGCGGCATCGACCGCAAGTCGATGCTGACGGCCGTGCCGGTGAAGGAAGTTGCGCCGAAGCGCAAGGGCGAAAGCGTCGAGCAGCGGCGTGCGCGCCGTGCCGCCGCGCAGGCCCGGCACGGTCGTGACATCGACCGGCGGGAAACGGCAGGCAATGCCCGGCCGGCGGGCAAGAAAGGCGTTGGCGGCGAACGTTCGGGGCGCGCCCGTCGGCGCGGGCGCTGATGTACGTGCGCCTTGCGGCTCGGCATCGATGCGGCGCGCGCGGCGCGATCGCCGGCGCCATCGGTGCGCCGCTGCTGTGCGCGGGTACGGCCCGGGTCCTCGTCGCCGGGATCAATCGATGAGCGGCAAACGGGTCCTCGCCGGTTTTCATGCGGTGACTGCGCGGCTGCGGCATGCGCCGGAATCGATCGAGGCGCTGTATGTCGACGGCCAGCGGCGCGATGGCCGCATGCAGCAACTGCTGGCGCGGACTGAAAGCGCCGGTGTCCGGGTCACGGTGACCGACGCCGTGCGGCTGCAGCGGCTGGCCGGTGGCACGACGCATCAAGGCGTGGTTGCGCTGTGTGGCGATCTGGCGCTGGCCCGTTCGCTCGACGACGTTCTGGCGCGGGTGAATGCCGAGACGCTGCTGCTGCTGCTCGATGGCGTGACCGATCCGCGTAACCTCGGTGCCTGCCTTCGCACCGCCGAGGCCGCGGGCGCGCAGGCCGTGGTCGTGCCGCGCGACCGTTCGGCGAGCCTGACACCGGTGGTTGCCGCCGCGGCCGCGGGTGCCGCCGAAACGATCCCACTGCTGCCGGTGACGAACCTTGCCCGCGCGATGGACGAGATCCGCGACTGCGGCGTCTGGATCGCCGGCGCGGCGGGCCAGGCCGAGCGGAGCTTGTACGAGCTGGAGCTCGGCGGCCCCTTGGCCTGGGCGCTGGGCGCCGAGGGCGAGGGCTTGCGGCGGCTGACGCGCGAGAAGTGCGACTGGCTGGCGCGCATTCCGCTGCGCGGACAGGTCGAGAGCCTGAACGTGTCGGTCGCCGCGGGGATCTGCCTGTTCGAGACCCTGCGCCAGCGCGCCGCACGGTCAGGGGCGGCAGCCGGTTGAAGGCCGGCTGTCGACGCGGCACGATGTCGCGATGATCGCCGCGCTCAGCCTGCTCGTGTTCCTCGGCCTGTTCACGCTGGCACCGCTGCTGTGGGCTCAGGTGGGGCTGCCGTGGGCCACGCTGGTCGTGACATTCGTCGTCATCCCGCTGCTCGACGCCGCGATCGGCCCGCCACGGCGCAATGTTTTCGCCGCGACTTCACCGCGGCTGGCCCGCTGGGTCCCGCGTGCGCAGCTGCCGTTGCAGGCGCTGCTTGTTGGCGGCGCCGTGTTGCTGGCGCCGAAAATGGATGCGGCCGCGCTGGCCGCATTGGCGCTTGCGGTCGGCACCGTCAGCGGCGGAATCGGCATCACGGTGGCGCACGAACTGGGCCACCGTCCCGGCCGGCTCGACCGAGCCATCGCCGTGGTCCTTCTGGCCGGCGTGTTCTATGCGCACTTCCAGGTCGAACACATCCGCGGTCATCACGTGCGCGTTGCCACGCCGCAGGAGCCGGCCACGGCGCCGCGCGGCATGAACGTCTACCGCTTCATCGCCCGCTCGATCGTCCTCGGTTTCCTGCACGCCTGCCGACTGGAGGCGATCCGGCTTGCGGCGCAGGGGCGCTCGCCATGGTCGCCGGGCAACGTCGTGCTGGCCGGCACGTTCGCTTCGCTGCTGCTCGCCGTGCTGGCCTATGTCGCAGGCGGCATGCCCGGGCTCGCCCTGTTCGTCGGCCAGGCGATCTGGGCGGTCGCGCTGCTGGAGATCATCAACTATGTCGAGCACTACGGGCTGCGCCGGGCGCGTGTTGGCGCGCGCTACGAGCCCGTTTCGGTCGTGCACTCGGGGAATGCCGATTTCGCGATCAGCAACTGGCTGCTGTTGAACCTGCAGTTGCACTCCGATCATCATGCGCACATGAACCGGGCCTACGAGCAGTTGCGCTGCATGCCGCAGGCGCCGCAGTTACCCGCCGGCTATCCGACGATGGTGCTGGCCGCGCTGCTGCCGCCGCTGTGGTTCCGGCTGATGGACCGCCGGCTTCCGGCTGCGGCAACGGCGGCATGAAGGCCGACGGCATCGATGCGGCGCGCGAGGCCCTGTCGGGCGCGCGGCGCGTGGCCGTACTCAGTGGCGCCGGAATGTCGGCCGAAAGCGGCGTGCCGACCTTTCGCGACGCGCAAACGGGACTCTGGAGCCGCTTCGACCCGATGCAACTGGCTTCGCCAGACGGGTTTCGTGCGGACCCGCGGCTCGTGTGGCGTTGGTACGCGTGGCGCCGCGGACTCGTGGCACGAGCGCAGCCGAACGCCGGCCACTACGCGCTGGCGCGGGCCGCGCCGCGTTTCGAGTCGCTGCGCATCGTCACGCAGAACGTCGATGGCCTGCACCAGCGCGCCGGCAGCATCGAGGTGACCGAACTGCACGGCAACATCGTCCGTTCGCGCTGCTTCGCCGGATGCGGCATGGCGTACGAGAAGCCTGAAGATCTGCCTGACGGCGAGCCGCCATGCTGCCCCGCCTGCGGCAGTTGGCTGCGTCCCGACGTGGTCTGGTTCGGCGAGATGCTTGATGCGGACAAGCTGCGCGCTGCCGAGCGCGCGTGCGCCGGCGCCAACGTGCTGTTCGTGGTCGGCACTTCGGGGCTCGTCTACCCGGCGGCCGGCTTGCCGCTGCAGGCCCGAAGCGTGGGCGCACGGGTGATCATCGTCAATCCGCAGCCGACCGAGATCGATTCCGTCGCCGACGTCTTGATTCGCGGCGCGGCCGGCGGCGTGTTGCCGCAGATCCTGGGCTGAGTCCGGCTGCACCCGGCCGTTTGAGCCGGTTGGCGCTGTCCGGCTACAATCACGCGCTTTTCCTTCCTTGCCGCACCCGATCGACGCTCGGGGCGGCCCATCCACAAGGAGCATCGATGCGTCACTACGAAATCTGTTTCATCGTCCATCCGGACCAGAGCGAGCAGGTGCCGGCCATGCTCGAGCGCTACCAGTCGCTGATCACCAGCCAGGGCGGCAAGGTGCATCGGGTCGAGGACTGGGGGCGGCGCCAGCTGGCTTATCCAATCCAGAAACTGGTCAAGGCACACTACCTGCTGCTGAACATCGAGTGCGGCAAGACGACGCTCGACGAACTCGAGCACGCCTTCCGCTACAACGACGCCGTGCTGCGCCACCTGACCGTCGGCATGAAGAAGGCGGAAACCAGCCCGTCGCCGATGATGAAGCTGGTCGAGAAGGAAGAGGCGCGCAAGGCGGCGGCCGAGCAGGCGCAGGCCGCCTGACGGACGCGGCTCGGCGGCGGCGTTGACGAACCGGGTGCGCCTGCGCGCGCGGCTCGTCTCCCGCGCCGATCTGCGCTACTCGCCGGCCGGCGTTGCGGTCCTGCAGGCACGGCTGCATCACGGCGGCGCGGTGGCCGAGGCGGGGGTCGAACGGCAGCTCGATTTCGAACTGGACGCCATCGCCCTCGGCGACGCAGCGCAGCGGCTCGACCGAAAGGCCCTCGGAACCGAAATGGACCTCGAAGGTTTCCTGGCGCCGCGCAGCCGTCGGTCGCGCAACCTGGTACTGCACATCACGGATTTCAAGACAAATTGATCGGAGCTCGAGAAAATGGCATTCATGCGTGGCAAGGGAAAGGGCAAGGGTAAGCCGGCGCGGCGCGCGCAGCAGCAAAATGCGCTGTTCAAGCGCAAGAAGTTCTGCCGCTTCACCGCCGAAGGCGTCGAGCAGATTGACTACAAGGACATCGACACGCTGCGCGACTTCCTCACCGACCAGAACAAGATCATGCCGGCGCGGCTGACCGGCACTAAGTCGCACTATCAGCGCCAGCTCGACACGGCGATCAAGCGGGCGCGCTTCCTGGCGCTGCTGCCGTATTCCGACAACCACTAGAGCCTCGCCGGAGCGCGTCATGCAAGTCATTCTTCTGGAGAAGATCCACAACCTGGGCGGACTTGGCGATGTCGTCAAGGTCCGCAACGGCTTCGCCCGCAACTGCCTGATCCCGCAGGGCAAGGCGAAGCGGGCTACGGAGGCTGCGATCAAGGAGTTCGAAGCGCGCCGCGCCGACCTGGAGAAGGCGCAGGCCGACAAGCTGGCGCAGGCGCAGGCGATAGGCGAGAAGCTCAACGGGCTGACCTGCACCATCGCCATGAAGGCAGGCGTGGACGGCCGGCTGTTCGGTTCGGTGACCAACTTCGACATTGCCGAGGCGCTGCGCAAGCAGGGCTTCGACGTGGCCAAGGGCCTGATCCGCATGCCGCAGGGGCCGTTGAAGTCGGTCGGCGAACACCATATCGCGGTCGCTTTGCACAGCGACGTGGTGGTCGACATCACCGTATCCGTGGTCGCCGAGCAGGGCTGAGCGCGGCACAGCCGCTGCATCTGGCCCGCCGCCCGCGCGCGGCGGGGCGCCTGCGGCAAGGCGGTAAACTGCATCGACATTGCTGGAGTGTCGATGAACTCTCCTGTCGCGGACCCGCAGTTCGTCTCCGTCCGCACGCCCCCGAACTCGATCGAGGCCGAACAGTCCGTTCTCGGAGGACTGCTGCTCGACAACGGCGCCTGGGACCGGATCGCCGACATGGTCGGCGCCGGCGACTTCTACCGGCACGATCATCGGCTGATCTTCCAGGCGATCGCCCGCCTGATCGATCATTCACGGCCGGCCGACGTGGTCACGGTCTACGAGTCGCTGCAGAGTGCCGGCAAGGCCGAGGACGCCGGCGGTCTGGCCTATCTGAACGCGCTGGCGCAGAACACGCCGTCGGCGGCCAACATCCGCCGCTACGCCGAGATCGTCCGTGACCGGGCCGTGCTGCGTCGGCTGGTCGCTGTCGGCGACGAGATCGCCACCAGCGCGCTCAACCCGCAGGGGCGCGAGACCAAGACCATCCTCGACGAGGCCGAGTCCAAGGTCTTCCGCATCGCCGAGGAGGGTGCGCGTGGCCGGCAGGGCTTCGTCGAGATCGAGCCGCTGCTGACCAAGGTGGTCGAGCGAATCAACGAGCTGTTCGAGCGCGCCAATCCGTCGGAGGTCACCGGGGTGCCGACCGGCTTCGTCGACGTCGACAGGATGACCTCCGGGCTTCAGCCCGGCGACCTCGTCGTCGTCGCCGGCCGCCCGTCGATGGGCAAGACGGCCTTCGCGCTGAACATCGGCGAGCACGTGGCGATCGACCAGGGCCTGCCGGTGGCGGTGTTCTCGATGGAAATGGGGGCGCAGCAGCTGGCGCTGCGCATGCTGAGCTCCGTCGGGCGGATCAACCAGCAGCGATTGCGCACGGGTCGGTTGGAGAACGACGACTGGCCCAAGCTCTCGGAGACCATCCGGCGCATGCAGGACGCGCCGCTTTACATCGACGAGACGCCGGCGCTGAACTCGCTCGAATTGCGGGCGCGGGCGCGGCGTCTGGCGCGCACCTGCGGCAACCTGGGGCTGATCGTGGTCGACTATCTGCAGCTGATGTCGGCGGCGGGCAGCGGCGAGAACCGCGCCACCGAGATTTCGGAGATCTCGCGTTCGCTCAAGGCGCTGGCCAAGGAGCTGCACGTGCCGGTGATCGCGCTTTCGCAGCTGAACCGCACGGTGGAAAGCCGCACCGACAAGCGCCCGGTGATGTCCGACCTGCGCGAATCCGGAGCGATCGAGCAGGACGCCGACGTGATCTTCGCCCTTTATCGCGAGGAGTTCTACAACCCCGATACGCCGGAGAAGGGAGTCGCCGAGGTGCTGATCCTGAAGCAGCGCAACGGCCCGACCGGCCGCATCAACCTGCGTTTCGCCGGCGAGAACACACGCTTCGACAACCTGGCGCAGGCAATCGCGCCGCCGTTCTGAGCGTGACGATGACCGTGCACTTCGTTGCCGAGCGTCGCGAGGGCGCCAGCCGCTGGCGGGCGCTTTTCCGGCGGCTGCGGCCGCGCGGGACGCGCCTTTTCACGCTGCTCGACAGCCATGCGGCGCTGTGTGGCGAGGCGCTGCGCGCGCTGGCGCAGCTGCTGGGCGATCTTTCGGACCCCGACCGGCGGGTGCGCGAAATCGAGGCGATCGAAAAGCGCGCCGACGCGGTGGTCGAGGAGTTCGGCGCGGCGCTGCGGCCGGCATGGATGCCGCCGTTACCGGCGCCGCTGATGCTGGCGCTGGTCAACGGCATGGACGACATTGTTGACCTGACCGAGGACGCCGCGCAGTCAGTGCACCTGTATCACCTAACGCGCGCCACGCCGGAGGCCATCCGCCTGGTCGAGCTGGCCGTGCGCAGCGCCGAGAAGCTGCAGCAGGCGCTGCGCGCCTTGGCCCAACCCGATCAGACGCGCTCGGCAACGACGCTGTGCCGCGAGATCGACGCGCTGGAGGCGCAGGCCGACCATGTGATGCGCGCGGCGATGGCGCGCCTGTTCCGCGACGAGCCGGACGCGCGCGAACTGGTCAGGCTCAAGGCCGTCTACGAACTGCTCGAGGCGCTTACTGACCGCTGCAAGGATGCGGCGCACCGGATCGAATCGCTGGTGCTGAAGTACGGCGGATGATCGCCGCGCTGCGACGTGCAGGGATCCTGCGCCTGCGCGGGCGGCGGCGCCATGACCTGCTGGCGCGGCTGCGCATCAACGACGGCGACGCGCAACCTCGTTGCCGCCGGGCAGGGCCGTGCAGCGGCCGTCGCGGCAAGGAGGCGCAATAGATACGGCGCTGTGGATCGTCGCGGTGCTGATGATTCTGGTCGGCGTCGCGGGCACCGTCTTGCCGGCGCTGCCCGGCGTGGTGTTCGTCTTCGCCGGCGTCGTTCTGGCTGCGTGGATCGACGGCTTCGACGTCATCTCGCCCTGGACCGTCGGCGTGCTGGCGCTGCTGACGGTGGCCGCCTTCGTCGTCGACTACGTTGCGCAGATGATCTCGGCAAAGCGCGCCGGTGCGACTACGCTGGGTCTGATCGGCGCCGCGCTCGGCACGGTTGCCGGCATCGCCACCGGTCTGTTCGGGCTGGTGTTCATGCCGCTGATCGGCGCCGCCATCGGCGAGTTCATCGCCCATCGCGACGCGCTGCGCGCCGGCAAGGTCGGCGTCGCCACATGGGTTGGCCTGCTGGTCGGCACCGTGCTCAAGCTCGCCATCGTCTTCACGATGGTCGGAATCTTCATCGCCGCGCTGCTGCTGTAGCCGCCGGCAGCGGTTGCCGGCGAAGCCGGCGCGTTGCAGTTGTCAAAGGGCGGGCCCGGCCGCTCCGAAGCCCGCCCTCAAACTTTCTGCGCCGCGGGTGCACGTGCGATCGCGCAGCGATCGCGTACTCCCGCGGTGAAGGTCAAAGCACGTCAGCGGCGTGATCAGCCAGCCGCGAGCGCTCGCCGCGCTGCAGGGTCACGTGGCCGGAGTGCTGCCAGCCCTTGAAGCGGTCGACGACGAAGGTCAACCCCGAGCTGCCCTCGGTCAGATAGGGCGTGTCGATCTGCGCGATATTCCCCAGGCAGACCACCTTCGTGCCCGGGCCGGCGCGCGTGATCAGCGTCTTCATCTGCTTCGGCGTCAGGTTCTGGCACTCGTCGATGATCAGGTACTTGGCCAGGAACGTGCGGCCGCGCATGAAGTTCATCGACTTGATGCGGATGCGCGAGCGGATCAGATCAATGGTCGCCGCGCGGCCCCATTCGCCGGCGGCGTCGTCGCCGCGCGTGAGCACCTCGAGGTTGTCCTCCAGCGCCCCCATCCACGGGGCCATCTTTTCCTCCTCGGTGCCGGGCAGGAAGCCGATGTCCTCGCCGACCGGAACCGTCGCCCGGGTCACGATGATCTCGGCGTAGCGCTTGGTCTCCAGCGTCTGGGCGAGGCCTGCGGCGAGCGCCAGCAGCGTCTTGCCGGTGCCGGCCTGGCCGATCAGGGTGACGAAATCGCATTCGGGGTCCATCAGCAGGTTCAGCGCGAAGCACTGCTCGCGATTGCGCGCGGTGATGCCCCACACCGCGTTCTTCGCGTGCAGGTAGTCGCGCAGCACGCGCAGCACCGCCGTCTTGCCGCGGATCTCCTTGACCTGCGCCATGAACGGCGCCTCGCCTTCGAGGTAGACGAACTGGTTGACCAGCATCTCGGCCACCTGCGGGCCGGTCACGCGGTAGTAGTTGAAGCCGCCCGCCTGCCACGACTCCATGCCCTTGCCGTGCCGGTCCCAGAAATTGGCCGGCAGTACCAGCGCACCCGTGTACAGGATGTCGGTGTCCTCGAGCACCTTGTCGCTGGTGTAATCCTCGGTCGGCAGGCCTAGCGCACGCGCCTTCACGCGCATGTTGATGTCCTTGGACACCAGGACCACATCGCGCCCGGGATGCATGTCCTTCAGCGCACGGACCACGCCGAGGATCTGGTTGTCTGCCTTGCCGGCCGGCAGCGTCGAGGGCAACGGACCATTGACCGCCTGCGTCTGGAAGAACAGGCGGCCGGCAGCCTCGGTGTTGCCGAGTCCGGACAGCGGAATGCCGTCTTCGATCGGCGTCGTGCAGGCGGCGATCAGCGCATCGAGCGAACGGCTGACCTGTCGCGCGTTGCGCGCCACCTCGCTCATGCCTTTCTTGTGGCCGTCGAGTTCCTCCAGCGTCATCATCGGCAGGAAGACGTCATGCTCCTCGAAGCGGAACAGCGAGGTGGGGTCGTGCATCAGTACGTTGGTGTCGAGCACGAACAGTCGTGCCACGCCGCCCGTCGCCTTGGGCTTGCGGCCGTTGCGGGCGCGCGTCTCGACCAGCGCCAGTCGTGCGGCCGGCGTGGCCGCCGCGGTTGCCGTAGGCGCCCGGTCGTCGCGCGCTTGCGCCGGCGCAGCGGCCTTGGCCGGGCTGCCGATCGCTGGGATGTGCTTGAGGAGGGCGGCGGGCTTGCTCGGCGGCTTGGGCAGGGGCATCTCGCGGGATTTGCAGAGGAATGGGAGTACTTACAGCGACTGGACAAAAGCCAGCACTTCGTCGACATGGCCCGGTACCTTGACGCCGCGCCACTCGCGGCGCAGCTTGCCTTCGCCGTCGATCACGAAGGTGCTGCGCTCGATGCCGCGCACCTGCTTGCCGTACATGTTCTTCAGCTTCATCACGCCGAAGCTGTCGCAAAGCTTCTCGTCGGGATCAGAAATCAGTTCGAAGGGGAAACCCATCTTCGCCTTGAAGTTCTCGTGCGACTTCAGGCTGTCGCGCGAGACGCCGACCACCACCGCGCCGGCCCTGGCGAAGCGCTTGTGGGCGGCGGCGAAGTCGGCGCCTTCGGTCGTGCAGCCGGGCGTGTTGTCCTTCGGGTAGAAGTACAGGACCACGGTCTTGCCCTTCAGCGCCGACAGGCGCAGCGGCCCGCCGGTGGACTCGGCGGTGAAATCCGGAACCTTCCTGTCGACGACCGGCGGCATCGGCGGGTTACTCCTCCTGCAAGATGGCGGCCAGCACGCGCCGGCCCTCGGACATCAGGATGTTGTAGGTGCGGCAGGCAGCGGCCGTGTCCATCGTTTCAATGCCGATGCCGGCGCTTGTAAGGCGCGCGACAAGGCGCGGGTGCGGAAAGCGCTGTCGCCGGCCGGTGCCCAGCAGCACGATCTCCGGTCGCAGCGCCAGCAGAGCGTCGAAGTCCTCGGCGCGCAGCGCATCGAATCCGGCGGTGTTCCACGGCTGCGCCGGAGCATCCGGCAGCAGCAGAAAATGGCCCTCGAAGCGTGACTGATTGACTTCGACGAAACCCGGTCCGTAGGCGGTGACGGTGTTGAGGTTCGTGCGGGCGTCTGCGTGCAGCTTCAATCTGTCTCCGATATCCCCGCGCTGCCTCCGCTGCCGACGTGCTGCGCAGCAGCAGCGCTCGGGGAATCCGGGTAAATTATGCCCAACGAAAATTCTGGCACAAGCGTTGCGTCGATGCGTTGCTGGCGCGCCGCCTTTGCCGAGGCTTCCCGCGATGGTCGAGTTTCCGCGCATCAAGCGCCTGCCCCCCTACGTCTTCAACATCACCGGCGAGCTGAAGATGGCCGCGCGCCGGCGTGGCGAAGACATCATCGACATGAGCATGGGCAACCCGGACGGGCCGACACCCAGGCACATCGTCGACAAGCTGGTCGAAGCGGTGCAGCGGCCGGACACGCACGGCTACTCGGTGTCGAAGGGCATCTACCGGCTGCGCAAGGCGATCGCCAACTGGTACCAGGCCCGCTACGGGGTGAGCTTCGACCCCGACGCGGAGGCGATCGTCACCATCGGCTCGAAGGAGGGCCTGGCGCACCTGATGCTCGCCACGCTCGACCGCGGCGACACCGTGCTGGTGCCCAACCCGAGTTATCCGATCCACATCTACGGCGCGATCATTGCCGGGGCCGACATCCGCTCGGTGCGGATGACGGCGGGCGTGGACTTCTTCGCCGAACTGGAGCGCGCGATCCGCGAGTCGCTGCCGAAGCCGAAGATGATCGTCATCGGCTTCCCGAGCAACCCGACCGCGCAGTGCGTCGACCTCGAATTCCACCGCCACGTCGTCGATCTCGCCCGCCACTACGGCATCTACGTCGTGCACGACCTCGCCTACGCCGACATCACCTTCGACGGCTACAGGTCGCCGTCGATCATGCAGGTGCCCGGCGCGCGCGAGGTCGCGGTCGAGTTCTTCACCATGAGCAAGAGCTACAACATGGCCGGCTGGCGCATCGGCTTCATGGTCGGCAACAGGGACCTCGTCGCCGCGCTTGCCAGGATCAAGAGCTATCACGACTACGGCACCTTCACGCCGGTGCAGGTGGCGGCGATCGCCGCGCTCGAAGGGCCACAGGACTGCGTCGAACAGATCCGGCGCGAGTACCAGAGACGGCGCGACGTCCTTGTCAAGGGCCTGCACGAGGCCGGCTGGATGGTCGAGGTGCCGAAGGCGTCGATGTACATCTGGGCCGAGATCCCGCCCCCCTACAGGGCGATGGGGTCGCTCGAGTTCGCCAAGAAGGTGCTCGAGCAGGCCAAGGTCGCCGTTTCGCCGGGCATCGGCTTCGGCGACTACGGCGACGACCACGTCCGCTTCGCCCTGATTGAGAATGAACATCGGACTCGACAGGCCATTCGTGGAATCAAGGAGATGTTCAGAAAGGACGGACTCCTTGCGAAGGCTGCCGCGTAGGTGTCCATTTCGTGGGAGGCGGACGTGAGCGCAGCGGACGTCGGGCGCGCCGCGGCGCGCGGCCGAAGAGAAAACGAACGCCGGATCCGGCTGGCGGTGCGCGGCATCAAGCGGATCGTCCGCAGGGACGGCTCGTCGCGCAAGGCGGCGGCCCGAGTGAAGACGGCCGCCGTTCAGCCGCGTTGAATCGATCAATCCGCCGTTCCGGCAGCGGCCGGGGCGGTTCGGGCGCCCGCAACGCTGCAGCCCGCCGTGCCTGAGCGGCAGCTGTTGCGGCGCCATGCAGTCCTGAGAACCTGAACCATGCAAAGCATCAAGATCGGTCTGCTCGGCTTCGGCACCGTTGGCCGCGGCACCTTCAACGTGCTGCGACGGAACCAGAACGAGATCATGCGTCGCGCCGGACGCGGAATCGAGGTCGCGGCAATCGCGGTGCGCAGCACCGAGCGCGCGCGTTCGGCGGTCGGAGCCGAGGTCCCCGTCTACGCCGACCCGCAGCAGCTGATCGCGCGCGACGACATCGACATCGTCGTCGAACTGATCGGCGGCTACGAGCCGGCGCGTTCGCTGGTGCTGGCCGCGATCGAACGCGGCAAGCATGTGGTCACGGCCAACAAGGCGCTGCTCGCCCGCCACGGCAACGAGATCTTCGAGGCGGCGCGCGCCCGCGGCGTGATGGTCGCCTTCGAAGCCGCGGTGGCCGGCGGCATCCCGATCATCAAGGCCCTGCGCGAGGGGCTCACCGGCAACCGCATCGAATGGCTGGCCGGAATCATCAACGGCACCAGCAACTTCATCCTGTCGGAGATGCGCGCCAAGGCGCTGCCGTTCGAGACGGTGCTCGCCGAGGCACAGCGGCTCGGCTACGCCGAGGCCGATCCGACCTTCGACATCGAGGGCATCGACGCCGCGCACAAGCTGGCGCTGCTGTCGGCGATCGCCTTCGGCGTGCCGATCAACATCGACGCCGCCTACACCGAGGGCATCGCCAGGCTCGCCGCGGACGACATCCGCTACGCGGAACAGCTCGGCTACCGGATCAAGCTGCTCGGCATCACCAAGCGCACGGCGAAGGGGATCGAGCTGCGCGTGCATCCGACGCTGATCCCGATGCAGCGGCTGCTGGCCAATGTCGAAGGCGCGATGAACGCCGTGCTGGTCAAGGGCGACGCGGTCGGCGTGACGCTGTACTACGGCAAGGGCGCGGGCGCCGAGCCGACGGCTTCGGCCGTGGTGGCCGACCTCGTCGACGTCACCCGCATGCACACGGCCGACCCGGAAAATCATGTCCCGCACCTGGCGTTTCAGCCGGACAGGATGGCCGAGGTGCCGTGGCTGCCGATCGACGAAACGGTCACCTCGTACTACTTCCGCATGCGTGTGGCCGACCAGCCGGGCGTGCTTGCCGACATCACGCGTATCCTCGCCGACGGCCACATCAGCATCGACGCCATGTTCCAGCGCGAACCGGGCGCGGGCGAGAACCAGACCGACATCATCATGCTGACCCACGACGCGGTCGAGCGCGACGTCGATGCCGCGGTGGCGCGCATCGAGCAGTTGCCCACCGTGCTGGCGCCGGTGATACGCATTCGCCAGGAAGAACTGGGCTGAAGCGGTGAAATACATCAGCACGCGCGGCGGCGCGCCGGAAGCGTCCTTCCTCGACATCGTGCTGTCGGGGCTCGCCCCCGACGGCGGCCTGTACCTGCCGGCCGAATACCCGCAGGTGCGGCGCGACGAACTCGAGGATTGGCGGCGGCTGCCGTACGCCGAACTGGCGGCCGAGGTGCTGAGCCGATTTGCCACCGACATCCCGCGGGCGGACATCGACGCCCTGTGCCGACGGACCTACACCGCGCAGGTCTACGGCCACGGCCGGGCCGACAGCGACACGGGGCAGATCACGCCGCTGCGCTGGCTGCAGCCCGGACTGGCGCTGCTGGAGCTGTCCAACGGGCCGACGCTGGCGTTCAAGGACATGGCGATGCAACTGCTGGGCGCGCTTTTCGAGTATGCGCTGGCGAAAAGCGGCGCGCGCCTGAACATTCTCGGCGCCACATCAGGCGATACCGGCTCGGCCGCCGAGTACGCGATGCGCGGCCGGCCGGGCATCAAGGTGTTCATGCTGTCGCCGCGCGGCCGGATGAGCGCGTTCCAGCGGGCGCAGATGTACTCGCTCGCTGACGCCAACATCTTCAACATCGCCGTCGAGGGCGTCTTCGACGATTGCCAGGACATGGTGAAGAGCGTGTCCAACGACCTCGAATTCAAGCGCCGGCTGCACATCGGCACCGTGAATTCGATCAACTGGGCCCGCGTGGCGGCGCAGGTCGTCTACTACTTCAAAGGGTACTTCGCCGCCACCTCGAGCAACGACGAGCGCGTGTCCTTCGCCGTGCCGTCGGGCAACTTCGGCAACGTGCTGGCCGGCTGGATCGCGAAGAACATGGGCTTGCCGATCGCGCATCTGGTGCTGGCGACCAACGAGAACGACGTGCTCGACGAGTTCTTCCGCAGCGGCCGCTATCGCGTCCGTTCGGCGGCCGAAACGCGCGCCACCAGCAGCCCGTCGATGGACATCTCGAAAGCGTCGAACTTCGAGCGCTATGTGTTCGACATCGTCGGCCGCGACGCGCAGGTAGTGCGCGCGCTGTGGCGGCAGCTCGACCTTGACGGCCAGTTCGACCTGTCCGGGACGCCGTACCTGGCCGCGGTGCGCGCCTCGGGCTTGGTCTCCGGCTGCAGCACGCACGCCGACCGGCTGGCGACCATCCGCGACCTGCATCGCCGCACCGGGCTGATCATCGACCCGCATACGGCCGACGGGGTCAAGGTCGCGCGCGAACACCTGGATCGCGCGGTGCCGATGGTCTGCCTGGAGACCGCTTTGCCGGCCAAGTTCGCCGACACCATCGTCGAGGCGATCGGCCGCTCGCCGGACCGCCCGGCGAGCTATGCCGATCTGGAGGCGCGGCCGCAGCGCTACACGGTGCTGGCGGCGGATGTGGCGCGGCTGAAAGCCTACCTCGAGGTGCAGGCGGCGTGAGACATCCCGCGTCGAACTATCGCCGTTGCGAGCACGCCGAGCCGTTTCGCTGCCGCGCTCGCAGGCGCGGCCGGCGCCACGGAGGCGAACGCAAGCCGTCGCGCTCGCCGGGACCCGCTTTGCCGCGAGCGCGATTCCTTCGACCGCCACGAGCGGGCGCTCCGGTGAATCGACCATGAAGACAATCGGCTTCATCGGCTACTCGAACACCGGCAAGACGACGCTGATCGAAAAGCTGATCCCGCTGTTCATCGCCCGCGGGCTGACGGTGTCGACGGTGAAGAACGCCCATCACGGCTTCGACATGGACCGTCCGGGCAAGGATTCCTACCGCTATCGCCAGGCCGGGTCTTCGCAGGTGCTGATCGCCACCGGCGAGCGCTGGGCGCTGCTTACCGAAGTGCGTCGCGGGCCGGTGCCGCTGGAGCAGCTGATCGGCCAGCTGGCGCCGTGCGACCTGGTGCTGGTCGAGGGCTTCAAGAGCGAGGGCCATTTCCCTCGCATCGAGGTGCGTCGCGCGACCAATACCGAGCCGCCGATCTTTCCGCATGATCCCAACGTGATTGCGGTCGCCGCCGACCATGCGGTCGACACGGCGTTGCCGGTGCTCGACCTGAACGACGCCGCTAAGATTGCCGCATTCATCGTCGAGCGGCTCGAACTCGCCTGATGCTCTCCGTCGAAGAAGCGCTGGCGCGCCTGCTGGCGCAGGCGCACGCCATCACCGACGCCGAGTCGGTGCCGACGCTGCTTGCGCATGGCCGCGTGCTGGCCCAGCCCGTGATCTCGGGGCTCGACGTGCCGCCGATGGACAATTCGCAGATGGACGGCTACGCGCTGCGTTGCGCCGACGTGCCGTCGGCGCCGACGACGCTGCGCGTCGCGCAGCGGATCGCGGCCGGCCATGTCGGCGCGCCGCTCGCGCCTGGCACCGCGGCGCGGATCTTCACCGGCGCCCCGGTGCCGCCGGGCGCGGACGCGATCGTGATGCAGGAAGCAGCCACCGCCGCCGGCGACCAGGTCACCATCCATGAAGTGCCGGCGACGGGCGCTTGGATCCGGCGCGCCGGATTCGACGTGAGGCGCGGCGCGAAGATCCTCGACGCCGGCCACCGGCTGCGGCCGCAGGATTGCGGCCTGGCGGCCTCGATCGGCGTGGCCAGGCTGGCGGTCGTGCGCCGGCCGCGGGTGGCAGTGTTCTTCACCGGCGACGAACTGGTGATGCCCGGCGAGGCCCTGCCGCCGGGCCGCATCTACAACTCCAACCGCTTCGTGCTGCGCGGGCTGCTCGAACGGCTTGGCTGCGAGGCGATCGACCTGGGCATCGTGCCCGACGAGCTCGAGCGCACGCGCCGCACGTTCGTCGAAGCCGCCGAACGGGCCGATCTGATCGTCACCTCGGGCGGCGTTTCGGTCGGCGAGGAGGACCACGTCAAGCCGGCGGTGCAGGCCGAAGGCTCGCTCGACCTGTGGCAGATCGCGATGAAACCGGGCAAGCCGCTGGCCTTCGGCGAGGTGCGCGGCGTGCCTTTCATCGGCCTGCCCGGCAATCCGGTGTCGAGCTTCGTCACCTTCCTGCTGTTCGCGCGGCCGTTCATCCTGCGCCGGCAGGGTGTGGTCGAGGTGGCGCCGAAAGCGCTGCCGCTGCGGGCCGACTTCGACTGGGGCAAGCCCGACCGGCGCCGCGAGTTCCTGCGCGTTCGCCTCAATGCCGATGGCGGGCTCGAACTGTTCGCCAACCAGAACTCGGCCGTGCTGACGTCGACGACGTGGGCCGACGGGCTGGTCGACGTTCCTGCCGGCAGCACGATCGCGCGCGGCGCGACCGTCCGCTACCTGCCGTTTGCGGAGTTGCTCGGATGAGAATCACGGTCCTTTACTTCGCCCGCCTGCGCGAGGCGATCGGCGTCGACCGCGAGACGGTCGACGTTCCGGCTGAGGTCGCCACCGTCGGCGCGCTGCGCGACTGGCTGGTCGCGCGCGGTGCGCCCTGGGCCGAAGCGTTCGCTGGCATCCGGCGCATCCGCGCGGCCGTCGCGCAGACGATGGCGAACGACGAGACGCGGCTTGCCGACGGCGTCGAAGTGGCCTTCTTTCCTCCGGTCACCGGAGGCTGAATGCGGCGCGCACCGACCCGCCGCGCGACGGCGACGCTGCAGCGGAGCTGACATGCCGGTACGGATCCAGCACGAGGACTTCGACGCCGGGACGGAGATCGCGCGCCTTCGCGGCGGCGACCCGCGCATCGGCGCGGTCGCCAGCTTCATCGGAGTCGCGCGTGACCGCAACGACGGCGCGACCGTGTCGAAGATGGTGCTCGAGCATTACCCGGGCATGACGGAGAAGGCGATCGAGGCGATCGTCGCCCAGGCCAGGTCGCGCTGGCAGGTCAACGACATCCTCGTCATCCATCGGATCGGTGAACTGGCGCCGCGCGACCAGATCGTCCTCGTCGTCGTCACCAGCAGCCATCGCGGCGACGCCTTCGCCGCCTGCGAATTCGTGATGGATTACCTGAAGACCGAAGCGCCGTTCTGGAAGAAGGAATCGACGTCCGAGGGCGCGCGTTGGGTCGATGCGCGGGACAGTGACGACGCGGCACGCAGCCGCTGGGAGCGCAACGGTTAGCGGGCGGCGGTCGCGTCGATCCGTCTGCGCTCAGGCCGCGTCGTGCGCGGTCGTCTGCTCATGGCCCGCGGCCGGCGCGGTATCGCCGCGCTTCGCCGCGTCGTCGGCGATCACCGCGTTCAACGCGAAGTCGAACAGCTTCAGGCGCGCGGCGTAATAACGGTCGAGCCTCCAGTCGCGCAGCAGTTCGATCGCCATCTCGAAGGTGTCGTAGTCCATCGCATACAGTTCGGACAGCGGATAGGACCGCTCCTCGGCCAGAGCGGCGACCAGGCGCGCCAGTGCCTTCGACGATGGCTTGTCCGGATTCTTTTCCAGGTGCTTGCGGATGGCCTTGATGGCGTTCATCGGGGGAAGTTCATTCAAGGGGAGGTAGACAGCGGTGTGGTCGTCGGTCAAAGGCTAGCAGCGCGGTGCGTCGCCTGCCACCGCGGTTCGATGACATGACATGTCATCGGTCGTGGGCCGCGTTGCGCCGGGCGTTGATTGACGATCCGCGTTGCGCCTGTATATTACTGACCGGTCAGTCATTTAGGTAACGGTCCAGCCGATGCGCGCGGTCGCTGCGTCTCCCTTGGCCGGTGTGCTGTGCGCATTGCTGCTGATGCTCGCGGCGTGCAGCCGGCCGGTCGCACCAGCCGACGACGTGCGGCCGGTGCGGGCGGTCACGGTGGCGCCGGCGCAGGCGCGGGCGGAGGCCGAGCTCGCCGGCGAGGTCCGTCCGCGCGTCGAGAGCCGCGTCGGTTTTCAGGTCGGTGGCCGGATCAGCGCGCGCCGCGTCGAAATTGGCCAGCGCGTCGCCAAGGGCGAGGTATTGGCCACGCTCGACCCCACCGATTTGCGGCTGTCGGCCGCGGCCGCGGCCGAGCAGCTTAACGCGGCGCAGGTCGAACGCGACCAGCAACGCGCCGACCTGAAGCGCTTCGAGGATCTGCACCGGCAGGGTTTCATCTCAGGGGCCGAACTGGAACGGCGCCGCGCGCAGTTCGATGCCGCCGAGGCGCGCCTGCGCCAGGCGCAGGCGCAGGCGCAGGTCAGCGGCAACCAGGCGGCGTACGCGGCGCTGCGCGCGCCGGCCGCCGGCGTGGTCAGCGCGATCGATGCCGAGGTCGGACAGGTCATCAGCGCCGGGCAGTCGGTGGTACGGCTGGCGCTCGCCGGCGAAAAGGAAGTGGCCATTGCCATCCCGGAGAGCCGGCTCGATGCGCTGCGCCGAATTGCCGATGTGCGCGTGGCGGTGTGGGCGCACGGGGCCGAACTGAAGGGCCGCATCCGCGAGATCGCGCCGATCGCCGATCCGGCGACGCGCACCTACGCGGCACGGGTGACGCTGCTCGAGCCGCCGGTCGACATCGCGCTCGGCATGAGTGCAACGGTACGCTTCGAGGTGCCGGCATCCCCCGCCGTGCTGACGGTGCCGCTGACGGCTCTGCTGCGCGAGGGCGAGGCGACCTATGTCTGGCGGCTCGACCGTCAGACCATGACCGTGGACAAATCGCCGGTCACCGTCGCCGGGGTCGATGGCAACGCGCTGGTGATCGGCACCGGCTTGCGGCCAGGCGAAACCATCGTCACTGCGGGCGTGCACCTGCTTAAGCCCGGCCAGAAGGTGCGGCTGATCGATGCGGTCGCGCCGACACCGTCCGTGCCGGCTACCGCAGGCAAGGGCTGAGCGATGGGCACCGTGGCGCCCGGGCCCGAGCGCAGCGAACGCTCGGCCTTCAACCTGTCGGCGTGGGCGCTCGATCACCGGCCGCTGATCCGCTACCTGATGGTGGTGCTGCTCATCGGCGGGGCGATCGCGTTCTTTGCCCTCGGCCAGGACGAGGATCCGCCGTTCACCTTCCGCGCCATGGTGATCCGTGCCTACTGGCCCGGCGCCACCGCGCAGCAGATGGCCGAACAGGTTGCCGACCGCATCGAGCGCAAGCTGCAGGAGGTGCCGTACGCGGACAAGATACGCTCCTACAGCAAGCCGGGCGAGTCGGTGATCTTCCTGCAGCTGGCGGATTCGTCGCCGCCGAAGGAGATTGCGCAGATCTGGTACCAGGTGCGCAAGAAGATCGGCGACATCCGCGGCACGTTGCCGCCGGGGGTTCAGGGGCCGTTCTTCAACGACGAGTTCGGCGACGTCTACGGCGTGATTCTCGCGTTCTCCGCCGACGGTTTTTCCTATCGCGAGTTGAAGGACTACGTCGATTGGGTGCGGCAACAGTTGCTCAGGGTGCCGCATGTGGCCAAGGTCGACCTGATCGGCGTGCAGGACGAACGCGTCACCGTCGAGATCCCGCACCGGCGGCTGGCGCAGCTGGCGCTTTCGGTGCCGCAGTTGGTCGAGCAGATCGGCGCACAGAACGCGGTCGAAGGCGCGGGCGTGCTGGTGCTGCCCACCGACAATGTGCAGATCCGCCTGAGCGGCGAGCTGCGTTCGCTCGACGACCTGCGCCGGCTGCCGCTGCGCGCGGCAGGCGCCAACGTCACGCTCGGCGACATCGCCACGGTGAGCCGCGGCTATATCGACCCGCCGCGCGAGAAGATGCGTGCCGGCGTCAACGGCCAGCCCGGGCGCGAAGTGATCGGGCTGGGCATCTCGATGGCGCGCGGCGGCGACATCATCGACCTCGGACGTGCCCTGGCGCAGGCCGAGCGGCAGCTGATCGCCGAACTGCCGGTAGGCATCGAGGTCATCCGCGTGGCCGACCAGCCGCGCGCGGTGGCGCGTTCGGTCAACGACTTCATCCGCGTGCTGGTCGAGGCGATCGTCGTCGTGCTGGCGGTGTCCTTCCTCACACTCGGCCTGCACCGCCGCGAATCGGGACGCGGCTGGACCGTCGACATCCGCCCCGGACTCGTGGTCGCGCTGACGATCCCGCTGGTGCTGGCGGTGACTTTCGTCGGCATGCAGCTGGCAGGCATCAACCTGCACAAGATCTCGCTCGGGGCGCTGATCGTCGCCCTCGGGCTGCTGGTGGACGACGCGATCATCGCCGTCGAGATGGTGGTGCGGAAGATGGAGGAGGGCTACAGCCGAACCCGCGCCGCGGTGGCGATGTACGAGCTCACCGCGATGCCGATGCTCACCGGCACGCTGATCACCGCCACCGGCTTCCTGCCGATCGCGCTGGCGAAGTCGGCCGCCGGCGAATACACGCTGTCGATGTTCCAGGTCACGGCGCTGTCGCTGCTGGTGTCGTGGTTCGTCGCGGTGCTGTTCGTGCCGCAGCTGTCGCTTTGGCTGCTCCGCGTCAAGCCGCGCATCGGCGCCGGCGAGGCCGCGCACGAACTGTTCGACACGCCGTTTTACCGCCGCTTCCGGGCGCTGGTCGACGCCTGCCTCGTCTGGCGCAAGACGGTGATCGCGGCGACGCTGGCCGCGCTGGCGCTCGGGCTAGCCGGCTTCCGCTACATCGAGCAGCAGTTTTTCCCGGATTCGAACCGGCTCGAACTGATGGTCGACCTGTGGCTGGCCGAGGGCACGAGCTTCGCCGCCACCGAGGCCCAGGCCAGGCGCTTCGAGCAGTGGCTGCAGAAACAACCCGAGGTCGAGTATTACGCCGGCTACGTCGGCACCGGCAGCCCCCGCTTCTATCTGCCGCAGGACCAGCAGTTCCAGCAGAGCAACCTGGCGCAGTACGTCGTGGCCACGTCGCAGCTTGCCGATCGCGACGCGCTGCGCCTGCGGCTGCTGCGACTCTTCGGCGAGGATTTCCCCGAGCTGCGCGGTCGCGTCAAGCTGCTGCCCAACGGGCCGCCGATTCCCTACCCGGTGCAGTTCCGCATCGAAGGCGAGGACCCGGCTCGCGTGCGTGCGACCGCCGATCGCGTCAAGGAGCTGCTGCGCGCCAACCCGAACACGCTCGGCGTCAACGACAACTGGAACGAGAGCGTCAAGCGGCTGCGCCTGCTGCTCGACCAGGACAAGGCGCGCGCGCTCGGCGTCTCCACGCAGACCATCGCTCGCGCCGCGCAGACGATCCTGTCCGGCGCCGTGATCGGCAAGTACCGCGACGGTGACGAGCTGATCGACATCGTGCTGCGCCAGCCGTATGACGAGCGCGACACGATGGCGCGGCTGGCCGACGCCAACATGCCCACCGCGAGCGGCCGCTACGTGCCGCTGTCGCAACTGGTGAAGGTCGAGTTCGGCTGGGAGCCTGGGGTGCTGTGGCGCGAAGGCCGCAACTACGCGATCACGGTGCAGAGCGAGATCCGCGACGGCATCCAGGCGGCGACAGTGAGCGGCCAGGTGTGGAACACGCCGGCCATGGCGGCGATCCGCGAGTCCCTTCCGGCAGGCTACCGGCTGGTGATCGCCGGCGCGGCCGAGGAAAGCGCCAAGGCCGGCCGGGCGATCGCCGCCAACCTGCCGCTGGCGCTGTTCATCATCTTCACGCTGCTGATGTTGCAGCTGGCGAGCTTCTCGCGCAGCCTGCTCGTGTTCCTGACCGGCCCGCTCGGTTTCATCGGCGCGGCGGGCGCGCTGCTCGCCTTCCGCGCGCCGTTCGGTTTCGTCGCCCAGCTCGGCGTGATCGCGCTGATCGGCATGATCATCCGCAACTCGGTGATCCTGGTCGACCAGATCGAGCGCGACGAAGCGCGCGGCGTCGATACCTGGACGGCGATCGTCGAGGCCGCGGTTCGCCGCTGCCGGCCGATCCTGCTGACGGCCGCCGCTGCCGTGCTGGCGATGATCCCGCTGTCGCGCAGCGTCTTCTGGGGGCCGATGGCCGTGGCGATCATGGGCGGACTGATCGTGGCCACCGTGCTGACGCTGCTGTTCCTGCCGGCGCTGTACGCGGCGTGGTTCCGCGTACGGCGGCCGGCCACTGGCTGAGCGCTGCAGCCGCCGCGCCTCAGCGCGGCGCGATGCCTTCCTCGCGCAGGTAGCGGTGAAGTTCCTGCGCGAAGCGCTCGTAACCGGCCGCGTTGGCATGGATCTGGTCGGACTTCAGCGCCGGGTCCGACAGCACGCTTGCCCAGCCTGAGGCGAACAGCGGCACGCGCTGGCTGGCGGCGAGATCCCCATAAAGCGGATGGTCGTCGAGCGAGCGCAGCAGCGCCGCCATCACCGCCGGCTTCGGCACGGCGATCAGCACCGCCTGCGCGCCGGTAGCGCGGATCGTCTCGAGCATCGCCGCGATGTGCGCGCGCGTGTCGGCCTCGGGCATCTGGCGCAGGAAGTCATTGCCGCCGATCGACAGCAGCACCAGTGCCGGTGCGTGCTCGGCCAGCAGTTGCGGCAAGCGCCCGCGCGCCTGCGCGCTACTGTTGCCGGGCACGCCAGCGTTGACCACGTTCCAGCCGGACAGACGCGCCAGATGCGCCGGGTAGCTCGACTCGGCGGCCGCGCCGGTGCCGAAGGTCAGCGAATCGCCGAGCGCCAGCACGGTAGCGCCGGCGGCCACGGTCGCATGGCGCGGCGGCCTGCGGCCGCAGGCGGCGAGCGCTGCCGCAGCGAGCGCCGCGAGCAGCCGCCGCCGCATGTTCGATCCGACGTCAGTCGAAGGCAATCGTGTAGACGAGATCGAGCGCATTGCTTGTGCCGGCGCGCGCCACCAGCGACAGCCGGCTCGACAGCTGGTAGTTGAGCTGAACGATCCGGCTGGCGCCGGAAATGGCCTGTTCGTAGCTGACGGTCAGCGCCTCGCCGAGACGCTTGCCGATGGTCACGATCTCGCCGGCGACCGTCGCCGTCGACGCCTCGTCGCTGCGCAGCGCGCCGGCCACGCCGCGCGACGGCAGCAGCGAGGCGAGACCAAGCTGGCCGCTGCGCACCGTGATTTCGTCGAAGCCGAGCGCCCGCACGACGCGCGTCGGATAGCCTTCGCCGGTGCCGCCGAGCAGGCTCGCGGCCGCCTGCACCAGCGCGATGTTGTCGCCGCGCGATTGGTCGGCGGGGCGGCCGAGCACAAGCCACGACAACGCCTCGACATCGGCCATCGGCGGATCGCTGTGCAGGCGAATCAGCGGCGCTGCGGCGGTGCGCGTGATCGTCACGCCGACTTCGACCGGCAGGCCGATACGCAGCGCCAGGATGTCGAGCCCGGGATTCTCCGGCGCGCCCTGGAAGTTCAGGCGGCCGCGGGCGATCCTCAACTTCTGTCCGAAGCCCTCGTAGACGCCGTCGACGGCTTCGATCGTGCCCACTGCCGTGACTGCGCCGCGGCCGGCGCTGCGCAGCCGCAGCGCGCCTTCGACGCGCGTATCGACGCCGTTGCCGCGCAGGTAGAACGCCGGACCGAGATCGATGCCGAGATCGAAGCCGACCGTCACCCGCCGGGCGCGCGACTGCACCGCCTCCTCTGTGCGCACCACGACCACGTCCGATGACGGTGACGGCAGCTCCGAGCGCGAGACATCGACGAAGCCCGCCTGCGCCGCGACGGCGCCGTTTAACTGCACGTGCTTGGCCGAGGTCTCGATGTTGCCGCCGCCGGAAGCGATCACCCAGCGATCCGGCCGCTGCAGCAGCGGCAGGTTGCTGGCGGCGACCTGGATGACGCCACTGAAGTCGCGCAGCCGCAGCTGCCCGTTGGCGTTGACCGAACCCTCCTGGTCGGCCTTGAAGGCGAGGGCGGCGCGGCGATCGTCGGGGCGCACGCGTGGCGGTCCGGTGAAGCGCAGCTCATCGAGCACGAGCAGGTCGTCCTTCAGGTGCGCCGCCAGACGGCCGTTTTCCAGCCGCACCCCCTGTTCGACCCAGGCGACGCGCAGTTCGCTTCCGGCCAACCGCCCGCTTGCCGTCGGGTTGCCGGGCGTGCCTTCGACGCGCACGCTCCCGGTCAATTTGCCGCCCAGGCGCACGCTGGCGCGCAGGTGGTCGGACAACAGGGCGTTGATCCAGCCCATCGTCGGCAAGTCGAGCGCGCCGCTGATCAGCCACGGCCGCGCCGGCGCCAGCCGCCAGCCGGCGTCGGCGGAGTTTTCGACCCACGCTTCCAGGTGCGCGCCGACGCCGCCGCTGCGTTCGCTTTCGATGCGGGTGATCGCCTCGAGACGGTTGGCGCGCAGCGTCGCTTCCAGGCGCGCATCGACGAGGCGCAGCGCCGACTCCGGGCCCCGGCCGGCGTACAGATCGCCGCCGCTTCGCTCGACGACGACGCGGCCGTCGGCGCTGTTGCCGGCCAGTCGCAGATCCCATTCGCCGCGGAATTCCAGCGGCGCCCTTTCAATGGACGGCGCCAGCACCGGGGCCATCGCGCCTTCCACCGGCGACACGAGCAGCGTCGGCTGCAGGCCGCTGAAACTGCCCTGCGTCGTCATCGCCATCGCGTCGCTGGCGAAGCGCACGCCATCGAGCCGCACATGCTGCAGGGCGAGTTGCGCCGGGCCGAAGCGCGCGCCGGCGGCGCTGATCTGCAGTTCGGCCGGCGCCAGCAGGCGAAGTTCGAACGGCGGTCCGAGCATGGCTTCGCGCAGCCGGCCGCGCCACGTTTGATCCTTCCAGCCGCCGTCGGCGTAAAGCCGCATGCCGTGGCCTTTATCGCTCATGCCATCGAGGCGAATGGCGTGGCTAGACAGCCGGCCGTCGACGGCGAGCGTGGCGGCGCGCATCGACGCACTGGGCTGCGGTGCAAACGCGTAGCGGCTCAGGCCGCCGGCCAGGTGCAGCACGCCGTCGTCGCCGCCGCCGTAGCGGGCCTCGACCTGGAGGCTCTGCAGCGTATGGTCGCCGTGACGCAGGCCGGACGCCTGCAGCTGCGCTTCGATCGCCGGGGCAGCCCATGCGCCACGTGCGGTCGCCGACAGCTTGAGCGCGCCGGCGACCGGTGGCTTCGTCGCGGGCAGAAGCTCGGCCAGCACCGGCGCATCGAGCGTCAGCGCGAGCTGGCGCTCCGCACCGCCGAGCCCGCCCTTGGCCGCCAGCGTGGCCGAGCGCACGGTCAGTTCGACGTCGACATCGACCTGCTGTGCGGCGTCGATATCGACGCGTCCGTGTCCGGCGAGCGGCCGGCCCCAGGCGCGGCTGTCGGCAAGTTCGAAGCGGACGCGGCCGGAAGGTTTCGGCTGCAGCGCGCCGTCGACGAGGAAGCTGCCCGTCAGGTATGCGTCGACGCCCTTGACCAGTCGGCCGGGTTCGAAACGCTGCAGTTCGCCGTGCAGGTTGGCGCGGTTCTGTCCGGTCAGTTCGATGCTCCCGGCGACGCTGGCGAAGCCCTCGCCGAGCGCCAGCCGGGCGTTGTTGATCGTCGCTACGGCCGGTGTGATCTGCGCATCGAGCTTGAGGTTCGCCGCAGGCGAGCCGCGATGTTCGAGATCGGCGTTCACGGCAGTTGCGCCCGCAGCGTGCTGCGCCTGCACTCGGCCATCGACGCGCAGCGGCTGCAGCGCCCCGTGCAGCCGCGCCGGATCGACGTCGGCGAGCTGTGCCCGCGTCTGCCAGCGGCCGTCGGCAAAGGCGAGCGAGAACTCGCCGCTGGCCGAACCCTGCACCAGCTGCGCGGCGATGCGCTCGACCTTCAGCTGGTTTGCGTCGATCTCGACGCGTGCCGTGGCGCTGCGCACCGGAATGCGCTCGGCGTCGAGCAGACCGGGCGCGCTGTTGCTGGCCGAGACGATGCCGGCGATGCGGTCCATCGCCTCGTTCGGTGCAAGCTGCGCCTTCACCGCGAGATCGGCGATCGGCGCCTTCGGATGCCACAACCGGGGATCGACGCCGGTGAGGTCGAGCGCCAGCGACTTGACCGCGGGCCGATCGAAGCTGCCGATCGCCGCCAACAGCCGCCCCCGCGCCGCGCCGGTCAGTTCGCCGTCGATGGTCAGGGCGACCAGCGAGCCGCGCACCTGCACCGTCGCGTCGACCGCCTTGTCCTGCAGACGCGCCGCGAGATGCCCGTTGGCCTGCAGCGGAAAGGGCCGCGCGCTGCCGAGTTCGGCATCGACGGTGGCCTGCTGCGGACCGTAAGCGACCTTTCCCTGCTCAACCTTGTAGCCGTCCGGCCCGGCAATGGCCCTGGCGGCGATCGACTGCAGGCTGAACTGGGTCGTACCGACGGCGATGGTCAGTTCGCCGACGACCAGCCGTTCGGCCGAAAGCCGCAGCGGGATGCCGATGTTTTGCGCCGGCGTCGGCGGCGCGTCGGGGTCAGGGCGCACCGCCACGCGCAGCGTGCGCCCTGCCAGGTCGTCGAAATCGAACCGCAGCGGTTGCGCTCGCCAGTGACGCAGGCGGGCACGCACGGCGGTCGCTTCCACCGTCGTTCGGCCGGCGGTGACGCGCAGTTCGCTGAAGCCGAACTCGCGCGTCAGCGCACCGAAACTGCCTTGCGCCTCGATCCTGACCGGTGCAAAGCGGTTGGCCATCGCGATCAGCGTGTTCATGCCGCTCGTCGTTGCCACCAGCCAGGCGACGGCGGCACCAAGCGCCGCGGCGACCAGTACCAGGCTGACGAGCATCGTCGCCAGAGATCGCACGAGCAGCCGCCGCGGCGACCTCCGCGGTGCCGGCGCAGGGGCGGCCGCAGGCGCAGGGGCAGGAGGCGGCGCAGGCGAGGCCATGGTCAGAAGGCGATGGCGATCGAGAAGTGCAGGCGCAGCTTGCGTGTGCGTTCGCCCCAGGCCAGATCGAGCGCCAGTGGACCGGCCAGCGTGCGCCAACGTGCGCCCACGCCGTAGCCCTGCGCCAGGCTGATGCTGCCGATGTCGTCGCTGGCGTCGCCGATGTCGTAGAAGACGGCACCGCCCCAGTCGGTGCCGAACCAGCGCACGTACTCGGCCGATGCGACTTCCAGCGTCGTGCTGCCGGTGGTGGCGGTGCCGAGCTTGCGGCCGAGGCTCTGGAAGGCATAGCCGCGAACGGTGCCGACGCCGCCGGTGCGGAACAGGAACTCGTTCGGTACCACGCGCGGATCGTCGACGACGACATGGCCGGCCTCGGCGCGCAGGATGACCTGGTCGCGCGGCGACAGCGGCCAGTAGTACACATAACGGCCGTAGCCGCGCACGAAGCTCTGGTTGAGCAGCTTGGTCAGCGCGCTGCGGCCGACGCCGACCGTGCCGGCGAGCGTCAGCAGCGAGCCGCGCGTCGGCATCGTCAGCGAATCGACGGCGCGCCGCGTCCAGGCATAGGTCGCCGAGACGACGTCGTTGGTCGTGTCCTCCTCGGGCGCTCCGGCGACGCTGCGCGTCTCGTGCTGGAAGTTCAGCGCCAGCCGGGTGTCGTAGGTGACCGATCCGGATTCGCGCGTCTGCGTCCGCTGCACGCCGACCGCCCAGCGCCGCGTGGTCACGCCTTCGATGTCGGTGTGCTCGTACAGCCCGCCGAGGCTGTCCTGCTCGCCGTCGGGCTTCGGTGGCAGGTAGATGTCGGCGAAGCCGACGCCGCGCCGGGTGTCCAGGCCGATGCCCGAGTGAAGCGTGTACGGATGACCGAACAGCAGCGACTGCCGGTACGAGACCTCGCCGCGCACGCCGAGGTCGGTCGAGTAGCCGAGGCCGAAGGACACGCGCTTGGTCTGCGCCTCCTTCAGCTCGACCAGGATCGGCAGCTGGCGCTCGACCTCGCGCGCCGGGTCGACATCGACGATCACCGTGCTGAAGTACGGCGAGCGCTGCAGCCGGCGCTGGAACTCGAGCAGCTTGTCGGCATCGTACGGTTCGCCGACCGTGAACGGGTTGTAGCGCTGCACCAGATTGGCGTCATAGCGCGTCAGCCCGCGCACCTCGACCGGGCCCACCGTATACGCGGGGCCGGAGTCGATCTCGACGCGCAGGCGGGCCGTGGCCTCGGTCGCGTTGACCAGCGCCACCGAGTCGGCCAGCCGGGCGGCGGCGAAATCGCGGCTGCGGATCCGATTGAGCAGGCGTGTCTTCGCCGACGACCAGCGCGCGTCGCGGAACGGTTCGCCGATGGGCAGTCCCCAGCCGGCGCGCAGCTGCTCCACGCGCTGCGGCTGCCCGGCTAGTTCGCCGCTGAACTCGATCACGACCTCGGTGACCCGCGTGCGCGTTCCGAGGTCGATGTTCATCAGGTAGCGCGCTTCGCCGGATGAATCGGCAACGATGGTGATGGTCGGGCCGAAGTACGCTTCGGTCGCCAGCGCATCGAGCACGTCGCTGCGCAGCTGGCGCAACTGGCGCTCCTCGTCCTCGCGGTCGATCGACTCGGCCGAGACTGTCTCGCGCAGCACGCGGTCGAGCAGTTCCGCGGTCTCGGACGGTGGCGCCGGGCCCGCGGCGATACGCGCCAGCGGGCGCTCGGCCGCGAAGGCGGAACCCAGGGCCGCAAGCGCGACGAAGAGCAGGATGCGCAGCACTAAGGAATGGCGGTGGGCGGGCGGGGCGGCCCGGGCGATGACGGCATTCTATCGAGGCGTTGAAATCGGCCGCCTGCAGCCTCACGTACGGACAAGTTCCGTTACAACCTCCCGCCGGAAGAAAAATGCGCCAGGACAAACTGACCACCAAGTTCCAGGAAGCGCTGGCCGACGCGCAGTCGATCGCGGTCGGCAACGACCACCAGTACATCGAGCCGCTGCACGTGCTGGCCGCCATGCTGCGGCAGAGCGACGGCGCCGCCCGTTCGCTGCTCGCGCGTGCCGGCGCCAACGTCGGCGCGATGAACGCGGCGGTCGATAACGCCTTGCGCGGCCTGCCGCAGGTCACCGGCACCGACGGCCAGGTGCAGATCGGCCGCGAGCTGATGGCGGTGCTGAACCAGGCCGACAAGGAAGCGCAGAAACGCGGCGATGCGTATATCGCCAGCGAGATGTTCCTGCTGGCGGTGGCCGACGACAAGGGACTGGCCGGCCGCACCGCGCGCGATCACGGCCTGACCCGCAAGAGCCTGGAAGCGGCGATCGACGCCGTGCGCGGCGGCGGCAACGTCGGCAGCCCCGAGGCCGAGGGCCAGCGCGAGGCGCTGAAGAAGTACACGATCGATCTGACCGAGCGTGCCCAGCAGGGCAAGCTCGACCCGGTGATCGGCCGCGACGACGAGATCCGCCGCGTGATCCAGATCCTGCAGCGGCGGACCAAGAACAATCCGGTGCTGATCGGCGAGCCGGGCGTGGGCAAGACGGCGATCGTCGAGGGCCTGGCGCAGCGCGTCGTCAACGACGAGGTGCCGGAGACGCTGAAGGGCAAGCGGGTGCTGTCGCTCGACATGGCGGGCATGCTCGCCGGCGCCAAGTACCGCGGCGAGTTCGAGGAACGGCTTAAGGCGGTGCTGAAGGAGATCGCCGCCGAGGAAGGCCGGATCATCGTCTTCATCGACGAACTGCACACGATGGTCGGCGCCGGCAAGGCCGAAGGCGCGATCGACGCCGGCAACATGCTCAAGCCCGCGCTCGCCCGCGGCGAGCTGCACTGCATCGGCGCCACCACGCTCGACGAGTACCGCAAGTACATCGAGAAGGACGCGGCCCTCGAACGGCGCTTCCAGAAGGTGCTGGTCGACGAGCCGAGCGTGGAGAGCACGATCGCCATCCTGCGCGGGCTGCAGGAGCGCTACGAACTGCACCACGGCGTGGAGATCACCGACCCGGCGATCGTCGCCGCGGCGGAACTGAGCCACCGCTACATCACCGACCGCTTCCTGCCCGACAAGGCGATCGATCTGATCGATGAAGCGGCCGCCCGGATCAAGATGGAGATCGACTCAAAGCCGGAGGCGATGGACCGGCTCGACCGGAGGCTGATCCAGCTGAAGATCGAACGCGAGGCGGTGAAGAAGGAAACCGACGAGGCCTCGCGCAAGCGGCTTGGCATCATCGAGGAAGAGATCCGCCGGCTGGAAAAGGAATACGCCGATCTTGACGAGGTGCTGCGTGCCGAGAAGGCGGCGGTGCAGGGTTCGGCCAGCATCAAGAGCGAGATCGACAAGCTCAAGGCGCAGATGGCGGAGCTGCAGCGCAAGGGCCAGTACGACAAACTGGCCGAGATCCAGTACGGCAAGCTGCCGCAGCTGGAGGCGCAACTGCACGCGGCGGAGAAGGGCGGCAAGGGCAGGCCCGAGTTCAAGCTGCTGCGCAAGGAGGTCGGTGCAGAGGAGATCGCCGAGGTCGTCTCGCGCGCCACCGGAATCCCGGTGTCCAAGATGATGCAGGGCGAACGCGAGAAGCTGCTCGCCATGGAAGCGAAGCTGCATTCGCGTGTCGTTGGCCAGGACGAGGCGGTGCGGCTGGTGTCCGATGCCATCCGCCGCTCGCGCGCCGGGCTTGCCGACCCGAACCGGCCGCTCGGCAGTTTCCTCTTCCTCGGCCCCACGGGCGTGGGCAAGACCGAGCTGTGCAAGGCGCTGGCCGAGTTCCTGTTCGACAGCGAGGAGCACCTGGTGCGCGTCGACATGAGCGAGTACATGGAAAAGCACTCGGTCGCGCGGCTGATCGGCGCGCCGCCGGGCTACGTCGGCTACGAGGAGGGCGGACAGCTGACCGAGCAGGTGCGGCGCAAGCCGTACAGCGTCATCCTGCTAGACGAGGTCGAGAAGGCGCACCCGGACGTGTTCAACGTGCTGCTGCAGGTGCTCGACGACGGCCGCATGACCGACGGCCAGGGCCGCACGGTCGACTTCAAGAACACCGTGCTGGTGATGACCTCAAACCTGGGCTCGCACGAGATCCAGCGCATGGCCGGGCAGGAGTACGACCTGATCAAGGAAGCGGTGATGGGCGAGGTGCGAAGGAACTTCCGCCCCGAGTTCGTCAACCGCATCGACGAGATCGTCGTCTTCCACGCGCTTGATGCGAAGCACATCGCCTCGATTGCGAAGATCCAGCTCAAGCGGCTGGAGCAGCGGCTGGCGGCGCAGGAGATGAAGCTGGAAGTTTCGGACGCGGCGCTGGCGGAGATCGCCAAAGCCGGTTTCGATGCGGTCTACGGTGCGCGGCCGCTGAAGCGCGCGATCCAGCAGCAGATCGAGAATCCGATCGCCCGGCTGGTGCTCGAAGGCCGCTTCGGGCCGAAGGACATCGTGCCGGTGGACTTCCGCGGCGGCAGGTTCACGTTCGAAAGAACCGTGCACTGAGCGTTGACGCGGCGCCGTCCGAAACGGTGTCGTCCCCGAGCCGTCGGTTGCCGAGCGCGGCCTGGCGTCGGCGACAACGGCCGTCGGGCGCCGCTCTCGACCCACAGCGGGTACTTGGCAGCTCAGACTCATTTTCGACAGTTTGTTTTGCGAATTGCTTCGGTTTCAAGGGGTTA
>CAZDXQ010000043.1:0-33633 GCA_964509545.1 uncultured Burkholderiaceae bacterium | reverse complement strand
GCAGCTTGACGTTGCGCACGTTGATGCCCATCGCCTTGGCGGCGATGTCGTCCTCACGGATGGCCATCCAGGCGCGGCCGAGGCGGGAGTCCTGCAGCCGGATGCAGACGATGATGGTGATGATCGTCAGGATCAGGAACAGGTAGTAGTACAGGTAGACCGAAGGCAACTGGATGAAGCCGAGATCGAGCGTGCGCGCGAAGTTGACCGGGCCGATCCGCACCGGGTCGATCAGCGTGATCCCCTGCGGGCCGTTGGTGAAGTTCAGCGGCGCATTCAGGTTGTTCAGAAAGATGCGGATGATCTCGCCGAAGCCGAGCGTGACGATGGCCAGATAATCGCCGCGCAGCTTCAGCACCGGGTAGCCGAGGATGATGCCGAACAGCGCCGCCAGCGATGCGCCGAGCGGGATCACCAGCCAGATCGAACTGTGGAACCCCTGCGGGAACATCGCTGCCAGCGCCGGGAAGTTGCCGGTCAGGTGGGGCGAAGCCAGCAGCGCATACATGTAGGCGCCGACCGCATAGAAGGCGATGTAGCCGAGATCGAGCAGGCCGGCGAAGCCGACGACGATGTTCAGGCCCAGGGCGAGCATCACGTACAGCGCGGCGAAGCCCAGCGCCCGCACCCAGGCGTTGCCCATGGTGCCGACGACGAACGGAAGCAGCACCAGCACGGCGGCGACGACGAAGGTCGCGGCAAACGCTGCCGCAGGCTTGTTGCGCAGCGACGGGAAGAAGGGCGTCACGTCGATGGCCTCAGGCGCGGTCGGCGACGCGTTCGCCGAGCAGTCCGCTCGGGCGCAGGATCAGCACGGCGCACAACACGATGAAGGCGAACACATCCTGGTAGTGCGAGCCGAGGACGCCGCCGGTCAACTGCCCGATATAGCCGGCGCCCAGCGCTTCGATCAGGCCGAGCAGCAGGCCGCCGAGCATGGCGCCGGGAATGTTGCCGATGCCGCCGAGCACGGCTGCCGTGAACGCCTTCAGCCCCGGCATGAAGCCCATGTAGAAATGCGCCACCGAGTAGGTGGCGGCGAGCATCACGCCGGCGACCGCGGCCAGCGAGGCGCCGATGGCGAAGGTGATCATGATCACCTGGTTGGGGTCCACGCCCATCAGCCCGGCCACGCGCGGGTTTTCCGCGGTGGCGCGCATCGCCCGGCCGAGGCGGCTTCGGTTCACCAGCACCATCAGCCCGATCATGATCAGTGCCGACAGGCCGATCACCACCAGCTTGGTCACGGTGACCGTGGCGCCGAGGATGTGGATCGGGTCGGAAGGCAGCAGCGATGGGAACGTCTTGTAGTTGCGGCCCCAGATCAGCATCGCCACGGTCTGCAGCACGATCGACACGCCGATGGCGGTGATCAGCGGCGCCAGCCTCGGCGCGCCGCGCAGCGGCCGGTAGGCGACGCGCTCGATGATCAGGCTGGTCACCACGCAGGTCGGGATGGCCACGACCATGCCGGCGATCAGCAGCAGCCAGCCGGGCAGGTCGGGGAAACTGGCCTGCAGCAGCAGGATGCTGGTCAGCGCCGTCAGCGCCCCGACCATCAGCACGTCGCCGTGGGCGAAATTGATCAGGTTCAGGATGCCGTAGACCATCGTGTAGCCGAGCGCGATCAGCGCGTACAGGCTGCCGAGCACGAGCCCGTTGATGACCTGCTGGATGAAGGTGTCCATGGCGGCGGATCCGATGACGGCGCGGCCAGCCGGCCGGCGGGCGCAGGGCGCGATGCTAACAGGCCCGCCGCCGCCGGCCGCGAGTTTCTCTACATCGGACCGAGCGTCATCAGGCTGGCATTGCCGCCCGCCGCCGCCGTATTGACGGTCAGCGTCTGCTCGACGACCAGGGCCTCGAGCGGGTATCCATCGCTGCCCGGGATCGGCGTGACCACCCTGCGTCGCGGGCCGTCGCGCGCAGCCAGCGAGCGCCGCAGTGCGGCCGCCTGATCCGACAGGCACAGCGCGACGTCGCATTCGGCGTCCGCCACGTCGGCGGCGACAGCGGTCTGTTCCCGGACCTGCGCCGGCAACCTCGTCGGCAGGTCATGCGCCGACGCCGCCAGGATCACGACTCGGTTGCCCGTAGCGAACGCCGCCGCCATCTGCCGCAGCAACGCTTCCTCGTCGGTGGCCGCGCACAGCGCTGCGCCGCGGGCGATGAAGCGCAGGCGGTTCGACTCGCCGGTCGGTCCCGGCAGCGCCAGTTCACGGCACAAGGGCGTCGCCTGCAACAGTGCCGCGCAATGGGCCGCAAGGGCGTCGTGGCCCGTCGCCACCGCCCAGCCTTGCATCGCGATGAACGCCTCAGGCGGTTCGCGCGTCGTCGCGGCCGGCAGTCGCAGGGCATTCGCACTGCGGCGCAACCGCGGCAGCATCAGCGGTCCGCCTGCCTTCGGGCCGGTGCCGGACAGTCCGCGTCCGCCGAACGGCTGCACGCCGACCACGGCGCCGATCATGTTGCGGTTGACGTAGACGTTGCCGGCGCGGATGCGTGCGGTGACGAAATCGATCGTCTCGTCGATGCGGCTGTGCACGCCGAAGGTCAGGCCGTAGCCGGTGGCGTTGATCGCCGCGATCAGTTCGCCGAGCGCCCCGCGGCGAAAGCGCAGCACATGCAGCACGGGGCCAAAAACTTCGGCGTCAAGTTGCGCCAGCGAGTCGATCTCGATCACCGTCGGCGCGACGTACAAACCGGCGCCCGCCGCCGGCGGCAACGGCAGCCGCTCGGCGTGGTGCGTTGCGCGCATGCGATCGACGTGTGCTTCGAGCCGGGCGCGGGCATCGGTGTCGATCACCGGGCCGATGTCGGTGGCCAGCTGCGCCGGGTCGCCGATCGCCAGTTCGCGCAGCGCACCGTGCAGCATCGACAGCACGCGATCGGCGATCTCCTCCTGCAGGCACAGCACGCGCAGCGCCGAACAGCGCTGCCCGGCGCTGTCGAAGCTCGACGCCAGCACGTCGGCGACCACCTGTTCGGGCAGGCTGCTCGAATCGACGATCATGGCGTTGATGCCGCCGGTTTCCGCCACCAGCACGATCTCCTCGGATACCGAGCGCGCGGCAAGCTGCCGGTCGAGCAGCGTCGCCACCTCGGTCGAGCCGGTGAACAGCACGCCGCGCACGCGCGAATCGGCAGCCAGCAGGCTGCCCGTGCGGCCGTCGCCCGGCGTGAGCTGCAGCGCCGCGCGCGGCACTCCGGATTCGTGCAGCAGCCGCACCGCGTGCGCCGCAATCAGCGGCGTCTGCTCGGCCGGCTTGGCAATCACGACGTTGCCGGCGGCAAGGGCCGCCGCGACCTGGCCGATGAAGATCGCCAGCGGAAAGTTCCATGGGCTGATGCAGGCGACGACACCGAGCGGCTGGCCTTCGGCATCGTCGCCGCGATCGCGCAGCTCGCTGGCGTAGTAGCGGCAGAAATCGACCGCCTCGCGCACTTCGCCGAGCGCATTCGCGAGGGTCTTGCCCGCCTCGTGCACCGCCAGCCACATCAGTTCGGCACGATGCGACTCGAGCGCGTCGGCGGCGCGCTCGAGCAGCTGCGCGCGTTCGGTTGCGGCGGTGGCCGCCCAGACCGTGGTGAAGGCCTGCGCGGCGGCAAGCGCGGCCTCGACCTCGCTGCGGCCGGCCTCCTGCACCCAGCCGACCAGCTCGTCGATCCGGGCAGGATTGTTCACTGCGCGCGCCGGCGCTGCTGCCGCGGCACCGCCTTCGGCGAGCAGCGGCGCGGCCTGCCATTTCCGCTGGCGGGCCTGCGCGAACGCCGCCTCCAGCGCATGCAGGGTCAGCGTGTCGTTCAGGTCGAGCCCGGCCGAATTGCGCCGCTTCGGCGCGAACAGGTCGGCCGGCAGCGGAATGCGCGGATGGGCTGCGCCGCCGCCGTCGGCCGCGTGCTGCACCGGATCGTGCAGCAGGGCATCAACGCTGATCGCGGGATCGAGGATCTGGTTGACGAACGACGAGTTCGAGCCATTTTCCAGCAGGCGCCGCACGAGGTAGGCGAGCAGGGTCTCGTGGCTGCCCACCGGCGCGTAGATTCGACAGGCGACATCGAGCCGGTCGGCGCCGATCACCTGGTCGTAGAGCGTCTCGCCCATGCCGTGCAGGCACTGGAACTCGTAGCGCGTCACGCCCGCTTCGCGCGCCATCTCGCGAACGGTCGCCAGGGTCAGCGCGTTGTGCGTGGCGAACTGCGGATACAGCACGTCGGCCGCGGCGATCAGTCGACGTGCGCAGGCGAGATAACACACGTCGGAATGCACCTTGCGCGTGAACACCGGGTAGCCGGCCTGGCCTTCGACTTGCGCGCGCTTGATCTCGCTGTCCCAGTAGGCGCCTTTGACCAGGCGCACGGCGAGTCGCCGGCCGCTGCGCCGGCCGAGGTCGACCAGCCAGTCGATCACGAAAGGCGCGCGCTTCTGGTAGGACTGCACCACCACGCCGAGGCCCGCCCAGCCGGCCAGCGCGGCATCAAGGGCGAGCGGCTCGATCAGATCCAGCGACAGGTCGAGGCGTTCGCTTTCCTCGGCGTCGATCGCCAGGCCGATGTCGTTTTCGCGCGCCAGCAGGCAAAGGTTGCGCAGGCGCGGCAGCAGTTCGGCTGCAACGCGCTCGCGCTGGGCGCGGCAGTAGCGCGGATGCAGCGCCGAGAGCTTGACCGAAATGCCCGAGCCGGCCTCGACACCGCCGCTGGATGCCGCGCCGATGGCAACGATCGCCTGCTCATAGGCGGCCAGGTAGCGATCCGCTTCGGCCGAGGTGAGCGCGGCTTCGCCGAGCATGTCAAAGGTGTAGCGGTAGCCGAGGCGCTCCCGATCGCGCGCGCGGGCGAGCGCCTCGCCGATCGTCTGGCCAGTGACGAACTGCTGGCCGAGCAGGCGCATCGCCAGGTCCACGCCCTTGCGGATCAGCGGCTCGCCGCCGCGCGCGATCAGTTGCGTCAGGCTGCGGCCGAGGCCTTCGTCGCTGTGCGTCGCCACCAGCGAGCCGGTGATCATCAGGCCCCACGCGGCGGCGTTGACGAACAGGGACTGGCTTCGGCCGAGGTGCGCGCGCCAGTCGCCGCGGCTGACCTTGTCGCGAATCAGCGCGTCGGCGGTCGCCGCGTCGGGTATGCGCAGCAGCGCCTCGGCCAGGCACATCAGTGCGACGCCCTCGCTGCTCGAAAGCGAGAACTCGCGCATCAGCGCATCGACGCCGCCTAATCGGCTGCGCCGCTGGCGCAGGTTCTCGACCAGCCGCCGCGCCACGTCCTGCGCCGCCTGCAGCCGGGTCGTCGAAAGCCGCGCCTGACCGATCAGCGCCTGCACGCTGGCCGGCTCCGCGGCACGCGTTGCCGCCGCAATTGCACGGCGCAGTTCGGCGGCGGTCATCGGCGCTACGGTGCGGATGCGGCGGTTCGGCTTGCGGCGCAGGACGCAGCGATTGTAGGCACGTCAGGCGGCAGCGCGTCTGCTGCCCGGCCAAAGAAAACGGCACCCGAAGGTGCCGTTTCGTTGCCGCGGCACCTGTGGTGCCGCCTGCCCCCGTTGCGATCCGATGCTCAGCGCGACGTCGAGATGTACTCGAGTTTGCCGCCCTTGACGGTGAACATCGAGATGGCGCCGCCCTTGATGTCGCCCTTCTCGTCGAAGCTGATCGTGCCAGTGACGCCGGGCAGGTTGGTCTTGGCGACCTCTTCGACGATCTTGGCCTTGTCCGGGCCGCCGGCGCGCTTGATCGCCTCGGCGATGACATACACCGCGTCGTAGCTGTACGGCGAGTAGATCTGCACGTCCTGGTTGAACTTGGCCTTGTACTTGGTCTTGAACTCCTCGCCCTTGGCCAGCTTCTCGACCGCCTCGCCGGCCATCGAGCAGATCAGCCCCTCACCGGCGTCACCGGCGAGCTTGACGAACTCCGGCGAGCACACACCGTCGCCGGCAAGGAACTTGGCCTTGATGCCGAGCTGCTTCATCTGCTTGGCCATCGGCCCGGCAGTGGCATCCATGCCGCCGTACATCACCACTTCCGGCTTGGCGGCGCGGACTTTCGTCAGGATGGCGTTGAAGTCCGTCGCCTTGTCGGTCGTGAACTCACGGGCGACGACCTTCAGGCCCTTTTCCTTGGCGACTTTCTCGACCACGTCGGCGAGGCCCTGGCCGTAGGCGGTGCGGTCGTCGATGATGGCGATGGTCTTCGCCTTCAGCTCGGCGGCCGCGTAGTTGGCCAGCACGGAACCCTGCTGGTTGTCGTTGGCGACGACGCGGAAGGCCGTCTTGAAGCCCTGCTCGGTGTACTTCGGATTGGTCGCCGACGGCGAAATCTGGGCGATGCTGGCATCCGAATAGATCTTCGACGCCGGGATCGTCGTGCCGGAGTTCAGGTGGCCGACCACGGCCACCACGCCGGCGTCAACCAGTTTCTGCGCTGCCAGCGTGCCTTCCTTCGGGTCGGCCTTGTCGTCCTCGGCGACCAGTTCGAGGTTGAACGTCTTGTCGCCGATCTTCAGGCCGCCGGCGGCGTTGATCTCGTCGACCGCGAGGCGCGCGCCGTTCTCGTTGTCCTTGCCCAGGTGGGCGATGCCGCCGGTCAGCGGCGCCACGTGGCCGATCTTGACGACTGCCGGCGGCGCGGCAACAGGCGCGGGCGCCTTCGCGGCTTCCTTCTTGACCGGTTCTTCTTTCTTGCCGCACGAGGCAAGGGCGACGACGGCCGCGAGCGCCAAGGGGGCCAGTTTCAGCGTGTATTTCATCCAGCGTTCTCCTGTCAGGGAATCCTGTTCGGTTGCGGGGCCCGGCAGTAGCTGCCCAGGGTTGATAGCCCGGCTTTTTTCGAAAGCGCGCAATTCTACTCGCGCATTGCGCAGCAGCAACGTGGCGCGTGACCGATGTCGCGGCGCGCGCGCAACTGAATCGCGTCACGCATTAACGTCATGCGGGCCAAAAAAACCACCGGGGCGCCGAAGCGCCCCGTCTTGCAGCGAGAGCCTGCGTCTGCGCGCAGCGAGCCGGGATTACTTGACCGTCAGGACCCACTTGGCCAGGGTCTGCGCCTCGGCCTCGCTCACCTGCGGGTTGGCGGGCATCGGCACCTGGCCCCAGACGCCGGTACCGCCCTCGCGGATCTTCTTCGCCAGCTTGGTCGCGGCGTCCTTGTCGGAGCCGTACTTGGCAGCGACATCCTTGTAAGACGGTCCGACCAGTTTCTTGTCCAGCGCATGGCAGGCCATGCAGTTCTTAGCCTTGGCCAGATCAGCGCTGGCGAAGGCCGCGCCACTGAGCAGGGAAAGGGTGGCGAATGCGCCTACGACGAGAATTCTCATTTTGTGCTCCAGAGGGGGGTGTCAAGGCTTTGGGGTCGGGAAATGGGCCGAAAGTGTAACGGGAACAGACGGCCGGCCGTTGACCGGCCTTGGGTTGCCGGAACCGAACGACTATAGTGCTTTGCATCCAAGCGCCCTTCCCGCCGCCCATGTGGCTCCTGTTCGTCGGCATCGCGCTGCTCGTCTCCAAGCTGCTGGAGTTCGGTCCGCTGGCTGATCTTTCCTGGTGGTGGGTGATCCTGCCCTTTGTGCTCGCCTTCGTCTGGTGGGAATTCATCGAACGGCGCCTCGGCCTCGACAAGAAGAAGGCCTTCGACGAACTGGACAAGGCGAAGAAGGAACGCATCGCCCGCGCGCTCGAGCGCGACAACGCGCGACGCGGCATCCGCCGTTAAGAATGGCGCGCCCCACGGCGCACCGTTGCGGTCAGTTCGGATCGAACAGACTCTCGTCGGTGATCGCGCCGCGGCTGGCCGTCGACGCCAGCGCGGCGAACTTGGCCAGCGCCCCGCGCGTGTAGCGCGGCGCCGGCGCTTTCCAGGCCGCGCGCCGGCGCGCCAGTTCGGCGTCGTCGACGTTCAGTTGCAACAGCAGCGTGTTCGAGTCGATGGTGATCGAGTCGCCCTCGCGCACCAGCGCCAGGGTGCCGCCGACGTAGGCTTCCGGCGCCACGTGGCCGACCACCATGCCCCAGGTGCCGCCTGAAAAGCGGCCGTCGGTGATCAGGCCCACACTTTCGCCGAGCCCCTTGCCGATGATTGCCGAGGTGGGGCTCAACATCTCCCGCATGCCGGGTCCACCCTTCGGCCCTTCGTAGCGGATGACGACCACGTCGCCGGCCTTGATGCGGTCGGCGAGAATGGCTTCCATCGCCGCATCCTCGGAGTCGAACACCCGCGCCGGGCCGGTCATCGCCGGATTCTTCAGGCCAGTGATCTTAGCCACGCAGCCTTCGGTGGCGAGGTTTCCCTTCAGGATCGCCAGGTGTCCGTGCGCGTACAGCGGCTTGCCGAAAGGCCGGATCACGTCCTGGTCGGCGCGAGGTTGCGCCGGCACGTCGGCCAGCATCGCGGCCATCGTCCTGCCGGTGATCGTCATGCAGTCGCCGTGAAGCAGGCCGTTGTCGAGCAGGATCTTCAGCACCTGCGGAATGCCGCCGGCCTTGTGCAGGTCGGTCGCCAGGTACTTGCCGGAGGGCTTCAGGTCGCACAGCACCGGCACCCGGCGGCGGATGCGCTCGAAGTCGTCGATGGTCCACTGAATACCGGCGGCGTGTGCGATGGCGAGGTAGTGCAGCACCGCGTTGGTGCTGCCGCCCACCGCCATGACCAGGCTCACCGCGTTCTCGATCGACTTGCGGGTGATGATGTCGCTTGGCCGCAGGTTATTCTGCACCGCCTGCAGCAGCACCCGCGCCGCCTCGGCGGTGGAGTCGACCTTTTCCTGGTCCGGGTTGGCCTGCGTCGACGAGTACATCAGGCTCATGCCGAGCGCCTCGAACGACGAACTCATCGTGTTGGCGGTGTACATGCCGCCGCACGAGCCTGATCCTGGGATGCAGCGGCGCTCGATCTCCTTGAAGTCGGTCGGGGAAAGCTTGCCGGCGGTGAACTGGCCGACCGCCTCGAAAGCGGAGACGATGTTCAGGTCCTGGCCCTTGTAGTGGCCGGGCTTGACCGTGCCGCCGTAGACGAAGATCGACGGCACGTCGCAGCGGGCCATCGCCATCATGCCGCCGGGCATGTTCTTGTCGCAGCCGCCGATGACGATGACGCCGTCCATCCACTGGCCGTTGACGCAGGTCTCGATGCAGTCGGCAATGACCTCACGCGACACCAGCGAGTACTTCATGCCCTCGGTGCCCATGGCGATGCCATCGGAGACAGTCGGCGTACCGAAGACCTGGGAATTGGCGCCGCCGCGGGCGATCTCGGCGACGGCCGCGTCGGCCAGCCGCTGCAGGCCGGAGTTGCACGGCGTGATCGTCGAGTGGCTGTTGGACACGCCGATCATCGGCTTGTCGAAGTCCTCGTCCTTGTAGCCCATGGCGTAGTACATCGCGCGGTTGGCCGAGCGGGCGATGCCCTGGGTCACGTTGCGGGAGCGGCGGTTGTAGGCCATGGAGCGTCCGGGTCAGAGGCGATGCGTGGAAGACGATGCGCGAGCCGTGACGGGTGCACGGCTCACTACAATCACCGCATTTTAGTCCCCGGCGCCGCAATGCTCGTTCATCCGCAGTTCGATCCGATCGCATTCTCGATCGGCCCGCTTGCAATCCGCTGGTACGGGTTGATGTACCTGGTCGGATTCGTCCTTTTCTGGTCGCTGGGGCGGCTGCGCGCGCGTGAGTCGTGGCGCGGCATCGGCCGCCAGGATGTCGAGGACCTGCTCTTCTACGGTGTCCTCGGCGTGATTGTCGGCGGCCGCCTCGGCTACGTGCTTTTCTACAAGCCCGGCTATTACCTCGAGCATCCGCTCGAGGCGCTGATGCTGTGGAAGGGCGGCATGGCGTCGCACGGCGGCATTCTCGGCGTGCTGGCGGTGATGTGGCTGTTCGCGCGCGCGCGCGGCAAGTCGTTCCTGCAGGTGGCCGACTTCGTGGTTCCGCTGGTGCCGCTTGGGCTTGCCGCCGGCAGGCTGGGCAACTTCATCAATGGCGAGCTGTGGGGCCGTCCCGCCGATCCGAACCTCTGGCCCTGGGCGATGGTCTTCCCGCAGGCGGGCGACAACGTTCCGCGGCACCCGTCCCAGCTTTATCAGGCGGCGCTCGAAGGCCTGCTGCTGTTCGTGCTGCTCTGGCTGTACTCGAGCAAGCCGCGACCGGCCGGCTATCTGGGGGCGGCTTTCCTCGTCGGTTATGGCGTGCTGCGCTTCGTTGCCGAGTTCGGCCGCGAGCCGGACGCCTTCCTCGGCCTGCTGGCGCTGCGGCTGTCGATGGGACAGTGGCTGTCGATGCCGATGATCGTCGCCGGAATCGCGCTTTTCGTTTACCTTCGCTTTGCGCCGGCCGTCAGGCCGTCGGCGGCATCGGCGGCCCGCAGCCCATGACCGGCGACGGCATCTGCGGACAACGCAGGGACTCGCTCGCCGGCCGGGCCGCGGCGTGACGCGCCGAGCGGAAGCGGCATCATTGAGGACGAGGACGGGGCAGTCACGGTGGCAGGAACCATTCACTTCGTTGCCGACGCCGGTGTGGCCACCGTCACGCTCGACTCGCCTGGAAAACTGAACGCGGTCAGCGTGGCGATGTGGCAGGAACTGCGCCGCGTCTTCGAGTCGCTGGCAACCGAGCAGAGCGTGCGCTGCATTGTTGTGCGCGGCGCTGGCGGCAACTTCGCCGCCGGCGCGGATCTCGACGAGTTCGGCGACGTGCACCATGACATGGAAAGCGGGCGCCGTTTCCACCTCGAAACCGTCGTGCCGTCGCTGGCCGCGATCCGCGACGTGCCGCAGCCGGTGGTGGCCGCCATCGAAGGGGTCTGCGCCGGCGGCGGCGTGCAAATTGCGCTGGCCTGTGATGTGCGGATTGCGGCGGAGAATGCGCGCTTTGGCGTGCCGGTGGGCCGTCTTGGCTTTCCGGTGGTGCTGCCGGAATTGCGCCTGCTGCTCGAGCGGCTCGGGCCGTCGGTGATCAGCGAACTGCTGCTGACCGGACGGCTGCTCGATGCCCGCGAGGCGCAGGACAAGGGCCTGGTGGCGCGCACCGTGCCGGTGGCCGAGTTCGAGCAGCGCGTCGCGGAGATCGTGCACGCCGTGCTCGCCGGCTCGCCGCTGGCTGCGCGCCAGAACAAGGCGCAGATCCGCCTGCTGCTCGACCGACGGATGGAATACACCGCCCACGAGCTCGATGCGAGTTTCGAGTTCTTGGGCTCCGATGACTATCGCGAGGGCATCGCCGCCTTCCTCGCCAAGCGGCTGCCGAATTTCACCGGCAAATGAAGAACCACAATCTCTATGCCCTGATCGAGGGCCGCATGCCGCGCGATCTGGCGGCGCCTTGCATGGAGACGCCGGACGGCGCCGTCTACTCGTATCGCGACCTGCACTTCGGATCGGCCCGCATCGCCGGCTGGCTTGCCAGCCTCGGCCTGCGCCCGGATGCCGATGGCGCGCCGCCGCGCATTGCCGTGCAGACGGAAAAATCGCCGGAAGCGGTCATGCTGTATCTGGCCGCGCTGCGCGCCGGCTTCGCCTACGTGCCGCTGAACACCGCCTACCAGGCCGCCGAGCTCGACTATTTCCTGAACGACGTGCAGCCGGCCGTGTTCGTCTGCACGCCGCAGCGGCTGGCGCAGCTCGAGCCGCTGGCGCGACGGGCCGGCGTGGCCCGGGTGATGACGCTCGGAGAGAGCCGCGACGGCAGCCTGCTGGAGGAGGCGGCGCCCTTTCCTGACCGCTTCGTGACCGTGCGTCGGGCGAGCCGCGATCTGGCGGCGATCCTGTACACGTCCGGCACCACCGGACGCAGCAAGGGCGCGATGCTCACCCACGGCAACCTGTCGTCCAATGCGCTGGTGCTGGACGAGTTTTGGGGCTTCAAGGAGGAGCGCGACGCGGGCGGCCATGACGTGCTGCTGCACGCGCTGCCAATCTTCCACGTGCACGGGCTGTTCGTCGCCCTGCATGCGGCGCTGCTCGGCGGCTGCTCGATCCTTTTCATGCCGAAGTTCGATCCGCGGCAGGTGACCGCGGCGTTGCCGCGCGCCACCGTGTTCATGGGCGTGCCGACGCATTACACGCGCCTGCTTGCCGAACAGGGACTCGACCGGCACGCCTGTCGGCACATGCGGCTGTTCGTCTCCGGTTCGGCGCCACTGCTGGCCGAGACGTTCGAGTCGTTCCGCCGCCGCACCGGGCACACGATCCTTGAGCGCTATGGCATGTCGGAGACCGTGATGCTGGTGTCCAACCCGTACTTCGCGACCGCGCGCGAACGTATTGCCGGCACCGTCGGCATGCCGCTGCCGGGCGTCGGTGTTCGCGTCGTGCGCGACGACGGCAGCCGCTGTGCCGTCGGCGAGATCGGCGGGGTCGAGGTGCGCGGGCCGAATGTGTTCGCCGGCTACTGGCGAATGCCGGAGAAGACGGCCGAAGAATTCACCGCCGACGGCTGGTTCCGCACGGGCGATGTCGGCTGCTTCGGCGGCGAAGGGCGCCCGGACAGTTACCTGACGCTGGTTGGCCGCTCGAAGGATCTGATCATTTCCGGCGGCTACAACGTCTATCCGAAGGAGATCGAGGGCTACATCGATGCGCTGCCAGGGGTGGTCGAATCGGCAGTGATCGGCCTGCCGCATCCGGACTTCGGCGAGGCCGTGGCCGCCGTCGTGGTCGGCGCGGCCGGCCAGGCGCCTTCCGGCGAGCAGATCGTCGAGAAACTGCGCGGCGAGATCGCCAAGTTCAAGGTGCCCAAGCGCGTCTGGGTGGTCGACGAACTGCCGCGCAACGCGATGGGCAAGGTGCAGAAGAACCTGCTGCGCGAACGTTACGCCAGGGCCTTCGCCGAGGCTTGATGGGAGGCTCAGACGCCGGCTGGCGGATCGGCTGCGGCGAGCGCGCGACGAATGAACTCTGTCTTGGCCTCGCGGTAAGCCTGTACCGTGGCCGGGTCAGTGCGGTTGAAGCGGCCCTTCAGTTGACGGTAGCGGGCGGCAAGGGCGGCGTCGGCGAGCAGCGTGTCGCGGAAAGCGAGCAGCGCGTGCCATTGCCGCCCGCCGGCCTCGACCAGCAGCAGATGGTGCGTGCGAACGCCGCGCTCGCGGCGCACGAACAGTCGCTCGCACGCGGCGGGACCAGGCTCGGCGGTCAAGTAGCCGAAGTTGCGCAGCCGTTCGCGGAAGGCGGCGATCTGCGACGGCCGCCGCAGACCCAGGGCAATGTCGACGATCGGCCGCGCTGCCATGGTCGCCACCGCCGTGCTGCCGACATGCTCGATCTGCGGCTGCAGGTCGGACAGCGCCTCGCGCAGCACGCGCAGTTCGATTGCGTAGCGGATGGGCCACGACGGCTGGTACGCGCTGATCGTCACCGTCTCGTCCCATCCGGCCGGACGGTCAGCGAGCGAAAAGCCGGGGCGTTGGTCGCCGTCGAAGACTCGGTGCACCGCAATGTTCACTCGGAAGCGCAGCACCGATTGTCCGCAACGATGGCGTCTGGCGCTGTCGGATATTCGACAGCGCGGGGAGCGCGGACGACGTCACGCGGTCGCGCCGCCGCCCTACCACTTCGCCGGCGGCTTGCGGTTGATCGTGATCTGCCGATCGACGACGCTGACGTAGCCGCCGGCAGTCAGGTCCTTGAAGATGCGGCTGACCATGTCGCGCGAGGCGCCGACGCGGTCGGCGATCTCCTGCTGCGTCAGCTTCTCCGGGATCATCATCCGGCCATCAGGCTGCTCGACCGCGAGCGACAGCAGCAGGCGCGCCACGCGGCCATAGACATCCATCAGCGCCAGGTTGCGCACGTTGTCGGTGGCGATGCGGGCGCGCTCGATCAGGGTGCCGATCAGGTTCATCGCCACGTCGGGGTTGGCGGCGATCGCCGCGCGCAGGGCGACGCGGGTCAGCATCGAGCACACCGTCGGTTCGAGCGCGACGACCGAGGCCGAGCGCGGCCGGCCGTCGAGCGCCATCTCGCCGACATAGTCGCCCGGGCCATGGATGTCGAGCACCATCTCGCGGCCCTCCTGGTCGGCGACGAAGACCTTGACCCGGCCGGACAGAATGACGAACAGCGAATCGCCCTTTTCGCCCTCGTGGATGAAGACGGCGTTGCGCGCGATGTTGCGGACATGGCCGCGTCGGGCCAGTTCGCGGACCAGCGGATCGGCGATCGCTTCGATCTGCGCCTCAGAGGAATTCACCTGGGGGCTCCGGCGGGAGATGACGGCCGGCAGATTATCGCGGCGCGGCCCGCGGCCACAACTGCGCCGCTGCGTCAGCTGCGCACGGCCTTGTACAGCATGTAGGCCGCGAGCAGGTAAAGCAGGACGGCGAAGACGCGCTTCAGCCGCGCGGTGTCGAGCGCATGCGCCACGCGGGCGCCGACCGGCGCCGTTAGCACGCTGGCGGCAGCCAGTGTGACCAGCGCCGGCACATGGATGTATCCGACCACCCCTGGCGCGGTGCCGGTCAGCTGCCAGCCCGAGATCACGTAGCCGAGTGTTCCCGCCGCCGCGATCGGAAAACCCAGCGATGCCGACGTGGCCACGGCGTTATGGATGCGCACATTGCACCACAGCATGAACGGCACCGAAAGGAAACCGCCGCCGGCGCCGACGATCGCCGAAGCGATGCCGATCGCGCCGCCGGCGCTGAACATGCCGGCCGTCCCGGGAAGCTGCCGCGTCGGCTTTGGCTTGCGGTCGAGAAGCATCTGCGTCGCCGAGAAACCGACGAACAGCGCAAAGATCAGCGCGAGCCACCGTGTCGGCAGAGCGCTTGCGAACTGGGCGCCGAGCAGCGAGCCGGCGAGGATGCCGGGTGCGAGTCTCGCCGCGACCGGCCAAAGCACCGCGCCGCGCTTGTGATGGGCGCGCACCGACGAGATCGAGGTGAACATGATCGTCGCCAGCGACGTGGCGATCGCCATGTGCACGATGTACTGCGCAGGGAGCTTCTGCAGCGTGAACAGCAGGGTCAGGAAAGGCACGGTCAGCATGCCGCCGCCGATGCCGAGCAGGCCGGCGGCGAAGCCGATCGCCGCGCCCAGCACGAGCAGCGCTGCGATCAGAGACAGGTCCATCAGTGCCGGCCCGCCCGTGCCGGCCGCGCGAGCACGGTGGTGATGAATGTCCACTCGTCGGCCGACACCGGCGTGATCGACAGCCGGTTGCCACGGCGCAGGATTGCCATGTCGGCGAGCTGCGGTTGTGCGCGCAGAACCGCCAGCGGAATCAGGTCGATCCTGCGCACCGCCTGCACGTCGACATGGAACCAGCGTGGTTCGTCGAGCGTCGCCGCCGGATCGAAGTATTCGCTCGCGCGATCGAACTGCGTCGCATCGGCATATGCGCGGCTGGCCACCCGGGCGATGCCGGCGATGCCCGGCTGCGGGCAGCTGGAGTGATAGAACAGCACGCCGTCGCCGGGCCGCATGGCGTCGCGCATGAAGTTGCGCGCCTGGTAGTTGCGCACGCCGGTCCACGGCACCGTCCGCCGCGGCGCGGCGAGCACGTCGTCGATCGAGCACTCGTCGGGCTCGGACTTCATCAGCCAGTAGTGCTTGGCCATCGGCAGGGCAAAGAAAAAGCGGCCTGGCGAAACCAGACCGCAGTCATCAGGCCGACGCGTGTGTCGGCCTCGTTAGAAGGTCCCCGCGAATGCCGCCCGGCCGATGTCCTGAACCATCGGTTCAGGGTGGTCGCTTCGCGCACCGTTTAGGTTCAGCAGACGCGTGCCGATCGCACCACGATGCGAGCCCGCAACCTTGCGCAATGCGCATCGGTTCAAGGAACTAAAGGCCTTTGCGCGAGCACCGCAGGGAAGAACTGTTCCGCAAGCACGCACCGCCGCCACGCACTTGCGCAACAATTCTTGCTTCGGATTGTACTTCTCAACGGAATGTCGGCCCGCCCCAAGTTTCCTTGGCCCCCTCGGGCGGCGTGTTGGGCGCGGCCCGGCCCCGGGGCGCTCAGAACAGCTTTTCCTGCGTGGCCAGCATCTCGTCGGCCATTTCGTTGAGCTGCTTCAGTCGCCGCTTCACCTCGCCGAGCGAGGCGCCGCCGCCGGCCTTGGCCGAGAACAGTTCCTGGGCGATCTGCAGCGCGGCCATCACCGCCACGCGATCGGCGCCCATCACCTTTCCGGCATCACGGATGTCCTTCATCCTGGCGTCCACATAGCGGGCGCAGGCGATGAGGTCGGCGCGTTCGTCCGGGCTGCAGGCGATCCGGTACTCGCGGTCGAAGATCGTCAGCGTCAGCGGTTCGCCGGCCATCTGCCCTTACCTCACACCTTGTTCGCGACCGACGCCGCTTCCGCGGACTCGGCGGGCATTCGCTCGAGCAGGCTGTCGATGCGCTGCATGGCGCCGGCGATCCGAGCCCGCAGGGCGTCGAGTTCGACATTCGCGCCCGCCACCTGCGTGCGCAGCCGCTGGTTCTCGTCGCGCAGGGCACGCACCTGCGACGCCAGCAACGTCATTTTTTCGGTGAGGGCATCGAGTTCGTCGAGCATGCGCAAATTCTAGCACCGGGCTGCGCGGGCGCGCCTCGGCTGTTAGACTGACCTCGCTTACGGTGCCCGATCGCGAACGCTGCGTTCGGGTGAAACGGGAAACAGGAGTGCGGATGCGCCGCGCCAACCTGTGCTGCCCCCGCAACGGTAAGCGGATGCCGCGTCGGTCGACGGCGCGGTGCTCGAGGCAACGGCCACTGCGCGCGCCACCCGGCGCGGCGGGAAGGCGCCACGAGAAGCATCCGCAGCCCGGAGACCGGCCGCAAGCCGTCCTGCTGTCGCATCGGCGACTGCGCGGGGCGTGGTGAGTCGAGCCGCGGGGAGTCGGCACAACGGCACAGGGCGGCGCCGCCAGCGTGGCGCTGCCCGCAGACCGCATCCACCCTCGCGATCGATCGTTGTTCCTTGCCGGCGGAGGGCCGGCAGATCGAGAGGGAGAACATGGCTTCACTGGAGTTGATCGGCGGCCGTTGGCGAGCGGCCGCGTGCGCGCTTGCCGTTGGGCTCGCCGCGCCCGCAACCTCGTCGCAGACCCTTGCCTACGCGCTGGACGAGGTGTTGGTGACGGCCACGCGCACCGAGCAGCAGCTGGCCGACGCGCTTGCGGCCGCGACCGTCATCACCCGTGGACAGATCGAGGCATCGCAGTCGACTGGCCTCGTCGAACTTCTTGCGCGCCAGGCCGGCGTCGAATTCGCCCGGGCCGGCGGTCCCGGTAGCCAGGCCTCGCTGTTCCTGCGCGGGACCAATTCGAGCCAGACGCTGGTGCTGCTCGACGGTGTGCGGCTGAACACGGCGCTCGCCGGTGCGGCGCCGTTGGGCGGGGTGACGCTCGACGCCATCGAGCGGATCGAGATCGTGCGCGGCAACCTGTCGAGCCTCTACGGCTCGGAGGCGATCGGCGGCGTGGTTCAGATCTTCACTCGCGGTGCCGATCGCTCCGGCGCCGAGGCCAGCGCCGAGGCCGGCGCCGGCGACGCGCGCGCCGGCAGCGTGCATCTGTCGCAGCGCTTCGCCGGCGGCGCGCTGGCACTGACGCTGGCCGCGCGGCGCAGCGCGCCGTTTTCGGCGATCGACACCGCAGCGGTGATCCCGGGCCCGTTTGCGCCAGGCGCCAGCCCGGACATCGACGGCAACCGCACGCGCAGCGGTGCGCTGCGCGCCCAGGCGAAGCTCGGGCCGGTCGAATTCGACGCAGGCTTCTGGGGCAACCGCAGCGACACTGAATTCGACAGCACTGCCGATGGTCCGGCGGCGACCCACGATGAGCGTGCGCGGCAGCAGGCGTTGCATGTGAGCGCGGGCGCGTTGCTTGCCGAACGCTGGCGGGCGCGGATGACGCTGGCGCAGGCGCGCGACGATACGGACAACCGATCGAGCGAGCCGTTTTCTTTCAACAACGGCCGATTCGAGGCGCGCAACCGCAGCGCGACGCTGGCCAACGAGGTTCAGCTTGCCGAGGCTCTGACCGCGACCTTCGTCTATGAACATCTCGCGCAGCACGGTGCGTCGACGTCTTATGACGCAACCTTCGCCGGTTCGCTCACCGGCTTCTCGCGCCGCGTGAACTCGGTGCAGCTGGGCGCGGTCGGAAGCCGCGGCGCGCACCGCCTGCAGCTTGCGCTGCGCCATGACGAGTATTCCGATGTCGGCGGCGCGACGACAGGGCTGATTGCCTACGGCCACGACCTCACGTCGCGCTGGCGCGCCTCGCTGCAGCTGGCCACGGCTTTTCGCGCGCCGAGCTTCAACGATCTGCATTTCCCGTTCTTCGGCAATGCGGCGCTGTCGCCCGAGCGCGCGCGCAGCGGCGAACTGGCGCTGCGCTACGGTGGCGCGGACACTTCGCTGCGCATCGCCGCATTCCGCAACCGGACGCGTGACCTGATCGTCTTCGACGCGGCGGCCAGCCGGGCGCGCAATGTCGCCCGTGCCGACATCGACGGCGTCGAGCTGATGGCGACGGCCCGCATCGCCGATTGGCGTCTGCAAGCCGACGCCAGCGCCAGCCGCGCCCGTGACCGCGCCAGCGGCGAGCGCTTGCTGCGCCGGGCACCGTACGCACTGCACCTGGCGGCGTCGCGCGCGTTCGGTCGCCTCGATGGCCTGTTCGAGGTCACGCGCAGCGGCGCCCGCTACGACAGCGACATCAACACCTTTGCCCGCACGCGGTTGGCTGCCTACACCGTTGCGCGCGCGGCGCTGTCGTGGCGGGCCACCGAGGCGCTGCGCCTGCACCTGCGTGTGGAAAACCTTTTCGACGAACGCTATGCCCTCGTCGACGGCTACAACACGGCACGCCGCGGCCTGTTCGCCGGACTGACCGCAAGGCTGTGATGCCGCTCGCTCCCCAGCGCGTGCTGACGGCGCTGATGCTGGCCGCGGCGTTCAGCTTCACGCTGGCACTGGCCAGCGGCAGCGTTTCCGGCGTGCTGCCGGCGCTGTTCGACGCCTCGGCGCGCAGCGAAACGACGGCGACGGTGCTATGGCAGCTGCGCCTGCCGCGCGCGCTGTCGGCTTTCGCCGCCGGCGGGCTGCTGGCCCTTGCCGGGGCGCTGCTGCAGGCATTGCTGCGCAATCCGCTCGCGGATGCCTACGTGCTCGGTGTCTCCGGCGGCGCCGCCGTCGGCGCCTTGCTCGCCCTGCTGGCGGGCGCCGGGTTGCTCGGCATGCAGGCGGGAAGTGCGCTCGGCGCCTTCGCCACGCTGGCGGCGCTGTTCCTGCTGGCAAGGCGGGCGCTCTTCGGCCGCCTGCGTTCGGCGGCGCGGGTGTCCGAGGAGGGCACGGGGGTGTTGCTGACCGGCGTGATGCTGGCGGCGTTCGCTGCCGCGCTGCTGTCGCTGCTGCTGGCGCTGGCGCCCGACGTGCAGATGCGCTCGATCATGTTCTGGCTGCTGGGCGATCTGGCCGGCGCGACGGACCTGCGCGCGGCACTCGGCGCGGCCGCCGTGCTGCTGCTGCTGCTGGTCGTGGCCGCAAGGCAGGCACGGCCGCTGAACCTGCTGCTGCGCGGCGACCTGCAGGCGTTCGTGCAGGGCGTCGACGTGCGGCGCGTGCGGCGCAATCTCGTGCTGGCCTCGGCGCTGGCGACAGCGACCGCGGTGACGCTGGCCGGTGCCGTCGGTTTCGTCGGTTTTGTCGCGCCGCATCTGATGCGCCGGCTGATTGGCAACGACCAGCGACACCTGCTGCCTGCGGCAGTGCTCGCCGGCGCGGTTCTCGTGCTGCTGGCCGACACGGTGGCGCGCACCGCGGTGGCGCCGCTGCAGCTTCCGGTCGGCGTGCTGACGGCGCTGATCGGCGTGCCGGTATTCATCAGCCTCGTGCGCAGGCTATGAGCCGGCCGAGCCCACTGAAGGGCGGATCCGTCTGGCGTCGCGACAGGGAGAGCTCGATTGACCCGCCGGGCCGCGCCAGGGACCAGGCCTTCGCGCGAGGCGGGAACGACGGAGCGCTCGACCCGCCGGGCGCTTCGACGGACGAACATCGGGTGCGGGCCGTATCGAACGGCGACATCGGTTCGGTGCTGATCGAGTGCCGGGGCCTGCGGCTGCAGGCCGGAACGAGGCTGCTCGTCGATGCGCTCGATCTACGCGTCGAGGCAGGCAGTCGCTGGGCCGTGCTCGGCCCCAATGGCGCCGGCAAGTCGACGCTTCTCGCCACGCTGGCGGGTGCCCGCCGTCGTGACGGCGGCGAAGTGGTGCTCGCCGGACGGCCGCTCGAAGACTGGGACGTGCAGGCGCTGGCTGCGCAGCGGGTGCTGTTGCCGGATGGCTGGCTCGACCCGTTTGCTGCGACGGTGCTGGAAACGGTGCTGACTGCGCGCTATCGACTCGGTGATGCCGAGGAGGAGGGCCGCCGCGTCGCCCTCGGCTGGCTGGCGCGCTTCGACTGCGCAGGGCTGCGTGCGCACGACGTGCGCAGCCTTTCGCGCGGCGAACGACAGCGGGTCGCCATCGCCACCGCGCTGACCCAGGACGCGCCGCTGCTGTTGCTCGACGAACCGATCGCGCACCAGGATCCGAGGCACCAGGCGCTGGTGATCGAGCAACTGGCGCAACTGCCTGGCCATACGCTGGTCGCGTCGCTGCACGACCTGAACGCCGCGGCGCGTCTGGCCACGCATGCGCTGCTGCTGACCGGTCGCGGCGACTGGGTTGCCGGCGCCGCGGACGACGTGCTGACGGCGGAGCAGCTGTCGCGACTGTTCGCCACGCCGATCGAGCGGCTGCAGGTCGCGGCCGAACTGCGCATCTTCGTGCCGCGGTCGCGGCGATAACCTCGCTCAGCCGGATTGCGTGACGGCCACGGCCGCGGGCGGCGCGCAAGCCTTCAGGGGCGGGTCGCTGCCTCCAGGCGGCCAAGCCAGAGCAGGGCCGCGCCGCGCGAGGTGCCGCACATTTCCGGCGCCGGCCTCAGGCCGCTGCAGCACGGCGGACGCAGCGGGCTGGCGAAGAGGGCGCAGCGCAGGTCGACGGTGAGCTGGATGCACCGTTTGCCCGCGGGCTTGCCGTCGGGCATGCCGGGAATCGGACTCGAGATCGAAGGCGCGATGCAGCACGCGCCGCAGCCGGGACGACAGTCCATGGAGCGCTCGCGACGGAAACGTTGGAATCGCCTGTGCTTGCCTCGCCGGGTGCAGCTTACGCGCGATGGCGCGGCGCCTGGCCGCTGCTGCCATCGTGGCGCGCCCGCAAGTACGCGGGCCGGCAATCGCAGCACGACGATCGTATGGCGGCCGGCGGCATGCCCCGCAGCGCCGAGGCTTAACGAAAGCCAATGCGCAGCGTGGCGGTGGCGACGTAGATCTCGCGCAGGAACAGGCCCAGTCCGATGATCAGCGCGACCAGCGACATGCCGAAGATCCACGCCACAAGCGTCGTCAGGCTGCGCTGCCAGTAGGCATCGAGGAACAGGCCGCCGATCGAAATGCACACCAGCAGTGCCGAAAGCACGGTGAAGGTGATCGCCATGTTGATCAGCCGCGCCCGCCGCGCCAGCACCCGGAGTTCGCGGTGCTCGGCGGCGCGCTCCTCGTGCGTGCCGGCGAGCTGCTTTTCCAGCTCCCGCGCCCGATCGACGATGCGCGCCACGCGATTGGTCATCGTGCCGAGCATCGCGCCGATGGCGGTCAGCAGGAACACCGGCGCGATCGCCAGCTGAATGAAGTGCACGACCGAATCGAGCTGGCCGGCGCCCTGGGCGACGGTTTCCGGGGTCATGGACGGAACTGTACTGCCGCGCCGGTGCTGCGCACGGCGTCGATGCGCTCGCACAGCCGCGCCAGCTCGTCGGCCAGCCGCGGCGTGTGCCGATTGATGCGGTCGGCATCGATCGTGACCAGTTGACCTCCGGCGACCGCGCGCTGTCCGGCAAAGCGCGTCCACATCTGCAACGCGCCGCGGTCGATGCCACCCGGTTCGGCGGTGACGATCATCTGCGGATCGGCGGCCAGCACCGCCTCGACCGACACCTGCGGTGCAATCGGCGTCATCGACTCGAACACATTGCGCGCGCCGCAGACCCGCAGCGCCTCACTCAGCACGTGCCGGCCGCCGAGCGTCATCAGCGGCTGTGACCAGATCTGATAGAAGACGCTGACCGTCGGCCGCGACGCATAGCGCGAACGCAACGCGTCGATGGCGACGCGGAACTGTGCCGCCGCCCGGCCGGCGCCGGCCGCAGCGGTGAGCTTGCCCAGCCGCAGCATCGACTCGGCGATGCTGTCGAGCCGCGACGGCTCGTCGACGAACACCGGCACATCGAGCCGGCGCAGCGCGGCGAGCGTTGCCGGGGGAAAGCCGCTGCCCCAGATGACGATCAGGTCCGGCCGCGCCGCCGCGACGCGCTCCAGATCGACGCTGTGGGCGCGCGCCACCCGCGGCAGGGCGCGCGCCTCGGCGGGATGGTCCGCAAATTCGGTGGTGGCGACGATGCGGCCGCCGGCGCCGATGGCAAAAAGTTGTTCGGTCAGGTGCGGCGCCAGGCTGACGATGCGTTGGGCCGGGGCGGTGAGCACGACCTCGACGCCGGTGTCGTCGATGGCGCGCACCTCAGCGGCCGCGGCGCCGGCAGCCAGCAGCGCCGGCACCAGCAGCAGGCTAAGGCGTCGCACCCTTGACGACTGGCGGCTCGGTGATGAAACCGATGCGCATCAGTCCCGCCTTCTGCGCCGCCGCCAGCACCGCGGCGACGTGTTCATAGCGCACGGCGCGGTCGGCGCCGAGGTGCAGTTCGGGCTGCGGCGATTCGCGCGCCGCAGTGGCCAGCCGCGAGTCCAGTTCCTCGGCGCTCACCGGTTGGGCGTTCCAGCGCAGATTGCCGCCGGCGTCGATGGCGAGCTGGATCGTCTGCGCCGTCTGCGCGGCCGCGGGCGCCTCGGCCTGCGGCAGATCGAGCTTGAGCGCGCGCGCCAGCAGCGGCGCGGTGATGATGAAGATCACCAGCAGCACCAGCATCACGTCCACCAGCGGCGTCACATTGATCTCCGCCATCGGAGTGGCCGGCGCCCGGCCGCGCTCGAAGCCGCCGAAGCTCATCGTGCGGCTGAGGCCGCGTCGGCCTGCGCCAGGACCTTCCTGCACGCCGGATATCCGCAGCAACGCATTGGCGCAGGCATCGACTCAGCCTCCGTCGCCGGGACGCGCGCCCACCGTCAGGTAGGCGTGCAGGTCGTGGGCAAAGCCGTCGAGCTCCGCCAGCAGCTTGCGGTTGACTCGCGTGAAGGCGTTGTAGCCGAGCACCGCCGGCACCGCCACGGCCAGGCCGAAGGCCGTCATCAGCAGCGCCTCGCCCACCGGCCCGGCGACCTTGTCGATGGCGATCGTGCCGCTGGCGGCGATGCCCGTGAGCGCGTGATAGATGCCCCATACGGTGCCGAACAGGCCCACGAAAGGCGCCGTCGCTCCGACCGAGGCGAGCAGCGTCTGTCCGGCTTCCAGCCGTGCCGCCGCCTCGTTGATGCGCTGGCGCAGCGCGCGCGTGATCAACTCGGAGCGGTCGATGCGCGCCGCCATCGTTGCCTCGTCGATCCGCCGCGACGCCGCCTGCTGCGCCGAGGCGGCCAGCGGCACAAAGATCGCCTCGCCGTCGATCGGGCGGAAGACGGCGATGGCCTCGTCCATCGAGCGCGCCGACCAGAACTGGTCGAGCGCGCGCGAGGCGCGGCGCACGCGCAGCCACGACCAGAGCTTCCACAGGATCAGGAACCAGCTCGCCACCGACATCGCTGCCAGCAGCCAGGCCGTGCTGCGGATCACGCCGTCGGCCTGCGCCCAGTAGTGCGCGATGCCCAGCGCTTCTGCCGTCATAAACAGGCGCTTACTTCAGCCCGAGCACGTCGTGCATGTCGAACAGCCCGCGGCTGCGGCCGGCGACGAAGCGCGCCGCGCGCATGCTGCCGAGCGCATAGGGCATGCGGCTGGCGGCGCGATGGGTGATCTCGATACGCTCGCCGGTGCCCGCGAAAAGCACCGTGTGGTCGCCGATGATGTCGCCGCCGCGAACGGCGGCGAAGCCGATCGTGCCCGGCCTGCGTTCGCCGGTCACGCCTTGGCGGGCGAACACGGCCAGATCCTTGAGCGCCTTGCCCTGCGCGGCGGCGATCACTTCACCCATCTTCAGCGCCGTGCCGGAAGGCGCATCGACCTTGTGCCTGTGGTGCGCCTCGATGATCTCGATGTCGTAGCCCGCGGACAGGATCGCCGCGGCCACTTCGAGCAGGCGCAGCGTGGCATTGACGCCGACGCTCATGTTCGGCGCGAAGACGATGCCGATCGACTGCGCCGCGGCGCGGATCGCTTCCTTGCCCGCGTCGTCGAAGCCGGTCGTGCCGATGACCATCCTCACGCCGTGCGCCAGGCAGGCCGCCAGGTGCGCCGCGGTGCCCTCAGGGCGGGTGAAGTCGATAAGAACGTCGGCCTGCGCCAGCCGCGCCAGATCGGCGCCGATCGCCACGCCGGTGTGCCGGCCGAGAAACTCGCCGCAGTCGCGGCCGAGCTCGGGGCTGTCTGCGCGGTCGAGCGCCACCGCGATCTGCAATGCCGGGTCGGCAAGCGCCGCCTCCACCAGCATGCGCCCCATGCGGCCGCTGGCTCCGGCGATGGCGAGTCTGATGGCCATCGACGTGTCAGCGCGCTGGCAGCGTGATCTGCGGCTCGGCCTCGCGCGGCGGCGGCTTCGGCAGCGCCTTCGGCTTGCGGCCGAGGATCAGGTTGTCGGCGAGCGCCTCCGGCGGCATCTCGTCGGCGTCGAAGCGCTCGACGCGGTTGTCCTTGAAGAACACCGTCAGCCGCCGCGACTGCACTTCTGCCCCCTTGCCGCGCTTGAGCAGATAGACGTAGTCCCAGCGGTCCTGGTGAAAGACGCTGACCAGCGCCGGCGTGCCGAGGAGAAATCGCACCTGGTCGCGCGTCATGCCGGCGGCCAGCTGATCGACCATCTCCTGGGTCACCACGTTGCCCTGCTGCACATCGGGGCGGTAAGGCTGGATGAATGTCGGTGCCCAGCTGCGTGCCGATTCGCATGCGACCAGCACCGGCACCGCGGCGACGGCCAGGGCGAGGCGGAGCAGCGGCTGCATTGGCATCGTGGTGATCGTTGGCGGGGACGAGGGCTGGCGCGGGTCGGGCGCTATCATACCGATGCTCTTACCGTGCGCCTGCCGTGCACGCCGCGTCTGTTCAATGACCTCCCGCCAGCACCCTGCATCGACCGAGCTGAAGGCCAGCGGCCTGAAGGCCACTTTGCCGCGGATGAAGATCCTCGAGATCTTCCAGCGCTCGTCGCAGGAGGGCGTGCGCCACCTGAGCGCCGAGGACGTTTACAAGTCGCTGCTGGCGGTGCAGCTCGACGTCGGACTGGCCACGGTCTATCGCGTGCTGACGCAGTTCGAGCAGGCCGGACTGCTGACGCGCAGCAACTTTGAGGCCGGCCGCGCCGTCTTCGAACTGAACGAGGGTGCGCACCACGACCACCTGGTCTGCCTGACCTGTGGCCGCGTCGAGGAGTTCGTCGACAGCGAGATCGAGCAGCGGCAGAAACGCATCGCCGCCGACAAGGGGTTCATGCTGCGCGACCATGCGCTGGCGCTTTACGGCGAGTGCACCAAGGAACGTTGCCCGCACCGGCCGAAGGGCTGAACCGTCACCCGCGCCGCGGACCGCCGCAGGGTCGACCGCGCTGGTCCGCTTCGATGCCGCGGGCTTCACGCGGCCAGCATCTCGCGCGCGTGTTTCCGGGTCGTATCGGTGATCTGCACGCCGCCGAGCATGCGCGCGAGTTCGTCGACGCGGGCCCTGCGGTCGAGCAGTGCGATATGGCACACCGGCCGCCCGTCCTGCGCCTGCACCTTGCTCACCACCAGATGCTGGTCGCCGCGCGCCGCCACCTGTGGCAGGTGGGTGACGCACAGCACCTGACGGTCGTTGCCGAGCTGCTTGAGCAGCCGGCCCACGGTATCGGCCACGGCGCCGCCGATGCCGGCGTCGACCTCGTCGAAGATCAGCGTCGCCACGGGTGTCGCGCTGGCGGCGATCACGGCGATCGCCAGGCTGATCCGTGCCAGTTCGCCGCCGGAGGCCACTTTCGCCAGCGGCTTCGGGCTCACGCCGGCATGGCCGGCGACGAGGAACTCGGCGCGCTCTACACCGCTCGCTGACGGGTCGCTGGCGGACAGCGCGACCTCGAAGCGGCCGCCCGCCATCGACAGGTCCTGCATCGCACGAGTGACCTCGCGCGCCATCGCCTCGGCGGCCTGAGCCCGCTGCCGGCTCAGCACCGCGGCGGCGCGGTCGTACTGCGCCCGCGCCTGCGCCTCGCGCGCACGCAGCGCATCGAGGTCGCTGGCGGCGGCCAGCGCCGCCAGCTTCGCGCGCGCAGTCTCCAGCAGCGGCGCCAGCTCATCCGGCGTGCAGCGGAACTTGCGTGCCGCGGCGTGAAGTTCGGCGACACGCGCCTCGACCTCGGCCAGCCGCGCCTGGTCAAATTCGGCGCCGCCCAGGTAGCGGTTCAGGCTGCGCGCCGCATCATCGACCTGCGCCCGCGCGCCGGACAGCAGCTCGACCACCGGTTGCAGCCGCGCGTCGAAATCGCTGAGCCGGGCCAGCCGCTCGCTGGCCACATCGAGGCGGGCGAGGGCGGAGTCCTCGGCGTCGGACAGCATATCCACCACCGCCTGCGAGCCTTCGATCAGGCTGGCGCCGTGTGCCAGCCGCCGGTGCTCGGCTTCGACCTGTGCCCATTCGTCCGGCTGCGGTGCGACCGGCGTCAACTCCTCGACGATCCAGCGCAGACGGTCGCCCTCGGCGCGCGCGGCCCCGGCCATGGCCTGCGCCTCGTCGAGTGCCCTGGCCGCCTGCCGCCACGTCGAATGTGCACTGGCCACTGCCTGCGTCGGGGCGGCGAGACCGCCATGGGCGTCGAGCAGCGCCAGCTGCGCCGACGGGCGCAGCAGCGACTGGTGCGCGTGCTGGCCGTGGACGTCGAGCAGCAGTTCGCCGAGCGCGCGCAGCTGCGCCAGCGTGACGGCGGTGCCGTTGATGAAGGCGCGGCTGCGGCCTGCCGCGTCGATGATCCGGCGCACGATCACGGTGTCGCCGTCGCCCTGCAATTCGTTCTCATGCAGCCATGCGGCCGCCTGCGCCGCGCAGCGGAACTCGGCACTGACTTCGGCTCGCGCCGCGCCCTCGCGCACGACGTCCGCTTCGGCGCGCTCGCCCAACGCCAGCTGCAGCGCGTCGATCAGGATCGACTTGCCGGCGCCGGTCTCGCCCGTGAGCACGGTGAATCCGGGCGAAAAATCGATCTCCAGCGCCTCCACGATCACGAAGTTGCGGACCGCAAGCGACAGCAGCATGGCGGATCAGCGGGGGCGGTCGGTGCGGCTGTTGGTCCTGCTGCGGGGCTAGGCTCGCCCGTGCGCGTCGGTCGGCATCACGTTCCACTGCAGCTTGCCGCGCAGCGTGGCGAAGTAGTTGTAGCCGATCGGATGCAGCAGCGTGACGACATCGGCGCCGCGCCGCGCGCGCACCACGTCGCCCGGGGCCAGTTGCGTGAACGACTGCATGTCGAAGTGCGCGCTGGCCTCGCGCACGTCGGTGAGCTCGAACTCGATCACGCGGTCGTCGGGCAGGGCGATCGGGCGGTGCGACAGGGTCTGCGGCGCCACCGGCACGAGCACCAGCCCGCCGAGCGCCGGATGCAGGATCGGCCCGCTGGCTGACAGCGCATAGGCGGTCGAGCCCGTGGGCGTGGCCAGGATCACGCCGTCGGCGCGCTGGTTGTACATGGTCACGCCGTCGACGCGCACGGTGAACTCGACCATGCCGCCGGAGACGCCGCGTGAAATCACCACGTCGTTGACGGCGCGCGCCCGATAGATGACCTCGCCGCGGCGTCGTACCTCGGCCTCGAGCAGCGCCCGGCGGTCCGTTTCGAACTGGCCGGCCAGCATCGCCGGCAGCACATCGGGGATCTGCTCGACCGGGATGTCGGTGATGAACCCCAGCCGGCCGTGGTTGATGCCGATCAGCGGCACCCCGAACGACGAAAGCTCGCGGGCGATGCCGAGCATCGTGCCGTCGCCGCCGAGCACGATGGCGACGTCTGCCTGGCGGCCGATCGCCTGCAGCGCGTAGCCGGTGTAGGGCTGCAGGTCGAGCGCCTCCAGCGTCGAGGCATCGAACATCGGCTGCAAACCGGCGGCTTCGACGATGCCGGCGATCTGCCGCAGCGCCGCGGTCAGTGAATGGCGGCTGCCCTCGACCCGAGGTTTACCGAAGATCGCGACGTTCTTGAAAGCCTGCGCCATGGCCAAAATGTAGCAGGAGGGGTTCGGCGGGCGAGGTTTGATTGTCTGCAGCGCGCCGCGCACCCGATGTTTCCGTAACATAGGCCCATGCTTGACGACCGCGCCCGCCTGCTGCTGAAGACGCTGATCGAGCGCTACATCGCTGAAGGCCAGCCCGTCGGCTCGCGCGCGCTGGCGAAGATGTCGGGGCTGGAGGTGTCGCCGGCGACGATCCGCAACGTGATGGCGGATCTCGAGGAAATGGGTTTCATCGCCAGCCCTCATACCTCGGCCGGCCGCGTGCCGACCCCGCGCGGCTATCGCCTGTTCGTCGACGCCCTGCTCACCGTCAAGCCGGTCGAGCAGCAGCAGGCGGAGCTGATCAGGGGCCAGTTGCAGGTGGCCGACCCGCAGCGGGCGCTGCAGGCAGCGGCGCAGCTGCTCGGCAGCCTGACCCACTTCGCCGGCGTCGTGCTCACGCCGCGGCGGGCGAGCAGCTTCCGCCAGATCGAGTTCCTGCGGTTGTCGGCAAAGCGGGTGCTGCTGATCATCGTCACGCCTGAGGGCGACGTGCAGAACCGCATCCTTGTCACCGAGCAGCCCTACACGGCGGCGCAGCTGGCGGAAGCGGCGAACGTCTTCAACCAGCAGTTCGCCGGCCTCAGCTTCGACCAGGCGCGCGCGCGGCTGCACCGCGACCTCGCGGCGCTGCGCACCGAGATCGCGGCCCTGATGGAGGCGGCGGTTACCGCCGGCGAGCAGGCCGCAGAGGACGACGAGGCGGTGGTCGTTTCCGGCGAACGCAACCTGCTCGAGGTGACCGATCTGGCCGCCAACCTCGACAAGCTGCGCGCGCTGTTCGATCTGTTCGAGCACAAGTCGAGGCTGATGCAGCTGCTCGACATCTCCGGCCGGGCGCAGGGCGTGCAGATCTACATCGGCGGCGAGTCGAAGACGGTGCCTCTGGACGAGACCAGCATGGTCGTCGCGCCCTACGAGGTCGACGGCCGGGTGGTCGGCACAGTCGGCGTGATCGGTCCGACCCGGATGGCCTACGAGCGCGTGATCCCGATCGTCGATATCACTGCGCGCCTGCTGTCGTCGGCGCTGTCGCGCGAGTGACGACGACAGAACCCAGACGCTTAACCGGGACGCCCGCTGCCGGCCGGCCGCCAGACCTGCCGGCGGCGGAGCAGGGTGCAGTTCCGCCGCGGAGCGCGTTGCTCAATTCACGGATTGCCTGACAGATGTCGTTCGCTCGCGAACCCGAGTACACGCATGGCACGCCTGAGCGCACCGCGGTGCTGCTCGTCAATCTCGGCACGCCGGAGGCGGCCGAGCCGCGGGCGGTGCGGCGCTACCTGAAGCAGTTCCTGTCCGATCCGCGCGTGGTCGAGATTCCGCGCCCGGTCTGGCTGCCGATCCTGTATGGCGTGATCCTCGCCGTGCGGCCGAAGAAGTCGGCGGCCAAGTACGCGACGATCTGGACCGAACAGGGCTCGCCGCTGCTGCACCACTCGCGCGAGCAGGCGCTGCTGTTGCGCGGTTATCTCGGCGAACGCGGCTTCGACGTCGACGTTCGCCTGGCGATGCGCTATGGCGAGCCGTCGGTCGGCCGCGTATTCGCCGAGATGCGGGCGGCCAACACCGAGCGCATCCTGGTGCTGCCGCTGTATCCGCAGTATTCGGCGACGACCACGGCGACCGTGTTCGATGCCTTCAACGCCGAGCTGGCGCGCTGCCGCAACGTGCCGGAAGTGCGCAGCGTCAAGCACTTCCACGATCACCCGGGCTACATCGATGCGCTGAGGAGGTCGGTCCTCGATCACTGGGCGAAGAACGGGCGGCTCAGCGATGTCGGCGGCAAGCTGGTGATGAGCTTCCATGGCGTGCCGCGGCGAACGCTCGACCTTGGCGACCCGTATCACTGCGAGTGCCGCAAGACCGGCCGTCTTCTGGCCGAATCGCTCGGCCTGTCCAAGGACGAGTATGTCGTCACTTTCCAGTCGCGCTTCGGAGCCGCCGAATGGCTGCAGCCGTACACGGCGCCGACGCTGCATGCACTGGGCCGCGAAGGCGTGCAGCGGGTCGACGTGATCTGTCCGGGCTTCGTTGCCGACTGCCTTGAAACGCTCGAAGAGATCAACATCGAGGGGCGGCAGGAGTTCCTGACCGCCGGCGGCAAGACCTTCCACTACATCGCCTGCCTGAACGAGTCGCCGGCGTTCATCCACGCGCTGGCCGACCTCGCCGCAATGCATCTTCAGGGCTGGCCGGTCGAACGTGGCCGGCGCGAGGAGCGTGCCGCGCTGGCCGCGCAGAGCGCGGTCGTGGCACGCCTTGCGGGGGCGCCGCGCTGAGGTCGAGCCATTCTCCGTCGCCCCGCCTGATGGTCATGCACCGCGGCGTGGCGGCGGTCGCTGCTCGCTCAGGCGAGCGGCGAATCGGCTGGGAAACGGTGCCTGATGCCCTGCGTGTGGCGCCGCGACTCGACGGACCAGCGCCGGGGAGCGGCGGCGTTAGTGCGTGGGCTGGGAGGCGCCGGAGCAGACTCAGGCGCGGCGAGCGACGGCAGCCGCCGCCCCGGCCGCGTGCGGCGCCGGCTTGACCTGCTCTGGCGAAGCCTCGAGCGTGGCCGGCGCCGGCCCTCCGGATGCGCTGCTTGCCGCCGGCTGGACGGCGACCCGCTCGGCCGTGCCGGTATTCACCAGCACGATCAGGCTGATTGCCGCCGCTGTGATCAGCACGGACGGCAATTGGGAGAAGAAGTTGCTGTCGCGTGACTCGAATTGGAACGGCTCATCGCGGTGCATGTCGGAACCCGTCGCAGTGGTGCTCTCATCGGCACGTGCATTGTCGTGGGCGGGAGGAGGCGGCGGCTATCCCGTGGACCCTCCGTGGACAGGTGATCTTCGCTCGCGGCAAGCCGTGAAGACGATCGGGCTAACCTGAACCGTGCCGGCGGCGTTCCCGACGGTTCGCCCGCCGGCACGGGCGGCCGCGATCATGCCGGGCGGATCGCGCCGCCTTCGACGCGTACCCGATCGCCAACCGAGACCTGGGGTGCGGCACCGAGGCTGACCGTCCGCGTCGCGCCCGAGTCGAGTCGCACGTCGACACGGTATTGCACCGAACTGCGCGCCTCCTTCTCGATCTGATGGCCCGCGACAGCGCCGCCGATCGCACCGAGGACGCGGGCCGCATCGCGGCCACTGCCACCGCCGATCTGATTGCCGATCACCCCGCCGACGACGCCGCCGGCAACGACGCCTACGCCGGTGCCCTTACCCGGAACCTTGACGCTGCGGATCGCGACGACGACGCCGCAATCGGCGCATGGCGCCGCCGCCATCCGCGGTGCGGCTCGGGCGGCGGTCTGAGCCGTTGTGCTCGTTGCCGGCTTGCGCGCTGTCGCCTCGCCTTGCGCGGCGACGGGGCCGTCGCCGGCGCCGGCGCGACTGCCAGCCAGCGCAACGGCGACCAGGACGCCGACCGTGGTCAATACGGCCGCGGCGGCCACGATCATCGGGTGGAGTCGCTGCACCGGCGGTTTGCTGTTTGTCGTTTCCATCGTGTCCTCCTTGCTGTGCGCGGACGACGGAGAAACCGGTCGTCCGCAGCCAAACTAAATAAATGCGCAGCGCGTTGCCGATCCATGGCCGGCCGGTTGCAACTGTTACGAGTTGCTGCCGCAGCGTGGTCGGCCGGTCGGATTAGCGGCGGGTCGCGCCCCGGTTCTTCAGCGGGGCTTGGACAAGCTGGCACCTTGACTTGCGGATGCGGGCCTTGGCTCCCGCCTCGCGATCGATCGTCCGTATGGAGGACCACGCAGATTCCCGTGATGAGCCCCGACCGGCGATGCATGAGCGCAACAGTTCCGGCCCCGCCCCTTGAAAACGGGACGTCCGCCCCCACGGTGCAGCGAGTCATCGGGGAAATCCAGGTCAATGGGAGGGCGCATGAACGCACCGGAGCACGATCCGGTCCAGCGGCCGGCGGCGCCGGCGCAGACAGAGGCCGCCAACGAGCCGGTTGCGGGCGCGGCGCAGGCCGCGGCAGCGCTGCCGTCGGCGAGCGTGGCCGAGGTCGAAGCCGAACTGCAGGCGGCGCTGGCCAAGGCTAACGAGAACCACGAGCTTTACCTGCGCGCGCTGGCCGAGGCCGAGAACACGCGCCGGCGGGCGCAGGAGGACATCGCCAAGGCGCACAAGTACGGCATCGAGTCGTTCGCCGAGGCGCTGGTGCCCGTGGTCGACAGCCTGGAGAAGGCGCTGGAGGCGACCAACGCCACGCCGGAGGCGATGCGCGAGGGCATCGAGCTCACGCTCAGGCAGCTGCGGGCGGCCTTCGAGAAAGGGCGGCTGGCCGAGATCAATCCGGCGGGACAGAAGTTCGACCCGCACAGCCATCAGGCGATCTCGATGGTCCCGGCCGGCGAGGCCGGCGGCGTGCCCGCCAATCACGTCGTGAGCGTGCTGCAGAAGGGCTGGCGCATCGCCGACCGCGTGCTGCGGCCGGCGCTGGTCACGGTGGCGGCGCCTTGAACTCGGCCGCCGGCAGACACACATTGAAGAAGAATCGGCGCCGAGCGCGTCGGCAGACTTTCCACTGGGGGTAAGCACATGGGCAAGATCATCGGCATCGACCTGGGCACGACCAACTCGTGCGTGGCCATCCTCGAAGGCGGCCAGCCGAAGGTCATCGAGAACAGCGAGGGCGCGCGCACGACGCCGTCGATCGTCGCCTACATGGAAGACGGCGAGATCCTGGTCGGCGCGCCGGCCAAGCGGCAGGCCGTCACCAACCCGAAGAACACCCTTTACGCCGTCAAGCGGCTGATCGGCCGGCGCTTCGAGGAAAAGGAGGTGCAGAAGGACATCAACCTGATGCCCTACAAGATCACCAAGGCGCCGAACGGCGACGCCTGGGTCGAGGTGCGCGGAAAGGCCATTGCGCCGCCGCAGATCTCGGCCGAAGTGCTGCGCAAGATGAAGAAGACCGCCGAGGACTATCTCGGCGAGACGGTCACCGAAGCGGTGATCACCGTTCCCGCCTACTTCAACGACAGCCAGCGCCAGGCGACCAAGGACGCCGGCCGCATCGCCGGCCTCGAAGTCAAGCGGATCATCAACGAGCCGACGGCGGCGGCGCTCGCCTTCGGCCTCGACAAGACCAGCCGCGGCGACCGCAAGATCGCGGTGTACGACCTCGGCGGCGGCACCTTCGACATCTCGATCATCGAGATCGCCGATGTCGAGGGCGAGAAGCAGTTCGAGGTGCTGTCGACCAACGGCGACACCTTCCTCGGCGGCGAGGACTTCGACCAGCGGATCATCGATTACGTGGTCACCGAGTTCA
>CAZDXQ010000042.1:0-34298 GCA_964509545.1 uncultured Burkholderiaceae bacterium | reverse complement strand
TCATCACCGGGTTCAGGCTGGTCGCCGGCTCCTGGAAGATGATGCTGACGCGGCGGCCGCGGATGTCGCGCATCCGCGCCTCGGGCAGCTGCACGATGTCGGTGTCGCCCACGCGGATCGCGCCGTCGACGACGCGGCCGTTGTCGGGCAGCAAGCGCAGGATCGACAGCGCCGTCATCGACTTGCCGCAGCCGGACTCGCCGACCAGCGCGAAGGTCTCGCCGCGCTCGATCGTCAGCGCCACGTCGTCGACCGCGCGCACCAGGCCGTGGTCGGTGTCGAGCACCGTGTGCAGGGCGTCGATCGCCAGCATCAGGCGGTGCCCCGCGACGCAGGCAGCGTCTTGCCCTCACCCTGACGCTGTCCCGTCGATGCGTGCGAGGAGGGCCTGTGCGCCAGCCGCGGCCGGAAGGCGCGGGCGCGCGGGTCGAACGCTTCGCGCACGCTGCCTGCGAAGAGGTTGGCCGACAGCACCAGCGCCAGCATGAAGATGAAGGCGGCGAGCAGGTTCCACCACACCGCCGGGTCGCGGCTCATCTCGGTGCGCGCCAGGTTGAACATCGAGCCGAAGCTGGCAGTGGTCGGATCGACGCCGACGCCGACGTAGGAGAGCACCGCCTCGTACAGCACCAGCCCGGAGAAATCGAGCACGGCGACGATCAGCACCACGTGCATGACGTTGGGAAAAATGTGCCGGCGCATGATGCCGAAGTGCGACACGCCGAAGGCGCGCGCCGCCTGCACGTAGTCGAGTTCGGACAGCTTCAGCGTCTCGGCGCGCAGCAGCCGGCACAGCGTCGCCCAGCCGGTGACGCCGAGCACCACGCACAGCAGCAGCAGCCGCAGGTCGGCGCGCTCCAGGCCGGTCTCGTAGAGATCGGGGTACTTGTCGATCGTCACCTGGATGATCAGCACGCAGGCGGCGATCAGCAACACGCCGGGGATCGACGACAGGACCGTGTACAGGTACTGGATCGCATCGTCGACCCAGCCCTTGAAGTAGCCGGCGAGGATGCCGAGGCTGATCGCGAACGGCAGCGTCGCCAGCGTCGCCAGCGAGCCGATGACGATCGCCGTGCGCACGCTCTTCAATGCCTGGTACAGCACGTCGTTGCCAGTGCGGTCGGTGCCGAGCACGTGGTAGCGCGCCCATAGCGCCGCCACCCCGCCGGCGAGCAGTGCCAGCGCAATGAGCGTGGCGAGGATCGCCCGCCACGGCACGTCGGTCTCGCGGCGCCAGACCGCGCGCGCGCTGGCGCCGAAACCCTGGCCGACGGCGCGGCCGCGCGCCGCGACGACCAGCGCCGCCAGCAGCAGGCCGCCGATCGCCCCGGCCGCGAGGCCCGCGATCGAGCGCATCGCGATGTCGCCCGCCCGTTGCCGCGGCGGATCCTTCAGGTGCGCGCCGCCGAAGGCCAGGCGTGGATAGTCGCGCACCGGCTTACCGTCGACCTCGAACGACTCCTTGGTGAACTGCAGGTAGGCGAGCGGCGCCGAGTAGGTCTTCTCGGTGCCCTCGAGCGGCTTCGCCAGCAGGCGGTCGAGCACCGAGTAGGCGCGCGTCGAGTACGCATGCGGCGCGTCGGCGGCCGCCCCTTCGGCTCTCGGCAGCAACGGCCGGAAGTGGATCGAGTCGAGCACCGCCAGCAGCAGGAACGCGCAAAGCAGCACCAGCGCGCACATCGCCGGCGCGTCGCGGAAGACGCTGCGCCAGGTGGCGCGCAAATTGGGCGTGCGCCGCACGTGCCAGACGTACAGGGCAAGCCCCGCCAGCAGCGCGAACAGCGCGACGTCGGTGGCGAGGAAGACGAACTTCGGCATGGCTTCCTACCCCAGGCGCACCCGCGGGTCGGCCACCGTGTACGAGATGTCGGTCAGGATCAGGCCGACGATGTACAGCACCGAGCCCAGGAAGACCATCGAGCGGACGATCGCGAAGTCCTGCGCGTTGATGGCGTCGATCGTGTAGCTGCCCAGCCCCGGAATGCCGAAGAAGCTCTCCATGATCAGGCTGCCGAGGAACAGCAGCGGCAGCACCGCCACGGTCGAGGTCAGGATCGGCAGCGAGGCGTTGCGCAGCACGTGGCGGAACAGTACCGCCGCCTCGCTCAGTCCCTTGGCGCGGGCGGTGCGCACGTAGTCCTTGCCGATCTCCTCCAGGAACATGGTCCGATAGAGCAGCGAGTCGGCGCCCAGCCGCGCCACCACGCCGATCAGGATCGGCAGGGCGAGGAAGACGGCGAGGTTCCAGCCGCCGGCAAAGCCGGAGATCGGCACCAGCCGCAGCAGCGTCGAGAAGAAGTACTGGCCGACGATGATGTAGAACAGCGCCGAGATCGACATCAGCACCACCGCCAGCGTCACGCCCCAGAAGTCGAGGTAGGTGGCGCGGAAGAACACCATCAGCAGGGCGACGCAGACCGTGGCCATCACGCCGAGAAGGAAGGTCGGCACCGCCACCGCCAGTGACGGGCCGATCCTCTGTCGGATCTCGTAGCCGATGTCGCGGCCGGAATCGGAAGCGCCGAACTCGAAGGCAAAAAGCTGCACCGAACGCTCGAAGAAGATCGTGTTGGTGAACTTGCGCGCGCCGTCGGCGGCGCCGTTCCACAGCAGCGGCTTGTCGTAGCCGCGCTCGATCTTCCACTTGTCGATCGCCTCCTGCGTCACCCGCTTGCCGCCGATGTTCAGCCGCGCCATGTCGTCGGTCGTGTTGATGGTGAAGAACAGCACGAAGGTCAGCAGGTTCACGCCGACCAGGATCAGCACGCCGTAGGCAATGCGGCGCAGGATGTAGTTCAGCATCGTGACGCCGTCGCCCCGGCGCAGGCCGGGTCCCAGGTTGGCGTCCCGGGAGATCGGGTCCCGGCCTGCGCCGGGACGACGGCCTTCCGTGAATCGTTCACTGCGCCGCCCCGGCGTGTGCTTCGCGCGCCAGCGTGCGCGCCGCGTTCTCGCGCTCGCGCCGCCGGTAGGCGCGCAATGCCGGCACCACCGCCGCCACCAGCGCCAGCGCGATCAGCCACACCGGCCACCACACCGGCCGGTTCCACTCGGCGATCTTCTGCGTGCGCAGTTGCGGGTCGACCCGCAGGTACTGGATGTGGTTGCGGATGATCTGGGTGGGCTTGCCGTTGTAGATCCACTGGTGGAAGGCCGCGGCCGAGGTCGGGAAATAGCCCCACATCCACACAGCGTCCTGCTGCAGGATGCCGATCATCTCGTCGATCAGCCGCGCTTTCGTCGGGCCGTCGTCCTCGTACTTCATCAGTTCGAAGCGCTTGTCGAACTCCGGGTTCTGGTAGTTGGAGTTGTTCTCGCCATTGCCGCCCGTCAACGCCTTAGAGTTCGGGCCGTAGAGCAGGAACAGGAAGTTCTCCGCGTCAGGGTAGTCGGCGAGCCAGCCCCAGAAATAGATCTGGTGGCTGCCCTTGTTCATCTTGTCCTGGAAGCGGTTGTAGTCGGTGGCGCGGATTTCGAGCTGCACGCCGATCTTGGCGAACTGCTTCTGGTACCACGCCATCAGCGGCCGCACCGCCGGGGTCAGCGCCCGCTGGTAGTCGAAGTTCAGCACCAGCGGCTGGCCGGTTTTCGCGTCGCGCCCGTCCGGATAGCCGGCCTCGGCGAGCAGCTTCTTCGCCTCCTCGAGCGACCGGCGCTCGACGCGATCGCCGTTGCGGCGATAAACGACCGGGTTGAAAGCCGACGGCCCGTCGTCGCGCCAGCCGAACAGGCCGGGCGGCAGCGGTCCATGCGCCGCCATGCCCTGGCCCTTCTCGAAGATGGCAATGTGCTCCTCCCAGTCCATCGCGATCGACAGCGCCTGGCGCAGTTTGCGGTGGCGCGTTCGTTCTTCGTCGGTCTTGCCCCAGCCGACCACCGGATCGAGCATGTTGAAGCCGATGTACCAGCTGTTGGCCTCGATCGTCGTCGGCAGCTTGACGCCCTTGGCCTTGTACTCCTCCTCCTTCTCCTTCGAGTCGGCCATCTCGACGATGAAGTCGGTGCCCTGGTCGAGACGCTCGATCTGCGGCGCGTCGTAGTAACCCTGGAAGAACTTGGTCTTCAGCGGGATCGCTTCCTTCTCGATGTCGAATTCGATTCGATCGGCAAACGGCGTCGTCTTGCCGCAGTCGGCCAGCATGCCCTCGGCCTTGTCTTTCTCCTCGCCGTCGCACGGGAAGGGTTCGCCGCGGAAGTTCGGGTTGCGCTCGAGCACGTGGCGGCGGTTTTCCTCGAATACGGTCAGCATGAACGGGCCGGTGCCGACCGGCCAGTAGTTCAGCGTCAGGTTCTTCTCCGCCATCCCGGGCTGCGCGTAGAACTTCTCCGCCTCCCACGGAATCGGCGCGAAGAAGGTCATCGCCAGCCAGTACTTGAACTGCGGGTACTTGCCCTTGATGCGGATGCGCACGGTGTGCTCGTCGAGCGCCTGAGCGCCGGCGAACGCGAACTGACGGAAATCGAGCATCGGCAGGTCGCGGTCGGTGGGCGCGAGGCCCTTGCGCAGTTCGCGGTCGATGGCGGCGATCCGCTCGCCGTACTCCTTCAGGCCGACGATGTATTCGGCCATCAGCGAGAACGACGGCGACTTGATCCTCGGCGTAGCCAGCCGGCGGATCGCATAAACGTAGTCGTGCGCGGTCAGTTCACGCGTGCCGGTCAGGGGAAAGTCGGTGATCTTGTACTTGTCGGCGACGTCCTCGCGCTTCAGCGCGTAATAGACGTGGTTGCCGGCCGCATCCTTCGCAAAGGCCGGGTGCGGCGCGAACAGGATGCCCTTCTTGATACGGATGTCGTAGACGCTCTCGGCGATGGTCTCGCCCGGCGCATCGGCCGGCAGCTCGCGGCCGTCCTTGTCGTAGTAACGCGGCCTGGCGATCGCCTCGGCCGCGCGCGGCGCCAGTTCGTAAGGCCGCTTCAGGTAGTGGTAGCCGTAAAGCGGCTCGTAGACCTGATAGGTATAGGGGGTCTCGTCGTTCGAGTAGCTGCTGGTCGGGTCGAGGTACTTGGGCGAGCGTTCGGTGAAGGCAGTGAAGATGGTGTTGGTCTTCTCGGCGCCGCGCGGATGCGGGCTGTTGGTCACGCGGCTGCAGCCGGCCAGCAAGATGGCCAGTGCAACGCATGCCAGCCCGATCAGCGTCCTGCCCACGATCAAGACCTCCCGCCGCCGGCGCGATGCCACCGCGCCGCGGATTCGAAGCGCGCGATTGTAGTCGGCGCACCGCAGGGCGCGGCCGTCGCCCGCCGCAGCGCAACGCCGCGCCTCGCGCGATACACTCGGCCGCCGTGGAGCATGCTGCCCGGGACCCCGCTGTCTTTCGCTGGACCGTTCGCGTCTATTTCGAGGACACCGATGCCGCCGGCATCGTCTACTACGCGAACTACCTGAAGTACTTTGAACGCTGCCGGACCGAATGGTTGCGCTCGCTCGGCATCGACCAGCGAGAACTGGCGCAGCGGCGGCGATTGCAGTTCGTGGTGGCCGAGATGAGTGTGCAGTACCTGCGTCCGGCGCGGCTCGACGACACGCTGACGATCGACGCGGCGATCGCCGAGCGGGCGCGCAGCTACCTGGTTTTCCAGCAGCAGGCGCGGCGCGGAGACGAGCTGCTGGCCAGCGCCCGCGTCAAGGTCGCGTGCGTCGATGCCGGGCGGATGGCGCCGACGCGTCTGCCGGCAGCGCTGCTCGAACAGTTCGCCGCCCTGCCCGACCCTTCCATCGCCTGAAGGCAACCGATGAACGCTGCCGCTGACCTTTCGATCCTCGTGCTGATCACCAAGGCCACCCTGGTGGTCCAGGCGGTGATGCTGCTGCTGATCCTGGTCTCGCTCGCCTCGTGGACGGTGATCTTCGGCAAGGGCTTCGCCATCCGCGCCACGCGCAAGGAGACCGAGAACTTCGAGCGCGAATTCTGGGGCGGCACCGATCTGGGCAAGCTGTACGAGAAGGCGACCAACCGGCGGCGCAAGACCGGTGCGCTGGAACGCATCTTCGAGGGCGGCATGAGCGAGTTCCTGAAGCTGCGCGGACGCGACAAGGAGGGCGAGAGCCGCCAGTCGATCCTCGACGGCGCGCGCCGGGCGATGCGCGCCGCCTACCAGCGCGAGATGGACGCCCTCGAGCGGCGGCTGCAGTTCCTGGCCTCGGTCGGTTCGGTCAGCCCCTACGTCGGCCTGTTCGGCACCGTATGGGGCATCATGCATGCCTTCACCGGGCTGGCCAGCCTCGAGCAGGCCACGCTGGCGTCGGTCGCGCCGGGCATCGCCGAGGCACTGATCGCCACCGCCATCGGGCTTTTCGCCGCCATCCCGGCGGTGGTCGCGTACAACCGCTTTGCCCACGACATCGACCGGCTGGCCAATCGTTTCGAGACCTTCATCGAGGAGTTCTCGAACATCCTGCAGCGGCAAAGGTGACGGTTAGCCGATGACCCCATTGCCGACTTACGGCCGTTCATAGATGGCAATCCTTGCCCGCCGCGTAGCCGGCAGCCGCCGGCGAATGCTCGCCGACATCAACGTCGTGCCCTATATCGACGTGATGCTGGTGCTGGTGGTGATCCTGATGGTCTCGGCGCCGTTCGTGACGCCTAGCTTGGTAGATCTGCCTTCGATGGGCGTATCAGCACGAGCACCTGACACTCGGCTCGACATCGTTGTCAAGGCTGACGGGCAGGTCCTCCTGCTCGAAAGCGGCAAGCAACTCGCCACCGATCTCGCCACCGCGGTGGCGATCGTGAAGAAACGGCAAGAGACGCAGCCTGACGCGAGCAGGAAGCCGCCAGTGGTAATCGCGGCCGACAAGAACCTGCGCTACGACCAGGTCATGAAGGTCATGGGAGCGCTGCAGAAGGAACGGATTGCGCGCGTCGGGCTTTCCGTGCAGCAGGAGAAGAAGTAGCCGCCATGGCCGCCGTTCCCGCCGACTATCGACCGCAGCGGCCGCGCGCGCAGCAGAACACGCCGGCGGCCTTCCTACTCGCGCTGGCGATGCACCTGCTGCTGGTCGGCGCGCTGTGGATCTCGGTGCAGTGGCGCACCGAACCGTCCGGCCCCGTCGTCGTCGAGCTGTGGGGGGCGCCGCCGATCGAACCGGTGGTCGTGGCCCCGCCGCCGCCTGCGCCGGTCAAGGTCGAACCCGAGCCCGAACGTCCTGACGCCGAGATCGTGCTCAAGCAGGAAAAGAAGGCACCGCCGAAGGTCGAGCCGCCGCCGGATCTGAAGAAGATCGAGGCCGAGAAACGCCGGGCCGAAGCCGAGTGGCAGCGTCTCGAGGCGGAGAAGAAGCAGCTCGAACTCGAACGCAAGCGGCAGGCCGAGGCCATGGCGCAGGCCCAGCAACGCAAGCTCGAGGAACAGCGCCGCGACGCGGTGCGCAAGGCAGAGGAAGCACGGATGCTGGCGCAGGCCGGCGCCGGCAGTACAGGCGGCAGCGCCGCCGGCAGCCCCGGCGCGACGGCGAGCGGCGCCGGCGGCGGCGATCGTCGCTACGACGCGTTGTTAGCGAGCCTCATCAAACCGAAAATAGTCTTCTCGGTCCCCGAGGGTACGTCACCGAGCGTGTACGCGGATTTTGAAGTCGACTTGCTCCCAACTGGTGAGATTTTGGCTGTGCGCTTGACCAGGCCCAGCGGTCTACCTGGATACGATGCTGCGGTAGAAAGGGCAATCCGACGGACCGATCCTTTCCCTCGCAAGCCTGACGGCTCCGTTGATCGCACCGTTCCCATGAGGTTCCGTCCCGTCGAGAAATAGGCCGAATGCGAAGCAGATCCGAGATTTCTGGACACACATCGGCTCCGTCGACCGCACCGTGATCATCCGTTTTCGTCCCATCGATGCGCAGTAGCCGTAAGGGTTTCCCATCGGGGCGCCGCGGCTCCGATTCCTATAATCCGCGGTCGATGTCCCGCTTCCCGCTCCAGGCCTTCCTCCTGCTTTGCGCGCTGCTCGCCTCCTCGATCGCGGCGGCACAACTGCGCGTCGAGATCACCGGCGTCGGGTCCAACCAGTTCCCGATCTCGGTGGCCGCATTCAAGCGCGACGGGGAGATCCCGCAGCCGGTCGACGAGATCATCCGCGCCAACCTGCAGCGCTCGGGGCTGTTCCGACTGGTCGATGCCGGAGCCGCGCCCCTAGCCGAGACCGCGCCGGTGAGCTTCGCCGACTTCAAGGGTCGCGGCGCCGACGCGCTGGTGGTCGGCTCGGTGGCACGGCTCGCCGACGGCCGCTTCGACCTGCGCTTCCGCCTGTACGACACTGTCAAGCAGACGCAGCTCGACGCGCTGTCGTATGTCTCGACCGCGGCCGACCTGCGCCTGAACGCGCACCGCATTTCCGACCGCATCTTCGAGAAGCTGACCGGCGAGCGCGGCGTCTTCGCCACGCGCATCGCCTACGTCGTGCAACTGGCCAAGAACAGCTTCGAGCTGCACGTGGCCGATGCCGACGGCGCCAACGCGCAGCCGGCGCTGCGCTCGCGCGAACCGATCATGTCGCCGGCCTGGTCTGCCGACGGCACGCGGCTGGCCTACGTGTCGTTCGAAAGCGGCAAGCCGGTGGTCTACGTGCACACGATCACCACCGGCCAGCGGCGCGTGCTGGCCAACTTCCACGGCAGCAACTCGGCGCCGGCCTGGGCACCCGACGGCAGCCGGCTGGCGGTGGTGCTGACGCGCGAAGGCGGGCTGTCGCAGATCTATTCGATCAACGCCGACGGCGGCAACGTGCAGCGGCTGACGCGCTCGGCCGGCATCGACACCGAGCCGGTGTTCTCTCCGGACGGCAAGTTCATCTATTTCACCTCGGACCGCGGCGGCGGTCCGCAGATCTACCGGATGAACGCCGACGGCAGCAACGTCGCCCGCGTGACCTTCAACGGCGACTACAACGTCAGCCCACGCCTGAGCCCGGACGGACGGCTGCTCGCCTACGTCGGCCGGCGCGGCGGACGCTTCCAGGTGCACACGCTCGACATGATGACCAACCAGGAACTGGCGCTGACCGACACGGCGCTGGACGAATCACCGAGCTTCGCGCCCAACGGGCGCATGCTTCTTTACGCGACCGAGATCGGTCGTCGCGGCATCCTCGCCTCGGTCTCGGTCGATGGCAGGGTGCGCGTGCGGCTGAGCGGACCGAGCGGCGACGTCAGGGAACCGACCTGGGGTCCGTTCATCAAGTAACCAAGGAGGAAGTCATGACCTCGAATCGCTTGATCAAGATTGCGACATGCGCTGCTGCAGCGCTGCTGCTGGCCGCCTGCGCCAGCACGCCGCTGGAGGAGACGACCACCGCGCCGGTCACCGACAAGAGCGCGACCGCGCCAGCCAAGCCCGGGACCCAGGCCGACCCGCGCGCGGTGGCCCGTGTCGACACGACGCCCAAAGCCATCGATCCGCTCAACGATCCGTCGAGCCCGCTGGCCAAGCGCAGCATCTACTTCGACTTCGACAGCTTCGTGGTCAAGCCCGACTTCCAGGGCACCGTCGAGGCGCATGGCAAGTATCTCGTCGGCAATCCGTCGCGGCGCGTGATGATCGAAGGCAACGCCGACGAGCGCGGCAGCCGCGAGTACAACCTCGCCCTCGGGCAGAAACGCGCCGAAGCGGTCAAGAGCCGGCTGCGCCTGCTCGGCGTGGCCGAGACGCAGATGGAGACGATCAGCTTCGGCGAGGAAAAGCCGCGCGCCAGTGGCCACGACGAGGCGGCATGGGCGGAGAACCGTCGCGCCGACCTCAACTACAAGTGAGCCGCAACGGGTGAGCGCCGATCGTTTCGGAACGATGCGTGCCGCCGCGCGTCGCCTTTGCGTCGCCGCGCTTGCCTGCGCGGCGTTCAGCTCTCCTGCGCACGCGCTTTTCGGCGACGACGAGGCACGCAAGGCGATCCTCGAACTGCGGGCCCGCATCGCCGAGCAGGAGCGCCAGCTGCGCGACAAGGATGCGGAGCTCGCCGCCCGCATCGAGCGTCTCGAAGCGGCCAACCGCGCCCAGCTCGAGTTCGCCAACACCATCGATGCGCAACGGCGCGAAATCGCGACGCTGCGCGGCCAGGTCGAGACGCTGACCAACGAGGTCGCCACGCTGCAAAAGCGCAACCGCGACCTGTATGCCGACCTCGATGCACGCGTCAAGACGATGGAGCCGGTGGCGACCACGGTCGACGGCAGGCAGGTCACCGTCGAGCGTTCGGAACAGGCGGCCTACGACGCGGCGCTGACGCAGTTTCGCGCCGGCGACTTCCGCGGCGCGGCGAGCAGCCTGCAGGCGTTTCTCGCCCGCTGGCCGAAGTCGGCCTACGCCGCCTCGGCGCACTACTGGCTGGGCAATTCCTTCTATGGGCTGAAGGACTACAAGGCGGCGATCGCCGCGCAGCAGGTGGTCGTCGAGCGGCATGCCGATTCGCCACGCGCACCCGATGCGCTGCTGAACATCGCCGCCAGCCAGGTCGAACTGAAGGACACGACCCGCGCACGGGCGGCGCTGCAAAAAATCCTCGCCGACTATCCGAACACCGAGGCCTCGAAGCTCGCCGAAGAGCGGCTCAAGGTGCTCGGCCGCAAGTAGCGCCGGTCGACCCAGGGTCGGCCGCGCCGCGCGCCGCACTCCGCTAGCATCGCATCCCGGCCGCGGCGCGATTTGCGCGCGCCGCGCGCTGCATGCGCATCGCATGCCGATCACCGAAGCCGAAATCTCCGTGCTGCGCTCGACCGTGCTGTGGTCGACGTTTGCGCTCGCCTTCGTCTTCGGCGCGGTGGCCCAGCGCGCCGGCTTCTGCACCATGGGCGCGGTGGCCGATGTCGTCAACTTTGGCGACTGGACACGCATGAGGCAGTGGTTGCTGGCGATCGCCGTCGCGATCACCGGCACGCAACTGCTTGCCGGTGCCGGCCAGATCGACACGGGCAAGTCGTTTCACACCGCGCCGCAGCTTCTGCTCGCCTCCTATCTCGTCGGCGGCCTCGTCTTCGGCTTCGGCATGGTGCTCGCCGGAGGCTGCGGCAGCCGCTCGCTGGTGCGCGTCGGTTCTGGCAGCCTGAAGTCGCTGGTCGTGTTCATCGTGCTGGGCCTGACGGCGTATGTCACCCTGCGCGGCGCGCTCGGCGTCGTCCGCATCAACCTGCTCGAACCGTTGAGCGTGTCGCTCGGCGGCCGGCAGGACCTGCCGGCGATGCTGGCGCGCGCCAGCGGCGTGTCTCTGGCCACGCTGCAGCTGACCGTCGGACCGGCGATCGGCGCGCTGCTCGCGGCGTTCGCGCTCGCCGGGCGCGAATTCCGCAGCCGCGCGAACATGCTCACGGGGTTCGCGCTCGGCGCCGTGATCGTTGCCGGCTGGTATGTATCGGGACACATCGGCTACGTGCTCGAACACCCGCGCACGCTGGAAGAAGCGTTCATCGGCACCCATTCCGGGCGGATGGAATCACTTTCGTTCGTCGCGCCGATCGCGCACACGCTCGACTGGCTGATGTTCTTCAGCGACCGCAGCAACCTGCTCACACTCGGCGTCGCGGCGGTGTTCGGCATCACGCTCGGCTCGGGCGCCGTCGCACTGGCGAGCGGCGAGTTCCGCTGGGAAGGATTCCGCGACACCGAGGACACCGCCAATCACCTTGTCGGCGCGGCGCTGATGGGCTTCGGTGGCGTCACCGCCCTCGGCTGCACCATCGGCCAGGGGCTGAGCGGCGTCTCGACGCTCGCCCTCGGCTCGCTGATCGCGCTGGCCTCGATCATCGGCGGCGCCATCTGTGCACTGAAATACCAGCAGTGGCGCATCGATCGAAGCGCCTGATCTCCCCTGCGTCGGTTTGACTGGCCCTGCGCCGATCGGGATAATTCGCCCTCTTCATCGACGCGGACGGCGCCTGCGGCCGCGCGTTCCGAGCGGGTCGTTAGCTCAGTCGGTAGAGCAGCGGACTTTTAATCCGTTGGTCGAAGGTTCAAGTCCTTCACGACCCACCAGTCTCCCCAGAATCTTGCCGAACGGCCTCGTGCTCTCGCCGCTGCCGATGCACAGCGGTTGCACGTGATGCCCACCGTTCGCGCGTGGCATCCGCCACCGAGGCATCGCGCAGCCGCTCGTGCCTCGGGCAGCGGGCCAACGGCTCCGCCCCACACATGCGCCAGCGTCATCGTCGCTCGGCCACGTGCAGGCAGACTGTGAAGTCTTCGAACGCGCCATAGGCGGCCGGGTTCGCGCGCCGCTGTCCGCATAGATCGACGGCGTTCGGCCCAGCACCTGCCGCCGCTGCGATTTGCGAGCGCCGTGGCGCCGTGTCGCGCCAGCGCAGGTCGAGCTGCCGCGCATCGATGAAAACGCCTCGTGCCGCCGCGTGACCGAGATAAAGAAGCGGCAGAACGGTCGCAACGTTGTCGCCGAGGCGAAGGCTCGCGCCTTCGCGCGCCGCGATCGGGCCGTCGAGCAAATTGCCGTCAACGAACGCCGCGCTCTGGGCAAAACGCACGTTGATCCCGGCCGTGTCGAGCAGCGTGTTGTGTGCGATCACCGTCTGCGCACCGCGGTTGACGTAGATGCCGTCGTCGGAGCAGGAGGCGATCAGGTTGTCGCGCATCAGCCCCTGTTCGTGTTCGATGGCGCAGCGACCGAAGCGGCAGAACCTCGGGTCGCCGCTGCCGCCGCCGCCGAACGACAGGCCGACGCGGCGGCCGGCCGCACCACGCAACCGGTGCTCACACAGCACGACGTTGCGCACGAACCGGTTGCCGCTGCCGCCGCCTTTGGCGAACGCGCCGTAGCTGGTGAAGTCGCCGCCGGCCTTGACGAAGTCGGCGATGAAATTGCCGTCGATGTGCCAGTCGCTGGCGGCGACGAGGTCGATCGGACTTACCGGTGCGCCGGTCGCGCGCGGCGCGCTGTTCGTGAGCCGATTGCCTTCGATGCGGCCGCCGTCGGGATAGGCGCCGTCAGCGCCGTTGATCTTGATGTGTGCGTTGAAGTCGCGCAGCTCGTTGTTGCGGATCACGACGCCACGCGCCAGCCCGACGACATGAAAGGCGTGTTCGCAGGCGTCATGGCTACCGCAGGCGCCGACGATCGTCAGGTTCTCGAAACTCCAGTGCGGCGCGCGGACGTGAAAGCCCTCGAGCAGCGCGAAGTGCAGCGTCACCGTGCCGGGGCGTTCCGCCCGCACGACGATCGGCGCCTCCTCGGCGCCGGCGCGGTCGATATCGAGCGATGGGCCGTCGAAACGATATGCACCAGGCGCGATGGTGATCACATCGCCGGCCCGGGCGTCGGCGAGCGCTGCGCGTAGCTGAGCCGCGCTCGTGACGGACACGGCGCGGCGGGCGGCCGGTGGTGCGGCCGAGGTCTCAGGACGAGGGGGCACGGCCCAGCGCGGGTAATCCGGCCGAGCCGTTACCGCGCCGCGGTCCAGCCATTGCAACGCGCGATTCAGTTCGGCGCCGGCGCGCTCGACCAGAGCGTTGTGGCCGCTGCTGCGCCGCTCCAGGTACGGACCGAACAGGCGCGGTGCCACGCCAACCTTCCGCACCGCTGCGATGAAGCCGGCTGCCAGCAGCGCGAACACGATCGCGAGCAGGATCGCCGCGAGGACAAGTCGCCGGCGGCGTCGCGCCAGCGACGACGGCCCGACGCGAGCCGGAACGTGCGTGGAATTCATCGAGACAAGAGCAGCGGCGGATAGAGGCGGCAGCCGGCAGTGTGCTTGCGCTTCGCGCGGTCTGCAAAACGTCACAGCGGCCGGTCCGTGCCGACGGAAACTTACTGATCTGAAGGGCGGACGTCGTCGTCATCCGTACCGAACGGCCTCGCGCTGCAATAGGCAGGACCCCCCACCCCCCGAACGGCCGACCGTCGCGGCGCTGCGCCAGTTGCAACGCTGGAGCGCGCTCACGCTTCTGTGCGTCGCTACTGCAAACGCCAACGAGCCACCCCAGTCCGGCCGGCGCCCGCTGTTTCGAGCCTGCGCTCGTTTCCGAGCCGCGAGCTGCGCCATCGTGGCGGAACGGTCATAAGTACGCGTCATTCCCGATGTCGGCAAAATTTCCAAAGCGGTACCGCAAATCTGTCATCAAATCAGTCAACACTTTGTTTTTAAACGAATAAGAATTCGTTGGCACAAATTGTGCTTAATACCGTGTCAGCGGTATCAACTAACCCGGAGGCGGTATGCATCCCCTGAAATCAATCCTTGCCACGGCCGCCCTTTCCTGCGCGGCACTGTTCTCCAGCGGCGCGAATGCAGCTTTGATCCTGCAGATCGACGACCTGTCGACCGCCGGCGTCGACCTGACGCTGGCCGATGGCGCGATCGGAGACTGGCTGGGCGCTGGCGCCATCCTGTACGCAGGGTCGCCCGGAAGCTGGAACTTGAGCGCGACCACCGGCCTCGGCAATGGCTGGTCGTCGATCTTCGGCATCGACCTGAATTCGGTCAGCGTCTCGAGCGCCGCCGGCGGCACGCTGCGAATTTCGCTGACCGAAACCGATCTTGCCTACGGCAGCGGCGGACCGATCTCGGTGACAAGTCTGATCGGCGGCACGACGCAGGGAACGGTCGCGTATGCCTCGTGGCTCGACGACGGCAACGCGGCATTCGGCAAGGACACGCTGCTGTTCTCCGGCACCGGCACCGGCGCCTTCTCCGCTGCGGGCTCGACGACCGTCGGGGTTTCCAATCCGTTCTCGATGACGCTGCAGGTCGACATCACGCACGCCGGCTTCAAGTCGACCAGTTTCGACTTCGCGGCGCAGATTCCGGAGCCCGGCAGCCTGGCGCTGCTCGGCCTGGGGCTTGTCGGCCTTGCGCTGACGCGGCGCAAGCGGTAATCACGCGCCGCTCGAGGCTGTACGTGCGCAAGGCAATCGGGATCGATGTCACACCTGAGGAAACGGCGGCGTGGGATGCGGCGGTCGCGACTTTCCAGCAGGCCCGTTCCGACGCCCCTACGTCCGCTTCTTCGACCGGTCTCAAACGGACATGGCCGGATTCGCAGTTTGGCGATCTGCGCCAAGGTCTCGCGGCCCTCGCGGCGCTGCGCCTTGGCGAACCCCAATCACTTCTAACCAGAAGGGAGTTGGATCACAGGTAAGCACTGGCAAACATCAGGGCCGAGGCGCCGAATGCGCCTCGGCCACTTGGCCGATCACCTTCGCCACTCATCCGTTGTCATGACTTGCGGCGCTACGAACGCGGTACCCGCGCGTTAACCTGAGGCAGTGCTTCAGGCAGGCGCGCTCCTCAAAGCGCGAGGTCATATGAAGACGATCCTCGACCCATCGTTCCGCTACACGGCCAGCTACAACACGGACCTGAAGAAGACGTTCGAAAGAATCCGGCGTAACCAGCGAAAGTCCTCAGACAAGACGGTACAAGCAGCCGCGCCGACGCCAATTCACGTCGCGTCGATCGTCAGAAGGAGCGCCAGCGGCCGCAGCTGATTTGGGCAGTTTGCGAACCTTCGGGCCGGACAGTTGTTGTCACAGTCAACGATCGGCCCTGGCAGATCCGGCCGATTGGACTCGCGAACGTCACGCGTCGATCACAACGCAACGGCGCCTTGCGCCCCATTTCGCGCACGCGCGAGCCATCCACCTGGCGCGTCGCAGCCCGATCGGTCCGGGTCCTGCATCGGTACCTGAGCGGCGGGCGGACATCCGCCGTTGCTCGGTCCTGAGTGCTTCCGCTCAAACCGTGCCCCACGGCGGCGGTGCCGCATTGCGCGGCGAGGTTCCCGGCGATGGCCGTCGACACGCCCCTTCGCAGAGCCTGAGCTGACGCACTCGGCTGCCGCAGTCACGCCGACCGCCTTTCCCTCTTGACCGCGGTCAACGCGCCTCGGCGCGGCTTGCGCGAACGTCTTGCTGCATTCGAGTGGGTGGCCATGCTGCAGGAGCGCTCGCAAGCACCTCGCGCGTGGGCAGATTCGATGAGGCGCGCGCCTGCGCAGGCTGTCCTCATCATCGGGCTTTTCGTCTTCCTGGCGCTGATCGGCCGGGACGCACTGGCGCAGCGCGCAGTCGACGTCTACGCCTTTGTCAGCGAGGGCTGCCCGCACTGCGAGAAGGCCGTCGATTTCCTGCGCCGCGAGGCGCAGCCGGTCGACGGCGTGCGCCTGCACGTGCTGGAACTGACGCACAGCGCAGCGAACCGGGAACTGTTCGCGGCGGCGATGGCCGCCGTTGGCGGCCGCGACACCGGCGTGCCGACGGTGCTGATCGGCAGCCGCTATGTCGTCGGCTACTACGACGATGCGAGCACCGGCGCCGGTTACCTGGCACTGATCGAGGACTGCAGGGCAAGAGGCTGCGCCGATCCGGTTGCGGGCCTGCTCGCGGCGCAGCCGCTGCCCGGGGCTTCCGCCGCGGCGCAAGTTGCGCCGTCACGGGCGCTGCCCGGGCGAATCCGCGTGCCGCTGCTCGGCGAAATCGATGCGGGCCGGCTTTCGCTGCCAGCGCTGACCGTGCTGCTGGCCGCGCTCGACGGCTTCAATCCCTGCGCGATGTGGACACTCGTCTTTCTCATCGGCCTGCTGCTCGGCCTGCGCGACCGCACGCGGATGTGGGTGCTGGGATCGGCGTTCATCGCCGCGTCCGCGTTCGTGTACTTCCTGTTCATGGCGGCGTGGCTGAACCTGCTGCTGTTCCTCAGCGCCGTGGTCTGGGTGCGGGCGGCCATCGGCGTGGTGGCGCTGGGCGGCGGCGCCTGGTGCGTGCGCGAGTACTTCGTCAACAGGGAAGCGGTGTGCAAGGTCACGGCGCCGGCGCGGCGGCGCGCGGTCTTCGCCCGGCTGCGCGCGCTCGCCGCTGAGCCAAGCTTCATGCTGGCGCTGGCGGGCATCGTGCTGCTTGCCTTCGCCGTCAACCTGGTCGAGGCCGTGTGCTCGGCCGGCATTCCAGCCGTGTATTCGCAGGTGCTGGCGCTGAACCGGCTGCCCGCGTGGCAGTACGCGGCCTACATCGCGCTGTACATCCTCGTCTTCATGGCCGATGACCTGCTGGTGTTCTTCGCCGCGATGAAGACGCTTCAGATCACCGGCCTGAGCAGCCGGTACACGCGCGCCTCGAACCTGCTGGGCGGCGTGGTGCTGCTGGCGCTCGGCGCACTGCTGCTGCTGCGGCCGGACCTGCTGATGTTCGCCTGAGGAACAGTCGCCGGACCTGCAGCGTCCCGTTCTTCTTCTGCCGGGCCACCATGCTGACCGCCGCCTCGGGCAGCTTCGCCGGCGCGGCCGCTTCAGTCGGGCAACGCGGTGCGTCGCGAGTCCTTGCCGATTCCTCCGCGCAATCCCCGGTCAAGCCAGGGCAAGCCCCTCCGGCCACCGGCTACGGCTGCCGCATCGCCTCTGGCCGCGGCCGCGGCGCGCGCGGCCGCCGATCTCACTCGCCCGCCCCGCCGTAGCGGCGCTGGCGCAGCCACTTGGTGGCGATCCACTTCTCGCCCGCCACCACGGGACTGCCGCCGTGCAGCGTGCGGGCGTCGGTGTCGCCGCTTTCGGTCGTGTAGGCGAAGTAGACCGCCGAGCCGCGGCGCGGCAGCACGTCGAGCCCGATCGACGGGAACACCGTCGAGCCGCCGGCCTCGACGTCGTTCAGGTACATGACCAGCGTGGCGATGCGCTGGCCGCCCATCGCCAGCACCTTCTCGTTGCCGGGCTGCGCCGGATCGAAATAGTCGTAGTGCGGCTTGTACTCGGCGCCGGGCAGGTAGTGCAGGATCTGGATCGGTTCGCCGTTTTCCACCGGATAGTCGATCAACTCGGCGATCCGCTGCTCGATGCGGCGGATCAGTTCGTTCTCGCCGCGCTCGAAGTGCGTGCCGCTGCTGGTGCGGTGCGGGTGCACGTCGTAGGCGCCGGTTTCGGCGTTGACCACGGTCGAGCGCTGCAGCTTGAGACGCGACGCCTCGATCAGTTGCGTGCATTCCTCGGCCGACAGCAGGTTGCCGAACAGCACGATGCGCGGCGCGTTGAGCACCATCAGGATTTCCACGCTACGGTCGCCGGTGGCGATCGTGTTCGGCGAGTTGGCCAGCATCTGGCTGGCGGTCTGCGCCTCGGGCGGGAGGGGCTCGGCGGCCGCCGGCGCGGTGCCGCTGTCGGGCCGCAGCCTCGCCAGCGCCGCCTCGACCGCCTGCCGCGCGAAGCCGGCGTCGTAGCCGGCGGTGCGCATCGCCTGCTGCAGGACTTCGCGGTCGTGGCCGGCCTCGACCGAGACCTGCAGCCACTTCCTCAGGTCGGCATTGAGCGAATCGAACTGCAACAGACTGCTCCGCGCATCTGGATCAGGTCAAGAATAGCGCGCAGCCGCGGCGGTATCCTTCGACGCAAACGAAGGAGGACGGCATGCTGCAACCAGTCTCTGCCCTGCCGAAGTTCAGCGACCCGGCGCTGCTGCGCGCACAGGCCTATATCGACGGCGCCTGGAGCGACGGCGCGCACGGTAAGTTCGCGGTCAACAACCCTGCCGACGGCGGCGTCCTGGTCGAGGTCGCCAACTGCGGCGGCGCCGACGCGCAGCGGGCGATCGAGGCCGCGGCAAGAGCGATGCCGGCCTGGCGGGCGAAGACCGCCAAGGAACGGGCCGCGATCCTGCGCAAGTGGTTCGAACTGATGATGGCGGCGCAGGAGGACCTGGCGCAGCTGATGACCGCCGAGCAGGGCAAGCCGCTGGCGGAGTCGCGCGGCGAGATCGCCTACGGCGCCAGCTTCGTCGAATGGTTTGCCGAGGAAGGCAAGCGCGTCTACGGCGACGTGATCCCGACCGTCGCCGCGGACCGCCGCCTGCTGGTCTTCAAGGAGCCGATCGGCGTGGCCGCGGCAATCACGCCGTGGAACTTTCCCAACGCGATGATCACGCGCAAGTGCGCCCCGGCGCTGGCCGCCGGCTGCACCGTCGTGGTCAAGCCGGCCGAGCAGACGCCGCTTTCGGCACTCGCCCTGGCCGAACTGGCCGCGCGCGCCGGCATCCCGGCGGGCGTGTTCAACGTGCTGCCGGCCGACGAGGCGAACTCGATCGCCATCGGCAAGGTGCTGTGCGAATCGCCGACGGTGCGCAAGTTGAGCTTCACCGGCTCGACCCAGGTCGGCCGCATCCTGATGCAGCAGAGCAGCCCGACGCTGAAGAAGCTGTCGCTGGAACTCGGCGGCAACGCGCCGTTCATCGTCTTTGCCGATGCCGACCTCGATGCCGCGGTCGACGGCGCGCTGATTTCCAAGTACCGCAACGCCGGCCAGACCTGCGTGTGCACCAACCGCTTCTACGCCCATGCCGACATCTACGACGCCTTTGTCGAGAAGCTGGCGGCCCGCGCGGCGCAGCTGAAGGTGGGCTCCGGTTTCGAGGCCGGCGTGCAGCAGGGGCCGCTGATCGACGCCAATGCACTGGCCAAGGTCGAGGCGCATGTGGCCGACGCAGTGGCCAAGGGCGCGCGCGTGGTCACCGGCGGCAGGAAACACGAACGCGGCGGCACCTTCTACACGCCGACCGTGCTTGCGAACGTCACATCCGAGATGATCGTGGCGCGCGAGGAGACCTTCGGCCCGGTCGCGCCGGTGTTCAGGTTCAGCAGCGATGCGGAGGCGCTCGCCGCCGCCAACGCGGTCGAGTACGGCCTGGCGGCGTACTTCTACTCGCGCGACGTCGGCCGGGTGATGCGCATCGCCGAGAGCCTCGAGTACGGCATGGTCGGCGTGAACACCGGCATCATCTCCAACGAGGTGGCGCCGTTCGGCGGGGTGAAGCAGTCCGGCATCGGCCGCGAGGGCTCGAAGTACGGCATCGACGAGTACCTGGTCATCAAGTACGTCTGCCTCGGGCTCTGAACCGGAATTCGCGGAGGGCGCGGATGAGCGAGGACAGCAAGTCCCCACCGAATGCGGCGCGCATCACCGCCTACGGCCCGCTGATCCTGCATGGCCGGATCCGCTACAGCGCGCAGGCCGGCGCGCCGGCGGCCGAGTACACGCGGGTGGCGCTGTGCCGCTGCGGCGGCAGCGGCAGCAAGCCGTTCTGCGACGGCACCCACGCGCGGATCGGCTTCGCCGATGCCGGCGGCTGCGCCAGGCCGCCGGAGCAGGTCAGCCATGCCGCCGAAGGCGACGTGGTGCTGAACCCGATCGCCAACGGCCCGCTGCGCATCGACGGCTGGTTCGAACTGGCCGCCGCCGACGGCGCGCGCTACGTCTGCGGCGAGAAGACCTGGATGTGCCGCTGCGGGCACAGCGCCACGAAGCCCTTCTGCGACGGCACGCACAAGAAGATCGGTTTCAGCGGCTGAAGACCGGCGCGGTCGTCGGGCGCCGCTTCCGCGGTGCCCGACGCAGATGGAGGCGATCAGAACATCGGCAACGCAACCGCCGGGTCGTATGTTGGCTCGGCGCTGGTGAAGCCGCCGTTGGCAGCCGCGCCACCGGAGTTGGACCCGGAGAGGGCGCCGCCGCTGCCATCCACGTTGCTCTGGTGCACGGTCGTGTTGACGTTGGTGTACTTGCCGGTGCTGGTGTTGACGGCGCTGTCGGTCGGGCACGTGCGGTTGCCGTCGATGACGACGTAGTTCTGGTTGTCGAGCGCACCGGTCACGCCGCGGTAGTACAGCGGATGCTCGATGTTCGACACCTGGCCGTTGCTGACGTAGTCACCCGTGTAGCGGCACAGCTTGAACTCGCCTGCGTTCGTGCCGAGCAGCCAGCCGCCGACCGGATCGATGCGGAACTTGCCCGACCAGCGGTTCAGGGTCGAGGGATCGCTGTCGTGGTCGGCCGGGGTCACGACGCAGGTGTAGGCGACGAATGTCGACTTGACTGTGGTGTACCCGGTTGGCGCCGTCTGGCTTTCCGGGATCGTGATTTCCTGCACCTGGGTCACGGTCGACGCCGGCGTACCGCCGGAGAACGACGCGTCGGGCGCGTTCTGTGCGTACGTCATCGTGTTGCCCGAAGCCGACAGCAGTGTGAACACGCCGAAGAAGCTGGGGTTGGTCGCGCTGGCAACCGAAACGATCTGGCCCGCGCTGAAGCCATGGTTGCTCGCCGTCGTGAGCGTCACGACGTTGGCGCTGCGCGTTGCGCTGGCGATGTTCAGCGGTGCGGCGATGTTGCCGGCGCTGACGACCTTCTGCCGCTGCGTCCAGCACGCAGGACTCGTAACCCCGACATCGATGTCGACATACGCGTTCAGATCCTTGGCCGGGCCTGCCGGGTTGACGAAGTCACTCAGATTGAAATTGCCGAGGACGAAGCGGATGTAGCCGGTCAGCAGGTACGGACGCACCGTGAACGCGGTGCAGTTGCCGTCGCCGAAGTTGACCGTCGCGTTTTCGTTCAGCGCCGTCGTGCAGGAGCCCAGGACCTCGCCGGTGACGTTGTCGAAGATGAAGAAGGGCGTCGACCCGTCGCCCGGCGGCGGCGTGAAGCCACTCTTCTCGCCGGCCAGCCCGATCGCCGGATACGGAATGTCGACATTGCGGTTCTTCGGCGAGCGCGGCTTGGTTGCGCCGAGACCCGTCGCCACCGTGCCGATCTCCGCCGCGTCCGAGCGCGCGATCACCGAGCGCAGCGAAACACTTTGCGCGGCGTTCGTCCGGTCGGTCCACGTGACCTGGACCTGGATCCACTTCTGCAGATCGGTGCCGCTGCCGGTCACCGTCCAGGCCCGCGAATACGACGTGTTCGTGTTGTAGGCGCCATTGTTGGCATCAACGGTGTCGCTGCCGCTGACCACGTCGGCGGTGAAATCGAACTTGTTACCGGCGCCGTCGGAGGCCACCTGCTCGAAGGCACGCAACTCCTCCATCTTCAATTGCGCCAGACGTACGGCCTCGCTACGCTGCTTGGCCACGTCCGAGTTGTGCGACAGCGACACGTAAAAGCCCGCGATGGCCATCATGCCGAAAGCCGTCACCAGCAGCGACGTCAGCGCCTCGATCAACGAGAAGCCACGCTGTTTCTTTGGCAATGTCGGTCGCTTCGTCATTTTCTTGTCCCTCCGAAGGCGCCCGTCGCGGCTAGAACGCCGTTTCCTTGTCGCGCCAGCTTCCTGGTATCCGCACCATCAGCCCGGTACCTTCGCCGCTCTGGAAGATGTGCGGGGCGTAGATCACATCGAGCGTGCCCGCGCCCTTGTTGAAGTCGCCGCGCGTGACCATGCTGCCGTAGACCTTCGCGGTGCCGCTGCCCGTGTAGTCCCAGTTGTCGGACACCGTCGCCGTGGCGACGTAGAACATGCCGTAGGCGGTGATGTTTCCCTTCAGTTCGAGCGAAGCCGAACCGGCCAGCGAGATCGGTCGCGTCGCCGTGCCGAGCGTGCCCACCGACGGGATCGTGCTGTTGTTGAAAGCCACGTCGGTGTCGGCCCAGAACTGTGTGGCGCCCTGGTTGATCGCGCTGGCGATGGCCGAGCCGCAACTCGTTGCCGTTCCGCACGAGGTGCAGCGCACGCGTGTGCCGCAGGCGCCGCTGGTGATCAGCCAGGTCAGCGGACTGGCCTGGTACTGCGCCAGCGTCTGGCCGAAGAAACTCTGAAAATAAAGGTCGCCGTTGGCATCGGCGCTCGCCAGCGCGTTCAGCGAGGGATCATTGTCGAGGACCGACGCCCTCGGCGGCGTGCCGGGCAACGTCGTCACGCTGGTGCCGTTGCCGAGTTCGACCGCGGTTCCCGAATTGATCGTGATGCCGTTGCTCTTGACATCGAGATTGATTACGTTCAGGTTGCCGCCGGTCGTGGCCGAGGCACCGGCAACCAGGCCAGCGCCGGGTGCGTTCGGGAACTTGGGCCGGACCTTGATCAGCGAGCGCACGACCGCCACGCCATCCGGCACCGCGGTCGAGCCGGGATCGCACGGCGCACCGGCATTGGTGCAGCCGTAGGAGACCACCTCCACCGTCGTCAGGTCGCCGCCGGGATCCGGATTGAACTGCACCGTGAAGCGCGGATCGGTCGCCGCGCCAAGCGTGGGTGCGGTACCGCTGACCGGGCAACTGCAGGTCGTCGTGCCGTCGGCCGCGATGCTGCAGCCTGGCCGCGGCGGGTTGACCGTGACGACCGAGAAGGTCACCGGCTCGACCCCGGTGGGCGCCAGATAACGATCGCGGAAGCTCTGTGTCCCTGTGCCGGTCGTGCACGCCGGCGACGCGGCGATGAAGATATCGTCGTTCAAACGCGCGATCGCCCATTCGAGCCCGGCCTCGGCCATCTCGAAAGCGCGCGTCGCGCGGTATTGGTTGACCGAGGACCTCTGTTCGAAGATTAGTCCGCGGTTGGCGAAGAATGCCGCCACCGTCATGCCGAAGACGAGCACCAGCGAGATCACCAGCGTGACGGCGCCGCGCTGGGCCCTGGAAAAAGAGGTGATGTTCGTGGCCATGGTCCGCTCACACCGCCGGGCAGTTGCCCTCGAGTTGGTCATTGCGCACGCGCACCGTTTCGCGGATTTCGCGCTGCACGGAAGCGTCGTTGGTCGCCTGCCCGGCCAGCACGACGTCGAACTGCCGGATGGTCAGCCGCGGGCGCGTGCCGGCGTAGGTTCCTCCGGTCTGGAAGTCCGCGGCGGCACAGGTCAGCTTGGTCAGGCAGGAGCAGTAGGTGAAGAGCTCGACCGTGCGCGCCGTGGCCAGCGGACTGATGGTCAGCGTCGTGATCGTCACCACCTTCGGATCGGTGATCGGCTGCCACGTGTCGGTATCCGTCGACGCATCGCGGGACACAAGCATTTCGAGCACGCCGTTGCTGACGCGGTAACCGGCCCACTCGGTCGATTCAACGGTGTTGTTGTTGTCGCGGGCAAACGTGTACTTGATGACGTTGGATGCGAGCGTGATGTCGCGGTACGGATTCGGCACCGGCGTGGTCGTGCCGACGGTCGAGAACACGCCGCTCGCGGCATTGTTCCAATAGCCGGCGCGGCGGATGTCGCGAACGATCAGGTCGGCCGCCGCCCGCAGGTCCTGGTTGACGCGCGTTTCGAGCAGCAGCCGCCGGTTGCTGCCGAGCGTGTCGCTCATCAGCTTGACGGCACCGGTGACGACGATCAGGCCGACAGCGACGCCGACCAGCAGTTCGATGATCGAGACGCCGCGTTGACGAAGCGATGTGGCAGAAGGCGATTTCATGGTCGGCATCCGTTCACGACGTGCAGGCGGTCGAGTAGCCGGGGAAGTGCCCGGCGCCGCTCGGGCTGCAGGTTTCGACGCGGCCCATCGAGGTCAGCACGGCGCGCAGCAGCCAGTTGATGCCGGTGGTGCTGCGCACATCGACCGAAACGGTGGCGGAGGCCGAACTGTTGGTGGCGGTGCCGCGCACCGGCTCGAACTCGACGAAAGTCAGCGCGCCCGGGTCGATCGTCAGCGGGCGCCCTTCGTCGAGCTGCACGGTCTTGATCTCGGCCGCAGCCGGGGTGATCGACTTGGTCGTGCGTGTGCAGCTTGCGACCGTGGCGGCGTTACCCGGCACCAGCGACCGATGGATTACATAGCAGTCGGTGCCGAAGGTGATCTTTACGGTCTCGTTGCGGCTGACCGCTTCCGAACGCGCGTAGTGCATGTCGGTGACCAGTTCCGACATCACGCCGTCGACACGCCGCTTCGACAGGTACTCGGAAAACGATGGCGCGGCCATGGCCATCAGGACGGCGACGATCGCGACCACGATCATCAGTTCGACGACCGTGAAGCCGGCTTGGCGGAGGGAGGCAGGGCTCATCGGTTCCAGCACCGGTTGTTGGCGGCGGCGGCATTGCCCAGACCACTGGTCGGCCCCGACGCCAGGGTGGCGTTGCCGCCGGACATCGTTAGTTGCATGAAGCGGCAGTTCGTGTCGCCCAGCTGCGCGCCGGTGGCCGTGGCCAGGACCTGGTAGACGGTCGCCGAATTGCTGGGCACCGACAGCGTGTAGAAGCCGTCGGCATTGGTCGCCGCCACACCAACGTTGGCCAGCGTGCCGTAGGTGGCGTTGTTGGCGCGCCAGCGCTCCTGCGCCTGCTGCACCTGGGAGATGCGCGTGATGGCGTCGGCCCGGCGCGCCTTGCGCACGTGGTCCAGGTAGGCGGGCACCGCGACAGCAGCCAGCAGACCGATGATCGCGACCACGATCATCAGTTCGATCAGCGTGAAGCCGGCTGATCTCGGCGCCGCTTGATGCGGATAACGATCTAATACGTTCGGCTGATTCATGGCCGCATTGTGTTGCGATGGCCATCGATCGTGCGTTCCGCTCGTCGCGCGATTCGGCGCGTGCGTCCTTCGACGCTTCAGAGTAGGCGCTCGCCCTTGCCTTTTATCGGTCGCCGCGCGCCGTTCGGTTCGTCGCCCTTCATCTGCTCGGATGACTGCGCAGCGGGATCGACCCCGTTTCCGGATGCTGCGTGCGCGCTTGCGATCGACACGCCGGCGCACCGGCGCATGCGATCACTGCGCACCTTGGGTCGTACTGCGGGCCGTCCGGCGCCCGCAACGCCATCGCGCACGCGCATCTCCGGCCAGGCCTCGAAAGGCGATCGCGCAGTGCGGCGGCGAGGCTTTCGCGAGGTCGGCCCGGCGCGAAGCTTGGCAACTGCTGCAGCGCGGCTCTCCGCCATCGACCGGCTGCTCGCGCCGGCCGTCTTGCCTGCGCCCGATGCGCATGGTCGGTTCGATGCCGTGCCCGGCGAGCTTGACGATGCGGAGTTCGACTGCCGCACGCGGCGATGGCCTCGGATCGTAAGCCGCGCCCGCCGTGGCGAGCGCCGTTCGGTTGGATAAAATCGCGGATCCGAAGCGGGCGTCGTATAACGGCATTACCTCAGCTTCCCAAGCTGATGACGAGGGTTCGACTCCCTTCGCCCGCTCCAGTTTTCCCCTCGCCTCGCGCGGCACGTTGATCTCCGATCGATATCGACCACATCCGCCGCACGCAGGCGGCGTTTGATGTACCGCGCCGCCGCCCGGCTGCGGGTCGTCCCAGAAGCAACTTCTTTCCTCCGCACATCCCTCGCCCCACTCGACCATGACACAGCAGCACCTTTTCGCCGGCGATCTGCACTGGACCGGCACGGCCACCGTTGTCGACAACAAGCTGAAACTCGAACGCAGCTTCGTACTGCAGTTCGCCGGCAAGGCGCCGCTGGCCGGCTCGTCGCCGTCGGTGTTCAATGGTGACGACTCGCGGCACAACCCGGAGACGCTGATGGTGTCGTCGCTGATGTCGTGTCACCACCTGACCTACCTGGCGCTGGCCGAACGCGCCGGCATCCGCATCACCGCCTATACGGATCACGGTGTCGGCACGCTGGCCATCCGCGACGGCAAGATGCGCATGGTCGAGGTCGTGCTGAGGCCGCGGGTGACCCTCGCCGATGCTGCCGACGCGGCACGGGCGCAGGCGCTGCACGAGAAGGCGCACGCCAACTGCTTCATGTCGAACTCGGTGCGCTTCGACGTGCGCGTCGAGCCCTCGACCGTGACGTGACCGCAGGCGCAGGCGATCCGCCGGATCGCGACAACAGCGTCGACGACAGGGCGCCGGCACTCCGGCACATCCGTTCGTTCGCCATGCGCCGGGGCCGCGTGACTCAGGCGCAGCGACGCGCCTATGCCGAAGTGCTGCCGCGGCTGGCGATCGCCTATCGACCGGCGCTGCTCGATCTGGCCGCCGCCTTCGGCCGCGACGCACCGACCGTGCTGGAGATCGGCTTCGGCATGGGCGAAACGACGGCGGCGATCGCGCAGGCGCGGCCGGACGTGAACTTCCTCGGCATCGAGGTCTTCGCCGCCGGTATCGGCGCGCTGGCACGGCGCGTCGACGAACTGCACCTCGATAACGTCCGCATCATCCAGCACGACGCCGTCGAGGTGGTGCGCGACATGATCGCGCCGCAGGCGCTGGCCGGCGTGCACGTGTTCTTTCCCGACCCTTGGCCGAAAGCGCGCCACCACAAGCGGCGGCTGATCGCGCCGGCGTTCGTCGCCCTGCTCGCCAGCCGCCTGGCGCGTGGTGGCTACCTGCACTGCGCCACCGACTGGCAGCACTACGCCGAGCAGATGCTCGACGTGCTCGGCGCCGAGCCGCTGCTGCGCAACCTGCACGACGGCTACGCGCCGGCGCCGTCGAACCCCTGCGTGTCGCGGCCGACGACGAAGTTCCACTGCCGCGGCCAGCGACTCGGCCACGGCGTCTGGGACCTGGTGTTCGCGCGCCGCTGAGCTCGCCGCATCGCTCGTCAGCCGGAGGCGCGGCGCGAAAGACGGCCGCCTTCCTTGGCGGGCGGCTCCTGCCGCGCGCGGCGCAGATCGTAGGCGAGCTTGATGGCCACGAGCAGCAGCGCCGCCAGCGCGGGCAGCTTCAGCATCTGCATCAGGAAGCCGCCACCGATCAGCACAAGGTGCAGCACGACGATGCGGCCATACGGTTCGACCATGATCCTGCCGACCGCTTCGTCCTCGTCGGCGTCGCGCGCCGCGGCGCGCCAGGCGTCGGCCGCCGCGGCGATGACCATGGCCGCGACCACGATCGCCCCAACGGCATCGCCGGAAATGCGCCCGGCCATGAGCAGCACCGGATCGAACAGACCTTGCGCCGTGCCGATGCCGCCGAACAGCGTGGCCACGAACACGCCGTGAACCAGGCAGAACAGGCCGTAGTGGACGGTGAAGAAGGCAGTGGTGGCCAGCGACTGGACGTAGCGCTCCGTGCGCGCGCCGGCGGCGAGAATTCGCGCCGCGGTGAAGGCGCCGATGATCACGTTCTCCAGCCAGTACAGCGCCAGCACGGTGAACGTCGGCCAGTCGAAGAGCAGCACACCGACCGCGATCACCAGCGCGCCGCCGAAGGCGGCGATGGACTGCAGCGCGCCCGTCGGGGGATTCATCCGCTGACGCGGGCGGCGCCGCGCCCGCGCACGCCGGCCCGCCTCATTGGGTCCAGTCGACCCAGCCGGCGTAGGCGGTGACCAGGATCACGCCGCCGAAGACGATCCGGTACCAGGCGAACAGCCGGAAATCGTGCTGGCTGATGTATGCGAGCAGCCAGCGCACGCACGCCAGCCCGGCGAAGAAGGCAGCGATGAAACCGATCGCGTACAGCGGCAGGTCGGTGGCGACGAACTGCTCGCGCGCCTTGTAGCCGGAGTACACGCTGGCCCCGATCACGGTCGGTATGGCGAGAAAGAAGGAGAACTCGGTGGCCGCCTTGCGCGAGAAGCCGAAGAGCAGGCCGCCGATGATCGTCGCCCCCGAGCGGCTGGTGCCGGGGATCAGCGCCAGGCACTGCACGACGCCGACGCGCAGTGCATCCCAGGGGCCGATGTCGTCGAGCGTCTCGACACGTGCGCGCCGCTGGCCGGCAAGGTCGAGTTCACCGTAGCGCCGACGGTGCCGCGCCTCGGCCCAGAGTATGACCAGCCCGCCGACGACCAGCGCGGTGGCCACCGGCAGCGGCTTGAACAGGAAATGTTCGATCGCACTCTTGGCCAGAACGCCGATCAGCGCCGCCGGCAGAAAACCGACCGCCACGTTCACCGCCAGCTTTTGCTCGCGTGCGTCGCGGCGCAGGTGGGTGACGAAGTGCAGCAGCCGCTGCCGGTACTCCCAGCAAACGGCGAGGATCGCGCCGGCCTGGATGGCGACGATGAACGCTTCGCGCGTGGCGATGCGGAAACGGACGAGGTCTTCGGTGACGATCAGATGCCCGGTACTGGACACCGGCAGGAATTCGGTCAGGCCCTCGATGACGCCGAGCAACAGGGCCTTTAGCGCGAGCAGCCAGTCCAATAGGAACTCCGCGACGCCGGCACGGCGCCGCGAAGCGCATCACCAGCAGACAGGAATGACGAATTATCGGCGCCGGCGTCGGCCCGCTCAAACTCGGGCGGCGCCGCCGTAGCGGATTCGGGGACAGGATCTACTTCGGCGCGATGTTGACGCGCAGGCCGCCGTAGGTCACCTCGACCGCCGTGGCGCCGTAGGCGACCTGGCGGCGGGTGAGCTGATCGGCGGGCAGCGAGACCAGCGGCAGATCGGGCAGCCGCGCGCCCTTGCGGTCGCCGAGCTGAGCCAGGCCGAAGCCGAACAGCTTCGGCACGCCGGTCAGGCGCACGTCCTCGAGGGTGACCTGTGTCAGATCGATGCCGCTGCGCGCGGCGTTCAGCACCGGCTTGCCGGCCAATGCCACGGCCACGCCCAACGGCACCTCGGTCGGCCCGTCCGGTACGCGCACGGTCCAGGTCAGCTGCAGCCGCTCGGAGATCGGCATCACCGCCACCTCCGGCCGGCGCATGTCGAGCCCTTTGAACAGCTCGAAGGCGCTGCCCAGGTCGGTTTCGATCTGGCGCTCGATTTCGGAAGTCGACAGCATGAAAGATCGCGGCCCGGGCGCGGTGGCACAGGCGCCGAGCAGCATGCAAAGACAAACGGCAGTTGCGGGCCGGCTCATCAGTTCCTCCCCAGGTCGCTGCTGCGCCCCCTCGCGCAACAACGCCCAGCGGCACTTGCGGGCTGACAGTTCAGCGGGTCCGTCTCCTCGGGCTGCCCGGCGGGCAGCGCTACCCGCTCATTCGTAGCGCAGGGCCTCGATCGGCAGCAACCGCGAGGCCTTGCGCGCCGGATAGAAGCCGAAGAATACGCCGACCGCCGCCGAAAATCCCACGGCGAGGACCACGGCCTGCGACGTGATGTCCACCCGCCAGCCGGCGAACTCGCCGATGGCCACCGAGGCGCCGATGCCGAGGGCGACGCCGAGCAGGCCGCCGATCATCGACAGTGTCGTCGCCTCGACCAGGAACTGCTTGAGGATGTCGCGCCCGCGCGCGCCCACCGCCATCCGCAGCCCGATCTCGCGCGTGCGCTCGGTGACGCTGACCAGCATGATGTTCATGATGCCGATGCCGCCGACGAGCAGGCTCACCGAGGCCACCGCACCGAGAAGCAGGGTCATCACACGGCTCGCCGCCTCCTGCGCCTGCAGCAGTTCGGTCAGGTTGCGGATGGTGAACGGGTCCTCGGCGCCCGGCTGAACGCGCTGCCGCTGCCGCAGCAGCTCACGCATCCGCTCCTCGACGCCTTTCATGTCGACCCCGTCGGCCACCTTGACCGAGATCGAGTTGACGCGTCGCAATCGGCCCTGCGCCTGGCCGAGCACACGCGCGCGGGCAGTCGAGATCGGCATCAGGATGATGTCGTCCTGGTCCTGGCCGAGCGCATTCTGTCCCTTGCGCTCGAGCACGCCGATCACCGTCAGCGGCACCTTGCGCACGCGGATCACCTGGTCGACCGGATCGCCGTCGCCGAACAGCTGCTGCGCGGTGGTCACGCCGATCAGCGCCACCTTGCCGGCACCGGAAAGCTCGGTGTCCTCGAAGGCGCGTCCGGCGGCAATCGGCCAGTCGCGGGCAACGAGGTAATCGTTGGTCGTGCCGAAGAACTGCGTGGCCCAGTTGGCGCCGCCGGCGACGACCTGCCCGGTGCCGCGCACTGCAGGTGCCGCCACCACGACCCCCTCGACCTCGAGCGCGATGGCCCGCGCGTCCTCCTCGGTCAGCGTCTGCGCCGCGCCCCAGCCCAGGCGCACGCCGCTGGCCGTGGTCGACCCCGGCAGCACCAGGATCAGGTTCGAGCCGAGGTTCTTGATCTGCTCGCGCACGCGCTCCTGCGCGCCGGCGCCAATGGAAATCATCGCGATCACCGCGGCCACGCCAATGATCATGCCGAGCATCGTCAGCGCCGTGCGCAGCTTGTTCACCCGCAGCGCCTTCAGCGCCACCCGCAGGACCATCAGCGCGTTCATGACGGACACCAATCAGCCACGGATGCACACGGATGAACGCGGATTCGGACGTGCCGAGCGACGCGTCGTGCTGCCGAATGGGTCCAGGCAGCGCATTCGGCGCAGCTTCAACCGTGCCCTCTGCACCGTCCGTATTCCTTTGTGTTCATCCGTGTGCATCCGTGTTCATCCGTGGCAAATCTCTTCATTGCTACGCCGCCTGACGCGGCGTGTCGGCGCGCGCCAGGTCGGCCGCGGCATCGCGCTGCGCCTGGCGCTCGTCGCTGCGCACGCGGCCGTCGCGGAAGCTGATCAGGCGGCCGGCATACGCCGCGATGTCGTGTTCGTGGGTCACGACCACGATCGTGATGCCGGCGCGGTTCAGCTGCTGCAGCAGCGCCATGATCTCGAGCGATGTGCGCGAATCCAGCGCGCCAGTCGGCTCGTCGGCGAGGATCAGCGCCGGGTCATTGACCAGGGCGCGGGCGATCGCCACCCGCTGCTGCTGGCCGCCGGAAAGCTGCGACGGCAGATGGCCGGCGCGTTCGGCCAGGCCGACCTGAGAAAGGCTGGATGTGGCGCGGCGGTGCCGCTCGGCCGCCGGCAGGCCGGCGTACATCAGCGGCAGCTCGACGTTTTCGAGTGCCGTCGTGCGTGCCAGCAGGTTGAACTGCTGGAACACGAAGCCGATCCTCCGGTTGCGGATTGCCGCGAGCTGGTCGGCGTCCATCGCGGCGACGTCTTCGCCGGCCAGCCGGTACTGGCCGCGGGTCGGCCGGTCGAGGCAGCCGATCAGGTTCATGAAGGTCGACTTGCCCGAGCCCGACGGCCCCATCACGGCGACGAACTCGCCGGCCCCGATCGACACCGTCACGCCGTCGAGCGCGTGCACGACCGTGTCGCCGAGGACGTAGTCCTTGGCGAGATCGGCCACTTCGATCAGCGGCCCGCTCATGGCGAACGACACGGCGCCGAAGCCATGGCGATGAGGGGCGCTTCAAGAGCGCGACGCGCACGGCGCGCGTGGCGCCTGGCGGCTATGCAGCGCAGCCTGTGGGTCGCTTTCGGCCGAACACGCTGATCGCTCATCGCTTCGAGCCCATGCGCGCTAGAAGAACATCCGCGGCGAGCCGGCTTTCGTTGCCGGAGCTGCAGCGGCCCCACCCTGCATGCCGACGATCACCTCCAGTCCTTCGTCGACGCCGTTGCCGCTGATTTCGGTGGCCGTGCCGTCGGTCAGGCCGGTGCGCACGTCGAGGGCGCGCGTCTTGCCGCTGTCGAGGATCCAGATGCGGCCGCGCGCGGCCTGGCCGCCGCGGCCGCCGGTCTCGGCCAGGATCTGCGCGAAGCGTTCCTTCTGCTCCGGTGTCAGGATCTCCTCGACGCTCGCCCGCATTTCGGCTCGGGCCGTGGCGCCCGCCCTGGCCCGCGCTTCTTCCGGCAGTTCGCGCAGGCTCATGAACCGGCCACGCACCTGCTCGAAGATGGCCTGTACCCTCGCCTGCTGCGCGTCGTCGAGCTTCAGTTCCGCCAGCATGCGCTCGCGCAGCTGCTGCAGCTGGCCGCCGCCCGCCGCCGGTGCGTCGTTTGCCGCCTTCGTCTGCGCCGGCGCGGCCTCGCCGGGAGGGCGGAAGCGCAGCGCCGCGTTGGCGATCTTCAGCACCGATTCGCGCGTGTCGGTGACGATGCGCACGTTGGCGGTCATGCCCGGCATCAGCTGGCCGTCCGGATTGGCGGCCGACACGAGCACGGTGTAGGTGACGACGTTCTGCACGTTCTGAGCGCTCTTGCGCACCTGCCGCACCTCGCCGCTGAAGCTGCGGCCGGGAAAGGCATCGACGGTAAAGGTCGCGCGCTGGCCGACGCGGATGCGGCCGACGTCCGCCTCGTCGATCGAGGTTTCGACCTGCATGTCGCGCAGGTCCTTGGCGATGATGAACAGTTCCGGCGCCTGCAGGCTTGCCGCGACCGTCTGCCCGACGTCGACGCTGCGCTTGATCACGACGCCGTCGACCGGCGCGCGGATCTGCGTGCGGCCGAGGTCGACCCGCGCCGAGGCCAGCGACGCCTCCCGCTGCGCCACCACGGCCTGGCCGTTCTTCACGTCGGCGCGCGCCAGGTCGAATGCCGCCTGCCGCGTGTCGAGATCGGCAGGCGAAACGAAGTTCTTCGACACCAGCTCGCGCGTACGGTCGAGGTCGCGCTTTGCGTTGAGCAGGTTGACCTGGGCGCGGCCGAGCGCCGAACGCGCCGCCTCCAGGTCGGCCTCGCTCTGCCGCACGCGGTACTGGAACGTTTCCGGATCGATTCGGGCGATCAGCTGGCCGGCCTTGACCGGCGAGTTGAAGTCGACGAACAGTTCCTTGACCTGGCCGGAGACCTGCGTGCCCACCTGCACCGAGATCACCGGGTTCAGCGTGCCGGAGGCCGCCACTGTCGCGGTCAGCGGACCGCGTTCGACCTTGGCGAAGCGATAGGTCGGCGCCTGGGCGCTGTCGCGTGCCGACCACGCGTAATACGCGGCCGCGGCTGCCGCCAGAGCGAGAACCGTCAGGGCCAGCAGGCCGGAGCGTCGAGGAAAGGAAGGCATTGGCAGCAGGCGCGCGCCGCCGGCGCGGCCAAGGGCGTCTTCAGCAGTGGACCGAGTTTACTGACGCCGAGTTCCGGAACCGTTGCCGAACGTAAACGAATGCGACAACCGCGCCGCCGTTGGCGTCCCGCGGGGATACCCCCACCCCGTTTGCCGTCGGCGGCTTGACCCTCGTCGCAGCAGCGCCTACATTGCTGACTCTTCGGTCAGTTATGGTCGCCAGTGGCGGCCTGCGCCCGGGACACGTGGCCAGAACAGCTTCAGCGCAGGGCGCCGCACCGCGCTGGGAACGGCGCAAGGACGAACGTCCGGGACAGCTGCTTGCCGCGGCGCTGGACCTGTTCGTCGAGCGCGGTTACGCCGGCACGCGGCTCGACGACGTGGCGGCCCGGGCCGGCGTGGCCAAGGGCACGCTGTACCTGTACTTCGCCAACAAGGAAGAACTGTTCAAGGCCGTGGTGCGCGAGAACATCGTCGCGCGCATCAGCCAGACGCGCGAGGTGCTGCGCCGGTTCAGCGGGTCGCGCGAGGAGCTGCTGCGCCACCTGGTGCAGCGCTGGTGGCAGCAGCACGGGCAGACGCCGGCCGCCGGCATCAGCAAGCTGATCGTTGCCGAAAGCGGCAACTTTCCGGAGATCGCCCGTTTCTTCGTCGACGAAGTGATCGAGCCCTGGCACCGCCTGTTCGGCGAGGTGATCGCCGAGGGCATCGCGCGCGGGGAGTTCCGTGCCGTCGACATCGAGTATTTCGTGCACGTCATGGCAGCGCCGCTGGTGATGCTGACGCTATGGAACCGCTCCTTCGGTCCATGCCGGCCGGGCGGACTGGACAACGACCGCTACCTTGCCGCTGCGCTGGAAGCGTTCGTCGCCGCGCTGAAGCCGCAAGCGCAGGGCACGCGCAAGGCGGGCAGGCGCGAACGGCGTGACCGGGGTACGGCATGAGACACCCTGTGTCAACCCCCGGTCGTGTTGAGCAGGAGTTGAGCGGC
>CAZDXQ010000041.1:0-34449 GCA_964509545.1 uncultured Burkholderiaceae bacterium | reverse complement strand
GTCAGGGCAACTCGGGCGGCCCGGCGTTCCCCCTTGAGAGGCTGACGGCGACGCCGCGCGGCAGCGCGACGCCGTCACAGCGGCGCGAGAGTTGGAGCGTGTTGTTGTTGCGGCGGAGCATACCGGCGCGCCATACTGCCGCGGCATGAAGCGGTTATGGGATATCTCGCCAAGCGTGGCGCCGGGTTTCCCGGTGTTTCCGGGCGACACCCCGTTCTCGATCCGCTGGACCTGGCAGATGGGACCCAACTGCCCGGTGAACGTGTCGGAGATCACGATGTCGCCGCACACTGGCAGCCACACCGATGCACCACTGCACTACGACGCGAACGGCGCTTCGATCGGCGAAGTCCCCATCGACGCCTACCTCGGCCCGTGTCGCGTCATTCACGTGCTGGACTCGCCACCGCTGGTGCAGCCCGGGCAGCTGACACCCTACATGCACGATGCGCCGCCGCGGGTGCTGCTGCGCACCTGCCGGCACGCGCCCAGCCACTGGAACCCGCAGTTCACGGCGATCGCCCCCGAGGCGATCGACCTGCTGCACGCGCACGCAGTGCGCCTGATCGGCCTGGACACACCATCGCTCGACCCCGAGCAGAGCAAGACGCTCGACAGCCACCAGCGCGTGCGTGCCTACGGCATGGCGATCCTCGAAGGCATCGTGCTCGATGACGTCCCCGCCGGCGATTACGAACTGATCGCGCTGCCGCTGAAGTGGCAGGGGCTGGATGCCAGCCCGGTGCGCGCCGTGCTGCGGGCGCTCTGACAGCGGACATGGCGACGAGCCGCGCCGACTGCTTCGCCCTCGATGCGCGCGATCCGCTGGCGCCGCATCGTCGAGCCTTCGCGCTGCCCGAGGACGTGATCTACCTCGACGGCAATTCGCTCGGCGCCCTGCCGGCCGCCACCGGTGCGCGGATGCGCGAGGTGGTCGAGAACGAATGGGGCCGCGGACTGATCGGCTCGTGGAACACCGCCGGCTGGACCGAGATGCCGCGCCGCATCGGCGCCAAGATCGCACGCCTGATCGGCGCACGGGACGACGAGGTGATCTGCAGCGACTCGACCTCGATCAACCTGTACAAGGCGGTCGGCTCGGCCATTCGGCTGCAGCACGACCGGCCGCGCGTGCACGACCATGACCGCGACGTGATCCTGTCGGAACGCGGCAACTTCCCGACCGATCTGTACGTCGCCCAGGCCATCGCGGAGACGCTCGGCGGGCGCTACCGGCTCGTCACCGTGCCGGCGGAAGAAATCGCCTATCACATCGACGACAGCACAGCCGTGCTGCTGCTCACCCACGTCAACTATCGCACCGGCAGCATGCACGACATGGCGAGCCTGACGCGGCGCGCCCATTTCGCCGGCGCGCTGAGCGTCTGGGACCTGGCGCATTCGGCCGGCGCCGTGCCCGTGGATCTGAACGGCGCCGGCGCCGACTTCGCCGTTGGCTGCGGCTACAAGTACCTGAACGGCGGTCCTGGCGCGCCCGCCTTCGTCTTCGCCGCGCAGCGGCACCTTGCGGCGATGAGCGCCGAGCGTTTCGCGCAGCCGCTCGCCGGCTGGTTCGGCCACCGCGCGCCGTTCGACTTCCTGCCCGAATACCATCCGGCGAATTCGATCGATCGCTATGCGGTCGGCACGCCATCGGTCGTGGCGCTGGCGGCGCTCGAGTGCGGCGTCGATACGGTGCTGGCCGCCGGCATCGAGGCGCTGCGCGGCAAGAGCGTGCAGCAGACGCAGCTTTTCATCGATCTGGTCGAAACCCGTTGCGATGGGCTCGGCCTGCAGCTTGCCAGTCCGCGCGAGCCCGCGCGGCGCGGCAGCCAGGTCTGCTATGCACACGAGCACGCCTGGCCGGTGATGCAGGCGCTGATCGCCCGGGGCGTGGTCGGCGACTACCGTGAGGGCGAGCCCGGCGCGCCCGGCATCCTGCGCTTCGGCTTGGCGCCGCTTTACGTGCGCTTTGTCGATGTCTGGGACGCGGTCGAGGCGCTGCGCGAGATCCTCGCCACGCGGGCCTGGGACCAGCCGCAGTTCAAGGCGCGCAAGGCGGTGCCGTGAAGGTGATGACCGGCGAAGCCGCCTCTACCCGGACCATGGTGGCTGCAAGACCATGATCGAGCATCGCCCGCGCAGCGGACATCTGCGGCGAGGCCGCCGCCATCGTGATCCATGACCCGCGCCCCTGACGCCGCGACACGAGGCGAACCGTCGACCGAGTCCGTCTCCTACGGCGAATATCTGCAGCTCGACGCGGTCCTGAACGCGCAGCGGCCGCGCTCGGCCGATCCGAACGAGTGGCTGTTCATCATCCAGCACCAGACCAGCGAGCTGTGGATGAAGCTGGCGCTGATCGAGCTGGAAGGCGCACGCGAGGCCATCGGCGCCGACCGCCTGCCGCCAGCGTTCAAGATGCTGGCGCGCGTGTCGCGCATCATGGAGCAGCTGGTGCACGCATGGGACGTGCTGGCGACGATGACGCCGAGCGAGTACAGCGCCATCCGGCCGCATCTCGGCACCAGTTCCGGCTTCCAGTCGTGGCAGTACCGCAGGATCGAGTTCATGCTCGGCAACAAGAACGCAGCGCTGCTCAAGGTGCATGCCGATCGTGCCGATATCCATGCGGAGCTGGAGCGCGCGCTGGCCGCGCCGTCGCTGTACGACGAGGCGATCGCAGCGCTGGCGCGGCGCGGTTTCGCGATCGACCCGGCGGTGACCGAACGCGATCGGCGCCTGCCGCACGTGTTCGCCGAGTCGGTCGAGCAGGCGTGGCTGGCGGTATACCGGCAGCCGGAGGCCCACTGGGGCCTATATGAACTGGCCGAGGAACTGATCGATCTGGAAGATGCGTTCCGCCAATGGCGCTTCCGGCACGTGACCACGGTGGAGCGGATCATCGGCTTCAAGCCCGGCACCGGTGGCACGAGCGGTGTCAGTTACCTGCGCCGCATGCTCGACGTGGTGCTGTTCCCGGAGCTGTGGAAGCTGCGCACGGACCTGTAGGGAGGCAGTGATGACCTTCATCAAGCCGTACATGATCCGCCTGTCGCATTGCGATGCGACGGGGCAGGTCTTCTATCCCAACTACTTCCACATCTTCAACGCGCTGGTCGAGGACTGGTTCTACGAGGCGATCGAAGTGCCGTTCGACGGCTTCCTGATGGAGCGAGGCCTGAGCCTGCCGACGGTCAAGCTGGAAACGACGTTCACCGCCCCGTGCCGGATGGGCGAAGTGGTCGACTTCTGGCTGACGGTGACCCACATGGGTCGCTCGTCGCTGCGCTTCTCGATGGGCGTGAGCAAGGACGGCGTCGACCGCGTGCGCATGCACCGCGTCGCCGTGTGCGTCAGCCAGAAGACGCACGCGGCGGTGCCGCTGCCGCAGGACGTGCGCGAGAAGATCCAGCAGTTCATGGTCGGCTGACGCCGCTGCGGCCCCGACGCGCCGCTACAGAGGTGGCGGCGCGGTGGCCTTGAACGACGGCCGTTCTTCGAGGCGGCCCGCCAGTTGCGCCAGGCCGGCGAAGCGCTGCCGATCGAAGAACTGCGGCGCGCGCGCCGCCATGAAGTCGAGATGGCAGGCGATGGCGATGTCGGCCAGCGACATCGTTTCGCCGCACAGCCACGGCCGCGCGCCGAGGCGCCCTTCCAGCGCCGCCAGGCCGGCGTCGACCTTGCCGCGCTGCCGATCGAGCCAGGCCTGGCTGCGCGTGGTCTCGTCGTGGAATCGCAGTTCATAGGTGCTGGCGGCCACCGCGTCCATCACACCGTCGGCCACGGCTTCCCAGCGCCGCACTTCAAGCCGGCCGTCGGCGTCCTCGGGAACGAAGCGAGGCCGCGGATAGCGGGCGTCGATCCAGTCGGCGATCAGCGCCGAGCCGATCAGCACACGGCCATCGTCGAGCACCAGCGTCGGCACCTTGCCGATCGGATTGATCTTCTGCAGTTCGTTCGGCTCCCACAGGTTGAGCACCTCGGTCTCGTGCGGCACGTTCTTTTCGATCAGCAGCACGCGCACCTTGCGCGAGAACGAACTGGCGGCGGAAATGTAGAGCTTCATCATGCGGCAGCACAGGAGAGGCGGCCGGAGTTGATCGGTGCTCGAATCCGTTCGAGCGGCAATGCAGCCCGGTCGCCGGCCGGCAACGAGACGGGCCTATCGGCGTTCGTTCAGGCGATACGGTTGAACCAGAGCATCGACAGGCCGGCCGCCAGCAGCGACAGCACGGCGGCGGCGGCCGCGGCGAGCGCCGTGACCTCGGTCTGCTTCTTCTCGAAGACCAGCCGCGAGTTCAGCGTTTCGTAGACCTTCTTGAGATCGACGGCGCTGCCGGCATGGAAGTACTCGCCGAGAGTCATGCTGGCCACCGATTTCAGCGTGGCTTCGTCGAGCCGGGCGTGGAAAGACCAGCCCTCGAAGCCGATCACGTCGCCTTCGACGGTGCCAACGCCGACCGTGTAGACGCGCACGCCCCGGTCGGCCGCCATTCGCGCCGCCTTCAGCGGATCGGGGCCGGTGGTGCGCTGGCCGTCGGTCAGAAGAATGATCGCTGCCGAACCGTACGAGCCCGGCGGCACCGGGGTGAATTCCTTCACTTCACCCTTGCCGGCCTGATCGAGCGAGCGGCCCTTGTGCTTGCTGTCGTCGCCGTAGATCACGCCGCTGACATCGATGCCGGCGTCGGGGAAAAGCGCATCGAGCGAGACCAGGATGGCGCTGCCGGTGGCGGTGCCCCGCTGCAGGTGGAAGCGGTCGATCGCCGCCAGCACGTCCTCGCGGCTGTGCGTCGCCGGCTGCACCAGCGAGGCGGTGCCGGCGAAGGCGACGACGCCGACGCGCGTCTTCGGCGGCAGTTGGGCGATGAACTCGCGGGCGGCGTTCTGCGAGGCGACGAGCCGGTTCGGCTCGACATCCTTGGCGCGCATGCTGCCCGAGACGTCCATCGCCAGGATGATCGTTTCCTGCTGCGTCGGCAGCGTCACCGTGGCCATCGGCCGCGCCGTGGCGACGATCATCGTCGCCAGCGCCAGCAGGAACAGCGCCGGCGGCAGGTGCCGCCGCCAGCGCGCCGCGCCCATCGCCTCCTTGACCAGGCCGAGGCTGGCATAGCGCAGGGCGAACTTCTTGCGCCGCGCGAGCAGCCACACGTACAGCGCCACCAGCAGCGGCAGCACCGCCAGCAGCCACAGCAGTTCAGGCCACAGAAAGCTCATGGCTGCTCTTCAGGTGTGTCGGCAGGCCGCCGCCGCAGGCCAGCTGCGCGCGGCGCTTGCGCAGGTCGGCAAAGCGCAGGATCGACGAGGTCAGGTCGTCTCCAGTGGACAGTTCGAGCGTGTCGACTCCGGCATCGGCCAGCGCCTTGCGCAACGCCTGCTCGCGCCTGTCCGCCGCCGCGGCGAAGCGGCGGCGGAAACCGGCATCGTGCGTGTCGACCCAGATCTGCTCGCCGGTCTCGGCATCCTGCATCAGCACTCCGCCGATGTCGGGCAGCCTCATCTCCAGCGGGTCATAAAGGCGGATGGCGATCACCTCGTGCCGCTGCGCGAGCCGCGCCAGCCATGGCGCCCAGCCGGGCGCGCTGATGAAATCGGAAACGAGGAACACCAGCGAGCGGCGGCGCATCATGCGCAGCGCGTGCAGCAGCATTTCGCCGAGGTCGGTGGCTTTTGGCGCACCCCCGGGCGGTTGCAGCAGGTTCGCCAGCAGGTGCAGCACATGACGACGCCCGCTGCGCGGTGCGATCACCTTGTCGACGCGGGTGCCGTAGCGCAGCAGGCCGACACGATTGCCGCGGCGCGTGAGCACGCGCGCAAGCACGGTGACGAACTCCGCCGCGAGCGACTGCTTGCTGGCGCCGCTCGAGCCGAAGTCGACCGACGCCGACATGTCGACGAGGAACCAGGCGGCGAGTTCGCGGTCTTCGTGATACTCGCGCACGTACGGCACCTGCAGCCGGGCGGTGACGTTCCAGTCGATGTGGCGAACGTCGTCGTTGTACTGGTATTCGCGCAGGTCGGCCAGATCAAGTCCGGCGCCGCGGAACAGCGTCCGATAATCGCCGTGAAGCGCGCCGTCGAGCCGCTTGAGCACGGTCCATTCGAGCCGGCGCAGGATGGCCTCAGGCCCGGCCGCGGCATCGGCGGCGCGCACGCGCTCAGGCATTGGCAACACGGACATGGGTCTGCAGCGGCTTGTCGGGCGCGGCGACGCGCTTCATCACTGCGTGGATCAGGTCGTCGGCGCTCTTGCCTTCGGCCAGCGCCTCGTAGGACAGCACGAGCCGGTGCCGCATGACGTCCGGGGCAAGGTCGCTGACATCCTCGGGCAGCACGTAGTCGCGACCGCGCAGGAACGCCAGTGCACGCGCCGCCTCGATCAGGTGAATCGTCGCCCGCGGGCTGGCGCCGAAGGTGATGTAGCGCGACAGGTCCTTGATGCCGTGGCGCTCCGGATCGCGCGTGGCCGAGACCAGCCGCACCGCGTAGCTCATCAGCGACGGATCGACGTAGCCCTTGCGGCATTCGCGCTGCAATTCGGCCAGTTGCTCCGTCGTGGCCACGGCCGCGACCGTCGCCGGGCTGCCGGTGACCCGTTCGACGATGACGAACTCCTCTTCGTCGGTCGGATAGCCGACCAGGACCTTCATCATGAAGCGGTCGACCTGCGCCTCGGGCAGCGGATAGGTGCCCTCGGTCTCGATCGGATTCTGCGTTGCCATCACCAGGAACGGTTCCGGCACCGGATAGGTGTGGCCAGCGATGGTCACCTGCCGCTCCTGCATCACCTCGAGCAGGGCGCTCTGCACCTTGGCCGGCGCCCGGTTGATCTCGTCGGCCAGCAGCAGGTGCGTGAACACCGGCCCGAGCGAGGTGGCGAAGTCGCCGGTCTTCTGGTTGTAGATGCGCGTGCCGACCAGATCCGCCGGAACCAGATCCGGAGTGAACTGGATGCGCTTGAAGCTGCCGGAAATGGTCGCGGCGAGCGTCTTCACGGTCAGCGTCTTGGCCAGGCCGGGAACGCCTTCGACCAGCAGGTGCCCCTGCGCCAGGGTGGCCACCAGCACCCGTTCGAGGAAATGGTCCTGGCCGACGACGACCTTCTTCACCTCGAAGAGGATCCGCTCCATCGTCGAGGCGACGGCGTCGCCGCTGGCTTTCAATGCGTTCATGTCGTTGCGCCTGCCGGGGTGTCAGAACGGATGCATGCCGATGCCGGACGCCGCGTTCTCGATCGGAACGGCGAAGCCGATGCCGATGAACGTGCGCTCGCGCGACGGATTCAGGATGGCGGTCACGATACCGACGACTTCGCCGTCCATCGTGACCAGCGGCCCGCCGGAGTTTCCCGGATTGGCCGCGGCGTCGAACTGGATCAGGTTGGTCAGCACCCGCTTGCCCTGCGGCGAGCGAAACTCGCGTTGCAGGCCGGAGATCACGCCCGACGACACCGACGGGCCGATGCCGAAGGGAAAGCCGACGGCGACGACCTGGTCGCCCGGTTTCAGCTCGGCGGTCGAACGCAGCGTCGCCGCCGTGACGCCGTCCTTCGGCAGCGACTTGGCCTGCAGCACCGCCAGATCATGCTCGGCCTTGGTGCTGATCACCGCGGCGTCGGCTTCGTGGCCATCGGCGAATTCGATTCGCACTTTCTCCGAGCCGGTGACCACGTGCAGGTTGGTCAGGATCACGCCGGTGTCGACGATCACGACACCGGTTCCCACGCCCTCTTCGAGGTCCGGATCGCCGCGTTCGCCGGGGGAGATGCCGCGCACCCTGACCACCGCCGGGCCAATGATCTCCGCCGCCTTTGCCGCCGGCGACGGCAGCTGCTTCGTGCTCAGCGTATGCAGCACCGCCTTGTCGATGTCGGCCTGGGTCAAAGCCTTCGGCGCTGGCCCGCCGCGCTGCAGCGCAAAGATCGCGATCGCCGCCATGGCTGCGCCCGTTGCGACCAGCAGCGGCCGGTCATGGCGCGAAGCGAACCGGCGCAGGACACCGGGACGTCGCACGCGCGCTTCGCCGACCTCGGCCTGCGGGGGCGGCGGCGACCCGGCGGACGGCGGATCTTCTGGCCTGACAAGGCCGGTCGCGGCGTTCGCCCGGCTGTACAGCGGCACGCGTTTCATTCGCCTCCCTGCGGCCAGTGCAATGTCCCTTCGACCGGATCACCTGCCGCGAGTTGCCGCCAATTCCTGCGGTTGACCGCCGCGAGAAATCGTGCCGGCGACGCGGCCGATCTGATCGTGAAGGATTGCGGTCGACTAATCAACCACTGCAGCGGCCGGCCATCGCCGCCGGCCTTGCACGGCGCGTCGCCACACCAGTGCCGCCATGGACATGGGCGGAACTCTTTCGACGGTCTGCCCGCCGGGTCGGCCCGTGTTCTGACACGGCCAGCGGTGTCTCGGTTGCGCGGCGTCCGGGCGATGGCTGCGCCGCGATCGCCGCGGCTGCCCTTGGACGCGGCCCGGATCGTCGGGCGGCCAGCGCGGATGCGCTCTCGGCCAATGCGCCGCAGCGCCGCGCGTAGACTTTCAACTTCCGACCGGGAGAAGACTCCATGAACGCGCCGCAAGCCCCGACCCGCCTGAAAGCCCAGTTCAAGTGGGACGACCCGCTGCTGCTCGACACGCAGCTTTCCGACGACGAGCGCATGGTGCGCGATGCGGCCTACCGCTATGCGCAGGACAAGCTGGCGCCACGGGTGCTTGAGGCGTTCCGCCACGAGAAGGCGGACACCACGGTGTTCCGCGAGATGGGTGCGCTCGGCCTGCTCGGGCCGACGATCCCGGCCGAATACGGCGGCCCGGAACTGAACTACGTCAGCTACGGCCTGATTGCCCGCGAGATCGAGCGGGTGGACTCCGGCTACCGCTCGATGATGAGCGTGCAGAGTTCGCTGGTGATGCTGCCGATCTACGAGTTCGGCTCCGAGGCGCAGCGGCGCAGGTACCTGCCGAAGCTGGCCTCCGGCGAGTGGATCGGCTGCTTCGGCTTGACCGAGCCGAACCACGGTTCCGATCCCGGATCGATGGAGACCCGGGCGCGCAAGGTCGGCGGCGGCTTCCAGTTGCGCGGCGCCAAGAACTGGATCAGCAATTCGCCGTTCGCCGACGTCTTCGTCGTCTGGGCCAAGAACGACGCCGGCATCATTCGCGGCTACATCCTCGACAAAGGCATGAAGGGCCTGTCGGCGCCGCCGATCCACGGCAAGGTCGGGCTGCGCACCAGCACCACCGGCGAGATCGTGATGGACGACGTGTTCGTTCCGGCCGAGAACGAACTGCCGAACGTCGAGGGACTGAAGGGCCCGTTCACCTGCCTGAATTCCGCCCGCTACGGCATCGCCTGGGGCGCACTGGGCGCGGCCGAGGACTGCTGGCACCGGGCGCGGCAGTACGTGATCGACCGAAAGCAGTTTGGCCGGCCGCTGGCGGCCAACCAGCTGATCCAGAAGAAGCTGGCCGACATGCAGACCGAGATCGCGCTCGGGCTGCAGGGCTGCCTGCGGTTGGGCAGGATGAAGGACGAAGGCACGGCCGCGGTCGAGATCACCAGCATCATGAAGCGCAACTCCTGCGGCAAGGCGCTGGAGATCGCCCGAACGGCACGCGACATGCTTGGCGGCAACGGCATCGTCGACGAGTTCGGGGTCGCCCGCCACATGGTGAACCTGGAAGTGGTCAACACCTACGAGGGCACGCACGATATCCATGCGCTGATCCTCGGTCGCGCACAGACCGGCATCCAGGCCTTCTCGTAGGCGCGCCGCCGCCGATGCGCGCGTGCCGCGATGACGCCTTCGGCCAGGTTTCGACAGCGGGCCGGTTGAGCGAGGTCGCGCGGCCGCGGCCGGCAATCTGATCGTTCGCGTCGGCTGCCGCGATCGCGCGGCTCAGGCCGCCGCGGCAAAGCGGGCGAGCGCCGTATCCGCGTCGCCCAGCTCGATCTCGATCGCCAGCAGCCGCTTGACGTAGTGCGACACCGCCAGCTCGTCGGTCATGCCGATGCCGCCGTGCAGCTGGATCGCCTCCTGGCCGATGGCGCGCAGCGCGCGGTGCGCCATCACCTGTGCCGCGTCGAGCGCCCGCGCGCCCTCGGGCGAGCCGAGCTTCATCGCCGCCGCCCAGGCGAGCGACTGCGCCTGCTCGTAGCCGATCGCCAGGTCGGCCATCCGGTGCGCCAGCGCCTGGAAGCGGCCGATCGGCTGGCCGAACTGCTTGCGCGTGCGCAGGTACTCGGCGGTGACGTCGAGCACGGTACTCGCCAGGCCCACGCCTTCAGCGATGCGGCCGACGCGGGACACTTCTCCTGCCACCTGCAGGCAGGCCGCCGTCGCGGCCCCCTGCGCCAGCACGATCTCGCCTTCCAGCGAGCAGACGAATTCCGCCGCCGCGCTGCCGTCGAACTGGCGCCAGCCCTGCCGCTCGGCCTCCTTCAGCGGCAACAGGCACAGGCGGTCGCCGTTGGCGAACAGCACCGCGTCGGCATAACTGGCATGCGCGGCGGTGCCGCGCACGGTGCCGGCGGCAATCCGCGCCGCGCCCAGTGGCACGACGATCGAGCGGCCGTCGGCGATCGCCGTCATTGCTTCGTTGCGCGCGGCGCTGTCCGGCGCGCGCGCCAGCGCCGCGACGGCCGCGAGCGCGCAGTCGACGAAGGGCTCCAGCAGCCAGCCGCGACCGAGCGCCTGCGCCACCAGAACACCGTCGATCAGCGGCCGGCCCAGGCCGCCGGCCTGCTCGGGCACCAGCAGCGCGGTCAGGCCGAGCTGCGCGAACTCCGTCCACAGCGGCGGCCGCGCATCGGCAGCCGAGCGGGCGATCGCGCGGCGGGCATCGAAGCCGCAGCGTTCGCGCACCAGCCGCTCGCAGCTGGCGACGAACATCGACTGGTCTTCGGAGTACGAAAAGTCCATCAGTTCCCTTTCATCGGCCGATGGCCATCATCGCGGGTCGCCTGCAGCCCATAGACCTTTGCCACGGATTTCAAGGATCAATGATCAAGAAGCGCCGCCGAGCGGGGCGCTGCGGCGGCAGCGATCATTGCACTTGATTCGGAAGAGAGAGGATTTCGCCACGGATGAACACGGATTAACACGGATAAGAACTCGGCTTGCGCGTTTCGTCACTTCAATCCGTTTTCATCCGTGTGAATCCGTGGCAAATCTTCCTTTCGCCGTCAAAGCTCGAGCACATGCTTGGCGATGATGTTGCGCTGGATCTCGTTCGAGCCGCCGTAGATCGTCACCTTGCGCAGGTTCAGGTAGAACGCGGCCGCCGGGTCCTGCACCCAGCGCTGCGCCTGCGCGTCCCAGCGGCAAGGCAGCGCTTCGGGGCCGCGCGCATCGAGGATCAGTTCGGAAATGCGCTGGTACACCTGCGAACCCTTGATCTTCAGCATCGACGCCATCGGTCCCGGTGAGCCGCGGTCGCGCGCCGCCGCCAGCACGCGCAGGTTGAGGACGTCGAGCGCCATCAGCTCGACCTCGACCTCGGCAAGGCGCGCGGCGAACAGCGGGTCGTCGGCAAGCGGCCGGCCGTTGCGCGTGCTCTCGCGTGCCAGCCGCTTTGCCCGCGCCAGTTCGCGCTTGTTGATGCCGACGTTGGCGATGCCGGTGCGCTCGTGTTCGAGCAGGTACTTGGCGATCGTCCAGCCCTGGTTTTCCTCGCCGACACGCTGCTCGACCGGCACTTCGACATCGTCGAGGAATACTTCGTTGACCTCGTGCGCGCCGTCGAGCAGGATGATCGGCCGCACGGTCACGCCCTTCGCTTTCATGTCGATCAGCAGGAAGCTGATCCCCTCCTGCTTCTTGGCCTCGGCATCGGTGCGGACCAGGCAGAACATCCAGTCGGCGTACTGGCCGAGCGTGGTCCAGGTCTTCTGCCCGTTGACGACGTATCGATCGCCCTTGCGCACGGCGCGCGTCGACAGTCCCGCCAGGTCGCTGCCCGCCCCCGGCTCGGAGTAGCCCTGGCACCACCAGTGCTCGGCCGACGGGATGCGCGGCAGGAAGCGGCTCTGCTGCACCGGCGTGCCGAACTTCATCAGCACCGGCCCGACCATGCGCAGGCCGAACGGCAACTGCCGTGGCGCGCCGGCGACCATGCACTGCTCGTCGAACAGGTGCTGGCGCACGGGATCCCAGCCCGGTCCGCCCCATTCGCGCGGCCAGGTCGGCGCACCCCAGCCCTTGGCGTGAAGGATCTTCTGCCAGCGCGAGATATGCTCGGCGGCAACATGCTCGCCGCCGGCGACCGAGGCACGGATGTCGTTGGGAAGCGCGCTGTCGGCAAACGCCCGCACCTCGGCGGCGAAAGCCATTTCTTCGGTGGTGAAATTCAGGTCCAAGGCGTGCTCCCGCCGGCCGGGCCGATGCCGCGGCAGATCTGCCGCCGGTGGCGCGGGCGGCAATGGCGCGCGAATTATCGCCTTACGGGGCCGCTGCCGGGCGCCCTTCGCTCACTGTGCGGCAATGCCCCGGCGGCGCAGGGCCTGCTGCATTGCCAGCACCAGCGCCACACCGGCGAGCAGGGCGAGATAAGCAATGACCGCCCGCACCGACAGCGTCGGTATCGCGCCAAGCAGCAGCGTGTCGTTGCCGCCGGGCAGCAGCGCCCCGCCGATGCCCATCAGCACGCCGCCGGCAAGGCGCTCGTGCCAGACACCGGACAGTTCGAGCCTCGGCCGGAAGCCGCCGCGCTGCAATGAGGACAGCACCATGCCGCCGACGAGCGCCAGGACGAGCAGTGCGTGGATGCCGGCCGGCGCGGCGCCGCGCTCACCGAGCGCGGCCAGGCCAGCGCGAAGGAAGTTCGTGTACGACCACGCGCCCTCGACCGCATAAAGCACGCCGCCGGCCAGGCCGAGCACGGCTGCGGCCAACGGCAGCGAGTAGCGCGGCGCCTGCAGCAGCGCCTGCCACGACGCGCCAGCCGGCACGCAACGGACGAGTTGCAGCGCTTCGCGCGCACACCAGGCGAGCACGATCGCCAGCACGACGGGCGCCCAGCCCTGTGCGCCGGGCCACGGCGATGGCAGCGGCGACAGCATCGCCGCGGCGCCGGCCTCGACGCGCAAGCCGATGAGGATGCCGCCGGCCACGCCGGCCAGCGTCAGCAGCATCGACAGTTCGCCGTCAGCCAGCCGCTGCAGGGTCGACAGCGAACAGCCGTCGTTGATCGCGGCGCCGGCGCCGAACAGAAAGCCACCGGCGATGAGCCACGGCATCGGCTGCCTTAACGGCACGGGCGGATGCGGCACTGCAAACGCCAGAACCAGCACGCCCGTGATTGCGGCGGTCCATAGCGCGGCCCGGCCGAAGCTCGCCAGCATCGCAAAGCGGCGCTGGCGCATCGCCTCGGCGACGGCGCGAACGGTGCACAGGCTGGCGCGATGCGCGGCGAAGCCCATGGCGAAGACGACCGTCAATGACAACGCGTGCAGCACCGCCTGCATCGCAGCGTCCGCCGCACTCGAGCCGATCGAAGTGACGATCAGGCCGTCGCGGCCGGGGCGAAGGTGGCGCGGCGCGTCACGCTCCCCATGCGCCAGCGCGCCGCGGCCGCGGCAAGAGCCGGCGCGGTCAGTACGGTCGGCGCCGGCCGGATCTCCTGCTCGACGCCGACTGCGGCGAGCAGATCGATGAAGTGCAGGCGAACCAGCGGCGACGTCTGCACGCAGGCAAAACGCAGCGTCAGGTCCGGCCGCACCAGGAAGACGGCCGGCTCGACGAACTGAGCCGGCACATCGATACCGCCTGCCATCGCGCCGTCGTTCCGGCGCAGGTGTACGCCCCATTGGCCTGCCGTGTCCGCGGACAGGCCATAGCCGATGCGCAACGCATGCAGGTTCCATTCCACGACCGTTCGCGCGGCGCGAGCCGCATCGTCGCTGCTCACGGCAATGACCTGCACGCCGCGCCGCGCAAACTCGCCGCGCAGGCTGGCCAGCTCCGCCAGCGCACTCCGGCACATCGGGCTGTGCAGGCCACGATAGAAGACAACGAGCGTCTCGTCGGCCGCGCCCGCGTCGGCCAGTTGCCAGCGCCCGTGATTGACGGTGTCGACGATCAGTCCGGGAACACGGGTATCTGGACGCGGTCTCATCGCGGATCTCCTCGCAGCGAACGGCCGCCGCGGTGCGGCGGCAGGAATCGCCACAAGTCGCGGCGCCGGCACGGTTCTTACGGCGGCGGCAGATCATCGCCATGGCGGCCGCTGGTGCCGGCACTTCGGGGCGCGGCGCCTGCGGGCCGCGAGTCCCGCAGCGGCCCGCGGATCTTTGGCGCGGCCCGCGAGGATCGGCAGGCATTGCACGGGCGCGCCGGCAGGCCATCCGGCCGCTCACTGGAGGGAAACATGGGCCCACGAGCGAAGGCAGTACCGATGCGGGCCGCGCGCAGCGTCGCGCTGGCCGCCGCCGAAGCGCGACAGACGCCGAAGCTGGCGCTGGACGCGCCGGCAATCGAGCTGATGACCGACCTCGACCGCACGCCGACGGTGACCGTTGCCGCGGACACGCCGATCGACGACGCGCTGCGGCTGATGAAGAACGCCGGAGTCCGTTCGGCGATCGTGATCGACGGCAACGGCGGCCTTCTCGGCCTGGTGACCGCCTACGACATCCTTGGCGAAAAACCCGTCCGCCTCGTCGAATCGGGCGGCCGCGAGGCGCGCTCGCGCGGCTGGGCCGGCGTGCCCGTGTCGGCGGTGATGGAGCCGGCGGCGCAGTGGCAGGTGATCGACGTCGACGATCTCGAGCAATGCAGCGTCGCCGACGTCGTCGAGACCTTCCGCGGCAGCGGTCGCACGCACATCGTCGTCGTCGAGTCGACGGGCGCTTCGTCCGACCGACTGCGCGGGCTGCTTTCGGCAACCGAGGTCGCGCGGCGCACCGGCGCCGAGATCAGCAGCCTGCCTCAGGCGGCGACCTTCGCCGACATCGAGCAGGCGGCACAGGCAAACCTGCTGCACTGAGAACCCATCGGCCTCGGCCGCCGACACGCTACCGATCACGCCGCGAGCGAGCCCGCGCGAGGGGTGGGCGCCACCTGGGCCGCGCCGAGGGCGACGGTCTGGTCGGCGAAGGCACGCGCCAGATCGGGCTGATGCAGGCTGGCCAGAACGGCAAGCCCGCGATCGGCGCAGCCGCGCAGCAGGGACAGCACGCGCCGCGCGTTGTCCGGATCGAGGCTGGCCACCGGCTCGTCGGCGAGCAGCGCCCGTGGCTGCTGCACCAGCGCGCGGGCGATGGCCACCCGCTGCTGTTCGCCGCCGGAAAGCCGGTCGGTACGCTCGTTCGCGTGTTCGAGCAGGCCGACCTGGTCGAGGCATTCGAGCGCGAGCGCCCAGTCGGCGTCGGTGAACCGCCCGATCAGGCCGCGCCAGCGCGGCAGATTGCCGAGACGACCACCGAGGACGTTGTCGACGACGCGCATCCGGCCGACCAGATGCGGACGCTGGAAGATCAGCGCCACGGCGGTGTCGCCGCGTCGCGCCGGTCGGCGCGGTGCGCCGTCGAGCAGCACCTCGCCGCCGCTCGGCCGGTCCAGTCCGGCGAGCAGCCGCAGCAGCGTGCTCTTGCCGGCGCCGCTGGGACCGACGAGTGCCACGAAACGCCCGGCGCGCAGTTTGAGGTCGATCGGAGCGAGGCCGCGGCCGTTGGCGTAAGAACGCGATGCGCGTCGCAACGCCAGCACCGGCGCGGCGACAGCCGTTACCGCCCGCGGCGGCGTCAGGACAAGCGCCGCCGCATCCATGCTGCCGCCGCATCGATCACTGTCACCGCGACCAGGATCACCGCGATGATCGTCGCCAGCCGCGCGAAGTCCAGCAGGTCCATGCTCGACTTCAGTTCCTGGCCGATGCCGCCGGCGCCGACCACGCCGAGCACGGTCGAGGCACGGACGTTGAATTCGAACAGGTACAGCGTGATCGACGCCCACGATGGCAGCAGTTCCGGCACCATGGCGAAGCGGAATGCCAGCAGCCGTCCGGCGCCGCCGACTTCGAGCGCCTGCACGTTTTCCTGAGGCATCGTCTCGATCTGGTCGGCGAACAGTTTCGCCGCGCTGCCCCAGGTGTGCAGCGCCACGCCGAGCAGCCCGGCGAACGGCCCGAGCCCGACGGCAGCCACCAGGACCAGCGCGAAGACGAACGAGTCGATGCCGCGGACGGCGTTCAGCCACCAGCGCAGCGGCAGGCGCAGCCACGGCAGCGGCGTCGTCCCGCGCGCGGCGAGAAACGCCACCGGCACGGCAAGCGTCGCCGCCGCCAGCGTGCCGAGGAAGGCGATCGCCACCGTCTCGCCCATGCGCTCGATGAAGATGGGCAGTTCGTGCAGCGCCGGCGGCCAGGCCTGCGCCAGCCAGTGCCCCATCCGCGGAATGCCGGCGAGCAGCCGCACCAGATCGACCTGCGCCCACCTCCAGGCGACGAGCAGCGCAACGACAAACAGCAGCGCCGGCAGCGTGCGCCGCATGCGCGCCTGATCCCAGCGCTGCTGCCGGAACCGCAGCAGCGCGGCGGCGACCTGCGGCGATTCGGTCACGCTGGTTTCAGCCGGCCCAGTGCCAGGCCTGCCTTTTCGATCAGCGCGTAGCTGTCATGCGATGCGGCGACGAACCCGGTGTAGCGCTTCGGCAGCAGGTCCACCGCCGCCGCCGGCGAAATCGCCAGCATCGCCCGCTGCGCCGCACCTGCATGGTCCGCGGGGAAGTCGCGGGCAACGGCGATCGCATCGTTGGGCAGCGGCTCGGACTGCCAGACAATCCGGGTCGCGTCCGCGCGGATCCGTCCGGCGTCGATCATCGCGTTGCGATTGCGGTCGTAGTCGGTGGCCAGGTCCACCTGCCCCGACTGCACGGCAATCTCGTTGCCGGGGTGCGACGCCCCTTCGGTGTACTTCCAGAAGCGGCGCGGATCGATGCGCCAGATCTCCTTCGCGTAGTACTGCGGGATCAGCCAGCCCGAGGTCGAGCCAACGTCGGCAAAGGAGATGCTGCGTCCGCGCGTGTCGTCGGGAAACCGCGCCACTGCAAGATCCGGGCGGCCGATGATGATCGCGTGATAGGTCGGCCTGCCCTCGTACTTCACCGTGGCGATCGCGCGGCAGCCCGACGCCTGGTGCGCCAGCATGTAGCCCCACGGGCCCATCCATGCCACATCGAGGTTGCCCGAGCCCATCGCCACGGCGAGCCCGGCCCAGTCGGTCGTGACCGCAAGGTCGAAGTCGGGTCGGCCGATCGCAGCGGCCAGATGCGCAAAAAACGGCGTGTAGGCGCGGCGCGTGTCCTCGGGGCTGGGCAAAAATGGCCCCACCGCGCAGCGCAGCCGCCGTGGCTGCGCGCGCACGATCGGCGCAGCCACGGCCACGGCCGCGACTGCGCTGAGATGACGAAGCAGCACGCGACGGCTGCGGCTGGGCGTTTGCATGGGACGGCTCCGCGGCGGCATTGGCGCTTGGTCGCCGGCTGGCAACGATTCATTACAGCGCGACCGGTCCCCTGTTCTGGCCGCTGCGGCGCCGGACGCATCCAAAGAAAAGCCCCGCCGCGGCGGGGCTCATCGACCGTGTTGCGTGCACCGGCGCATGCAGCGCACCGGCGCCCGATGTGCGCTATCCCATCTTGGCCAGGATCGCGCTCATCTCGCTGCGGTTGAAGGCGCGCAGCGTCTCGGTGCGCACGTTGCCGGCGGCGCCGACGGCCAGCGCAAAAGCGGTCATCGCTTCGTCATTCGGCGCCTCGAAGGTCACGACGATATCGTGGCTGCCCAGCGTCCACATGATCTCCTTCATGTTGAGTCCGGCCTTCTGCGCGGCCTCCTTGACCATGTCGGCGCGCTTGATCGTGTCCTTGACGTTGCGGATGCCCTGTTCGGTGAAACTGCCCAGCACGACGTACGTTGCCATCCTGTTCTCCCGTTGCTCTCGACGATTGGATTCGGAGCCTTTGGCCCAGGCGGGCCGGACGCCGCGGGCTCCGCCACGCAACGGCCGGCTGCATCGGGAGCGTCGATCGATGACCAGGAGTGCCCGGTCGCGGGCTGCATCCGATGCCAGCGCAAGGTAGGCGCACCGCACGAGGCGGTCAATCGCGGCAGGCAGCGATCCATTGCGAAGGACTCACGCCGCGCGCGTGCTGCGCCGCGTCGACCGGCGCGCGGCATTTCGTCAGCGCCGCAGCGTGCGCAGCAGCTTGAGCGCGAGCAGGATCACCGGCGCCGCGTGGTAGCAGAGATCGAAGATGTCGATCGGCCGCGACAGTGTCCCGGCGGCGAGCATCTTCAGCTTTTGCCACAGGTGAGGTTCGGGCACGAAAGGCGCCAGCCCGAGCAGCAGCGCCAGCGGCACGAGGATCACGAACGGGATGCGGTCGATCCAGCGCATCGGGTGCGACTACGGCGCGACGTGATCGCGCGCGTGCGGATTCGCAAAAAAAGCGGCGCCCGCAGGCGCCGCCTTCAGATACATCTGCCCGATCAGCGGCCGATGGCCGCGATCATCAAGTCGGACATCAGCTTGCCGGTCGCCTGCGTGGGGTGGAAAGGATCCCAGTACGCGTACTGATCGGGGTTCGCGCAGACGGTCGGCGGCAGTACCGACGCGTCGAAGCACGGTGCGGTGACGTTCGAAAAACCGAAAGCGGCGGGATTGCCCGCGATCTGTTCGTTCAGAGTGAAGAAATCGGCAACGTAAACGTTCAGGCCAGGTGATGAAGCCTTCAATGCAGCGATCTGTTGCGCCAGCGCGCCGTTGAACTGCGCCGAAAGCTGCGTCGCCCCAGCAATAGCTGCCGCGCCAAGGGCTTGCACGCGCGGCGTGCGGCCCACATTCGGCGCGTTAAGCACCGCGATATGCCGCGCCCCGGACGCGTACAAGCGCGCGATCATCGTCGCGATATCCGTCACCGCAGCCGTCAGCACCGCCACCGGCGCATTTGGATTGGTCGCCGACAGCGTCAGCGCATCGGCAATGTTGTTGCCGACCGTTGCCGCATCGACCACGAACAGAGTCTGCGCACTGGCCAGGTAGCCGACGCGCTGCAGATACTGTTCCAGTTGCGTCACCATGCTCGGCACCGCCGCCGGCGTGGTGACACCCGGGACAGCGCCCGTGCGAGCCCCGCCATACGAGTAGTTCGTTCCGCCTTGCCGTGACGGCACCGCGCTGGCGCCGTACCTGGCGGCTACCGCGTCGATCCACAGCGCCCCGTTCGAGAAGCGGCCCGAAGCATAAGGCGGCGCCGGCGGGCAACTCGTCGGGATCAGATTGCAACTGTTACCGTTGTCGCTCAGGCTGGCGCCGAACGTGACCATCGTCCTGAACAATGGCGGCTGGTCATCGCTGCCACCGCCGCAGGACGCGACCAGGATCGTGGCCGCCGACGCAGCGGCGAGCAGAAGGGCCCGCCGGCGCACCCGCAGGAATTCGAACATCGATCTCCTCCTCTGTTGTCTTCGCGACGGCTTCAATCGCGGAGCCGTCAGCGGATCATACGCGGGCGCCGATGAGCCTCAGGTGCCTTCGTCGGTGTCCGTCGCCGCTGCGGCGCGCCGCAGCCGGTCGTGCACCGCCTCCCAGACCTCGCCCTGCGGCGGCGCGGCGACGAGGATTCGCGCCGCGCCGCACTCGTCGAGCTGGTGCAGCAGTGCATACAGCCGCCGCGCGTATTGCTGCGCATCGACCGGCGCCACCAGCCTGAGCACCACGTCGGCCGGCCAGTCGAGCAGCGTCGCGGCGGGTGCCAGCACGGCCATGCGCGTGCCGCGCAGCGCGTTGACCCGAGCCGGTAGCTGCGCCGCCGGCAGCAGTTCGAGCGGCGTTCGCGGCGCGTAGTGGCTCTTCAGCCGGCCCGAAGCGCGCGGCGCGCCGTGATCGGCGTCGGCCACCGGTCGCGCCAGCGTCTGTTCGAGCTGGCGGCGCGTGATCGAACCCTGCCGCAGCAGCCGCGGCGCGTCGCCGGACAGATCGACGATCGTCGATTCGATGCCGACCGGGCAGGCGCCGCCGTCGAGGATCAGATCGACGCGGCCGTCCGGCTTCTCGCCGAGATCGGCGCGCACGTGCGCGGCCGTCGTCGGGCTGATGCGGCCGAAACTGTTTGCGCTCGGCGCCGCCAGGGCTGCGGCGGCGTCGCCGCGCACGGCGGCGAAGGCGCGCAGCAGCGCCTGCGCCCACGGGTGCGCCGGGCAGCGCAGGCCCACACTCGCCTGGCCGCCGGTCAGCGCATCGTGCGCGCGCGCCGAACGCCGCAGCACCAGCGTCAGCGGCCCGGGCCAGAAGGCCCGCGCCAGTTGCTGCGTCGCCGCCGGCGCATCGACGCTCCACGCGCCGATCGCGCCGAGATCGGTAACATGGACGATCACCGGGTGGTCGGCCGGCCGACCCTTGGCGGCGAAGATGGCACGCACGGCGGCGACGTTGTCGGCATCGGCGCCGAGCCCGTAGACCGTTTCGGTCGGGAACGCGACCAGCCGGCCCGCCGCCAGCAGTGCCGCGGCGCGCTCGACAAGCGTCGCATCGACCGGCGCGGCCGCGCTCACTTCGGCGGTTCGATGCCGAGTTCCGCGGCCACCGCCACCGCGCGTTCGAGCGCATCGGCCACCGAGGCCCCGAGGCAGGTGACGTGCCCCATCTTGCGTCCCGGTCGCGGCTCGTGCTTGCCGTACAGATGCAGCTTGGCGCCGCTGACGGCGAGCGCCTCGTGCCACGGCGGCTCGCGCCGCTCGCCGTGGTGGAACCACAGGTCGCCGAGCACGTTCAGCATCACCGCCGGCACCAGCTGCGCCGGCGAGGCGAGCGGCATGCCGGCCAGCGTGCGCACCTGCTGCTCGAACTGGCTGGCGGCGCAGGCATCGATCGTGAAGTGACCGGAGTTGTGCGGCCGCGGCGCGATCTCGTTGACGAGAAGCCGTTCCTCGCCGACGACGAACATCTCCACGCACAGCACGCCGACGTAGTCGAGCGCGGCGGCGATCCGGCGCGCGAGCTCCGCCGCGTGCGCGGCCACCTGCGGCGAGACGCGCGCCGGGGCGATCGACACGGCGAGGATGCCGTTGCGGTGCTGGTTCTCGATCACCGGGTAGTTCGTCATCGCGCCGTCGGCGCCGCGGCAGACGATGCAGGAGACCTCGCGCAGCAGGTGCAGCCGCTTTTCCAGCACTGCGGCGGCGCGGCCGAGGCGCGACCACGCCTGCACCGCCTCGTCGCGCGTTTCGACGGCGACCTGGCCCTTGCCGTCGTAGCCGAGCCGCGCTGTCTTCAGGATCGCGGGAAACAGCAGGTCGGGCGCGCGCAGCAGGTCGTCGATCCGTTCGACGACTTTGTGCGGGCCGACGTCCACGCCGTGCGCGACCATGAAGCGCTTCTCGAAGATGCGGTCCTGCGCCACCGCCACCGCGTCGGCCGCCGGCCGAACCGGCACGCGCTCGGCGAGCGTCCGCAACGCGCCGGCCGGCACGTTCTCGAACTCGATGGTCACGGCGGCGCAGCGACGCGCCAGTTCCGCCAGCGCCTGCTCGTCCTCGTAAGGTGCCTGCAAGTGTTCCTCGCACACCGCGGCCGCCGGGCTCAGCGGATCGGGATCGACCACGCAGACGCGATAGCCGAGGCTGGCCGCCGCCATGGCGAACATCCGCCCCAGTTGCCCGCCGCCGAGCAGGCCGAGCCAGCTTCCCGGGGCAATCGGCGCCGGTGGCGCGCCTGCGGGGTGATCGGTCATGCGGTTTCAGCAGCGATCGCGGCGGCGTCGCCCGTGATGCGCGGCGCTCGCGCCTGAAGACCCGCGCGAGGCACGCTGGGCACGGAAGGACACTGCATTATCGCGCCTGTCTCACAGCGGCAGCGTCATGTTGCGCGCTTTCTCGCTCTGCGTGGCGCGGAACTGCGCGAGCTTCTGCGCCAGGTCGGCATCGGCAGTGGCCAGCATCGCCACCGCGAACAGGCCGGCATTGGCCGCACCGGCCTCGCCGATGGCGAAGGTGGCCACCGGCACGCCCTTGGGCATCTGCACGATCGACAGCAGACTGTCCTCGCCGCGCAGGTAGCGCGATGGCACCGGCACGCCGAGCACGGGGATCACGGTCTTCGAGGCCAGCATGCCGGGCAGGTGCGCGGCGCCGCCGGCGCCGGCGATGATCACCCGCAGGCCGCGGCTGCGCGCCTCTTCCGCATAGGCGAACATCTCGTCGGGCGTGCGGTGGGCGGAGACCACCTTGGCCTCGAACGGCACGCCGAATTCCTTCAGCACCTCGCAGGCGTGCTGCATGATGTCCCAGTCAGAGTTCGACCCCATCAGGACGCCGACCACGGGCGCTGCGCGCGTTCTGCCGTTCATTGTCGCGGGCCAGACCAAAGCGCGGATTGTATCGGCTCGCCTTCGGCGGACCGCGCGCGGGCCTCAGGCGGGGCGCTGTGTCGAGCCGTCCTGAACCACGCCGGCGGCCAGCAGCGCATCGATCTCGTGCTCGGCGAAGCCATAGTCGCGCAGCACTTCGCGCGTGTGCTCGCCGAGCAGCGGCGCCGGCCGCGTGACGGCGGCGGGCGTGGCGGAGAAGCGGATCGGGAAGCCGATGCTTTTCACCGGCCCGGCCTGCGGGTGGTTCGTCTCGACCACCATCTCGCGCGCCAGAGTCTGCGGATGGCTCAGCGCCTCGCCGATCGAATGCACGGGGCCGGCCGGCACGCCGGCGGCGTCGAAGGCGGCCAGCCACTCGGCGCGCGTGCGCGTGCCCAGCACCGCGTTCATCTTTGCGACCAGTTCGGGCAGGTTCTGCTTGCGGGCGGTGTTGGTGGCGAAGCGCGGATCGCTGCGCCACTGCGGGTGGCCGAGCACCTCGGCGATCCGTTCCCAGTTGGCCTGGTTGGCGCCGCCAATGTTGATCCAGCCATCGGCCGCGTGGAAGGCCTGGTAGGGCGCGGTCAGGATGTGTGCCGAGCCGGTCGGACCCGGCGATTCGCCGGTGGCGAAGTACACGGCGGCGTGCCAATACGTCTGCTGCAACGCTGCCTCCATCAGCGAGGTGTCGACCACCTGTCCTTCGCCCGTGCGCAGCTTGTGCGCCCAGGCAGCGACGATGCCAAGCGCGCCGAGGATGCCGCCGTTGATGTCCGACACCGGCGGGCCGACCTTCGCCGGCGGCCGGTCCGGCTCGCCCGTGATCGACATCAGCCCGGCGAAGCCCTGCGCGATCAGGTCGAAGCCGCCCTTGTCGGCATAGGGGCCGGTATGGCCGTAGCCGCTGACCGCGCAGTAGATCAGCCCCGGATTGGCCTGGCGAAGCACCTCGACGCCGAGTCCGAGCTTCGCCATCGTGCCGGTGCGGAAGTTCTCCAGCAGCACGTCGGCGCGCGCCGCCATCCGCAGCAGCACCTCGCGGCCCTGCGCCTGCTTGAGGTTCAGCGCCAGGCCGCGCTTGTTGCGGTTCATCATCAGGAACGGCGCCGAGACGCCGTTGACGCGCGGATCGGTGTAGCCGCGCGAATCGTCGCCGCCGGGCAGCTTCTCGACCTTGATCACGTCGGCGCCGAGATCGGCGAGCATCAGGCCGGCGGTCGGGCCGGACATGATCTGCGCCAGTTCAAGCACGCGCATCCCGGCCAGCGGTCCCGTTGGTGATGGCTTCATCACGTCGTCGCGGCGCTCTGGCGCCGGCTCAGCGGCCGACGAACTGCGGCTTGCGCCTGGCCAGGAAGGACTGGTAGCCGATGCGGAAGTCCTCGGTATCGAAGCAGTCGAAGCACTCGTCGCGCTCGGCGGGCGTCAGTTCGCGCGGATCGGCCAGCCGGCGGGCGAACTTCTTGTGCCAGCGCGCCGCCAGCGGCGCGCCTTCGGCGATGCGCTCGGCGGCGGCGCGCGCCTCGGCGGCCACCTGATCGTCGGGCACGACGCGCGTCACCAGACCCTTGTCCTTCGCTTCGGCAGCATCGAAGATCCGCCCCTCGAGCAGGATCTCCAGCGCGATGCTCGCCCCTACCAGCCGCACCAGCGGCGCCATCTCGGCGTAGGCCATCACCAGGCCGAGATTCTTGATCGGCGCGCCGAAGCGGCTCGATGTTCCGCAGATGCGGATGTCGGCGAGCGCCGCGATCTCCAGGCCGCCGCCGACGCAGATGCCGTGGATCTGGGCGACGATCGGATGGCGGCAGTTCTCCAGCGCCTGCGCCGTCGCGTGCATGATCGCGCCGTACTCGATCGCCTGCGCCTTGTTGGCGCGCACGGTGGCGAACTCGCCGATGTCGTTGCCGGGCGAGAACGCCTTGTCGCCGGCGCCGCGCAGCACGATGCAGCGCAGGTCGTCGTCGGCCGACAAGGCACGTACCGCGTCGCCCAGCCCCTGCCACATGGGTTTCGTCAGCGCGTTCAGCTTCTCGGGCCGATTGAGCACCACGGTCGCGATCGGCCCGTCGCGTTCGACGAGGAGCGTGTTGCCCATCGGCTCTCTAGCGGTAGAAGAAGTCCACCAGGCCCAGCGTGACGGCGGGCACGTAGGTGATCAGCATAAGCACGGCCACGAGCACTCCGATGAACGGGATGTTCGCCTTGGTCACGTCCCAGACGCTCTCCTTCGCGATCGAACAGGTGAGCAGCAGCACGCTCGCCACGGGCGGCGTCTGCTGGCCGATGGCGAGGTTCAGCGTCACGATGAGGCCGAAATGGATCGGATCGATCCCCGCCGCAGTCACCGCCGGCATCATGATCGGAACCACCAGCACGATGGCGGCCGCCGAGTGCAGGAACATGCCGATGATGAGGAAGAAGACATTGAGGATCGCGAGAATCGCCCACTTCTCGTTCGTAATGGAAAGCATCGTCGCCGCGATGCGTTGCGGCAGCTGTACCTCGGTCAAATACAGACCGAGGAGCGCCGACGACGCCACCAGCAGCATCACGGCGCCGGTCTGCACCACGCCGTCGATGACCGCCTCACGCAGGCGCGCCCAGTCGAGCTCGCGGTAGACCAGGCCTCCCACCAGGAGCGCCGCAACAACGGCCAGCGCGGCGCCTTCGGTTGCCGTGACGATGCCGCCGAAAATGCCCCCGAGGATGATGACCGGCAGCGTCAGCGCCCAGAACGCTTGCCTGAATGCCCGCCAGAGGGCGCCCCACTGGAAAATCTGCTCCACCGGCCAGTTGTTCCTGACCGCGTACCAGTAACACAGCCCCATGAAGCCGAATGAGGCCAGCAGGCCGGGGACGATGCCCGCTACGAACATCTGCACCACCGACGTGCCCGCCATGACCGCGTACAGGATCATCGGGATCGACGGCGGGATGATGATCGCGAGCGTCGCCGTGGAGGAGGTCACCGCAGCCGTGAACGGCCCCGGATAACCGCGCTCCTTCATCGCGGGCATGATGATGGACGCGGTGGCGGCCACGCCTGCGACCGCCGAACCCGAAATTTCCGCGAAGAACATGTGGCTGAGCACGTTCACCTGGGCGAGCGCGCCCCTCACCCAGCCGACGAGCGCCTGGCAGAAGTCGATCAGGCGGTGCGAGATCCCCGAGGTGTTCATGATCGCGGCGGCGAGGATGAACAGCGGGATCGCGATCAGCGGAAAGCTGGTTGCGCCCTGGTACAGCGCCAGCGGTACGTTGGGCAGGCTCGCCACACCCTGCGTCGCCAGCATCGCCACGACCGACGCGATCGAGAGCGCCACGGCGATCGGAACGTTGATCAGCACCAGCACGAGCACGCAGACCAGGACGAGGAAGCCGATCATGCGGGCCCCTTGGCGCGCAACACTTCGCCGCGCGCATCGCGCAGCACCTCGGGGAACACCAGCAGCTGGCCGATCACGATCAGGACCGCGCTGATCGGGATCACGGAATGCGCATACGCCACCGAGACTCCGGGCAGCGAAACGAGCCGATCCGAGGCCAGGATCCCGAGGATCGAAAAGCCCACCCACGCGAGCAGCACGAAGAAGGCGAGCACACACAGTTGCGCGACGACCGCGGCGGCGACCCGCCGGCGGGCCGGCAGCATCCTGACGATCTCGGGCACGCCCATGTGCGCGTGCCTCAGCACTGCCAGCGCCGAGCCGTAGAACGTCACCCAGGCCAGCAGGATGGTGGCAACCTCGTCATACCAGACCAGGGAATGGCCCGAGTAGCGAAAGACCACGCCCACCGTCACCTCGGCGGCGAGCGCGGTCATCAGCAAGATGCAGATCCACTCGAGGAAGCGCTCGTATCCCCGGCGCAACGACCGCAAGGTCATCGGCTACTTGCCGAGCGCGATGGCGCGGTCGATCACGTCCTTCGAGCCGGCGACTTCCTTGGCGAACTCCTCGTACACCGGCTTGCTGGCGGCGACGAAGGCGTCCTTGTTCGGCGTGTTGACGGCAACGCCCGCGGCCTTGATCTTGCCCAGCAGGTCTTCGTCGTCCTTGGCGGCCTTCTCGTAGACGAAGGCCTGCGTCTCCTTCGCCGTGTCCTCGAGGATCTTGCGCACGTCCGGCGGCAGGCTGTCCCATTTCTTCGCCCCCACCGTCACGTAGGCCGGCGTATAGACATGGCCGGTCAGCGACAGGTACTTCTGCACTTCCTGGAACTTGGCGCTGTAGATCTGCGTGAAGGGGTTCTCCTGGCCGTCCATCACGCCGGTCTGAAGCGCCGTGAACACCTCCGAGAACTTCATCGGCGAGGGGTTGGCGCCGTAGGTCTGGAACATCTTCACGCGCCACTTGCCTTCCGGCACGCGCAGCTTGATGCCCTTCAGGTCGTCCGGCGTATTGATGGGGCGCTTGCTGTTGGTGATGTGGCGGTAGCCGTTCTCCCACACCGCGATGATCTTCAGGCCCTTTTTCTCCGCCTCGGGCGCGAGCTTCGACCAGAACACGTCCTTCTCGATCCGCCCCATGTGGGCACGGTCCTTGACCAGGTACGGCATCTCGAAGACGCCGAACAGGTCCGCCTCCGAGGACATCACCGTCGACGGCAGCGCCATGTCGACCGTGCCGAGCTTCAGCTTCTGCAGCAGTTCCTTGTCGCCGCCGAGCTGGCTCGAGCCGTAGACGACGACTTTCGCCTTGTTGCCGAGTTTGGCGTTGGCGCGGCGGGCGAACTCCTCGGCGCTTGCTGCGAACAGCGACCCCGGTTCGCCGACGTGGCCGAACTTGATCTCGTTCTGCGCCAGCGCCGGCGACGCAGCGATCGCCGTCACCAGCGAAGCGGCGCCGATCAGCCAACGGCGGCGGGTCGAAGCGAGAACGTCTTTCATGGCATGTCTCCTTGGCTGTGCTCTGTCGTTATTCAAGCCGCTTTGCGCCGCTCGGCGGTACTGCCGCCGGCCGCCGCGCGCAGCGAATCCATTGCCGCCTGCACGCCGCCGGCGCGGTGCGGCACGCCAGCCAGCGCCAATCCCATTTCGACGCCGGCGAGCGTACCCATCAAGGTCAGGTCGTTGAAATCGCCGAGGTGCCCGATGCGGAAAACCCGCCCCTTCAGTTTCGACAGGCCGGTGCCGAGCGACATGTTGAAGTTCTGCAGGATCAACGCCCGCAGCGCGTCGGCATCGTGGCCGTCGGGCATGACCACCGCGGTCAGCGAGTCCGAGTATTCGGCCGGGTTGCGGCACAGGATCTCCAGGCCCCAGGCACGCACCGCCGCCCGCGTCGCATCGCCATGGCGGCGATGGCGGGCGAAGACGTTGGCAAGCCCCTCGCCGAGCAGCTGGTCGAGCGCCGCCGACAGGCCGTACAGCAGGTTGGTCGCCGGCGTGTACGGCCAGTAGCCGCCCTTGTTGGCCTCGATGATCTCGTCCCAGCGCCAGTAACTGCGCGGGAAGCGGCTCGCCTTCGCCGCGGCGAGCGCCTTCTCGCTCACCGCGTTGAAGCCGAGCCCCGGGGGCAGCATCAGCCCCTTCTGCGATCCGCCCACCGTGACATCGACGCCCCACTCGTCGTGCCGGTAGTCGATCGAGCCGAGCGAAGAGATCGTATCGACCAGCAGCAGGGCCGGGTGGCCGACTGCGTCGATCGCCCGCCGCACGGCGGCGATGTTCGAGGTCACCCCGGTCGAGGTCTCGTTGTGCACGACGCACACCGCACGGATGCGGTGTGCCTTGTCCTCGGCCAGGCGGGCCTCGACCAGCGCGGCGTCGACGCCGCTCGCCCAATCGCCGGCAATGAACTGCGGCTTCAGGCCGAGGTTCTCGGCCATCCTCTTCCACAGCGAGGCAAAGTGGCCCGTCTCGAACATCAGCACCGCGTCGCCGGGCGACAGCGCGTTGGCCAGCGCCGCCTCCCAGGCGCCGGTGCCGGAACTCGGATAGATGACCACCGGCTGCCGGGTCTGGAACACCTGCCGGATCTCGGCCAGCACCTTCTTGCCGAGCAACGCGAACTCGGGACCACGGTGATCGATCGTGGGATGGTCGATCGCGCGCAACACCCCGTCGGGCACGTTGGTCGGGCCCGGAATCTGCAGGAAGTGGCGCCCGGCGGGATGGGAATTCAGCTTGACCATGGCAAGGACCTGCCTGATTGCGACGCTGCCGCGGCCGCGCCGGACAGGGCGCAAAGATTAGTGATCTGGTATACAAAACGCAAGCATGTCGGATTGTGCTTATTCATCCACACGAGCGCTAGAATCGGTTCGACTCCCGTTTTGTATACCAATGGCCGCGAACGCCAAGTCCAACGGCAGCAACGGCGCCGTGCTGCACCAGGCCGTGGTGCAGCGGCTGCGGGCGCTGATCGTCGAGGGCGGCATCGCACCCGGCCAGAAGCTGAACGAGCGCGAACTGGCGCAGCGGCTGCAGGTGTCGCGCACGCCGCTGCGTGAGGCGCTGAAGCTGCTGACCGCCGAAGGCCTGGTCGAACACCTGCCCAACCGCGGCGCGATCGTCGTGCGCCTGTCGGCCACCGACGTGGCCCACGCCTTCGAAGTAATGGCGGCGCTGGAAGGCCTGTCCGGCGAACTGGCCTGCGCGCGGATCGGCGATGCGGAGATCGCCGAACTGAAGGCGCTGAACTACGAGATGCGGGCGCATCACGCGCGGCGCGACCTCTCGGCCTATTACCGGGTCAACGCGCAGATCCATCGGGCGATCAACCGCGCCGCGCGCAATCCGGTGCTGGCGCAGACCTACGACCGGCTCAACGCGCGGCTGCAGGCGCTGCGCTTCCGTTCGAACTTCGACGCGGAAAAATGGGACGTCGCCGTGCGCGAGCACGATGCGATGATCGAGGCGCTGACCACCCGCGACGGCGAGCGCCTGCGCCGGATCCTCATCGAACACCTGAACCACAAGCGCGACGTCGTGCTGGCGCAGATGAGGGGCGGCGCAGACACCGGAGCCGACGTGACGAAACGGACAGATCGCTCGCGCGACTTCGCCGCCGACGCCGGCGCGCAGTCCTCATCGGCCGACGGCGCGTCGAAGCGCCGGGCCAGGGGCGGCGGCGCCACGCGCAGCCGACGCCGCCGTAAACCGTCGAGCACGGGCCGCCATGCCTGACGCGAACGCGGGCAAGGGGAAAAAGGTCGCGCTCGATGCGCGGCTGCAGGCGGCCGCGCTCGCCGCGGAACTGCGCCGGCACACGCAGGGCGAAGTGCTGTTCGACGCCGCCAGCCGCGGCCGCTACAGCACCGACGCGTCGATCTACCAGATCGACCCGGTCGGCGTGCTGGTGCCGAAGCGCGAGGACGATGTCGCGGCGGCGCTGTCGATCGCGGCCGCGCACAAGGTGCCGGTGCTGGCGCGCGGCGGCGGCACCTCGCAATGCGGCCAGACGGTCGGCGCCGCGCTGGTGATCGACAACACCAAGCATCTGCGCGAGATCACCGCGCTCGATCTCGATCGCGGCGAGGTCGAGGTGCAGCCGGGCCTGGTGCTCGACGCCCTCAACGGCGCGTTGAGGAAGCACGGCCTCTGGCATCCGGTCGACGTGTCGACCTCGGCCCAGGCCACGCTCGGCGGCATGGCCGGCAACAACTCCTGCGGCAGCCGTTCGATCGCCTACGGCAACATGGTGCACAACGTCGCCGCCATCGACGCCTGGCTGGCCGACGGCAGCAACGCGACCTTCGGCCTGTTCGACGAGGCCAGCGGCCGCGCCCGCGAACTCGGCGAGGCGGTGCGCCGGCTGGCCGAGCAGCATCGCGCCGACATCGACGCGGTCTGGCCCAAGGTGATGCGACGCGTCGGCGGCTACAACCTCGACGTGTTCCATCCGCAGTCGCCGCGGCCGTACACCGCTGACGGCCGCGTCAACCTCGCTCACCTGCTGGTCGGCAGCGAAGGCACGCTGGCCTATTTCCGCCGCCTGCGGCTGTGCCTTTCGCCGCTGCCCGCGCACCGCGTGCTCGGCGTGGTCAATTTCCCGACCTTTCACCGGGCGATGGACTCGGCCCAGCACATCGTCAGGCTCGGACCGACCGCGGTCGAACTGGTCGACCGCACGATGATCGACCTGGCCCGCGCCAACCCGGCCTTCCGGCCGGTGATCGAAACGGCGCTGATCGGCGCGCCGGAGGCGATCCTGCTCGTCGAGTTTGCCGGCGCCGAGCGCGCGCCGCTGCTGGCGCAACTGGCGCAGCTGGAAACCCTGATCGGCGATCTCGGCCTGCCCGATGCCGTCGTGCCGCTGATCGACGACCGTGAGCAGAAGGCGCTGTGGGAAGTACGCAAGGCGGGGCTGAACATCATGATGAGCCTGCGCGGCGACGGCAAGCCGGTGAGCTTCATCGAGGACTGCGCGGTGCCGCTCGAGCACCTGGCCGAATACACGGCCGCGCTCACCGAGGTCTTCGCCAGGCACGGCACGCGCGGCACCTGGTATGCGCATGCCTCGGTCGGCACGCTGCACGTGCGGCCGATCCTCGACATGCGCGTGGACGGCGCGATCCTGATGCGCGAGATCGCGGAGGAAGCCGCCGAACTGGTGCGCAGGTTCAAGGGCGCGTACTCGGGCGAACACGGCGACGGCCTGGTGCGCAGCGAATGGGTGCGCTGGCAGTTCGGGCCGCGCGTGACCGAGGCGTTCGAGGCCATCAAGGACCTGTTCGACCCGCAGGGGCTCTTTAACCCCGGCAAGATCGTCCGCGCGCCGCGCATGGACGACCGGCGGCTGTTTCGCTACAAGCCGGACTACGCGATCGCGCCGCTCGAACCGGTGCTCGACTGGAGCGCCTGGGACGTGCACAACGACCCGGCGACCGAGGCGCTGACCGAACCGGGAACGGGCGACGACCCGGCGCACGGCTTCGGCAAGGCGGTCGAGATGTGCAACAACAACGGCCATTGCCGCAAGTTCGACGCCGGCACGATGTGCCCGAGCTTCCGCGCCACGCGCGACGAGATGCACCTGACGCGCGGTCGCGCCAACACGCTGCGGCTGGCGCTGTCCGGCCAGCTCGGTCCTGACGCGCTCGCCTCCGACGCCGTGTACGAAGCGATGGCGCTGTGCGTGAGCTGCAAGGGCTGCAGGCGCGAGTGCCCGACCGGCGTCGACATGGCGCGGATGAAGATCGAATTCCTCCATCACTACAAGAAGCGGCACGGCCATCGCCTGCGCGACCGTCTGATCGGCCACCTGCCGCGTTATGCCGAGTGGGCGGCGCGCATGCCGTGGCTGGCCAACCTGCGCAACCGCTCGCCGTGGCTTTCGCGGCTGGCGCAGCCGCTGACCGGTCTGGCCGCGCAGCGCAAGCTGCCGCAGTTTCGCGCCGACCGGTTCACCACGACGACTGCGACTGCGCGCGCAGGCGGCGAAGTCCCGGCCGGCGCGCGGCGCGTCGTGCTGTTCGCCGATACCTTCAACAACACCTTCGAGGCGGAGAACCTCGCCGCCGCCCGGCGTGTGCTCGAAGCCGCCGGCTACGCCGTCACCGTGCTGGTCGGGGCCGACGGCCGGCCGCTGTGCTGCGGCCGCACCTATCTCGGCACCGGCATGGTCGATCAGGCACGGGCCGAGGCGCAGCGCACGCTCGACGCGCTGCTGCCGCATGTGCGCGCCGGCGCCGCCGTGGTCGGCCTGGAGCCGTCGTGCCTGCTGACGCTGCGCGACGAGTTCCTCGTGCTGCGCCTGGGCGAAGGCGCCAACGAACTGGCGCCGGCGAGTTTCCTGTTCGAGGAGTTCATCGCGCGCGAGGCGAAGGCCGGACGATTCGGCCTCGACTTCGCGCCGCTGCCGCGCACCGCGCTGCTGCACGGCCACTGCCACCAGAAGGCGTTCGGCGTCATGCCCGACATCCACGCCGCGCTGGCGCGGGTGCCCGAACTGAAGGTGCAGACGATCGAGTCGAGCTGCTGCGGCATGGCCGGCAGCTTCGGCTACGAGGCCGCGCACCAGCACGTGTCGATGGCGATGGCCGAGGCTTCGCTGCTGCCTGCCGTGCGCAACGCGCCGGCCGACGCGATCGTCATCGCCGACGGCACCAGCTGCCGCCACCAGATCCGCGACGGCGCGCAGCACGAAGCGCTGCACGTGGCGAGGGTGCTGGAGATGGCACTGCCGGAAAACAAGACGCCAGTGCGTTGACCGGGCGGGCATCGCCGTCTGCTTGCCTCGGCGACGCGGTGCACGGCGGCGCAGCTGCAGGGTGTCGAGCGGGCTGCGCACGCCGCGGCCGCCGCGGTTGAGCACATGGACAGGTCCTCGTCCTACTCACGTCACCGTGCCCGAGCAGCTGCTGCACGGTGCGGATGCCACAGCCGGCCCGCCGCATGTGCGGGGCGAATCCGTGCCACCGCACCTTGGACAAGCTCCGCTTGACGATGCCGGCGCGCTGCGCGGGCCAGCGCCGCGGTCGGCCGTTGACGTCGGCCAGCCGCAGTCACAGACTCACTGTCGTCCAAATTGCGTTTGGCAGACGAACCAGAGCGCGATGCTGACCTTCAACGCCCTTCTCGTTTCAGTTGGGTTGGATCCAACGACGGTGCGGCTGGTCCGGCACAAGCACGGACGCGAGTACCAGCGCGTTATGTACCGAGGTGCAATCAGAGGTGAACCGAGGTTTGAGCAATATCAGGCGGGCCAATGCAACGTGCGTGTCATTGAGCTGATCAAGTCGGCGGCAGTGCTCGCGGCGTTTGTGGTCGACCCAGCTGCGCAAACCGTGTTTGTCGGCCTTTGGAGAGTTGGCGGTTGCCGAAAGGCCTACGTTCCAGATCCGTACTATGCAGTGCCAGGACCAGCAAGAGGCGATGATGTCACGTTCGACCTCGAACGGATGCAGGAGCTCGCCGAGTATCGCGGTCGAATCGTTGTCGACTGGGGCGGAGGCGAGCGGGCCTGGGTCCAATATGCCAGTCGTCGCGACAAGCAGATCGTCGAGTTGAAGCGTAGGGCGGAGGAGGAAGCGTTTCCGGGACTTGGGCGATTCGGTTGTGGTCTGCACGAAATCGATAGCCTGCCGACAGGTTGGTTGGGACCACTGCAGGCGACGCGAGGGGTTTATCTACTCGTGCACAGGTCGAGCGTTGCCCAGTATGTTGGCTCCGCCACTGGTGCCGACGGCTTCCTTGGCCGTTGGCGTTCATACGCGGATGGACATGGCGGCAACATCGGTCTCAGAGACCTCGGTCACGCGGCGGACCAGTTCGACGTTCGGATTCTCGAAACCGTCGGCTCGAGCGCGACCGTCGAAGATGTAATCGCCCTGGAGACGGGCTGGAAGGAGAAGCTCGGATCTCGAACGAAGGGACTGAACCGGAATTAGCTTCCGTTGGACTGCCTAACATCCGAAATGGATGGAGCCGACGCGCTCGACGGCCTGCGCGATACCGTCGCCATAGCGTGCGGCTCGTTTGGCACGTTAGACCGCCGAAATAGGCCATTGACATGCTGCGGATGTGTATCTACATTTTGTAAATGCGATTCGCATGGCACGAATCGAAGCGCAAAGCGAACCTCAAGCAGCATGGGCTGGACTTTGTTGACGCCCCGCGGGTCTTCGAGGGCGTCACGTACACGTTTGAGGACGATCGCTTTGAGTATTCCGAGAAGCGTTTCGTCACACTTGGATTCCTCGGCGACATCACCGTTTCAATCGTGCACACGGAGAATGAATCGGAGATCCGCGTTATTCCTTTTCGCAAGGCGACACGAAATGAAGAAATCGTCCTCTTCGAAAGCCTCCAAGACTGATTGGGCCCGAGTGCGGGCACAAAAGGATCGCGAGATCGCGGTTACGGCCGAGCATCCGGAAGCGAAGGTCAAACACATCGTGCGCGGAATCGTTCGGCGCGGGCTGCGTCCGTTGCCACCCAAGGCATCGATCGCGCTGCGCGTGGATGCAGATGTTCTGGAGTGGTTCAAGTCCCAGGGGCCCGGCTACCAGACGCGCATGAACGCTGTCCTTCGCGCGTTCAAGGAGGCGTCGCTCTAGCCTTTTCGTCGCTCCAGCGGGCGCGCCAGAGCGCGCCGCTGATTCTATTTCTCTTTCAATAGATCAATAATAGTCATGTCTCAACCGATGGC
>CAZDXQ010000040.1:0-34682 GCA_964509545.1 uncultured Burkholderiaceae bacterium | reverse complement strand
AAGCGTGGCTGCTGGTGCCGCGCGGCGCGAAGCCCGAGGCACTGCTGGCGAATTAGCGCCAGCGATCGCTGCGCCGGCTTACTTGGCGGCGACTTCCTTGAAGGCCGCCTCGACCCGCTCCAGCGGCACGGCGCCGGGCATGCGCCGGCCGTCGGCGAAGATCAGCGTCGGCGTGCCGGTGACCTCGAGCTTGCGGCCGAGTTCGAGGGTCTGCTGCAGCGGATGCTTGCAGTCGGCCGCTGGCGTGGGCGGCGCCTTGCCGCCGGCCATCAGTTCGTCCCAGGCCTTGGCGCGGTCCTTCGCGCACCAGACGGCGCGCGATTTCTCGAACGAATCCTGCGACAGGATCGGGTACAGGAACGTGTAGATCGTCACGTTCTTCAGCCCGCTCAGGTCCCGGTGCAGCTTCTTGCAGAAGCCGCAGTTCGGGTCCTCGAACGTGACCAGCTTGCGCGAGCCGTCGCCGCGGACCGTCTTCACCGCCTGTTCGAGCGGCAATGACCTGAAGTCGACGCGCAGCAGTTCGTCGCGCTTCTTCGAGGTCAGGTCATCGCGCGTCTTGGTTTCGATCACGCGGCCGACGAAGACGTAGTTCACATCCTGATCGACATAGAAGATCTCGGTGCCGACGACGACCTCCCACAGGCCGAAAGGCATGCGTGTCACCGAATCGGCCTTGGCATTGAAGCGCTGTTCGACGCGGGCGCGGATGCCCTCTTCGGCATCGCTGCGCGTCGCCGGCGGCGACTGCGCCAGTGCCGTCAAGCTCAACGCCGACAGCAGGAACACAACAAACCCCTTCTTCATCATCGTCTCTGCCTTTTCCTGTAGCGCAGCGTCAGCCGCGGTATTCGGTTGCTGTCGCGCCGCGGTGGTGCGCCCCGGCGGCGTGACGGATCAGCGCATTCTTCAGCGGCAGAACCGCATCGACGGCCGACAGGCCGATATTGCGCAGTTCGCGGCTGAACCGATCCTGCCGCGCGAACAGCCGCGCCAGGGCATGGGTTGTCAGGCGCATCAGTTCGACCGGCTCGGCCCGCAGCCGCTCGTAGCGGCGCAGCAGCACCCTGTCGCCGACATCCCTCCATGCCTCGCGCGCCGCCAGAACGCGCAGCAACTCCGACACGTCCGCCAGCCCCAAGTTCAATCCCTGTCCCGCCAGCGGGTGCACGACGTGCGCAGCATCACCGACCAGCGCCAGGCGAGGGCCGATCATCCGATCGACGGTCACCCGCCGCAGCGCGAACGACTGTGCCGGCCCGGCGGCGGTCAGCACGCCCAGATGCCGCTGCGCCCTTGCCGCCAGCCGCAACGGCAGCGCTGAAGGTTCCGCCAGCAGCGCCTCTGCCAGCAGCGGCGGCGCCGACCACACCAGCGACACGTGATTGCCGGGCAGCGGCAGCAGCGCGATCACGCCTTCGTCCGGATCGAACCACTGCAATGCCACGCCCTGATGCGGCCGGACGCAACCGAAGTTGGCCACGACCGCGGACTGCGCGTAGGCGAGCTTCCGTGCATTGATGCCGGCTGCGGCGCGCACCGCCGAACGTGCACCGTCGGCCGCCACCACCAGGCGGGCCTCGATTGCTCGGCCGTCGGCAAGCCGCAGGCGCGACCCGTTCTCGCCGGGGTGCAGACTGTCGAACGGCGTCTCGACGCGTTCGAGGCCCTGGGCAAAGCCGGCCGCCGCACCCAGCGCGCGCAGCAGCTCGCTTTCCTCGACGATGGTCGCCAGGCTGGCCAGCGACGCCTGATAGGCGTCGAAGCACAACTCGTTGCCGGCATCGCCGAACACGCGCATCTTCGTCACCGGCTGCACGCGCGCGGGTTCGACCGCCGGCCAGACCTTCAGCTGCTGAAGCAGCGCCACCGTCGCCGGCGCCAGCGCATAGATGCGGACGTCGAACGGCGCCGCGGCTTCAGCGCGGTGCACCGCGGCCCGCGGTCCGACCAGCACGACACGCAGCCCGAGCTGCGCGCTGCCCACCGCGGCCGCAAGCCCGACCACGCCGGCGCCAACGACCGCGATATCGAAGGAGTGTGATGACGGCACGCGGCGATTATCGCAGCCGGCGCGAAAGTGCCTTCGCAATGGCCAGCCACTTCAGTCGATGCATCGCCGCGCATGGCGCGAAGAAGACGGTTCGCAGCGCCGCCGCCGTCATCGAGCGGCGAGCGCCTGGGGCGCCCTGCAATGCCCGCACGGTCTTGGATTCTCGGCGCGCAGCGGTGACGACCGCGCACTCAGAAGGTGTGAAGATTTCGTCGCGAGCGGCCCGAGGTCGCGCCGAGCAGCGGACCTGTACAGAGTCGTACAGCGAGCAGCGCAGGCGCGAGATCGGGACGCGCAGTAGAAAGCGTCACACCTTCTCAGCGCGCGATGTCGCCGCTGCACAGCCAGGCGGCCACCGCCGCATTGAATGCCTCGGCCTGCGCAACCATCACCCAGTGTCCGGTGTCGAACGCCAGCACGCCGCTGCCCGGCCGGGATGCCAGTTCGGCAGCCCATGCCGACGAGTGAAACATGAACGGCTTGCGCTTGCCGTAGATGAACAGCATCGGCGACTGAGGCTTGAACACTTTCGCGCCCCCGTAGCCGCCTCGTGCGCCCGCCCACTGAACGTAGTACGGATACCCCATCTGCGAGTGGATGCAGGCGCGATCGCCTGGCGCCCCGGCGGCGCCGGCCATCGAGCGCGCCATCCAGTCACCCGTCCGGCCGCCGATTCGCCACGCCGCCGCCAGCCAGAGCTGATAGCCGATGACCAGGGCCTTCGCCCGGGTGCCGGTCTCCTGCAGGTGGCGCCGCGAACCGGCATCGCCGACGTCGACACCGATGACGCGTCTGACGAGCTGCGGCTGCCGCATCGCGAACTGATAACCAAACACGCACCCCCAGTCGTGCAGCAGCAGGTTGACCGGGCCTCCGGCGCCGGTTTGCCCGACCACCTTGCCGATGATCCCGACCACTTCGTCGAGCGAGTACGCCTGCCTCGCATGCCGCGGCTCGAAACCCGGCAGGGTGAAGCGGACGCAACGAAAGCGCGTCCGCAGCGCATCGACCTGCCGGTCCCATAGCCGATGCGTATCCGGCCAACCGTGGATCATCACGATCGTCTCCGGACCCTCGCCTTCGATGACGACGTCGATGTCGTCGACCTTCACGACGGACCTCGACGCGATCGCGGCGTCGTCGACGATGGCGCTCGTCGTCAATGGACGAGAAAGCGCTCGACGGCCGCCTCGTTCCAGGCGATGCCGCAGCCGGGCGTGTCGGGCACGACGGCCAATCCGCTTTCGACCCGCAACGGTTCGCGCAGGATGGGATCGGCCCAATCCACGTATTCGAGCCAGTGGCCGGTCGGCGACGCCGCCAGCAGGTGGGCGCTGATCTCGGGAAACAGGTGGCTCGATATCGGCAGGCCCGCCGAGTCGGCAATCGCCGCCGCGCGCATCCAGCCGGTGACGCCGCCGATCTTCATCGCGTCCGGCATGCCGAAGTCGGATGCGCCGAGCGCAACGCAGCGCGCCATCTCATGCGGCCCCCACCAGTTCTCGCCCATCTGGATCCGCAGGCGCGTCTTGCGCCGGATTTCGGCATGGCCGGCGTGGTCATCAGCGGCGGTCGGCTCCTCGACCCAATACAGTCCCTCGCCCGCCAGCGCCTCTGCGCGCAGGACCGCCTCGGCCACCGACAGGCCCTGGTTGTAGTCGGACATCAGATCGATGCCCGCACCGACGGCGAGGCGCACGGCGCGGACCACCTCGACGTCGGTCTTCGCGTCGGCGTAGCCGAGGCGCACCTTGATCGCGCGGAAGCCCGGCGCCGCCAGTTGCTCGGCCTCGGCCGCGGCGCGCTCGGCTCCGATCAGCCCCAGGCCGCAGCTGTTGTAGGCCGGAATCGGCCGCGGCGCGGCGCCGAGCAGCCGCACCAGCGGCACGCCCTGCGCCCGCGCCAGCGCATCCCACGCCGCCATGTCGATGCCGGCCAGTGCCATGCCCACGACGCCCTTGACGCCGAGCAGGCGGAATTGCCCTTGCAGCTTGCGATCGAAATCCAGCGGTGCCAGCGCATCACCGCGCAGCAGCTCGCCGACATTGGCAAGCGTCTGCACAACGGGCTTCAGCGCAAGCGGCGTATAGCAGAACAGGTAAGTCGATCCGGTCACGCCTTCGTCGGTGAGCAGGTCGATCAGCGCCAAGGGCGCGATGCTGATCGCGCCACCCCGTGTCTGCAGCGGCAGGCGCATCGGAACATGGACGCCGCGGACGCGAAGTTCGCGCAGAGTCAGACGAGGGTGATGGGTCACGGGCAGGCTCCTGTGGTTCGGGCCGGTTGGCGTCATTGGGGGTGTCGCGTCCCGGGGCCGATCACGACCCCGGCCGGTGTTATCCGCCGAATCCGCCGCTGCCGCAAGCCGTCGACGAAACCCGCGCACTTCGTTGCTGCACGCTTGCGCTCGAACGACTTTGAATTGCATCGCGGTGGCGCGCAGGCGTCTCCCGGGGAGCGACGCCGCCCCAGCCCGCGACAGCGCCACCGCCGAGAGCCGTTCGGGTAAGATCGCGCTCCGCGAGGCATCCTCGACGCGCGAACGATTCCTCGCCTGCGCATGCGCTGCCATGTGCAGCGGTTATGAGCGGATCAGCGCTTGCATGTGGCTGACCCGAAAGACGGCCAAGTAGCTCAGTTGGTAGAGCAGAGGACTGAAAATCCTTGTGTCGGCGGTTCAATTCCGTCCTTGGCCACCACTCCTCTCATTTCGCAGCCACATCCGCCGCGTCCTGCTCGGCGAACACCTCCGCGGCGATCCTGAACGCTGAGACGCCCGCCGGCACGCCGCAGTAGATGGCGGCCTGCATCAGCACTTCCTCGATCTCGTCGCGCGTGACGCCGTTGTTGCGCGCGGCGCGCATGTGCAGGCGCATTTCGTCGGCCCGGTTCAGCGCCAGCGTCATGGCGATCGTCAGCAGGCTGCGCGTGTGCCGCGGCAGCCCCGGGCGGGTCCAGATCTCGCCCCAGCAGTAGCGCGTGACCAGGTCCTGGAACTCGGCGCTGAGGGCCGAGCGGTTAGCCAGCGCGCGGTCGACGTACTCGGCCCCCAGCACCGGCCGGCGCACCGCCAGGCCGGCCTCGAACCGGGCACGCTCGTTCAGGCCGCCGTCGAGGAGGAACGACAGCACCGTCGCCGTGAAGGCGCCGGCCTGCTCCCAGTTCGACAGGTGCGCCGCGTCGAGCTCGACGTAGCGCGCTCCTTTGATCGACTGCGCCACGGCGCGGCCGAGTTCGGGCGGCGTCGAGCCGTCGTACGTGCCGCCGATGACCAGCGTCGGTGCGGCGATCCGCGCCAGGCTGTCGCGCTGGTCCATGTCACGCACGGCGGCGCCGTTGGCGATGTAGCCTGCCGGCGAAGTCGCCAGCAGCATCGCCCGCACCTTGTCGACCTCCTTCGCCGCCAGCCGCTGGTAGCGGCCAGTGAACCAGCGGTCGAGCACGGCCGGCGTGATCGCCGCCATGCCGCCGGCGCGGATCGCCTCGAAGCGCGCGGCCCAGACCGACGGGTCGCCGACCTTGGCGCCGGTGTTGGCCAGCACCAGCCGCTCGACGCGCTCCGGCCGATGCGCGCCGAGCCACATGCCGGTCATGCCGCCCATCGACAGGCCGCAAAAGGCGACGCGCTCGATGCCGAGGTGATCGAGCAGCGCCACCGCGTCGCCGCCGAGCTGCGCGATGCTGTATTCGCTGGGAGTGATCTCGGAGTCGCCGTGGCCGCGCGTGTCGTAGCGAAGCACACGGAAGTGGGCGAGAAACGCCGGCATCTGCGGCGCCCACATGTCCAGCGTCGTGCCGAGCGAATTGCACAGCATCAGCACCGGTCGCTGCGGATCGCCTTCGAGTTCGTAGTGCAGGCGAACGTCGGCAAGCTGGGCGATAGGCATGGGTCGGCTCCACAGGGTTGGCAGTGCTGCGACGGGCACAGCGAAAGTTGTCTCGCCGCCGCAGTATCGCCGCTGAGGCTACACGGCGCGGCTCTGAACCCGAAGCACCGCCCGCGCACTGGCGGGGAAGCAGGCCGCCTGCTGCGGCTGCGGCAGCGCGCCTGCGCGATGTGCCGACTACTTCTTCTTCAGCAGGCCATAGCCGAACAGCAGGATCAGCGCGCCGACGATCGAACCGATGAAACCGGCGCCCTGCCCGGCGTGGTACAGCCCGATCGCCTGCCCCAGGTAGCCGGCCAGCACCGAGCCGGCGATGCCGAGCACCGTGGTCATGATCAGGCCAAGCTTCTGTTCTCCCGGCATGACGGCACGCGCCAGCAGGCCGACCACGAATCCGACGACAATGGTCCAGACGATCGACATCGCAGGCCTCCGGCCGGGCAGGATTGACGTTACGGCGATCGTGCCATAGCTTGCGGTGGGTCAAGCGCCACGCCGCCACGGTCGTTCACACTCCGAGCCCGGGTGGTTCGTATAATCTCCACGGGAATCAAAGATTTATGCAACTGCTCACCCTTGGGCTCAACCACCAGACCGCGCCGCTCGCGCTGCGCGAACGGGTGGCGTTCGTGCCCGAGGAGGTGGGCAGCACCATCGCCAGGATGCGCGATCGTCTCGCCGACCGCAGCCGGGGCCGGCTGACGGAAGCGGCGATCGTCTCGACCTGTAACCGCACCGAGCTGTACTGCGCCGTCGAACAGCCGCAGGCGGCCGGCGTGGCGCTTGCGGATTTCATCGCTCAGGAAAAGCGCCTCGACAGCGACGAGTTTCGCCGCTCAGCGTATCTGCTGCCGCAGGCCGATGCCGTGCGCCACGCCTTTCGCGTCGCCAGCGGCCTGGATTCGATGGTGCTCGGCGAGCCGCAGATCCTCGGCCAGATGAAGCAGGCCGAGCGCCTGTCGCGCGAGGCCGGCGGCCTCGGGCTGCTGCTCAATCACCTGTTCCAGCGCACGTTCGCCGTCGCCAAGGAGGTGCGATCGAGCACCGAGATCGGTGCGCACTCGGTGTCGATGGCGGCCGCAGCCGTGCGCGTTGCCGAAAGCATTTTCGGCGAGCTGAAGGCGAGCGAGGTGCTGCTTGTCGGCGCCGGCGAGATGATCGAGCTGACCGCAACGCACATCGCCGCGCGGCGTCCGAAATCGATCACCGTGGCCAACCGCACGGTGGAGCGGGCGGCCAGCCTCGCTCACCGCTTCCAGGGCCACGCGATGCGGCTGGCCGAGTTGCCGGAAAGCCTGGCCCGTTTCGACATCGTCGTCTCCTGCACTGCGAGCACGCTGCCGATCATCGGCCTGGGCATGGTCGAGCGCGCGGTCAAGAGCCGCCGCCACCGGCCCATGTTCATCGTCGACCTGGCGGTGCCGCGCGACGTCGAGCAGGAAGTGGCGCGGCTGGAGGACGTCTACGTCTACACCGTCGACGATCTTGGCCGGATCGTCGCCACCGGCACCGAGAATCGGCAGGCCGCGGTGGCGCAGGCCGAGGCGATCATCGAAACGCGCGTGCGCGACTTTGACGCCTGGGTCCGCACCCGCGCCGCAGTGCCGGTGATCCAGGGCCTGCGCAGCCGGGCGGAAAGCCTGACGGCGCTGGAGATCGAGCGGGCCAAGAAGCTGCTGGCGCGCGGCGAATCGCCCGAAGCGGTGATCGAACTGCTGGCGCAGGCGCTGACCAACAAATTCCTGCACGCACCCGTCTCGGCGCTGCACCAGGCCGCGGGCCACGACGACGCCTCGCGCGCACAGCTGATCGAGCTGCTGTCGCGCTTTTATTCCCAACCCGAGCATTAGCTGGCGGTGCGAAGCGCCGGAGCCGGCGGTGCCGGCCCTTCGGCTGTTGCCGCCCTCCTCAATCCGATGAAACCTTCCATGCACAGCAAGCTCGCCCAGCTGGCGAAGCGGATGACCGAGATCGACGCGCTGCTTTCGCGCGAGGACGCGGCGCGCGACATGAACCGCTTCCGCGCGCTGGGCCAGGAGCGCGCCGAGATCGAACCCGTGGTCGCCGGCTTCCACGACTACAACCGGGCGCAGGCGGACCTGCTCGCGGCGCAGGAGATGCTCGCCGATCCAGACATGAAGGTGCTGGCCGAGGAGGAGGTCCACGCCGCGCGCGGCCGGATCGACGCGCTCGAGGCCGAGTTGCAGCGGCTGCTGCTGCCCAAAGACCCGAACGACGAACGCAACGTCTTCCTCGAGATCCGCGCCGGCACCGGCGGCGATGAATCGGCGCTGTTCGCCGGCGACCTGCTGCGCATGTACATGCGCTACGCCGAACGCAACCGCTGGAAGACCGAGTTGATCTCCGAATCGCCTTCGGATCTAGGCGGCTACAAGGAGGTGATCGTGCGCATCGAGGGTGCCGGCGCCTACTCGAAGCTGAAGTTCGAGTCTGGCGGCCACCGCGTGCAGCGGGTGCCCGAGACCGAGGCGCAGGGACGCATCCACACCTCCGCCTGCACGGTGGCGGTGCTGGCCGAGGCCGACGAGATCGACGACGTCAAGATCGACCCGTCCGAGCTGCGGATCGATGTCTTCCGCGCCTCCGGGGCGGGCGGGCAGCACGTGAACAAGACCGAGTCGGCCGTTCGGCTCACGCACCTGCCCACGGGCATCGTCGTCGAGTGCCAGGACGACCGCAGCCAGCACAAGAACCGCGAGCGGGCGATGAAGGTGCTCGCTGCGCGACTGAAGGACAAGCAGGTGCAGGAGGCGCAGGCGAAGGAAGCATCGACACGAAAGAGCCTGATCGGCTCCGGCGACCGCTCGGAGCGCATCCGCACCTACAACTTCCCGCAGGGGCGTGTCACGGATCACCGGATCAACCTGACGCTGTACAAGATCGACCAGATCATGGACGGCGATCTCTCCGAGCTGACCGCCGCCTTGACCGCGGAACACCAGGCCGAACAACTCGCCGCACTGGCGGAAGCGGGGTGATCACGATGGGCACGCGCACCGAGAAGGACACCTTCGGCCCGATCGAGGTGCCGGCCGAGCGGCTGTGGGGCGCGCAGACGCAGCGTTCGCTGCAGTTCTTCGCCGTGTCGACCGAAAAGATGCCGCGCGAACTGGTCCATGCGCTGGTGCGCGTGAAGCGCGCGGCAGCCGGGGTCAACCGCGAGCTGGGCCAGCTCGACGCGCGCAAGGCCGACGCGATTTGCGCGGCCTGCGACGAGGTGCTCGACGGCCGGCACGAGGCCGAGTTTCCGTTGTCCGTCTGGCAGACCGGCTCGGGCACGCAGACCAACATGAACGTGAACGAGGTGCTGGCGAACCGCGCCTCGGAACTGCTCGGCGGCAGCCGCGGCGCGGCGCGCAGCGTTCATCCCAACGACGAGGTCAACCGCGGCCAGAGCAGCAACGACGTCTTTCCAACCGCGATGCATGTGGCCGCGTCGCTGCAGGTCGCGCACAGGCTGCGGCCGGCGCTGGCCGCGCTGCGTGCGACGCTGCAGGCCAAGGCCGACGTGTTCGCCGGCATCGTCAAGATCGGCCGCACGCACCTGCAGGACGCCACGCCGCTGACCCTGGGCCAGGAGTTCTCGGGCTACGTGGCGCAACTCGACATCGCAGCTGCTGCCATCGCCGCCGCGCAGCCGGCGGTGCTCCAACTGGCGATCGGCGGCACCGCAGTCGGCACCGGCTTGAACACGCATCCCGAGTTCGGCGCGCGCGTGGCAGCGCGGCTTGCCGCCGATACCGGGCTCGCCTTCGTCGACGCTCCGAACAAGTTCGCGGCGCTGGCCGGACATGAGCCGCTGCTGGCGCTGCACGGCGCGCTGAAGACGCTGGCAGCCGCGTTGAACAAGATCGCCAACGACATCCGCTGGCTGGCGAGTGGCCCGCGCGCCGGGATCGGCGAGATCACCATCCCCGAGAACGAGCCGGGCTCGTCGATCATGCCCGGCAAGGTCAACCCGACCCAGTGCGAGATGCTGACCATGGTCGGCGCGCAGGTCGCCGGCAATGATGTCGCCATCCAGATCGGCGCGATGAGCGGCAACTTCGAGCTGAATGTCTACAAGCCGCTCGTCGCGCACAACGTGCTGCAGTCGATTCGCCTGCTCGCCGACGGCATGGCCGGGTTCGATGCGCATTGCGCGCGCGGCATCGAGCCGAACCGCGAACGCATCGGCGAACTGGTCGGCCGCTCGCTGATGCTGGTCACCGCGCTGGCGCCGCACATCGGCTATGAAAAGGCGGCGGCCATCGCCAAGAAGGCGCATCACGAAGGCAGCAGCCTGCGAGAAGCGGCGCTGGCGGCGGGCTTCGTCAGCAGCGAGCAGTTCGATCGCTGGGTTCGCGCCGAGTCGATGACCGGCCCCGGCGCGCAGTGAGCACGGCCGCACGACTGCTGGCCGACTCATCGCTGCCGCGTTCGGAGGCGCGCCGGCTGCTGGCCGCGGTGCTCGAAACGACGGTCGAATCGCTGATCGCGCACCCGCAGCGGCCGGTCGGCGCCGCAGCCGAAGCACGTTTCGCCGCCCTGTGCATGCGCCGCGAACAGGGCGAGCCGGTCGCTTACCTGCTTGGCGACAGGGAGTTTTACGGCCGGCGATTCGCGGTGTCGACCGCGGTTCTCGTGCCGCGCCCGGAAACCGAACTGCTGGTCGAAGCCGCGCTGGCGAGGCTGCGGGACCGACGGGCGCCGCGTCTGCTCGATCTCGGCACCGGCTCGGGCTGCATCGCCGTCACGCTGGTGCTGGAACGGCCCGACGCCCACGTCCTGGCCACGGACCGTTGCCCCGAAGCGCTGGCCGTTGCCCGCGGCAACGCGCTGCGCCTCGGCGCCAAGGTCGAGTTCGTGTGCAGCGACTGGTACGAGAATGTGCGCGACCGGTACGACATGATCGTCGCCAATCCGCCTTACGTCGCCGCCGCCGATCCGCACCTGCAGGAGCTCGGCCACGAACCTCGGCAGGCGCTGGTGGCCGGCGCCGACGGGCTCGAGGCGCTCAGGCCGATCATCGCCGGTGCGCGGCTGCACCTGAATCAATGCGGCTGGCTGGTGGTCGAGCACGGTTTTGATCAGGCGCCAGCGGTCCGGGCGCTGTTCGCTGCGGCCGGGTTCATCGATATCGAAACGCTGCGCGATCTCGCCGGCATCGAGCGCGCCTGCGTCGGGCGCAGCACGGCCGAGATCGCTGACCCTTAGAAGCTGCTGCAATCGAGGCGAGCAAGTGCTTGCCCGGTACGGCCCAAGGGGTGCGGCGTCGGGGTTCGACGCGCGGCACGAAACGCGCGCGGGAGGGTTCGGCTTGCGGCCCTCGGTGCCTTCCCAACACCGGACCGGGCCTCACCCTCCCGCTTTCTTCGCAACGCCTGCGCGTGGAGGCATCGTCTTGCTGGTGTGCGCCGAGGCAGGGCCCGCCGGCGCAGGTCGAACTTTATGCGCCGATGCGCTCCTGCATTCGGCTGAAATCGGGGGCCGGCCAACGCCTTAATCGCGCCTGTCGCGCCTCAAGTTCTCGCCGGCCGTGCCGATGGGAGAAAGTCCCGTTTGACGGCCTCAGGGGCGATTCCTACACTGCCAGCGCGCTTTCACCGACTGCCGGAAGTCATCCATGGACGCCAAGGAATTCATCCGCAAGACCGTCACCGAACATCCCGTCGTGCTGTTCATGAAGGGCACGGCGCAGTTTCCGCAATGCGGCTTTTCCGGCCGTGCGATTCAGATCCTGAAGCAGTGCGGCGTGAAGAACCTGGTCACTGTCAACGTGCTCGAAGATGAAGAGGTCCGCCAGGGCGTGAAGGAATTCGCCAACTGGCCGACGATCCCGCAGCTGTACGTCAAGGGCGAGTTCGTCGGCGGCTCCGACATCATGATGGAGATGTTCGAGTCGGGCGAACTGAAGGACCTGCTCGACAAGGCCCAGGCCGCTTGACCGACGCCGAGCCGCGGCGGCTGATCGTCGCGATCACCGGCGCTTCCGGCGCCATCTACGGCGTGCGCCTGCTGGCGCGGCTGCGCGAGATCGGCGGCATCGAAACGCATCTCATCCTGTCGGCCGCCGGCGTGCTCAACGCCCACCAGGAGCTGGGACTCAAGCGGCACGACATCGAGGCGCTGGCCGATGTCGTGCACAACGTCAATGACATCGCCGCGGCGCCGGCGTCCGGCTCGTTTCGCGCGATCGGCATGGTGATCGCGCCATGTTCGGTAAAAACGCTTGCCGCCTGCGCGACCGGGCTGGCCGACAACCTGATCACCCGCGCCGCCGATGTCTGCTTCAAGGAGCGCCGCCGCGTCGTGCTGATGCTGCGCGAGGCGCCGCTGAACCTGGCGCACATCCGCGCGATGGAAACGGTGACGCTGATGGGCGGCATCGTCTTTCCGCCAGTGCCGGCCTTTTACCAGCGGCCGCAGTCGATCGAGCAGATGGTCGATCACTCGCTGGCGCGGGTTGTCGACCTGTTCGGCATCGACAACGACCTCGCGCCGCGCTGGGGCGGCATGGGCGGCGCCGGGTAGCGCGTCGTCGCGGCGGCAGCGGGCGTCGGTGCGTCAGGCCCCGCGGCGTTCGGCGGTCAATCGGGCGAGCGCTTCGCCGGCGCGTGTGAAGTTCTCCAGGCGCGCCGCCTGCCCGGAGAGACCGGCGGCGAACACCTCGGCTGCCTCGACGGCGGGTGCGGGCAGCGTCGTGTTCCTGATCCCGAGCGCGTCGTCGACCTCCAGGCAAAGCCGGCCGCGACGGCGTCGCAGCGCGACCTGCGCCAGGCCGCACGGCGCATCGTGCGCGTCGTCGATGGCAAGCAGAACGCTCGGCTCGCCGAGGTACTCGAGCAGGCGCGCGGGATCCGTCAGGCAGTTGCCCAGAGCGCGTCCATGGGCGACGGCCTCGTCGCTCGTTCGCAGCAGGCGCACGGCAAAGTCGCCGATGCGCTGCGGCGGGACCTCCGGCAGAAGGCCAAGCCACAGGTCGCAGAATCCGCGGCTGGTTCCGGCACCGAATGCGCAGACGAAGCGCGCAATCCGCTCGCAGCGGTCGGCGGCGTCCGCCGCCGCGACATCGGGACCACGAGCGGGCTGGGGCTTCGACAGTTCGAGGTACAGGCGCGCCAACAGCGCGGAGAACTCGGCCGCTCCCGCATCGCCGTCGAAGGCGCCCTGCCCGCCGGGAGCGTTTTCACGCCCGTCCTGCCTGCCCAGCGCCACACGCTGCGCCCCGGCGAGCAAGGCGGCCAGCGTCAGCCCCGACGCCGCCTCTTCGTCAGGTCCGCCGAAGGCTTCCGTCACGCGGCCGAGCAAGCCCACCAGTGCACCCCACTGGCGTGGGCCGTGCGGCCGCCGCTGCGCCGGCAGGCGATCGACCGCCGCAATCAGTTGCAGCCACGCCGGCGACGGCAGATCGGGGATCCACTGTGCCTGCCGTGCGAGGTGACGCACCGTGACCGCGCGCACCTGCGCCAGCCGGGCGAGTTCGCGCGGCACGCTGCTTCCGTCGAACAGCGCCGCTGCCAGGCTTCCGCCCTCAGCCATCAGCCGCAGCGTCGGCAGCGGCTCGCAGCGCAGCGCCTGCTCGGCATACCGGCGCGCCGCGCCGCCCGCCCGATCGGCGGCGCGCAGTAGCTGGCAGGCGATCCCGCAGCTGAGTGCGTCGCGCTCGCGCAGCAGGTCGGCCAGCGGCGGCGCCAGCGCGCCGATGACCCAGTCGACATAGTCGTGCAGGCGGCGACCGAGTTGATGCAGCAGTTGCGTCACATCGCTCGCCGTTGGCACGTAGCGATCGCCGCGGCGCGCACGCAGGACGTGCAGCGCCCACTGGCCGGCGACCGACGACGGCAGCTCTGGCGGCTCGCTTCGGACTTCCGGGAACAGGCGCCAACGCAGCGGGTCGCGCAAGGCCGCCACCGCATCCGGCGCCGGCGCGAAACCATCGGCCGCGGCCGGAGCCGGATGGGCCAGGTAGTGCTGCATCGCCGCCAGCAGCGCCTTCGCATCGCCGCGGAAGACGATCTCGGGCGCGGCCAGGTTGCCGGCATCATCGACCGCCAGGCAACGCACACGCCGCGACTCGTGCCGGGACGACCGGCCACTGGCCGGCAGCCACAGCAGCGGTACCGGCGCAACGACGCAGCGGGCGATACCCGGCAGCGGCCGCTGCAACGCGACCACGGGCGTGGCCGCATGCGCCAGTTCGGACCACGGCAGCAGCGACGGCTGCGCGTCGTCGTCACTCAGTCCGTCGAGCAGGCAGCTGGCCGACTCTTCGAGCACGATGACACCGTTCAGTTCGGCCGCAGCTGGCGACCGCAAGAACGACGCCCGAGCGGCCCGGTCATCCGCATCGGACGGGGGCTCTCGGAGGTCATGGACGCAATGGCGCTCGCTCGCGCGACGCCGGCCTGCGCCGGTTGCGCACGTGGCCGCGGGCGAACGCCGAGATGGTGCCGGCTATCCGACTCGAACGGATGACCTATCGCTTACAAGGCGATTGCTCTACCAACTGAGCTAAGCCGGCGCCTTCGGCAGTTTAGCCGCAGGCGCGCACCTGAAGACCGCGACACGCAACGGCCCGCGCCAAGCACGATTCGGTCCCATATCGCCGCGGAGCCAGGCGTCGGTCGAGCGAGCAGCGCGCGGCGGCGAAGGATCGCCGAGGCGCCCGCGCGCGCGGCCGGATAAGATCGCCGCCACTGCGACTGAATGAGCTCGTCCCATGGCCCGACTGCTGGTCACCGGCGGTGCCGGCTACATCGGCTCCCACACCGCGCTGGCGCTGCTCGAGGCCGGCCACGATGTAGTCAGCATCGACAACTATTCGAACAGCTCGCCGCTGGCGCTGCAGCGCGTGCAGCGCATCACGGGCCGGCCGCTGACTTCGATCGAGGGCGACATTCGCGACGCTGAACTGCTGAGCAAGGTCTTCGCGCAGCATCCGGTCGACGGCGTGATCCATTTCGCGGCGCTGAAGGCCGTCGGCGAGTCCGTGACCAGGCCGCTCGCCTACTACGACAACAACGTCGGCGGCACGCTGGCGTTGCTGCAGGCGATGGCCTCGGCCGGCGTTCGGCGCTTCGTGTTCAGTTCGTCGGCGACCGTCTACGGCGCGCCCGATCGGCTGCCGATCACGGAGGACGCGCCGATCCGCACCAGCAATCCGTACGGCGCCACCAAGGCGATGGTCGAACAGATCCTGCGCGACATCGCCGCCGCCGACTCAGGCTGGTCGGCGGTGGCGCTGCGCTACTTCAATCCGATCGGCGCCCATCCGAGCGGCGAGATCGGCGAGGATCCGCGCGACATCCCCAACAACCTCTTTCCGTTCATCTGCCAGGTGGCCACGGGCCGGCGCGAGCGCCTGGCCGTGTTCGGCAACGACTGGCCGACGGCGGACGGCACCGGCGTGCGCGACTATCTGCACGTGGTCGATCTGGCGGCCGGCCATCTGCGCGCCTTCGAGTTCGTGCAGCAGCGCAACGGATACATGCCGATCAACCTCGGCACCGGGCGTGGCACCAGCGTGCTTCAACTGGTGGATGCCTTCGAACGCGCCACCGGCCAGCCGGTGCCGCGGGTGATCGCGCCGCGCCGACAGGGCGATATCGCCGAATGCTGGGCCGATCCCTCGGTCGCGGCGCGCCTGCTCGGCTGGCGCGCGGAACTCAGCATCGAACAGGCTTGCGCCGACGGGTGGCGCTGGCAGAGCCGCAATCCCGACGGTTATCGCTGATGCGTTTCACCGACCCCGGCCGTCGCGAGTCCGCCCCAAGCGGTCGCCGCTAGCGTGCGGCACGGCGGTTACAGCAGTCTGCTACTTGACGCGCGTGAGCTTTGGCCGATCCGTCGCAGGCTTCGGCGGCTCGGGCGGTTCGGGCAGCGGCGGTGTCTCGGCGACCGGAACGACGGGCCGCGGCGGCGGCACATCCGCAGGCGCCGGCGCGCTCAGCGCCCGCGGCACCTCGAAGGCCATGCCCTGGCCGTTTTCGCGCGCATAGACGGCGATCACCCGCGCCATCGGCACATAGACGTCGCGCGGCACGCCGCCGAAGCGGGCCTGGAACGAAATGGCGTCGTTGTCGATCAGCAGCCGGCTGGTGGCCAGCGCCGAGACATTGAGCACGATCTCGCCGTTGTTGACGAACTCCTGCGGCACGCGCACCGATTCGTCGACCGCCACCGCGATGTACGGCGTGAAGCCGGCATCGGTGCACCAGTCGTAGATGGCGCGAATCAGGTAAGGCTTGGTCGAGACCTCGGCCATGACGGCAGTTTAGCTGCTGCTGCCGGGGCGGCCGTCAGCTGCGCCTCGCATCAGCGGCGCATCACCTTCTCCGAAGGCGTCAGCGCCTCGATGAAGGCCGGCCGGCTGAAGATGCGCTCGGCGTACTTCATCAGCGGCACGGCGCTCTTCGGCACGTCGATGCCGTAGTGATCCAGCCGCCACAGCAGCGGCGCAATGGCCACGTCGAGCATCGAGAAGTCGTCGCCGAGCATGTACTTGTTCTTCAGCAGCACCGGCGCCAGCTGCACCAGGCGGTCGCGGATCGCCGGCTTGGCGCGCTCGATCAGCTTCGGGTTGTTGCTGTTCTCCAGCGTCTGCACGTGGATGAACAGTTCGCGCTCGAAGTTGAACAGGAACAGCCGCGTGCGCGCGCGCATCACCGGGTCGGCCGGCATCAGCTGCGGGTGCGGGAAGCGCTCGTCGATGTACTCGTTGATGATGTTCGATTCGTACAGGATGAGATCGCGCTCGACCAGGATCGGCACCTGCCCGTAGGGATTCATCACGTTGATGTCCTCGGGCTTGTTGAACAGGTCGACGTCCTTGATCTCGAAGTCCATGCCCTTCTCGAACAGCACGAAGCGGCAGCGCTGCGAAAACGGGCAGGTCGTTCCTGAGTAGAGCACCATCATGTTGTCGGTCCCGAGTCAATCCGTCGTCGCCCGCCGCAGCGCGGCCGGCGGTCCATCCCCTACTTCACGTCCTTCCAGTACTCGCGGTTCAGCCACCAGGCGACCACGGTAAACAGGCCCAGGAACAGCAGCACCCAGACGCCGATGCGCACGCGTGTCGTCGCGCTCGGATCGGTCATGAAAGTCAGGTAGGCGACCAGGTCGGCGACGTCGGCATCGAACTGCCGCGCCAGCGCCGCGTCGGCCGCCTTGAACGAGTACGTCATCCCTTCCTCGGCGTGCCCTGGCGAAGGCGTGCGGGTGACGGTCACATGGCCTTCGGCGTCGTACACCGAGACCTCTCGCACCATGCCCTTGCCGCCCAATTCGTGATGCACCTTCTCGATGGTCGCCTCGCGTGGCCCCTGCCGCCGCCACAGGATGTGCGGCATGCCGATGCTCGGGTAGACGACGTTGTTCCACCCGGTCGGGCTGGCGGCGTCGCGGTAGTAGCCGCGCAGCAGCGTGTACAGGTAATCGGTGCCCTTGTATTCGAAGGAGGTGCGGGCGCGCGTGATCACCGACAGATCCGGCGGCACCTTGCCGAACCAGACCTTCGCATCGGCAGGCCGCATGGCGATCGACATCGTGTCGCCGACCTTCTGGTTGCCGAAGATCAGAAAGTCGCGGATCTGCCGGTCTTCCAGTCCGATCGCGTTCAGGCGGTTCCAGCGCATCAGGTTCGCACTGTGGCAGCCCATGCAGTAGTTGACGAAGATCCGCGCCCCGTTCTGCAGCGCGGCCAGCTCCTTGCCGCGCGCCTCGGGCCAGGTATCGAGGTGGACCTCGGCGCCGGCAGCGTATGCGGTGCCGCTGACGAGCAGCCACAGCCAGGCAATCAGTTTCTTCATTGTTCTCGCGCTCCCAGACTCAGTGCGCCGCGAAGGTGACGCGCGACGGCACCGGCTTGAACTCTCCCATCCGGCTCCACCAGGGCATCAGCAGGAAGAAAGCGAAGTACAGCAGCGTGCCGACCTGCGAGGCGCGCTCGTTGATCGGCGACGGCGGCTGCGTGCCGAAGTAGCCGAGCACGATGAAGACGACGACGAAGCCGAGCAGCAGCCAGAAGTGCCAGGCCGGCCGGTAGCGCATCGACTTCGCCGGCGACCGGTCAAGCCAGGGAAGGCCGATGAAGATCAGTACCGACACCCCCATGAGCACGACGCCCCAGAACTTCGGGTCGAGCTTCAGCGGCCCGCCGACCATAAAACCGAGCGCCACGGCGCCGACCGCCAGCACGGCGTACTTCGCCAGCCGGTTGCGCAGCGTGAAGAACAGCAGCAGCACATAGGCCGCGACGCCGGCGGCGAGCACGACCATGAACTGCTCGGTGGTCGCGCGCAGGATCGAGTAGTAGGGCGTGAAGTACCACACCGGAGCGATGTGCGGCGGCGTCTGCAGCGGGTCGGCCGGGATGAAGTTGTTCCACTCGAGGAAATAGCCGCCCATCTCGGGAAAGAAGAACAGCACGCTGAAGAAGACGATCAGGAACACCCCGAGCCCCATGATGTCGTGCACGGTGTAGTAGGGGTGGAAGGGAATGCCGTCGAGCGGCTTGCCGGTCTTCGGATCGAGCGTTTCCTTGATCTCGACGCCGTCCGGATTGTTCGAGCCGACGTCGTGCAGCGCCAGAATGTGCGCGACCACCAGTCCGACCAGCACCAGCGGAATGGCGATCACGTGGAAGGCGAAGAAGCGGTTAAGCGTCGCGTCCGACACCACATAGTCGCCGCGGATCAGCACCGACAGATCCGGCCCGATCAGCGGGATCGCCGAGAACAGGTTGACGATCACCTGCGCGCCCCAGTAGCTCATCTGGCCCCACGGCAGCAGGTAGCCGAAGAACGCCTCGCCCATCAGGCAGAGGAAGATCAGGCAGCCGAAGATCCAGATCACCTCGCGCGGCGTCCGGTAGCTGCCGTACAGCAGCGCCCGGAACATGTGCAGGTAGACGACGATGAAGAAGAACGACGCGCCGGTGGAGTGCATATAGCGGATGAACCAGCCGCCCGGAACGTCGCGCATGATGTACTCGACCGACTCGAAGGCGTGCCGCGCGTCGGCCTTGTAGTGCATCGTCAGGAAGATGCCGGTGGCGATCTGGATCACCAGCACGACGATCGCCAGCGAGCCGAAGAAGTACCAGAAGTTGAAGTTCTTCGGCGCGTAGTACTCCGACAGGTGCTTCTTGTACTCGGCCATGATCGACGGCATGCGCTGGTCGATCCAGCCGAGCAGACCCTTGTATTCGGTCTTGTGCAAAGGCATGTCGCGTTCCTTTTCGCGGCGGTTCCGGATTCAGAGATCGAACGAGAATTGCCGCCGCCGGTCACAGCCCGCGGCGGCTCAGGTGCTGTCGCTTCAGGCCGCGCCGTCCTCGCCGACCAGCACCAGCGTGTCCGACAGGTACTTGTGCGGCGGCACTTCCAGGTTGTCCGGCGCCGGCTTGTTCTTGAACACACGTCCGGCCAGGTCGAAGGTCGAGCCGTGGCAGGGACACAGGAAGCCCATGTCGTCGCCCAATGTCGGGTTGGTCCCGGCAGCGAAGGGGCCGACCGGCGAGCAGCCGAGATGCGAGCAGATGCCGACGACGATCAGGAACTCCGGCTTGATCGAGCGCAGTTCGTTGCGCGCGTAGGTCGGCGTCGGATAGGCGGTGCGCTTCGACTGGGGGTCGGCCACCTTGTCGTCGGTCTTCTTGACCGCCGCGACCATTTCCGGCGTCCGGCGCAGGACCCATACCGGTTTGCCGCGCCATTCGACGGTCTTCATCGTGCCCGGCGCAATACCGGACAGGTCGACCTCAACCGGAGCGCCCGCCGCTTTGGCACGCTCCGACGGCGTGAAGGAAGAGACAAAGGGCACTGCCGCAGCCACGCAGCCGGCGCCGCCGACCACGCCAGCCGTGGCAAGGGCGGCGCGCCGGCCGGGATCGACGGCATCTTGCGCGTCAGGAACAGAAGCCATGGGGATCTCGCTGATTCGAAGGAGAAGTGCATGCCCGGATCGGGGCGACCGCGGATTTTAACCGATGACCCTGCACGGGCCGCCCGGCGCACGCGCCGCCCCTCCCCCGCGCCGTCGTCTATCGCCCGGAACCGCGATCGGCAGTCGGGCGGTGGCGCTGGCCGCAGCCCGGATAATCCTTTCGACGTGGCCGGGCCGTGCGCGCGTCCGCGTCCAGTCCAATGACAAGGAGAATCGAAGATGGGAATGGTTCAGGAGTTCAGGGAGTTCGCGCTGAAGGGCAACGTGATGGACCTGGCGGTCGGCGTGATCATCGGTGGCGCGTTCGGCAAGATCGTCGATTCGATGGTCAAGGACGTGATCATGCCGGTGGTCAATTTCATCGCCGGCGGACAGATCGACTTCTCGAACAAGTACTTCGTGCTGTCGGGCGCGGTTCCGCCCGGGGCGCCGCTGGCCGAGGCGCAGAAGGTGGGCACCGTGTTCGCCTGGGGCAGTTTCGCGACGGTGGCGATCAACTTCATCATCCTGGCCTTCATCATCTTCTGGATGGTCAAGTCGATGAACAGGCTCAAGCGCGAAGCGCCGCCGGCACCGCCGCCCGCGCCGCCGGAAGACGTCGTGTTGCTGCGTGAGATCCGCGACGCACTGAAGCGCTGATCCTCGCGGGGCGACGACGGCGCGCGGCGCAGCGCCACTTGCCCTGCCCCGCAGCCCATCGCGGCCAGCGGCGGCGGCCGCCGCATCGGCCGGCCGCCGCGGTCTTTACACTTGTGCCCTCTGCAACGAGGGGCAACAGATCCTGATGTTGTCGCGTCTTTGGCTGCTATTCGCGCAGGTCACCACGGTCGGACTGGCCGTTGTATTCATCGTCGCCACGCTGAAGCCGCAGTGGCTGCGCGGCATCCCGAGTTCCGCGCCGGCGCCGCAGATCACCATCCAGCAGGCGAAGCTGGCGCCGGATGCGACGCGCAGTGCGGCGCTGCAGTCATACGCCGACGCCGCGCGCCGCGCCATGCCGGCGGTCGTCAGCGTTTACACGACGAAGGAGATCCGCCGTGCCCAGGGCGCCGAAGAGCAGCAGTTGTTCGATCGGTTCTTTGGCGATCGGTTTCCCGGCCACCCCGAGCGGGTCGCCGGACTCGGCTCGGGAGTGATCGCGGCCGCCGAAGGTTACGTGCTGACCAACAACCACGTGGTGCAGGCCGCCGACGAGATCGCGGTGGCGTTGGCCGACGGGCGCAAGGTCGCCGCAACCCTGGTCGGCGCCGACCCGGAGACCGACCTCGCCGTGCTGCGCATCGACGCACGCGACCTGCCGGTGATCACGCTCGGCGCCTCGGAGGCGCTGGCGGTCGGCGACGTGGTGCTGGCCATCGGCAACCCCTTCGATGTCGGCCAGACGGTGACGATGGGCATCGTCTCGGCCGTCGGGCGCAACAACCTCGGCATCAACCGCTACGAGAACTTCATCCAGACGGACGCGGCCATCAACCAGGGCAATTCCGGCGGGGCACTGATCGACACCGCCGGCAATCTGGTCGGCATCAACACGGCGATCTATTCGCGCTCGGGCGGCTCGATCGGCATCGGCTTCGCCATCCCGACGGCGATCGTCACGCAGGTGATGAAGCAGTTGGTGGCGAGCGGACGCGTCACACGCGGCTACTTCGGCATCGAGCCGGTCGACATTACGCCGGAACTGGTCGCCGCGCTGAAACTGCGCCGCGAACAGGGCGTGGTCGTGCGCGGCGTGCAGCGTAGCGCCCCGGCCGGCAGCGCCGGCATGGAGCCCGGCGATGTGCTGCTGTCGATCAACGACACCCCGGTGCGCGATACGCCGGGCATGCTCAATCAGATCGCTCAGCTCGCGCCCGGTTCGGTGGCGACAGTGCGCGTCGAGCGCAACGGCCGCGAGGTCGAGCTGGCGGTCACCGTCGGCGAGCGGCCGATTCCTCCAGCGCGCCGTTAAGCCAAACCGCGGGCGCCTAAGGACGGCTGCGCGTGCGCAGTTCCTCGGCCTTGATGCGCGCCGCCGGTTCGCCACCGGCCGAAGCCTCGACATACCAGCGCAGCGCTCGCTCGAGGTCGCGCGGCACGCCGTCGCCGTGCTCGTACATGCTGGCCAGGATGTAGGCGGCGCCGAGATCGCCCTGCTCGGCGGCGCGCTCGTACCAGTGCGCCGCAGCAGCATAGTCGCGCGGCGCGCCGCGGCCGAGGTAGTACTGAGTGGCGACGTTCAGCTGCGCGTCGCGCCAGCCCTGCCGCGCCGCCTTCTCGTACCACGTCGTCGCCTCCGTGAGCGAGCGCGGCAGCAGCCGCCCCTGTTCGAGCAGGACGCCGAGCGAATACTGCGCGCGCGCCAGCCCGTTGTCGGCGGCGCGGCGCAGCCACTGCAGCCCCTGCGCCGGATCGGCAGCGACGCCGTCGCCGCTGATCAGCATCACGGCCAGATTGAACTGCGCCACGCGCTGGTTGCGCTCGGCGGCCTTGAGAAAGCGCCTCAGCGCCTCCTGCGGGTCGCTCGCCTGATAGGCCGCCCAGCCGTGGGCCAGGTCCGGGTCGTCGTCGGGCACGACCTGCAACTGCGCCGTTGCGCGCGTCGAAACCAGCAAGGCCGCCAGCATCGCAGCCAGCCATGCGCCCAGCAGGTAGAGCGAAGGTCGCATCGATCGGATCCGGTTCAGCCGCCTTCGCCCGCGGCGCGCGTCGAATCGGCCTCGGCGCGCGTGCCGACAAGGCGGGCAAGCTGGATGCCGACCTCGTACAGCAGGCACAGCGGCAAGGCGAGCAGCAGCTGCGAGATCACGTCCGGCGGCGTGAAGATCGCGGCCAGGATGAAGGCGCCGACGATCACGTATGGGCGTGCGCTGCGCAGCTTTTCCACGTCGGCAATGCCGAACCGCGCCAGCAGCACCACCACGATCGGCACTTCGAAGGTCAGGCCGAACGCAAGGAACAGGCCGAGGACGAAGCTGAAATAGGCCTCGATGTCTGGCGCGACGTTGACCGAACTCGGCGCAAAACCGGCGATGAAGCGAAACACGACGCCGAAGACGAAGTAATAGCAGTAGGCCATGCCGAGGCCGAACATCGCCACGCTGGAAGCGATGATCGGCGCCGCCAGGCGCTTTTCGTGCAGGTAAAGCCCCGGCGCGATGAAGGCCCACGCCTGGTAAAGCACATAGGGCAGCGCGATCAGGAAGGCAACGAACAGCGTCAGCTTCAGCGGCACCATGAACGGCGTGATCACGCCGGTGGCGATCAGCTTCGTCCCCGCCGGCAGCACGCTCAGCAGCGGCGCCGACAGGATGGCGAAGATATCGCGCATGAACGGCGAAAGCGCCAGGAACACGACGACGATGGCGACGGCCGAGCGCACCAGCCGCTGGCGCAGCTCGATCAGGTGCGACAGGAAGCTCTGCTCTTCGCCGGGTTCTGCTTCGGGGGGCGGCGCGCCGCTCATCGTCCGCGCGCCTCCATCAGCGCCGGATCCGCGGCCGGTTCACGCGCGCGCGCGGCGCGTACTTACGCTGCGTGCCTGAGTGCGCCGAGGGCAGCGCCATCTGGCGCTTCAGCCGCGCCAGCTCCTCGGCCAGTTCGTCCACCGACGGCCCCGGCTTGTATCGCTTCGGAAAAACGCTGCGCTGCCACGTTTCGTCGGCGCCCTCCCACGCGTAGTCCGCGGCTGGCGCCTCGCTCGTCGTCGACGTGCCGCCCGAACCCTTGCCGATCTCCGCCTCGAGCGATGTCAAATCGGAACGGACCTCGTTCAGCGACGACTGCACGGACTGCGCGGCCTGGCGCGCCTCTTCCTGCAGCTTTTTCAGCTCCGCCAGTTCGATTTCGCGATTGATGTCGCTCTTGACCTGACTGACGTAGCGCTGCGCCTTGCCAAGCCACTCGCCAGCCGTGCGCGCCACCCTGGGCAGCCGTTCGGGGCCGAGGACGACCAGCGCGACCGCGCCGATGATCGCGAGTTCGCCGAAACTGAAATCGAACATCTTGGTTCCGATGCCCGGGCAATCGGCGTCAGCCAGGCCCGGGGCCGGCGGCGCGGCAACCCAGCGGCCTGCGAGTCAGGGCAATCAGGACTTCTCTTTGGCCTGCACGTCGATCGTCTGGCCGGCAACCTTCTTGGTCTCCTCGACCTTCTTCGCCGCCGCATCGACCTCGTCGCCGCCTTCCTTGATGCCTTCCTTGAATCCTTTGATCGCGCCGCCGAGATCCTTGCCGATGTTCTTCAGCTTGCTGGTGCCGAAGACCAGGATGATGACCAGCAGAACGACCAGCCAGTGCCAGATTGAGAACGAACCCATGATGGACTCCGTTGACGATTACAGGCGTTTCCACGGCCGGGCACCGCCCAGCACGTGCACGTGCAAGTGATATACCTCTTGCCCGCCGTCCGGACCGTTGTTGGTCACGACACGGTACCCATTCGTGGCGCCTTGTTCTCGTGCCAGCCGCGGAGCGAGGAGTTGCATTTTACCCAACAGTCGCTCGTGCCGAGCCTCGGCGAAGTCGAGGTTATCGAAATGCTCCTTCGGCACCATCAGCAGATGCACCGGCGCCGCCGGGTGGATGTCGTGAAAGACGACGAGTTCGTCGTCCTCGTAAACCCTGCGGCTCGGAATCTCGCCCTTGATGATCCGGCAGAAAATGCAGTTCGAGCTCATATCCTCGACCCCGTCGTCGACCCCTTGCGGCGTGCGCCCGTGTCTGGTCGCGGCAATGCCAGGCCCCGGACGAACTCTGGGATGAGCCTGATCTGCCCAACGTCAGCGTTGGCCAGAGGGCATCGAACCAGCCTCATTCTCGCTCGCTTCGTTCGCGCTGAGCGGCGTTGCGCGCTGCCTTTTGGCTTCGGCCGGCCGCTGCCGCGGCCTTGACCTGCGCGCCGCGCAGGTAAGCCTCCGCCGAAAGGCAGCGCGTCCACATCATCGTCGCTCGCTTCGCTCGCGGCGAGCGGCGTTGCGCGCTGCCTTTTCTTCGATGCCGGAGGTGCCGGCGCGGCGCTGCAATTCGGCCAGTACCTGCTGCGGACCGAGGCCGTAATGCGCCAGCATCACCAGGCAGTGGAACCACAGGTCCGCCGTTTCGGCGACGACGCGCTCCTTGGCGGCTCCCGCGCTCGCGTCCTTCGCCGCCAGCACCGTTTCCGTCGCCTCCTCGCCGATCTTCTTCAGGATCGCGTCTTCGCCCCGCGCCAGCAGGCGCGCCACATAGGAGACATCGGGATCGCCACCTCGCCGCGATTCGATCACCGCCGCCAGTTGCATCAGCACGTCGTCGTTCATTTCCGGTAGATCAGTTCGGGGTCCTGCAGCACCGGGTCGACCACCTGCCACTGGCCGTCGCGCAACAGGCGATAGAAGCAGCTCTCGCGACCGGTGTGGCAGGCGATGCCGCCGGCCGGCTCGACGCGATACAGCACCGCGTCGCCGTCACAGTCGAGCCGGACCTCGAGCACCCTCTGGCGATGCCCGGATTCCTCGCCCTTGCGCCACAGCCGTCCGCGCGAGCGGGAAAAATACACGGCCTGGCCGGTGGCCACCGTCTCGGCAACAGCCTCGGCGCTGGCCCAGGCCACCATCAGCACGCGGCCGCTGGTCGCGTCCTGGGCGATCACGGCCACCAAGCCACGCTCGTCGAAGCGGATCTCATCGAGCCAGTTCACCGCAATCGCCTGCCGAGGCATGACCGGTCCGTCATGCCTGCCTCATCGTGATGCCGCGCTCGGCCAGAAACGCCTTGGCTTCGCGCACCGTGTATTCGCCGTAATGGAAGATCGAAGCGGCCAGCACTGCATCGGCGCGGCCGATGGTGATGCCGTCGGCAAGATGCTGCAGGTTGCCGACGCCGCCCGAGGCGATCACCGGCACGCTGACCGCATCGGCCACGGCACGCGTCAGCTCGAGGTCGAAGCCGGCCTTGGTGCCATCGCGGTCCATGCTGGTGAGCAGGATTTCGCCGGCGCCGAGCGCCGTCACCCGCCGCGCCCATTCGATCGCATCGAGCCCGGTGGCCGAGCGCCCGCCGTGAGTGAACACTTCCCAGCCGCGCGCCGGATCCTCGGCCACCCGCCGTCGGGCGTCGATCGCCACCACGATGCACTGTGCGCCGAAGCGGGCACTGGCGTCGGCCACCAGTTGCGGGTTCTGCACGGCCGCCGTGTTGATCGAAATCTTGTCGGCGCCGGCATTCAGCAGCCGGCGCACGTCGTCGACCCTGCGCACGCCTCCGCCCACCGTCAGCGGAATGAAGACGCACTCGGCCACCGCCTCGATCATGTGCAGCAGGATGTCGCGGGCGTCGGAGGAGGCGGTGATGTCGAGGAACGTCAGTTCGTCGGCGCCTTCGCCGTCGTAGCGCCGGGCGATCTCCACCGGGTCGCCGGCATCGCGCAGCTGGACGAAATTCACGCCCTTGACGACCCGGCCCGCGGTCACGTCGAGACAGGGGATGATGCGCTTGGCGAGCATGACGTGAGTATGGCGCGGCGCAGGCGTCCGCGCTGCTGCGGCTCAGCCGCCGCTCAGCTCGTCGGCCCGGCTCTGCGCCAGCCTGAAGTCGATCGCACCCTCGTAAAGCGAACGGCCGAGGATCGCCGCCTCGACGCCTTCGGACTCGACGGCGCACAGCCGCTCGATGTCGGCGATGCTGGACACGCCGCCGCTGGCGATCACCGGGATCTTCACCGCGCGCGCCAGTTCCACGGTGGCCTCGACATTCACGCCGGTCATCATGCCGTCGCGGCCGATGTCAGTGTAAAGAATGGCATCGACGCCATAGTCCTCGAACTTCTTCGCCAGGTCGATCACGTCGTGGCCGGTGAGCTTGCTCCAGCCGTCGGTGGCAACCTTGCCGTCGCGCGCGTCGAGCGAAACGATCACGTGGCCGCCGAAGGCGCTGCAGGCATCCTGCAGGAAGCCCGGGCTCTTCACCGCGGCCGTGCCGATGACGACGAAGGCCACGCCGTCGTCGATATAGCGCTCGATCGTGTCCAGATCGCGGATGCCGCCGCCCAGTTGCACCGGGATGTCGTCACCCACCGCCTTGATCATCCGCTTGATCACCGCCTCGTTGACCGGGCGGCCCGAGCGGGCGCCGTTCAGGTCGACCACATGCAGGCGGCGCGCGCCCTGCTCGACCCAGTGGCGCGCCATCGCCACCGGGTCTTCCGAGAACACCGTTGCATCCGACATGTCGCCCTGCCGCAGGCGCACGCACTTGCCGTCCTTCAGGTCGATTGCGGGAATGAGCAGCATCGCGGGGCGGCGCAGCGCCGGGGAGACGAGGGGCTGGGTAGGCTGGGGATGAGAATGAACGGCCGACGGCCGGTTGCGCTTCGGTCAGGGATTCCAGCGCGTGAAGTTCTCGTACAGCTTCAGTCCGGCAGCGGCGCTTTTCTCGGGATGGAACTGGGTCGCGAAAATATTATCCCGTGCCACCACGCAGGTAAAGCTGTGGCCGTAATCGCTGGTACCGGCGACGAGCTGTGTGTCGCGCGGCACCACGTAGTAGCTGTGCACGAAATAGAACCAGCTGGAATCGGCAATGCCGTCCCAGAGGCGATGGCGCATCGTCTGCTCGACGCGGTTCCAGCCCATGTGCGGCACCTTCAGCCGCGCGCCGTCGGCAGTGCGCATCGCTTCGGCGCGAAAACGCACTACGTTGCCGGCAAACAGGCCGAGGCCGGGCGTATCGCCCTCCTCCGAGCGCTCGAACAGCATCTGTTCGCCGATGCACACGGCGAGCACCGGCTTGCTCGCCGCGGCGGCACGCACCGCCTCTTCCAGCCCCGATTCACGCAGGTAGCGCATGCAGTCGGGCATCGCGCCCTGGCCGGGGAAGACGATGCGTTCGGCGGCACGGATTTCGACCGGATCCGAACTGATGCGCACCGTGGCCGACGGCGCGACGTGTTCCAGCGCCTTGGCCACCGAGCGCAGGTTGCCCATGCCGTAGTCAACGATGGCGATCATTGCGAGTTCACCGCTTGTGTACGCGCCGCTTCGCGGCGCACTTGCACACGCAGTAGGCGCAGACAGTCAGCGGGATCGCTGCGGAGCGGCCGCGCGCTCGCCCGACGGCAAAGGCCACGCAAAACCATCTTTGAGCTATAGCGTTCCCTTCGTCGACGGCACGGCGCCGGCGGCGCGCGGGTCCGGTTCGACGGCCATGCGAAGGGCGCGGGCGAAGGCCTTGAACACCGTCTCGCACTGATGATGGGCATTGTCGCCGCGCAGGTTGTCGACATGCAGCGTGACGCCAGCGTGATTGACGAAGCCCTGGAAGAATTCGTGCGCCAGATCGACGTCGAACTCGCCGATCATCGCCCGCGCGAACGGCACGTTCCATTCGAGTCCGGGCCGGCCGGAAAGGTCGACCACCACCCGCGACAACGCCTCGTCCAGCGGCACATAGGCGTGGCCGTAGCGGCGGATACCCCGCTTGTCACCCAGCGCACGCGCCAGCGCCTGGCCGACCGTGATGCCGACATCCTCGACCGTGTGATGGCCATCGATATGCAGGTCGCCCCTGGCCTCGACGGTCAGGTCGATCGCACCGTGTCGGGCGATCTGGTCGAGCATGTGGTCGAAAAAGCCGATGCCGGTGGACAGTTGCGACCGGCCGCTGCCGTCGAGGTCGACGACGACGCGGATCTGCGTCTCGGCGGTGTTGCGAACGATCTCGGCGCTACGCGAGTTCATGGGCCCCTTACAGGCTGGCGATCAGTGCGGCGACAAAGGCGTCGTTTTCCGCCGGCGTGCCCACGGTGACGCGCAGGCAGCCGGCCAGCAGCGGATGCACATGGGCGCGATTCTTGATCAGTATGCCGCGCGCCCTGAGCCGCGCAAACACCCGATCGGCAGCGTCCGAGCCGCCATCGAGGCGGAACAGGATGAAATTGGCCGCCGAATCGAACGCGCTCACGCCGGCGATATCACGCAGCCGCGTCAGCAAGCGCCCGCGTTCGGCGCGCAGCAGCGCCGCCTGCTCATCGAGAAGCCCGCGCTGCTCGAGCATGAAATCCGCAGCGGCCAGCGTCAGCACGTTGACGTTGTAGGGCGGGCGCACCTTGTTGAACTCGCCGATCCAGGCCGGGTCGCCGCACAGGTAGCCGAGCCGGATGCCGGCCAGTCCCATCTTGGAAAACGTGCGCAGAACGAGCAGGTTCGGCCGGCGCGCCAGTTCCGGCAGCCAGGTGTCCTGGGCGAAGGGCAGGTAGGCCTCATCGAGCACCACCAGCCCCGGCGCGGCGTCGAGTACGGCCTCGACCGTTGAGCGGTCGAACAGGTTGCCGGTCGGGTTGTTGGGCCAGCTGATGAACACGACCGCCGGGAGATGGCGGCCAATCGCCGCCAGCAGCGTGTCGCGCGGAAGCGAGAAATCGGCGGCCAACGGCACGCCAATGAAACGGCAACCGTCGAAGCGGCTCGACAGGTCGTACATCTCGAAGCTCGGCCACGGCGACAGCACCGTTGCGCCGGGCCTGGCGCAGGCCTGGATCATCAGGTGGATCAGTTCGTCCGAGCCGTTGCCGAGCAGCAGCGCCATCCCGTCAGGCAATCCGATCGCCCGCGCCAGCTTGGCCTTGAACGGACGCGGATCGGACGGCGGATAGCGGTTGAGCGGTTCCCGCGCCAGCCGTTCGCCGAGTTCGCGCGCGAGTTCAGGCGGCAGCGCGAACGGGTTCTCCATCGCGTCGAGCTTGATCAGCCCGGCCGAATCGGCCACCGCGTAGGCGCTGATCGAACGCACCTCGTCGCGGATCACTGACAGGTCCGGGGCCGGACGCAAGGTATTCATCGCCCGATCCGGTACCGCGCGCTGGCCGCATGAGCCGCCAGTTGCTCGCCGTCGGCCAGGCGCGCCGCCACCTCGCCGAGCGAGCGCGCGCCCGCGGCGGACACCCGGATCAGGCTGGTGCGCTTCTGGAAGTCGTACACGCCCAGCGGCGACGAGAAACGCGCGGTTCGCGCCGTCGGCAGCACGTGGTTGGGGCCGGCACAGTAGTCGCCCAGCGCTTCGCTGGAATGCCGGCCGAGGAAGATGGCGCCGGCATGGCGGATCTTGTCTGCCCAGCGTTCCGGCGTGTCGGTCGAGATCTCCAGATGCTCGGGCGCGATCCGGTTGGCCACGGCGCAGGCCTCGTCGAGGTCGCGCGTCAGGATCAGGGCGCCGCGGTCGGCGAGGCTTTTTTCGATGATCGCGCGCCGCGGCATCGCCGGCAGCAGCCGCGCGATCGACGCCTGCACGCGGCCGATGAACTGCGCCTCCGGCGTGAGCAGGATCGCCTGCGCCAGTTCATCGTGCTCGGCCTGCGAGAACAGGTCCATCGCGATCCAGTCCGGGTCGGTTGCCCCGTCGCAGATCACGAGGATCTCGCTCGGGCCGGCGATCATGTCGATGCCGACGACGCCGAACACGTGCCGCTTGGCCGCGGCCACGTAGGCGTTGCCGGGACCGACGATCTTGTCGACCGCGGGCACCGTTTCGGTGCCATGGGCGAGGGCCGCCACCGCCTGCGCGCCGCCGACGGCGAAGGCGCGCGTCACGCCCGACAGCGCCGCCGCCGCCAGCACCAGCGGGTTGCGGCTGCCTTCCGGCGTCGGCGAGACCATCACGATCTGGCGCACGCCGGCCACCTGCGCCGGAATGACGTTCATCAGCACCGACGACGGGTAGGCGGCCAGGCCGCCGGGCACATAGACACCGACGCTGTCCAGGGGCGTCAGGCGCTGACCGAGAACCGTGCCGTCGTCCTCGGTGACGGACCAGCTCTCGCTGCGCTGCCTCTCGTGGAAAGCCTGGATGCGCCGTGCCGCGGTCTGCAGCGCGGCACGGTCCCCTTCCGGCAGCGCCTCGAGCGCGGCATGCATGTCGGCGGCGGAAATCTCCAGCGCCGCCACCGACGTTGCGTTCATCCGGTCGAAGCGATTGGTGTAGTCGAGCAGCGCCGCGTCGCCGCGGCGGCGCACGTCATCGACGATCGCCGCCGCCGCCGCGTCGATGCGCCGGTCGCCGGCGGTATCGATCGCTACCAGCTGCGCAAACGCGGCATCGAAGCCGGCGTCGCGAGTCGAAAGTACCCGAACTCTCATTGCACCACCGCCGCTTCGATCCGCCCGATCAAAGGCATCAGTTCCTCGCGCTTGGTCTTCAACGCCGCCTGATTGACGATCAGCCGCGAGCTGATCGGCGCGATCTCCTCGACCTCGACCAGATTGTTGGCGCGCAGCGTGCCGCCGCTGGAGACGAGATCGACGATGGCGTCGGCCAGCCCGGCCAGCGGCGCCAGCTCCATCGAGCCGTAAAGCTTGATCAGGTCGACGTGCACGCCCTTGGCGGCGAAGTGTTCGCGGCTCGCCGTCAGATACTTGGTCGCCACCCGCAGCCGCGCGCCGCGCCGCACTGCCGCTGCGTAGTCGAAACCCGCAGGCACCGCCACGCACAGGCGGCAGCGGGCAATGCCGAGATCGAGCGGCTGATAAAGCCCGTTGCCGCCATGCTCGATCAGCACGTCCCTGCCCGCGACGCCAAGGTCTGCCGCTCCGTACTGCACGTAGGTCGGCACGTCGGTGCTGCGAACCACCACGATGCGCAGTCCGGCGTTCGACGTGCCGATGATCAGCCTGCGCGAAGTCTCCGGATCCTCCAGCGGCGCGATGCCGGCGCGCGCCAGCAGCGGCACCGTCTCGTCGAAGATGCGTCCCTTCGAAAGGGCCAGGGTGATCATTTCAGCCGCTCGATCTTCGCGCCCAGCGCCGCCAGCCGGCGCTCCATCCGGTCGTATCCTCGGTCCAGATGGTAGATGCGATCGACGATCGTCTCGCCCTCGGCCACCAGGCCGGCGATCACCAGGCTCGCCGACGCGCGCAGGTCGGTGGCCATCACGCGCGCCCCGGAAAGCTTCGGCACGCCGCGGACGATCGCGGTGTTGCCCTCGATGTCGATCTGCGCGCCGAGCCGCTGCAGTTCGAGCACATGCATGAAGCGGTTCTCGAAGATCGTCTCGGTGATCCGGCCGACGCCGTCGGCGACGCAGTCCATGGCCATGAACTGCGCCTGCATGTCGGTCGGGAATGCCGGATACGGCGCGGTGCGCAGGCTGACCGCCTTCGGCCGCCCGCGGGCGCGGACCCGGATCCAGTCCGCTCCGGTGTCGACCTGGCTGCCGGCCTCGCGCAGTTTGTCGAGCACCGCATCGAGCGTGTCCGGCGCCGCGCCGACAAGCCGTACGTCGCCGCCGCAAGCGGCGGCAGCGACCAGGAATGTGCCGGTCTCGATGCGGTCCGGCAGAACGCGATGCTGCGCGCCGTGCAGGCGCTCGACGCCATCGATCACGATGCGGTCGCTACCGGCACCGCGCACTCTTGCCCCCATCGCGTTCAGGCAGCGGGCCAGATCGACCACCTCGGGCTCGCGCGCGGCATTCTCGATCACCGTCTCGCCGGCGGCCAGGCTCGCGGCCATCATCAGGTTCTCGGTGCCGGTCACCGTGACCATGTCGGTGACGATGCGGGCGCCCTTCAGCCGCGGCGCCTCGGCAACGATATAGCCGTGCTCGATCTGCAGCCGCGCGCCGAGCGCGCGCAGGCCCTTGATGTGCTGGTCGACCGGCCGCGCACCGATGGCGCAGCCGCCGGGCAGACTCACCCGCGCCTGGCCGAAACGCGCCAGCAGCGGGCCGAGCACGAGGATCGAAGCGCGCATCGTCTTGACCAGCTCATAGGGCGCCTCGACCGCGCCGATGGCATCGGCCCGGGCGACGACCCGGCCGCCGTCGCGCGACAGCCGCGCGCCCATGCCGGACAGCAGCCGGCCCATCGTCGTGATATCGGCCAGTTGCGGCACGTTGTCGAGCGCCAGTTCGCCGTCGGTAAGCAGCGCGGCGGCGAGGATGGGTAGCGCCGCATTCTTGGCCCCGGCCACCTGCACTTCGCCGGCAAGCGCCGTGCCCCCGGTGATCCTCAGTTTGTCCATCGGCGGTGAATCGTTGGCGGCGGGGCGAAGGGCCCGCACCGGGCGAGTGTCGAAGAAACGCAGCGCATCGGGCATCGGCAGCTCCTCTTGGCGCGACCCGCGGCATGCGGGCGGCTGGAGCGCTTGATGCCTGCGCCGTGTGAAGGCAGACCGAAGCCGCCGTGAAGCGGGCGAGAAATCACTGCTGCAGCGCCTGCCATTCCGACGGCGTCAGTGCCTTGATCGACAACGCGTGGACCTCCTCGCGCATGCGGTCGCCGAGCGCGGCGTAGACGAGCTGATGTCGCTGCACGCGCGACTTGCCCTCAAATGCACTGGACACCACCAGCGCATCGAAATGGCGGCCGTCGCCATCGACCTGCAGTTCGTCGCAGGCCAGTGCCTCGGCAATGTAGCGGCGCACGTCGTCAACGGAAGGTTCCATGGCGCTGTACCGGTCAGGAGCGGATCTTGTAGCCGCGCGCGAGCATGGCCAGGGCAATGGCCGCTGCCGCGGCCAGCGCCGCCAGCACGATGGCAAGGCTCAGCCACGGCGAGGCGTCGGAGACGGCGAAGAAACCGTAGCGGAAGCCGTCGATCATGTAGAAGAACGGGTTCAGGTGCGAGACGAACTGCCAGAACGGCGGCAGGCCGTGCACCGAGTAGAAGACGCCGGACAGGAACGTCGCCGGCATGATGACGAAGTTCTGGAACGCCGCCAGCTGGTCGAACTTCTCCGACACGATGCCGGCGATCAGCCCGAGCACGCCGAGCAGCGCCGCGCCGAGCAGCGCAAAGACGATGATCCACAGCGGCGCCTCGAACGATGGCGGCGCAAACCAGACCGTCACCGCGAACACGCCGGCGCCGACGACAACGCCGCGAACAACGGCGGCGAGCACGTAGGCAAGGAAGAATTCGCGGTTGGAGATCGGCGGCAGCAGCACGAACACCAGATTGCCGGTGATCTTGCTCTGGATCAGCGATGAGGAGGAATTGGCGAAGGCGTTCTGCAGCAGCGACATCATCACCAGACCGGGAATCAGGAATGCGGTGTAGCCGACCCCGGGAAACACCTGCACCCTGTCCTCGAGGACGTGGCCGAAGACCAGCAGGTACAGCACGCCGGTGAGCACCGGCGCGGCCACGGTCTGGAAACTGACTTTCCAGAAGCGCAGGACTTCCTTGGCCAGCAGCGTGCGGAAGCCGACTGACGGCGCCGCCACCGGCGGCACCGTCAGTCGTCCCGGGGAGGGGCGGGACCCAGGTTCGCCGGTCATGACAATCGTGTCCCGGCCTTCGCCGGAACGGCCCGAAGTGTCGGATGACGCCACCCTTGTCATGCCTCGACCCGCTCGCGATGACCGGCCATCAGTTGCACGAACACATCCTCGAGATCGGCGTGCCCAACCTCGAGTTCCTCGATCGCCACTGCCGCCGCGCGACAGGCGGCCAATACGCCTTCGACATCGGCAACGCTGGCCACGCGCAGCGCGACACGCCCGTCACCCTGTTCGGCCGCCCGCCCGCGCAGCGCAGCAGGCAGTTCGCCACGCAGGCGCAGCAGGATGCGCACGTCTGCCAGCCTGCGCAGCAGGGCCTGCGTGCGATCGAGCGCGATCAGGCGGCCCGCCTTCAGCATGCCGATGCGCTCGCACAGCTGCTGCGCTTCCTCCAGGTAATGCGTGGTCAGCACGATCGTGTGCCCCTCCTGGTTGAGACGGCGGATGAACGCCCACAGCCCTTGCCGCAGCTCCACGTCGACGCCCGCCGTCGGCTCGTCGAGGATGATCACCGGCGGCCGGTGCACCAGCGCCTGCGCCACCAGCACGCGCCGCTTCATG
>CAZDXQ010000039.1:0-35774 GCA_964509545.1 uncultured Burkholderiaceae bacterium | reverse complement strand
CGTAACGCGCGAGCGGCGAATCAGTTGTCATGAAGTTACGTAATGCTCAATAGAACACCGCGGACCGCGGCTAGACCGGATGGCCGAGCTGTCGCTCTGCGCCATTAAGCCGCGGTTAAGCCTCGCGACCTACCGTGTCTGCCGGTCGTAGTCGAGGAATCCCTGTGTCATTCGTTGAATCCGAGCCGGCGCTGTGGACGGCCCAAACCCCCGCGTCGCCCATGAGCGCGCCGAGCCGCCTCAAGCGCGAATCCTTCGAGCAAAGCGAGAAGGCAAGCCCGATTACCGCGCCGAGCCGTCTCAAGCGCGAATCCTTCGAGCCAAGCGAGAAGGCAAGCCCGACGAGCCGGCCGCCGCTGGCCTGTACGTCACCGTTGCGCCTGCACCGGCGCCACGATCCGGCGCGCGCCGAGGTCGAGCGCTTCATCGCCGACGTCTACCGGCGGCACTTCGGCGCGCGGCTGACGCACTACATGCCAGTGCTGGTCAGCCGGCACCGCGATGGCGGCCCCTGCGCCGCCGCCGGCTATCGCAGCGCCGCCGAAGCGCTGTTCCTCGAACAGTATCTGCCGCAGCCGATCGAGCAGATGCTCGCCGCAGCGGGCGGGCGCGAGGTCGAGCGCGAACGCATCGTCGAGGTCGGCCAGTTCGCATCGACATGCGCCGGCGAAGGCCGCAATCTGATCCTCGCGCTGACGCGCCACCTCGTCGACTGCGGCTTCCGCTGGGCCGTGATCACGGCCACCGCCGAGCTGCGCCGGTTGTTCGCACGCCACGGCCTGGTGTCGCTGGCGCTGGCGCCGGCCGAGCCAAAGCGGCTGGGTGCTGCGGCCCGGCTGTGGGGCAGCTACTACGAACACGCGCCAAAAGTGCTGGCCGGCGACCTTCTCGACAACCTCGCGCGGATGCAGCGGCGCAAGCGATGAGCGCGGGCCGTCGGCTGCACGCACGCGCAGCGCCGGGCCTCGCACCCGCCGGCGGCGGCCGTGGCGCCGCGCATGGCGGATGGTCGGCGCCCGCCGTCGCGGCGCATGCCCGATGCGCCGGGGAGGCCGCTTGAACGCCGAGCAGTTCTTCGCCCACCTGCGTAGCGCTCCCGCGCGCGATCCGGCGCTGCAGGATTCGCGCGCCCTGGTCTCGTACGGCGAACTGCTCGCTGCCGTCGAAGCGCTGGCCGGGATCCTCGTTCGCGAGCGGGTGCGCACGCTGGCCAGCGTGCTGCCGAACAACGCCGCCTGGGTGATCGCCGACCTGGCGGCGCTGCGCGCCGGCGTCGTGCATGTGCCGCTGCCGCTGTTTTTCACCGACGAGCAGCGTGCGCATGCGCTGGCGGCCGCCGGCGTCGACGCCGTGCTCAGCGCCAGGACGCCCCGCGCGGTCGCGGCGACGATGTTCGCCGTGGGCAGCGAGTGGCTCGCGCTCAGCCGCCGCATCGGCGACGCAGTCGCTGCGCCGCCCGGCACGCGCAAGATCACCTTCACCTCCGGCACGACCGGACAGCCCAAGGGCGTATGTCTTGGCGAGACCTCGCTGACGGTCGCCGCGAGCCTGGCCGAGGCGCTGGCGCCGGTTCGTGTGCGGCGCCACCTGTGCGCGCTGCCGCTGCCGGTGCTTCTGGAGAACATCGCCGGCGTCTATGCGCCGCTCGCCACCGGCGCGACAGTGGTCATCCCCAGCGCGCACGAAGCCGGGCTCGCCGGCTCATCGAGCTTCAATCCGGCCGCGCTCGACGCGGCCGTGCAGCGCTACCGCGCCGACAGCACGATCGTCCTGCCGCAGATGTTGCGCGCCTGGGCGGCGTGGCGCACGGCGGTGCGCGCCGCGCCACAGCCGACGCTGAAGTTCGTCGCCGTCGGCGGCGCCCGTGTCGGTCACACCGCGATCGCCCAGGCGCGCCGCAGCGGGCTGCCGGCGTTCGAAGGCTACGGCCTGTCCGAGGCGGCATCGGTGCAGACGCTGAACCTGCCGCATGCCGACCGGCCCGGCTCGGCCGGCAAGCCGCTGCCGCACGCGCGGCTGCGCGTCGACAACGACGGGCAGATCTGGGTCAGCGGCGCGCTGATGCTCGGCTACCTCGGCGCCCCCTGGAGCAACGTGCCGCAATGGTGGGCCACCGGCGACATCGGCCGGATCGACGACGACGGCTTTCTGCACATCGACGGCCGGCGCGGCAACGTGCTCATCACCTCGTTCGGTCGCAACGTGTCGCCCGAGTGGGTCGAGTCCGAGCTGCAGGCTTCGACGGCGATCGCGCACGCGGCCGCCTTCGGCGACGGACAGCCGCAACTGACCGCCGTGCTCTGGCCGGCGCGGGCCGATACGACCGATTCCCGGCTCGACGAGGCCGTGGCGCAGGCCAATTCGCGGCTGCCCGACTACGCGCGGATCGCGCGCTGGACCCGCGCCCGGGTTCCATTCAGCGCCAGCAGCGGCATGGCCACCGCCAATGGCCGGCCGCGGCGCGAGTCCATCGCGCAAGCGCACCAGGAAATCCTCGCCGCCGCCGACGACACCGCCCTGATTCCCGATCTGCCCGAAACCGATGAACTTCCACGATCAACTGCTCGCCTCGACCGCTGAGGCGCGCGCCGCGCTCGTTGCAACGCCGATCATCCAGCGCACGCTGCGCGGCGAGGTCGAGGCGGCGAGCTATCTCGCCTTTCTCACCGAGGCGTACCACCACGTCAAGCACACGGTGCCGCTGCTGGCCTCCTGCAAGGCGAGGCTGCCGGCGAGACTGCATTGGCTCGCCGGCGAACTCGATCACTACATCGTTGAGGAAAGCGGCCACGACGAGTGGATCCTCGACGACATCGACGCCTGTGGCGGCGATGCCGAGGCGGTGCGCAACGGCCAGCCGCGGCCGGCCACGGAGCTGATGGTGGCCTATGCCTACGACACCATCGCCCGCGGCAATCCTGTCGGCTTCCTCGGCATGGTGCTCGTGCTCGAGGGCACCAGCGTCGCGCTGGCCTGCACTGCCGCCGACCGGATCCAGCGCGCGCTGCGGCTGCCCGACAGTGCCTTCACTTACCTGCGCTCGCACGGCGAACTCGACCGCGAGCACACCGCGCACTTCGCCGTGCTGATGAACCGGCTCGACGAGCCGGCCGACCAGCAGGCCGTCATCCACGCAGCACGGATGTTCTATCGCCTGTATCGCGACGTGTTCGCCAGCCTGCCGCTGGCAAGCCCGCAGCCCGAGGAGTTGACGGCGTGAGGCCGGAGCAGCTTTCCGTGGTGCTGACCGGTGCCGCCGGCGGCATCGGCTCGGCGCTGGCCGCTGTGCTGGCCGATGCCGGCGCGCGGGTGCTGCTGGTCGGCCGCCGGGGTGCGGTGCTGGCCCGGCTGGCCGAAGCCCTCGGTGCCGACGCGCGGCGCCCGCGCGTGCAGGCGCTGGCCGCCGACATCACGACGGCGTCCGGCCGCGCCGCGATCCGCGATATTGCCGCGGTGCGTCGCTGCAATGTGCTGATCAACAACGCGGCACTGCCGTGTTTCGGCGCCTTCGCCGAAACCTCGGCCGAGCAGATCGACGCCGTGCTGCAGACCAACCTGATCGCGCCGATCCAGCTGACGCTGGCGATGCTGCCGCAGTTGCGCGCGCAGCCCGCCGCGCGGGTGCTGAACATCGGCTCGGCCACCGGCCGCCTCGGCGTGCCCGGCTTCGCCGTCTACGGCGCCGGCAAGTTCGGCCTGCGCGGTTTTTCCGAGACGCTGCGCAGAGAATTGGCCGACACGCCGGTTCGCGTTCAGTACCTCGGCGCAAGGGCGACGCGCACGGCCTTCAACGACACGCGCGCCGAGGATTTCAACCGGCGCACGCGCACGGCGGTCGACGCGCCGGAAATCGTCGCCCATGCCGCGCTGGCCCTGCTGCTGTCGGGCCGCGGCGAGAAGTTCATCGGCTTTCCCGAAGCGGTCGCGGTACGCGTCAACGGCCTAGCCCCGGCGCTGCTCGACCGAGCCTTTGCACCCCACCGCGCCGCCCTCGGCGCGGCAGCCCGCGCCGATGCGGCCCAATCCTCAACCACGGAGTCGCAACATGTATGAGTTTCGCTCGCTGACACGCGCCGCACTGGCGCTCGCCTGTGTTCTTTTCGCCGGCGCCGCCATCGCCGCCCCGGTCGACGACGCCGTGGCCGAGCTGCAACGCGAATGGGAGACGATCCGCTACCAGACGCCGGTCAAGCAGCATGTCGAGCGCTTCGAAGCGCTGGCGGCCCGCGCGCACAAGGTGGTCGAGACCTACCCCGACCGCGCCGAGCCGCTGGTCTGGAACGGCATCATCGTCAGCACGCTGGCCGGCGCCAAGGGCGGACTCGGCGCGCTGTCGCTGGCCAAGGAAGCCAAGGCGATGTACGAGCAGGCGCTGAAGATGAAGCCCGATGCGCTGGATGGCTCGGCCTACAACAGCCTGGCGGTGCTGTACTACAAGGTGCCCGGCTGGCCGCTCGGCTTCGGCGACAAGGCCAAGGCGAAGGAACTGCTCGACAAGGCGCTGGCGATCAATCCGCAAGGCATCGATCCGAACTATTTCTACGGCGAATATCTGGTCGAGACCGGCAAGCCGGCCGAGGCCGTCGTCTATCTGGAGCGCGCGCTGTCGGCGCCGCCGCGGCCGGGCCGCGAGGTCGCCGACGCCGGGCGGCGCGACGAAGCCAGGGCGCTGCTCGACAAGGTACGGGCGCAGGTGGCCGCGCGGTAAGCCTGCAGGCCGCACCGCCTTTTCGCCGCTGTCGGATTCGCGCCGGTACCGAACTTAGGGCTGATCGGCGCCGCGCCGGGCCACGGTGACGCGCAGCCCCGGTCCGTCGTCGCGGTTGTCGAAGCGCACCTCGAGACCGTGCAATTCGGCTACCCGCTGCACGATCGAGATGCCCAGCCCGCTGCCGGCCTGAATCTGACCGGCCGGCCGGTAGAAGCGATCGCCGAGCCGCTGCCTTTGCTCCGCGCTCAGTCCCGGACCGCAATCCTCGATGACAAGCGCGCCCGAGCTGAAGCGCACGTTGACCGTAGAGCGCGGCGGCGAGTAGCGCAGCGCGTTGTCGATGAGGTTGCGCACCAGTGTGGCCAGCAGCGCCTCGTCGCCGGTCAGCGGCAGCGGCGCGCCTTGCGCCGGCCAGCTAACGGCGACTTCCGTGCCCGTTGCGTCGAGCAACGGCAGGCAGTCTGACAGCGCCTGCTCGAGCACGCGGTGCCAGTTTACGGTGTCGGTGAACACCGGCGTGCCGCGGGCTTCGACGCCGGCCAAGGACAGAAGCTGCGACACCAGCCGTCCGAGCCGGTCGATGCCTTCGCCGATCTGCGCGTAGGCGCGTTGGCGTTCGCCATCGGTGGCGGCCAGCTGCGCCGCCTCCCATTGCGCGCGCAGCGCCGCCAGCGGCGTGCGCAGTTCGTGCGCGGCGTCGGCCGTCATCCGTCGTTCATGCTCGAGCGCGCGCCCGATGCGCGCGAACAGGTCGTTCATCGCGGCGAGCAGCGGTCGCAGCTCGGCCGGCGCCCGGCCGATGGCCAGCGGCGACAGGCTGTCGACACGGCGCAACTGCACTTCGCGCGCGACTTCGCGCACCGGGCGCAGGCCGCGCCGCACGGCGGCCGCCATCGCCGCCAGCAGCACGGGCAGCATCAGCAGCCAGGGCAGGAACTGGCTGGCCAGCAGGTCGCGCAGCACTTCGGCCCGCTCCTCGGCCGCCTGGCCGACCGCTACCCGCCACGCGCCGTTGCCCGGCAGGTAGTACACACGCCAGGCCTCGTCGCCGAGAGACAGATCGACAAAGCCGGCGGCCTTCGCGTCGAACGGCAGCGCCGTGCCTTCGCGATCGGCGAGCAGCAGTTCGCCGCGTTCGTTCCACACCGCGATCGACAGATCGTCGAGTTCGGCTGCGCCGGCTGCCGCCGGAAGCGCCGGAAGCCGGCGCGGCGCCCCATCCAGATGCGCCGACGGCAGCAGCGCCGCCACCTGCTGCGCCAGCCGTACCTGCTGCGTGTCGAACAGCTCGTTGATCTCGTAGCGCGCCCGCCAGAGCGCGAAGCCGACGGCGATGACCCAGATCAGCGGCGCGCCGGCCAGCAGCAGCACCAGGAGCCGCCGCTGCAGCGTCATCGCGCCCCCTTCGACCGTCGCGCCGACGCCGCGGCATCCGGCCCGCCGGCGCAGGCCACGATTGCAGGCGGGCGCGTCGCCCCGGGCGCGGCGCCCGGCCAGATCGTGCGCCGCCGGCTCGGCAGGCGACAGATCACGGCTGCGCCTCGACCGCGGCGCCCAGCGCGTAGCCGACGCCGCGCACCGTGCGCACGATGCCGGGATCGATCTTGCGCCTGAGGTGATGCACGTAGACCTCGATCGCGTTGCTTTCGATCGACTGGTCCCACGCGTAAAGCTTCTCGAACAGCTGCTGCTTCGACAGCACGCGGCGCGGATTGGCCAGCAGCACTTCGAGCAGCGCCAGTTCGCGGCTGGTCAGCTCCACCGGCGCGCCGCGCCAGGAGACGGTCTTCGCCGCCGGGTCGTACTCGAGGGCGCCATGCCGCCACACCGGCTCAGGCCTGCCGCGCGCGCGGCGGGTCAGCGCGCGCAGCCGAGCCGCCAGTTCGGCGATCGCCACCGGCTTGACCAGGTAGTCGTCGGCGCCGCTGTCGAGGCCGGCCACCCTCGAGTCGAGCGCGTCGCGCGCGGTCAGGATCAGCACCGGTGTCGTGTCGCCGCGCCGCCGCCAGCGCGCGAGCCAGTCCATGCCGTCGCCGCCGGGCAGCGACAGGTCGAGCACGATCGCCTCGTACGGCACCGTCGCCAGCGCCGCATCGGCGGCACCGCCGTCGCGGAACCAGTCGACGGCAAAGCCAAACGCGCTCAGGCCAACAGCGAGCCCGTCGCCGAGCAGCGCGTCGTCTTCGACGATCAGGATGCGCATGGCGCGAGTCTAGGGCCGCTTAAGTGGGGCGTTGCGCGTTTGCGCACGACACAATCGATCAGTGCCGACATCCCCGCATGCTGCGTGCCCTCGGCCAGCACCGCATCGTGTTCGCGCAGCAGCACGATCTCGTGCGCAGCGAAGGCGTGCTGCAGCAGTTCCGTCGTGTACAGATGCTCGGCGCAGGGCGGGCCACCGGTGCGGTAGCCGAGCTGCCGCGGCGTGTAGCCCTGCAGCAGCAGCAAGCCGCTCAGCTTCAGCGTCTGCAGCATGCCGGCGAACATCTGCTCGCGCACGGCGGGCGCGGCGAACTGAACGAAGATCGCCGCCACCACGTCGTAGGCTTCCGGCGTCCAGTCCCACTGCTCGACGCTGGCCACGCGGTGGTCGACCGCTGCGCCGGCCCGTGTCGCCAGTGCGCGCGCCTTGGCCACGCCGCGCGGCGCGATGTCGAAGGCGGTGACGACGAGGCCCTGCTGCGCCAGCCAGACGCTGTTGCGCCCTTCGCCGTCGGCGACACACAGCGCGTGCTGGCCGGGCGACAGTCGCAGGCGCTGCCCGGCGAGGAACTCGTTCGGCGCGGTGCCGAAGATGTAGTCGTCGCGGTCAAAGCGCGCATCCCAGGTTTCGCGCGCATTGGCAAAGCCGTTGCTCACGGCACAAGCGTAAGCCAGCGTGGCCGCTTGCGCCGATCAGTGCAGCACCGCTGCCGGGCTGCCGCGCGAGGCGACCGCGTTACGCCTTCGGCGGCGCGTGGATCGGGTCGACCCAGGCCACGGCTTCCGGGTTCGGCTCGACGTCGGCGATCTCGAGATTGACCACCACTGCTTCGTTGTCGGAACGCACCAGCACGCACTCGAGCGGCTCATCGCTCGAGGCGTTGATCTCCTGGTGCGGCACGTAGGGCGGCACGAAGATGAAATCGCCGGCTTCGGCCTCGGCCACATACTCGAGCCGCTCGCCCCAGCGCATGCGGGCGCGGCCGCGCACGACGTAGATCACCGACTCCAGTGCACCATGGTGATGGGCACCCGTCTTCGCCTTCGGGTGGATGGTGACGGTTCCGGCCCAGATCTTCTGCGCGCCGACGCGGGCGTAGTTGATCGCCGCGGCGCGGTTCATCCCCGGCGTCTGCGCCGTGTTCGGGTCGAGCTGGCTGGCCTTGATCACCCGCACGCCGTCGTGGCGCCAGTCATGGCGCTGCGTTTCGCTCATGGCCGTTCTCCCTGACCTGACCGGGCCATGTTCGCACGGGTCGGCGCCGGCGGCGCTCAGCGATCACGCGTCAGCGGCACGAAGCGGACTTCCAGCACGCTGCGCGTGACCGTGCGCCCCTGCGCGTCCTTGCGCAGCAGCTGCAGCTGCTGGATGCCGTAGCGGCCGCCCACCGGCGCCACCAGCCGCCCGCCGGCCGCGAGCTGGTCGATGAGCGGCTGCGGCATGTGGTCGGGCGCGGCGGTGACGACGATGGCGTCGAACGGCGCCGCCTCCGGCCAGCCGAGATAGCCGTCGCCGATGCGCACCTCGACGTTCTTGTAGCCGAGCGATTGCAGCAGTGCGGCGGCGCGTTCGCCGAGCGGCCGCACGATCTCGATCGTGTACACCTGCGCCACCACTTCGGCCAGTATCGCCGCCTGGTAGCCGGAGCCGGTGCCGATCTCAAGCACGCGGTCGGTGGCCTTCGGTTCGATCAGGTCGGTCATCAGGGCGACGATGAACGGCTGCGAGATCGTCTGCTCGTGGCCAATCGGCAGCGGCCGGTTCTCGTAGGCGCTGCTGACGAGCTTCGCCGGCACGAAGCGGTGCCGCGGCACCCTGGCGAGCGCGGCAGCGACGCGCGGATCGAGGCGGCTGCGCCCGGTCGAGCGCGCAGTGTCGCGAATGTCGCGCTCGACCTCGGCGACCATCCGCCTGCGCGCGGCTTCGCTGTCGTCGTCGGCCGCGCAGGCGGCGCCGAGCGGCGCGGCCAGACCCGCCGCGAGCAGGCGGCGGCGCAGGAGCAGGGGCAGGCGCATTTGCGGTTCAGTGTAGGCCGCTGCCGCCTTCCTACAATGACCGGCATCAGCCTGGATGACGCCGTTGCACGACGATCGATCAGCCCTGTCGGAAGCCGCGCTGCAGCCGCAGCCGCACGAGACCGCGCTCACGCTGCCGGCGTGCTGCTACGTCGAGCCCGCTTTCCTCGCCGCCGAGCGCGACGCGGTCTTCGCGCGCAGCTGGCAGCTGATCGCGCACGAGGCGCAGCTCGCCGGCAGCGGCGATCATGCGCTGGCCGAGATCGCCGGCGTGCCGCTGCTTGCCGTGCGCGGCGACGACGGCACGCTGCGCGCGCTGCACAACGTCTGCCGCCATCGCGCCGGGCCGCTGGCCGACTGCGCTGGCCGCGGCGCCCGACAGTTTGCCTGCCGCTACCACGGCTGGCGCTATGCGCTCGACGGCCGCCTGCTCGGCGCGCCCGAGATGGGCCGCGCACGGGACTTCGACGTTTCGGCCATCCGCCTGCCGCAGGCGCGGGTGGCGACCTGGCAGGCACTGGTTTTCGCCGCGCTCGACCCGGCCGCGCCGTTCGAGGACATCAGCGACGGCATCGCCACGCAGCCGGGCTTCGTGCCCTTCGCCGACTATGCCTTCGACCGCCGCGTCAGCTACGAGGTGGGCTGCAACTGGAAGGTCTATGTCGACAACTACCTCGAGGGCTACCACGTGGCGCAGGTGCATCCGGCGCTCGCTGCGCTGCTCGACGAGGCGCAGTACACGACCCGAACGACACGTTGGGCGAGCCTGCAGTCGAGCCCGCTGGCGGACCGCGGGCCTTACGCGGCGGGCGAGGCCCTTTACTGGTGGATGTACCCGAACACGATGCTCAACATGCTGCCAGGCCGGCTGCAGACCAACCGCGTGCTGCCGCTGGCCGTCGATCGCTGCCGCGTCGATTTCGACTACTTCTACGCCGCCGATGTCCATGTCGAGGCGCGCGCCGCCGACCAGCGCTTCAGCGACGAAGTGCAGCGCGAGGACATCGCCATCTGCGAGGCGGTGCAGCGCGGCCTGGCTTCGGGCTCCTATGTCGCCGGCAGGCTGAACCCGCAGCGCGAAGCCGGGCTGCAGCATTTCCACGAACTGCTGCGCGCCGCGTATCGCGCGGCACGCGGCTGAACCGCGCCGCCGCCGCACCGGCATCGGGCGTGGCAACCCGGCACGGCGGCCGTCGGGCGGGCGCCGGGACCACGGCGCGCCTCGCGGGCGGGACGGCTGCGCTGGCGGCGGCTCTACACTGCGACGCCGTCCTGCTGCAGGAGCCGCCCGTGTCGCTCGCCATCTCCTTTGCCGACGTCGAAGCCGCGGCCGCCCGCCTGCGCGGCGTGGCCCACCGCACCCCGGTTGCGACCTCGCGCACCGCCAACGAGGCGACCGGCGCGCAGCTGTTCTTCAAGTGCGAGAACCTGCAGCGGATGGGCGCGTTCAAGTTCCGCGGCGCCTACAACGCACTGGCGCAGTTCACGCCGGCGCAGCGCAAGCATGGCGTGATCGCCTTTTCCAGCGGCAACCACGCGCAGGCGATCGCGCTGTCGGCCCGGCTGCTGGGCATGCCGGCCGTGATCGTCATGCCGCAGGATGCGCCGCCGCTGAAGGTCGCCGCCACCCGCGGCTACGGCGCCGAGGTGATCCTTTATGACCGCTATACGCAGGACCGCGAGGCGCTTGGCCGCGATCTGGCCGCCGAGCGCGGCATGACGCTGATCCCGCCCTACGACCATGCTCACGTGATGGCCGGGCAGGGCACCGCGGCGCTGGAACTGGTGCAGGACGTCGGCGGACTGGACCTGCTGCTGGTGTGCGTCGGCGGCGGCGGGCTCATCTCCGGCTGCGCCGTCGCGGCCAAGCACCTGGCGCCCGACTGCCGCGTGATCGGGGTGGAGCCCGAAGCCGGCAACGACGTGCAGCTGAGCCTGCGCAAGGGCGAGATCGTGCACATCGAGGTGCCGAAAACGATCGCCGACGGCGCGCAGACCCAGCACGCGGGCCAGCTCACCTTCCCGGTGATAAGGGCGCTGGTCAACGACGTGCTGACCGTCAGCGATGCCCAGCTCGTACGCACGATGCGTTTCTTCATGGAACGGATGAAGCTGGTGGTCGAACCGACCGGCTGCCTCGGCGCCGCGGCGGCACTCGAAGGCCTGATCCCGCTGCGCGGGCAGCGCGTCGGCGTGATCGTCAGCGGCGGCAATATCGATGCGCGCCGCTACGCGCAGCTGCTGCTGGAGGCGGACGGATGACCGGCGCGCTCGCCTGCTTCGTCGTCGCACCGGGCGCCCGTCGCCAGGGCGAGGCGCGGGCGCTGCCCGATGCCGCCGGCGTCGGCCAGAGCGAGTCCGGGCTGAAGCTCGCGATGGCAAGCCGCTGCGCAACGCGCGGGTCGACGTCTTCATGCGAACGGCTTTGACGCAGGCAGGCATCCCCTTTGAAGACGAAGTACCACACCGCCGCCAGCCTCGACGGGTTCATCGCCACCGAGGATCACTCGCTGCAGTGGCTGTTCCAGCTCGGCGACGTCAACGAAACCAGCTACCCGCAGTTCATCGCCGAGGTCGGCGCACTGGCGATGGGCGCGTCCACCTACGAGTGGATGCTCCGGCACGTCATCGCGCCCGCGGCGGACCCGCAAGCGGCCTGGCCGTACAGGCAGCCCGTGTGGGTGTTCACGCACCGCGAGCGGCCTCGTGTGCCCGGGGCCGATCTGCGCTTTGTCAGCGGCGACGTTCGCCCGGTCCACGCGCTGATGGCGCAGGCGGCAGCAGCGAAGAACGTCTGGCTCGTCGGCGGCGGCGATCTGGTCGGCCAGTTTCACGACGCCAGGCTGCTCGATGAGATCCTCGTCCAGGTCGGCTCCGTCACCCTCGGCGAAGGCCGCCCGCTGTTGCCGCGGCGAATCGCCTTCCCGCCGCTGAAGCTCGTCTCCGTTCGCCAGGTCGGGTCGGGCTTCGCGGAACTGCGTTACGAAGTGCCGCGCGCGCAGTCGTAGTCTCGATCCGATGCACGCGCGGCGACGACCGCTGCCCTGAGGCACGCATGAAGAAGACACTGCAGTTCACCGTGTTCATACAGGCGCCGCGCGGCGCGGTCTGGAATGCGATGCTCGATGCGGAGTCGTACAAAGACTGGACGTCGGCTTTCTGCGCCGGGTCCTACTACGAAGGCTCGTGGGCCGAGGGCGAGAAGATCCGCTTTCTCTCGCCCGGCGGCGATGGGATGTCGGCGATCATCGCTGCGAATCGGCGGCACGAATTCATCTCGATCCGGCACCTGGGCCAGATTTCGGCCGGCGTCGAGGATTTCACCAGTGACAGCGTGCGCGGCTGGGCTCCGGCCTACGAGAATTACAGCTTTGCCGACGCGCCGGGCGGCACGCAGCTCAACGTGCGTGTCGAGACGACGCCGCAGTTCGAGCAGTACATGCTTGACACGTTCCCGCAGGCGCTGCGACGGCTCAAGGCCCTTTGCGAAGGCGGTCGAACAGCGGGCTGACGCCTCGCTCGGCACGACCTGCGCCGGCTCGCCGTCACGGGAGATTCGCCATGGCAACGGAAGGCGCGGCAACCCAGTCGGTCCAGCCGGTGGTCGACGCGCAGGTCGGCGCGATCAAGGCGACCCGGAACTTGGCGCAGACCGCCCTCGCCACGGCGAGCAGCGCGCGCTGAGGCGGGCGCCGGACCGGCGGGATTGGAGCGTCTGCAGCATGGCAAACGAACGCAACTGCGCCCTGCCGTTCGCAATCGCCGTGGCCAGCGGCATGGCGCTTTGGTTCGCCGCCTCGCTGGCAAGCGGCCCGCGCGAGGCGTGGGACGCTGCGCCATACTGGGTCGCCGCTTATCCGTTGGCCCTCCTCGCAGCCGCCTGCCTCGGCTATGCCTGTCCCGAACGTGCGAAACGCCTTGCCGTCGTGCTGTTCGCCGCCCAGTTCGTTGCCATGTGCATCCGCAACGGCGAACTCGGCAACCTCTGGCCGCTGGGCCTGGCACTGTTCACGGTCCTCGCCCTGCCCGCCGCGGTCGCGGCGCGGTTGGCCGCCCGACTGCGCCGGCGTACCGACGCCGACGCGACGCGCTGAGACCGGTGACGCCAATATCGAGCCCGGGTCGCGTCGCCGGCGAGCCCGGCCGGGATCGAGGCGCCGCTGGAGCGGACCGAAGCGGTCGCCGAGGTCCACAATACGTCGCGCGCCGGAAGGTCCGTCGCCCGGCGGTGCTGGGTCACCGATGATCAGGGTGGCGCAATGCCGACGGACAACCGCAGACCCCGGCGCTCGCTTCGCCTGATGCGGCCTCCGGCGTCCCTGGCCGCGCTGGCGGGAGCGTTGCTCGTGGGCTGTTCGTTCGCGTTCGAAGACGGCGCAACGGCGATCGCCTACGACATCGAGTCGCACGTCTCGCGCGCGGCGCGCAGTGGCGCGGCGACGCTGCTGCACCGGACGTCGCCCAGGCGCGGGGGCTGCGCCGACGCCTACCGGGTGCAGTTCTCGCGCGAGTCCGCATTGGTCATCTGGTGCCACGCGCCTGGCAGCACGACGCAGGTGGTCTCCAGCCATATCACCACGTACCACCTCCGCTTCGTCGAGGTTCCCGAGACGACGATCGTCGACAAGGCGCGCGGCGAGCCGCTCATCATCGAGATCGAGTCCGGACCGGGAAAGGCCGTCGTCCGCCGCGTGCGGTAGCGGCGGCGCTCAGCCCGTGCGGCCGAGGACCGACGCGGTCGCCATCAGTTCCTCGAGCAGCGCCATCGACGCGCTGCCCGGCACCGAGAACGGGTCGAGTTCGGGCAGCTCGGCGTGCTTGAGCAGCAGCGACGGGTTGATCTTTTTCAGGTTGACGTGCCCCATCGTCCAGCCGGCGAAGCGGCGCTCGGCGATCTCGCGATAGCTCAGCAGCATCACCTCGCGGTGCCGCGCGTCGCGGACGATGGTGTTGTACAGGTTGTTGACGGCGGCGCGGCCGCCTTCGAGCACCTGCATGTAGACGTCGCCGCCGTAACACAGCACGCCGGTGATGCCCAGCGCCGGGTTGTGCTCGTGCGACTGGCGCAGGATCGATTCGACCAGCTCCGGCGTCACCGGTTCGGCGGCGCGGCTCGCGTACAGCAGACGGACCAGCATTGATTACCCTTTCCGGTTGACCAGCGCGAGGAATTCGCGGCGCAGGTTGACGTCCTTCAGGAAGACGCCGCGCATCACGCTGTTGATCATCTTCGAGTCGGTGTCCTTGACACCGCGCCACTGCATGCAGAAGTGGTCGGCCTCCATCACCACCGCCAGGCCGTCGGGCTGCATGCGCTCGGTGAGCAGGTCGGCCAGCCGGGTCACGGCCTCCTCCTGGATCTGCGGCCGGCTCATCACCCAGTCGCACAGGCGCGCGTATTTGGACAGGCCGATGAGGTTGGAATGTTCGTTCGGCATCACGCCGATCCACACCCGGCCGATGATCGGACACAGATGATGCGAGCAGGCGCTGCGCACGGTGATCGGGCCGACGATCATCAGCTCGTTCAGTCCCTCGACGTTCGGGAATTCGGTCACCGGCGGCGGCGCCATGTAGCGGCCGCGGAAGACCTCGGTCAGGTACATCTTGGCCACCCGGCTGGCGGTGTCGCGCGTGTTGTGGTCGTTGTCGGTATCGATGACCAGGCTGTTGAGCACGTCGAGCAGCCTGCCCTCGACTTCGGCCTTCAGCTGCTCGAGTTCGCCGGGCTCGATGAACCGGGCGATGTTGTCGTTGGCGTGGAAGCGCGAACGCGCCTTCTTCAGCCGTTCGCGGATCTTCACGGACACCGGCACGCCCTGGTCGGGATCGAGCGCCGGCAACTGCACGGGCTTGGGGGTGTTCATCGCGGGTCGCGCAAGGAGAAATCCGGGCCGATGGTAGACGCAAACGCGACCGCGCATGTGACACGGACCGCGGCCGTGCCAATAGACTGCCGGCTCATCGCGAAGGGGGGTCGCTTTGCACGTTGCCGTTCTCGGCGCCGGCGTGATCGGCACGTCGATCGCCTACTCGCTGGCCCGTGCCGGCCACCGGGTCACCGTGCTCGAGCGCCAGCCGGGCGCGGGCCTGGAAACGAGCTACGCCAACGCCGGCGAGGTCTCGCCCGGCTATTCGGCGCCGTGGGCCGGACCGGGCGTGCCGGTCAAGGCGATCAAGTGGCTGCTGATGCAGCACCGGCCGCTGGTGATCTGGCCGCTGGCGGACTGGGCGATGTGGCGCTGGGGCCTGGCGATGCTGGCCAACTGCACCGCCCGCGCCTACGACCGCAACAAGAGCCGCATGCTTCGCCTGGCCGAGTACAGCCGCGACTGCCTGCGCGCGCTTCGTGCCGAAACGGGCATCGCCTACGACCAGCGCGAGCAGGGCACGCTGCAGCTTTTTCGCACCGGCAAACAACTCGACGCGACCTCCGCCGACATCGAGATCCTGCGCCGCTTCGGCGTGCCGTTCGAACTGCTCGACCGCGAAGGCTGCATCCGCCACGAGCCGGCGCTGGCGCGCGTGCGCGAGAAGTTCGTCGGCGGCCTGCGCCTTCCGGGCGACGAGACCGGCGACTGCTTCAAGTTCACGCAGCGGCTGGCGGCGATGGCAGCGGCGAGCGGAGCCGAATTCCGCTACGGCACGCAGATCACGCGGATGGCCGCCGTGGGCGGACGGATCGACGGCGTCGGCACGTCGGCTGGGGCGGTGACCGCCGACGCCTATGTGCTGGCGCTGGGCAGCTACTCGCCGCTGATGGCCCGGCCGCTCGGCCTCGACCTGCCCGTGTATCCGGTCAAGGGCTACTCGATCACCGTGCCAATCACCGATCCGGCCGGCGCGCCGGAATCCACGGTGATGGATGAAACGCACAAGGTGGCGGTGACGAGACTGGGCGAGCGGATCCGCGTCGGCGGCACGGCCGAACTGGCCGGCTACAACCTGAAGCTGCGCGAGGCGCGGCGCGCGACGCTCGAACACGTGGTGACCGACCTGTTCCCCGCCGGCGGCGATGTGGGGCGCGCCGAGTTCTGGACCGGGCTGCGGCCGATGACGCCCGACGGCACGCCGATCATCGGCCCGACGCCGTACGCGAACCTGTACCTGGCCACTGGCCACGGCACGCTCGGCTGGACGATGGCCGCGGGCACCGGCCGCGTGATCGCCGATCTCGTCAGCGGCCGCAAGCCGGAGATCGATCTCGACGGGCTGACGCTGGATCGGTATTCGGGCGGATGAATGCGAGGCGGACTCAGGCGCGTGCTGTGCCCGCGAACTTCGGCGCTCGCCTCGAGCGTGTCGCCTGCTCGTAGGCATAGCCGTACTTCAGCACCGCGGCATCGGCCCACTGCGGCCCCATGAACGACAGACCCACCGGCAGCCCGCTGATGAAGCCCATCGGCACGGTCAGGTGCGGATAGCCCGCCACCGCCGCCGGCGTGGTCAGGTCGCCGGTGAAGTTGTCGCCGTTGACGAGGTCGATCGGCCAGGACGGCCCCGTGCTCGGGGCAATGAGCACGTCGAGCCGCTGCGCGCCGAACAGCGCATCGAGCCCTTCGCTGCGCGACAGGCGGCGGCTGTCGGCCAGCGCCCTCAGGTACGGCTCGCTGTCGAGCCCGCCCTTGGCCTGCGCCTGTTCGAAGAATTCCTGCCCGAAGTACGGCATCTGCCGCGCGCGCTCGCGCTCGTTGAAGGCGATGACATCGGCCAGCGTGGCCACCGGCGCGCCCTGCCCGAACTCCTTCAGATAGGCGTTGATGCAGGCCTTCAGCTCGGTCAGCAGGACTTCCAGCTCGAGTTCCGGCAGGCGGCCGACATGCGGGATCTCGACGTCGACGAGTTCGGCGCCGGCGCGACGGAACCGGTGAAGCTGCGCCTCGAACAAGGCCCGCAGCCCCGGGTGCCGGCCGACCGGATTTCGCACCACGCCCACACGCGCGCCGGCAAGCCCGTTCGCATCGAGCACGGCGGATGCGTCGAACGGCGGGGCGCCGCGCGTGATCGCGTCGCGCTCGTCGGCAGCGCTGATCGCGGCCATCACCGCGACGGCGTCAGCCACATGCCGCGTCATCGGCCCGGCGGTGTCCTGCGAGCGCGAGATCGGCACGATGCCGTCGCGGCTCACGCGCCCGACCGTCGGCTTGAAGCCGACGATGCCGCAGATCGACGAAGGCGAGATGATCGAGCCGTCGGTTTCGGTGCCGATCGCCAGCGGCGCCAGCCCGGCGGCGATCGCCGCGCCGGAGCCGGAACTCGATCCGCTGGCGCTGCGGTCGAGCGCGTGCGGGTTGCGCGTCAGCCCGCCGCGCGCGCTCCAGCCGCTCGTGGAGCGCGGCGAGCGGGCGTTCGCCCACTCCGACAGGTTGGTCTTGCCCAGCACGATCGCGCCGGCCTCGCGCAGCCGCGCGACCAGATGTGCATCCCGGGGCGCCTTGGCGCCGATGAGCGCCAGCGAACCCGCCGTCGTCTGCATGCGGTCGGCGGTGGCGATGTTGTCCTTCAGCAGCACGGGGATGCCGTGCAGCGGCCCGCGCATGCGGCCGGCGCGGCGCTCGCGGTCGCGCTCGGCAGCGATCGCCAATGCGTCCGGGTTGACCTCGATGACGGCGTTGATCCGTGGGCCGTTGCGGTCGATGGCCTCGATGCGCGCGAGGTAGGTCGCTACCAGCGCGCGCGCGCTCGTATCACCCGCAGCCTGGCGCGCATGCAACTGGGCGACGGTCGCCTCGCCCGCTGCGGACTGCGCGCAGGCGGCGCCCGCGTGTGAGCCTGTCAGGCCGGTCGCGGCCGCGGCGGCCAGAAAGTCGCGTCGACGCATGGAAGCCTCGCAACGTGGTCAGCGCCGGGATCGCTCTCGTCCGCGCGCACGGTATCGCGCTTCGATCAGCGCATAGAGCGCGCGCAGGCCCTGCGCCTGCGCGCCGACCGGCCGGCCCGGCGCAGGCCACGGATTCCAGCCGAACAGGTCCAGATGGATCCACGGCACGCCCGGCGCGACGAACTCCTGCAGGAACAGCGCCGCGTTGACCGCCCCGGCCATCGGTCCCTCGGCGACATTGTTCAGGTCCGCCACGCCGCTTTTCAGCCGCGGCCGGTACGGCGCCCACAGCGGCATGCGCCACATCGGGTCGGCCTCGCGCTCGCTCGCCGCCAGCAGTTCGGCGGCCAGCGCCTCGTCGTTGACGAACAGCGCCGGCAGGTCGGGACCGAGGGCCACGCGCGCCGCGCCGGTCAGCGTCGCCAGATCGACGAGCAGCGCCGGCTTGTCGCGGCAGGCTTCGTCGAGCGCGTCGGCGAGGATCAGCCTTCCTTCGGCGTCGGTGTTGCCGATTTCCACCGTCAGCCCCTTCTTCGAGCGGATCACGTCGAGCGGGCGGAAGGCGTTGCCGGAAATGGCGTTCTCCACCGCCGGCACGAGCACGCGCAGCCGCACCGGCAGTCTTGCCTGCACGATCATCTGGGCGAGTGCCAGCGCGTGGGCGGCGCCGCCCATGTCCTTCTTCATCAGCTTCATGCCGTCGGCCGACTTGATGTCGAGGCCGCCGGAATCGAAGCACACGCCCTTGCCGACCAGCGTCACCTTCGGCTGGCGCGCGTCGCCCCATGTCAGATCGATCAGCCGCGGCGCGTCGGCCGCAGCGCGGCCGACGGCATGGACCAGCCCGTAGCCGCTCTTCAGCAGCGCGTCGCCAACGACGACGCGGGCGCGCATGCCGAGGCGGCGCGCCATCTGCGCGGCGGAGTGCGCCAGCGCGGTCGGGCCCATGTCCTGCGCCGGAGTGTTGATCAGGTCGCGCGCCAGCGCCGAGGCCTCGACCGCGCGCTGCACGGCGTTGCGATCGACATTGCGCGGCCACACCAGCGCGGCCGGCGCCCGTTCGGCCTTGCGATAGCGCGTGAACTGGTAGGCGCCAAGGCCCCAGGCCAGCGCCATGCGGCTGGCCGCCGCAGCCGGCAGTTCGGCGGCCTGCCAGCTGCCTTCGGGCAGGCGCACCGGCAGTCCGGCGAGCCGCCAGAGATCGGTGCTCGAACCGTCGTCGGCAAAGACGAACAGCGCATCGGGCGACGCTTCGCCCGGCAGCAGCGCCAGTTCGCCGGCGCGGCCCTTGAAGCCCGAGCCTTTGAGCCAATGGCGCTGCGCAGCCGACGCCGAACGCAGCCATTGTGGCACGGCGGCTTCGCGCAGCAGCAGGAGCGCGGCGGCGCCGCGCGACGAGGTTGCGAATGCGGTTGAACTCATCGCCGTTCGATCCGGAAGGACAGCGCAAACGCGCAACGGCCGCGATTGTCCATCACGCACAGGGCGGCGACATGCCAAACTTCCGATCGCCCGGCGACGCGCTGCGTTGTCATGCCGGCGAGGGCCGGAATCCAATGTCCCGCGCCGCAGCGTTGGCCCCGGACCGAGTTTGGCGTCGGGGCGACGAGCGACACGGCGCCGGCAGACATCGCCCTTGAAGGAGACAGGCCAAGATGCTTTTTCCCGCCACCCTCGCCGGCAGCCTGCCGAAGCCCTCATGGCTTGCCGAGACGCACAAGCTGTGGCCGCAGTGGCGCGCGCAGGGCGCCCCACTGGCCGAGGCCAAGCGCGATGCGACGCTGTTGTGGCTGAAGCTGCAGGAGGACGCCGGGCTTGACGTCGTCGGCGACGGCGAACAGTCGCGGCAGCACTTCGTGCACGGCTTTCTCGAAGCGGTCGAAGGCATCGACTTCGAGCACAAGGTCGAGATGGGCATCCGCGCCGACCGCTACAAGGCGATGGTGCCGCAGGTGGTCGGGACACTGAAGCTGAAGGGCCGCGTGCACGCCACGGAGGCAAGGCTGGCACGCGCACACACGGGCAAGCGGCTGAAGTTCACGCTGCCCGGGCCGATGACGATCGTCGACACCGTGGCCGACCGCCACTACGGCGACCGCGTCAAGCTGGCCATGGCCTTCGCCGACCTGCTGAACCAGGAGGCGCGCGCGCTCGAGGCCGACGGCGTCGACGTGATTCAGTTCGACGAGCCGGCGTTCAACGTCTACATGAAGGAGGCCGCAGACTGGGGCGTGCGCGCGCTCGAACGCGCCGCCGAGGGCTTGGCCTGCACGACCGCGGTGCACATCTGCTACGGCTACGGCATCAAGGCCAACGTCGACTGGAAGGCCACCCTCGGCCACGAGTGGCGGCAGTACGAGCAGGTGTTCCCGGCGCTGGCTGAAAGTTCGATCAAGCAGGTCTCGCTCGAGTGCGCGAACTCGCACGTGCCGATGGACCTGATCCGCCTGCTCGACGGCAAGGACGTGCTGGTGGGCGTAATCGACGTGGCCAGCGACATCGTGGAAACGCCGCAGCAGGTGGCCGACACGATCGGCCGCGCGCTTCAGTTCGTTGCCCGCGAGCGCCTGTACGCCTGCACCAACTGCGGCATGGCGCCGATGGACCGCGACATTGCCCTGGCCAAGCTGCAGGCGCTGGCGGCGGGCGCCGCGCTGGCGCGCGAACGCTATCGCTGAGCCGCCTGCCGCTGCGCCGCGCGCGCCAGCGCGTGGCGCAGCCGCTCGTGGTCGCGCATGGCGGCAATGAAGTCGCGTTCCTGCGGCGCCCAGCGCTCGCGGACGATCTGCGCCAGCGCCTCGCGGTCGGCCTTCGGCCAATCCGCCAGGTCGTCGATCTGCGCCAGGACCGGCGCGAACTGCGCCAGGCCCTGCCGTTGCAGGGGGGTGCACGCCGAAAGACGGATGCCGAGCGCGCCGGCGATCCGCGCCGAAAGCCGCCGCAGCGCACGACTGCGGACCAACTCGCCCTCGGCGGCGATCGCCGCCGTAATGCCGGCAGCCAGATCGTGCAGCCAGGCCTCGTCGAAGAACCTGTCGCCGGCGTCGTCGGCGAGGTCGAGGTGGATGTCGCACGCGGCAAGCCGGCGCAGCGTGGCCACCGGCACGCGGTAGGCGCGGTCGGCACGCAGCCGCGCGAACTCCTTCTCGGCCAGCGCGCGCACGTCCGGCCGCGCCGAGCGGAAACCCAGCCGGTAGTAGAACCAGTAGGCGCCGCTTCGAAGCGCCTCGTCGTTGCCGTCGCCGAACTGGTAGGGGTTGACGATGAAGCGCGCATTGCCGGTAATGCCGTGCATGACGCGCAGCGCCTGCTCGAAGGCGTAGGCGGCCTCCGAGCCGCGGAACTCGGGAAAGACGTTGATGCCGGTATTGACCTGCGCGAACAGCGCGGTGAAGCCGCCGTAGCCGATCGGCATGCCGTTGGCGAGCAGCAGGTGGCCGTACGTGGCCTCGAGCACGCCGCGGCGCGCCGGCGCCACGCCGATGGCCGCGAAGCGCAGTCCGCCGCCGAGGTCGGCGAGATAGCACTCGTCGAGGTTCGGTTGCTCGATCTGGAATACGGTTCGCGTGCGCGACCACAACGCGCCGCGCCAGACATCGAGCAGGCGCGCCACGGCGCGGCGCGGCAGCCGCTCGACGGCCATCGGCTGCAGGATCGCCGCGCGCGGGTCGGCCGACGGCCGGCGCATGCCGCTCGCCCGCGGCACCACCGGTCCGCGCAGCGCGTTGCCGGTCATTCCAGCGCGGTCGTCCAGCCGCCAGGCAAGCGGCACCTCGGCGGCATCGAAGGCCCGGTCGAACTCGCGCTGCCCCGCTCCACGGCCGGCCTGCGCCAGCAACCAACCGAGGTCGCCGACCCGTCGTTGCCCCCGGGCGCGCTTCAACCACCGGCGCAGGTCGGCCGTCGTGAGATCGATGACCTCCGCCTCCATCGGCTCGAGCTGCAGCGCGGCCAGCGACGCCACTGCCTCGGCGGCGTTGTCCGCCTTCCAGTCGATGTCGACGGCGCCAGCGAAGCGCCGCTGCAACCAGCGCGCCGCGCTCGCCGCGTAGAAGTGCCGCGTCAGGCTGCCGGCGGCGCCGGAGTCATCGAGCTGCTCGCGCTGCGCCCTCGGCAGCCGCGCCAGGCGAGCGGCGAAGCCAGTGGCGAGGCGGCGCGCCGCGCGGTGCACGGCGGCGTCGTCCGCAAAGGCGCTCAGGAAGCAGATGATCCGTTGCAGCGCGATCAGTTGTTTCGCCTGACGCAAGCGCAATGTGGCCAGATCGGCGAGCAGGCGCCGCTTCCTGACCGCCGCCCCGGCACCATAGACCGGCAGCAGCGCCTCGGCGGCGCGCAGTGTCCGTGCCGCGCCGTCATTGGCGTCGCGTCTGCGCTTCACCGAGGCCCCCCTGTGTGCCCGCTGGCCGGCTGCGTCGGTCAGCGCCGCGGCGGAATCGTCGCACAGGGATCGTCACGGCCCTGCGCCGGCGTGCTGAAGGCGACGTCGAAGCGCTGCACCCCGTCGTCTTCGGCCTTGTCCACCTCGAGCAGGCCAATCGTGATCACCTGCGACCGCTCCGCCGCCGTCAGGAAATACGGCACGCCGATGTCGTTGCGCGCATGGCCGTTGCCGGTGAGCAGCACGACGCCGCGGCCGAAGTGCGGACGGATCGCCTGCGCCAGCGCCAGGTCGCGGGCGATCTGCGCCCGCGCCAGCGCCGGCAGCGAATCCGCCGGCATGCGGTTGCAGTGGCCGTCGTCGACCGCGCGCTCATGGGCGGCGAGCAGTTGCGTCGGCAGCGCATCGAGGGCGAAGCGGTCCCGCGTCGCGGCGTCGAAGACCGCGGCGAAGCCGCCCGTGGCGACGCGCATCGCGTCGGCGCGCGACAGGTTGGCGGCGACGATCGGCACCTCGTATTCGAGCGCGAGTTCGACGAACGGGCGGTACAGTGCCCAGTTCCAGCCGCGCGCGGGCCGCGCCTGCTCGATGATGTGTTCGGCTGGCGATCGCCCCGCGGGCGGGGACTCGCGACGGGCGCGGTCGATGTCCGCCTGCCGTTCGCGGTCGAACTGCTCGAAGGCGATGGCCGGCCGCGCACCGGCCGCCAACAGCCGGCGCAGCGCGGCGGCGCGGGTGGCGTGCTGCGCGGCGTTGTCGTGCACCTCGCCGAGCAGCACCACCGGCCGGCGCGCAATGACCTGCGCCAGCGCCGTTTCGTCGAAGTCGCGGCGCGGCGCTTCGGCGGGCGAAGGCATCGTGAGCGCCGCAACGACGGCGAATGCCGACAGCAGCGGCGCCACGCTCACCGCTCGAGCCCCGGCCGCCACTTCAGGCGCGACAGCGGCCAGGCGCGCAGCAGCACGCGCCCTTCGATGTCGGTGCGGTCGAGCACGGTGCGGCCGTTTTGCGCCAGTTCGTCGTCGACGACGAATTCATCCGGCCCAAGCGTGCGCAGCATCGTGCCGCCGGCCGGCACCGGATCGCCGGGGCCGCCGAGCACGCGCCGCAGAAGCCGGCCGCGCGGCTCCCCCGGGATCTGCAGCGAAACGATCTCGCCGGCGCGGTAGTCGACGAATCGGCCGCTGGCACGGTCGACGACGATCGCGTCGCCGTCGAGCAGCACCGGCGCCATGAAATTGCCGACCACCAGGCCGCGCCTGAACAGCAGGCTCACCGCGACCGTGGTGAGCACGAACGCGATCAGCAACGCCAGCGCGGCGCGGATCAGATCGTCACGGCTGCGGCGGCTCACTGGGCTTGCTTCTCACTGGCGCTCGAAGGATTCGCGCTTGGGGCGGCCCGGCGGTATCTCATGGTTCTGGCAGTGCGCGCCGCCGTGCCGTGCACGGCCCGACAGGGAGGCGGTCGATCGGCATCGTCGAGGCAGGCGTGGGCCGCGGTCGCCTCCACTGCTGCAAGGAACCGAGGCATCGCTCGGATGATGCCCGATTCCGCGGCGGCGGCCGCCGTCATTAAGCCGCCGTTAACCGCCGCCGGGCCAGACTGCGCCGGTGTCGATCTCAGGCCGGAGCCTCGCCTTGCATCGCAATTTCCCGAGGTACCGCCTCGCGTTGGGCCGGCGTCAGCGCATCGCGGCAGCCGTCGCCCTGGCGACGGCTGTAGCGTGGCAGACCGCGGCGGCGGAAAACGGCTCGCTGGTCAACGGCGAGACCGCGGCTCGCATCGTTGTCGGCGCCAATCTGCAGTTCGCGCCGGAATACGCCGGCGCCGACCGGCAGGAACTCAAGCTGCGGCCGCTGTGGGCGTTGCAGTACGGCCGCGTGCGCATCAGCACCTCGGGCGCATCGTCGGTCCTCGGCTTCGGCGCCGACGCCCCGGGGCCGGGCGCGAGTGCCGACCTGATCAGGAAAGACCGCTTCAAGCTGCGCCTGGCGCTGCGGCTCGACCATGGCCGCAGGTCGTCCGACTCGCCCGACCTTGCCGGCTTGCCCGACATCCGGCAGACGTTGCGCGGCCGCCTGGGGGCTTCGTACGCGCTCGATGCCCACTGGACGACCGCTGCAAGCATCTCCCAGGATCTGCTCGTCCGCGGCGGCGGCGCGGTCGGCGCGCTCGACCTCGGCTACAAGGACCGCCTGACCGATTCGACCCGCTGGTCGGCCGGCGCCGGAATCGCCTTCGGCAATGTGCGCTACATGCAGTCGTACTTCGGCGTCGCCGATGGCGCACTGCGCCCGCCCGGCCTGCCGAGTTTCGCGCCAGGCGCCGGATTGCGCGACGTGCACACGGGCCTGGGACTGATGACGGCGATCACGCCAAGCTGGGTCGCCTTCGGCGGCGTCGGCTACTCGACGCTGCTCGGTGATGCCGCTTCGAGCCCGCTGACGAAGCGCCGCAACAGCTGGTCCACCTCGATCGGCATGGCCTGGCGCTGCTGTTACTGAAAGCCCGCTCCGACCGCGAGGGGCTGCGAACCGCGGCTGCGTGCCGGCGGTCCGATCCGGTCGCGTCAGCCTTCGCGCAGGGCCCGCGCGAACATCTCGGGCGTCAGGCTCACCGCCTGCGCGAAGCCGCCGATAAAGCGAACCGAGGAGGCGCGGATCGCGAACAGCGAAAAATCCGGCAGCGCGAAGATGTCGGCGGCGTGCGGGAAGCGCTGCAGGTACAGCGCCTTGGCATCCGAATAGCGCGCCGATCCCGTCTCGAGCAACGCCGCATCGCCCTGGATCGTCGCCCGTGCGCGCGCCTGCGGCAGGCCGTCGTCGTCGGGCGCCACGACCAGCACGCTGACGCGCGGATGCTCGTGCATGTCGCGCGTGTGCGGCGCGAGGCGACTGACGTGGACGAAAAACTCGGGCACGCCTTCGTCGAGCGCGAACGGCACCATCGACACATACGGCTCGCCTCGGTGCAGGGTACCGAGCGCGCCGATCGTCTGCCGGCGCAGCAGCGAACGCAGCGCACTTAACCGTGGACTCTCCATCGCGCGATCGCGCGCCGAATCAGACGTCGATGTTCCCCGCCGCCAGCGCGTTGGTCTCGATGAACAGCCGGCGCGGCTCGACCTCGTCGCCCATCAGCGTGGTGAAGATCTGGTCGGCGCCGATGGCGTCCTCGATCTGCACCTTGAGCAGCCGGCGCACCGCCGGGTCCATCGTCGTTTCCCAGAGCTGCTCGGGATTCATTTCGCCCAGGCCCTTGTAGCGCTGCTTGCCGATGGCGCCCTCGGCCTGCGCCAGCAGCCATTGCATCGCCGCGCGGAAGTCGGTGACCGGCGCTTCCTTGCTCTTTTCGCCTTCGCCGCGGACGATGCGGGCGCCGTCACCGATCAGTCCCTTGAACGTGCGCGCGGCATCGTGCAGCGCCTGGTAATCGGCCGTCAGCGGGAAGTCGGCATCGATGCCGCTCACCTTGACGTTGCCGTGGTGGCGGCGGTGGATCAGCAGCCGGTGCTTGTCGAGCTTGGCGTCGTACTGCGCGAAGACCTCGACATCGTGGTTGCCCATCGCCTGCGCCAATTGCTGCGCCGTCGCTTCGGCGGCAGCGGCGTCGGCCAGGCGCAGTTCGACGCCGCCGACGATCGCCTGCAGCGCGGCGCGGTCGATCACGTGCGCCAGCCGCTGCACGACCGCGTCGGCGAGCAGGTACTGGCGCGCGAGTTCGGCCAGCGCGTCGCCGGCGATCGGCCGGTTGGCCTCGAAGGCGGCGCGGTCGGTGTACAGGCGCGCGCCCTCGAGGGCAAGGCGCAGCAGGTACAGCGACAACTCGTGATCGTCCTTGATGTAGCGCTCATCCTTGCCGTGCTTGACCTTGTACAGGGGCGGCTGGGCGATGTAGATGTGGCCGCGCTCGACCAGCGCCGTCATCTGCCGGTAAAAGAGCGTCAGCAGCAGCGTGCGGATGTGCGCGCCGTCGACATCGGCATCGGTCATGACAATGATGCGGTGATAGCGCAGCTTTTCCGGGTTGAACTCCGGACCGATGCCGGTGCCCAGCGCGGTGATCAGCGTGGCGATCTGCTCCGAGCCGATCAGCTTGTCGAAGCGCGCGCGCTCGACGTTCAGCACCTTGCCGCGCAGCGGCAGGATCGCCTGGAACTTGCGGTCTCGGCCCTGCTTGGCGCTGCCGCCGGCCGAGTCGCCCTCGACGATGTACAACTCGCACTTGGCGGGGTCGCGCTCCTGGCAGTCGGCCAGTTTGCCCGGCAGGCCGGCGCCGTCGAGCAGCCCCTTTCGGCGGGTCATCTCGCGCGCCTTGCGCGCCGCCTCGCGGGCGCGAGCCGCCTCGACGATCTTGCCGCAGATGATCTTGGCGTCGGCAGGTTTCTCGAGCAGGAAGGTCTCGAGCGCACGGGCGACGACGTCCTCGACCGCCGGCCGCACCTCGCTGGACACGAGCTTGTCCTTGGTCTGCGAGCTGAATTTCGGCTCCGGCACCTTGACGGACAGCACGCAGGCCAGGCCCTCGCGCATGTCGTCGCCGGTGGTCTCCACCTTGGCCTTCTTGTCGAGTTCGTTGGCCTTGATGTAGTTATTGAGCACGCGCGTCATCGCCGCGCGCAGGCCGGTGATGTGCGTGCCGCCGTCCTTCTGCGGGATGTTGTTGGTGAAGGCGAGCAGGTTCTCGCTGTAGGCGTCGTTCCACTGCATCGCCACCTCGACGCCGACCGGCACGCCGCCGGCGGCCGACTCCGCCGCGACGTGGAAGACGTTCGGGTGCAGCACCGTCTTGGACTTGTTGATGTACTCGACGAAGCCCTTGACGCCGCCGGAGAAGGCGAAATCCTCCTCCTTGCCGCTTCTCTGGTCGATCAGGCGGATGCGCACCCCGTTGTTCAGGAACGAAAGCTCGCGCAGCCGCTTGCTCAGGATTTCGTAGTGGAACTCGACCTTGCCGAAGATCGCCTCGTCGGGCAGGAAATGGACCTCGGTGCCGCGCTTGTCGGTCTCACCGATCACCTTCATCGGCGAGATCGCGATGCCGTTGTCGGTCTCGACGATCCGGTCCTGCACGTCGCCGAGGCGGAATTCGAGAAAGTGCACCTTGCCGTCGCGGCGCACCGTCAGCCGCAGCCATTTCGACAGGGCGTTGACGCAGGAGACGCCGACGCCGTGCAGACCACCGGAGACCTTGTAGCTCGACTGGTTGAACTTGCCGCCGGCGTGTAGTTCGGTCAGCGCGATTTCGGCCGCCGAGCGCTTCGGCTCGTGCCTGTCGTCCATCTTCACGCCGGTGGGGATGCCGCGGCCGTTGTCGATCACCGACAGCGAGTTGTCGGTGTGGATGGTGACGACGATGTCGTCGCAGTAGCCCGCAAGCGCCTCGTCGATCGCGTTGTCGACGACCTCGAAGACCATGTGATGCAGGCCGGTGCCGTCGGCGGTGTCGCCGATGTACATGCCCGGCCGCTTGCGCACGGCTTCCAGACCCTCGAGGATCTGGATGCTGCCGGCGCCGTAGTCGCCGCCGCCCGCCGCGTCGATGGCGGGGGCAGACGACGAAGACGGGTTTATCGGGGCCTGGTTGGGTACTGCGGACATGCGTGGTTCCTTGCGGCTTTGCTGGACTCACGAAAAGTGCCGGGCCGCCCCGGGCGCTTCGTGTCGGCTTGCCGGGCCAGGTGCAGGCGCGACGGCAAGCGTCGCGTGCACCGCGCCCGCTAGATGCGCATCGGCATCACGACGTACTTGAACCGGTCCGAATCGGGCATGGTGATCAGCGCGCTGCCCAGCGCGTCGCCGAGGGCAAAGCCGACCTGCTCGCTCTTCAGGTTGGCGAGCACATCGAGCAGGTAGGTGACGTTGAAGCCGATGTCGAGGCCGTCGCCGGCGTAGTCGATCTCGAGTTCTTCCTGCGCGTCTTCCTGGTCGGAGTTGGTCGAGTTGATCTTCAGGCTGCCGGTGCCGAGCACCAGTCGAACGCCCTTGAACTTATCGGTGGTGAGGATGGCCACCCTCTGCAGCGCTGCGGCGAGCAGTTCGCGCGAAACGAGGAAGCGGCGGTTGTTGCCTGCCGGAATCACCTTCGTGTAGTCGGGGAACTTGCCCTCGACCAGCTTGGAGATCAGTTCGATGCCACCGAAGGTGAATTTCACCTGGCTCGCCGCCATCTGCACGCGCACCGGCTCGTCCGGACTGTCGGGCAGCAGGCGCGAAAGCTCGTGGATCGTCTTGCGCGGAATGATGGCCTCGATGCGGCCGCCGTCGGCGCCGTCCTTGACGACCTCGCACAGGGCGAGGCGGTGGCCGTCGGTGGCCACCGCGCGCACGACCGCGCCGTCGACGACCAGCAGCATGCCGTTCAGGTAGTAGCGGATGTCCTGTGCCGCCATCGCGTAGTGCACCATCGCCAGCAGGTACTTCAACGTGCCGGACGGCAGTTCGAAGTCGGCCGTGTACTCGGCCGCGGCAACGCTCGGGAACTCGTCGGCAGCCATCGTCTGCAGGTTGAAACGGCTGCGACCCGACTGCACGGTGAGCTTCTTGCCGGTCAGCGACAAGGCAACGTCGGCCTCGGGCAGCGCGCGCAGGATGTCGACCAGCTTGCGCGCCGACACCGTCGTTGCTGCGGCATCGCGCCCGGCTCCGATGGCGGCGGCGGTCTGGATCTGGATCTCGAGGTCGGTTGCGGTAAACGACACCTGCTCGCCGTCCTTGCGCACGAGGACGTTGGCGAGGATCGGCAGCGTCTGCCGACGCTCGACAATGCCGCTGACCACCTGCAGCGGTCTCAACAATGCATCGCGGCCAGCCTTGACGAGTTGCATTGGTTTCCTTTTCTCTCAGAACAAGAAAAGCTAGTTAATAGATCGCCGACGAACCTGGGGACAAAGTCCGATCGGCCTTACACGGCGTGGACTTGCGGGCTCGGCAATCCTGTGCGCAAGGCCTTGGCCGGCGCGCCCGGCCGCTGTGGACGGATGAGGACAAGAACGGCGGCAATCCGGGCAGCCGCATATTTTCCCACGGCTATCCACAACGTGCTGGCCGCCTTTGCACAGGCTTTGCCGACGGCCATTCGCGGCCGCCGGCTCAACTCTTCAGCGTCTGCTCGAGCACGTGCAGCGCGTGGTTCAGTTCGCTGTCCTTGCCGCGGTGCTGGCTGATCTTGCGAACCGCGTGCAGCACGGTGGTGTGGTCGCGGCCGCCGAACAACTCGCCGATCTCCGGCAGGCTCTTCTGCGTCATTTCCTTGGCCAGGTACATCGCCACCTGGCGCGGCATGGCAATGGAGTTGGGCCGCCGCTTGCTGTACATGTCGGCGACCTTGATCTTGTAGTAGTCGGCCACCGTCTTCTGGATCAGTTCGACCGTGATCTGGCCGGTGCTGGCGCCAAGCAGGTCCTTGAGCGCCTCGCGGGCGAGGTCGACCGACAGTGGCCGGCCGTGGAACGACGCGAAAGCGAGGATCTTGCGCAGCGCGCCTTCGAGTTCGCGCACGTTGCTGCGCAGGTTCTTGGCGACGAAAAAGGCGACGTCCTCCGACAGTTCGGCCCGCTCGAGTTCGGCCTTCTTGAGCAGAATCGCCACCCGCATCTCCAGCTCCGGCGGCTCGATGCCGACGGTCAGCCCGGAGGAGAAACGCGACACCAGCCGGTCCTCGATGTCCTTCAGCTCCTTCGGGTAGGTGTCGGAGGTGATGATGATCTGCTTGCGGCCGGCCACCAGCGCCTCGAAGGCGTAGAAGAACTCCTCCTGGGTGCGGCTCTTGCCGCCGAAGAACTGGATATCGTCGATCAGCAGCAGGTCGAGCGAGTGGTAGTAGCGCTTGAAATCGTCGAACGCCTTTCTCTGGTAGGCGCGGACGACGTCGCTGACGTACTGCTCGGCATGGATGTAGCGCACCTTGGCATTCGGCTTGCGCGTGAGGATGCCGTTGCCGACGGCGTGCACCAGGTGCGTCTTGCCCAGACCGACGCCGCCGTACAGGAACAGCGGGTTGTAGGAGCCGCCCGGATTTTCTGCCACCTGCATCGCCGCCGCACGGGCAAGCTGGTTGGCCTTGCCCGTGACGAATGTGTCGAAAGTGAGCGCTGGCTGCAGGCGCGCCCGCTCGACGTGCGCGACAACGCTGGCGCCGGCCGGCGCACCGTCGTCAAGGAGCCGGGGCATGGCCGGTTCGCGATCGACGTTCACCCCTGCCGTTTCCGCGCCGACGCGGGACGGTTCGTCCGCCGTCGCGGCGACTTCAAACTGAACGTCGACCGGATGCCGGGCGATGTCGGTCGCCGCCGCCCGAATGCGCGCGGCAAACTGCGCCCTGACGGCGTCGAGCTTGAGGCGATTCGGCGCGCCGATGCGCAGTTGGCGCGCGTCGGCGTCGTAGGCGATCGCACGCAAGGGCTTGATCCAGGCGACAAATTGCTGCGGGGTGAGCTCGCGCTCCAGCAGTTTGGAGCAGTCTTGCCAGATCTCGATCATTGCGAAGCGTCGAATTCGCCGATGGCCAAGAACCGCGCAAAGGCCGCGCGGCCTCTCGTCTAGTTAGTCGGAAAACGCAGACCTTGGAAGGAAATAACGGCGATTAGCCGATTTTGTTATGCCGACCGCACTCCTGAGCTGGCCGTTGCTGTGCTTCTCAACGTCGCTTTCAGGGCCCAGGTTCGATCAGGAATGCGCGGCAGTCTAGCCACGACCGCTGTCCTTATCCACACGGCGGAGGTCGCTGCCTAACCGCTAGGCAGGGAAAACTCAAGATCTTGCGAACGGATTGACGATAGTGTTCGCTCACACTCGGAAGTGCCCGCTTTTTGGGCCGGACAATTTTTTTTTCCGGCAAATTCGCCTGTGCATAACAGGCGCTTCGCTGTGGAAAATTTGTTGTTGGGCCCCGTACTGTAGCGCCTTGCGATGGATGGGCAAGGGGGATCTCCGGTTTGACGCCCGCCGGGCCGATCGCTTCTAATAGCGGGCTTTTGCGACCGGCGGCGGCTGGGCATGCTGGCGAGTCGCCACCGCGGACGACCGTCGGTAGGCCGGTCAGCTCGCCGTCAAGCGCCCCACCCACGGATCCTCATCATGGCCACCAAACGCACCTTCCAACCTTCGGTCGTCAAGCGCAAGCGCACCCACGGCTTTCTCGTACGGATGCGGTCGCGCGGCGGCCGCTCGGTGCTGAATGCCCGCCGCGCCAAGGGCCGCAAACGGCTCGCCGTCTGATCCGAGCGGACGCGAAGCCTCACAGCGCTGGCCGGCGAGCCGCCGGCTGCGCACCGCCGCGCAATTTGCTGCCGTGACTTCCGACCCCCAGGCAATCCGTGCGGGTCGTCGCTGGCTGTCTGTCGCCGGCAGCGTGGTGCACGAACACGACGCTGCGGCGCCGCCGGTGCGCTTCGGCTTTACCGCCTCGCGCCGCCACGCGCGGCACGCGGTCGAAAGGAACACGGCGAAGCGGGTCCTGCGCGAAGCGGCGCGACGGCACCTCGCCCAACTCGATGCGGCGGCGGCGCACCGCCGCGTCGACGTGGTGCTGCGGCTGAAGGCCGGTGTGCCTGACCGCAAGTCGTTCTCGCGCGTGGCCTGGAGGCAGGCGCTGCGGGCGGAGGCCGACGCCTTGCTGGCGGAACTGGCGCGCCGCCTGCGCGGCGCCCGGGCCGACCGATGAAGACGCTGCTCGTTGCACTGCTGCGCGCCTACCAGTACCTGCTTTCGCCGTGGATCGGCGGCAGTTGCCGTTACTGGCCAACCTGCTCCGAATACGCGCGCGAAGCCATCGAGGCGCACGGCGCTGCGCGGGGCAGCTACATGACGCTGGCGCGGCTGGCGCGCTGCCATCCGTACGGCGCGGGGGGCGTCGATCCGGTGCCCGCCACTTTCCGCTGGCGCTGCTGGTGCGGCGACCCTGCCGCCTCGTCTGACGCGCCGGGCGCGGACCGGCGCCCAACGATGGCCGAGACCGGCCGCCGACCCTTACCGCGATGAAGGAAGGCATGGATTTCCAGCGTACCGTCCTGTGGGTGATCTTCGCCATGTCGCTGCTGTTCCTTTGGGACAACTGGCAGCGTTACCACGGACGGCCATCGTTGCTTGGCGGGCCGCCGGCACCGACGGCGAGCAAGGACGGGCAGGCGCCCGCGGCACCGGCGGCGCCGGCCGTACCAGTGGCAGCGCCGACTGCACCGCCGGATGCCAGCGTGCCGCAGCCGCCGGCGGCCGCCGCAGCGCCGACGCCGGAGGCGGCCGCAGCGCCGCCGGCGGTGGCTGCCGCCGATGGCAAGCGCGTTCGCATCGAGACCGATCGCCTGCGTGCCGACATCGACCTGACGGGCGCGGTGCTCACGCGTGCCGAACTGCTGCAGCAGCGCGTCGCGCCCGACTGGACGGCGGCGGGCTTCCTGTCGCTGATCACGGGCAAGAAGCAGGATCTCGAGGCCAATGTCGTCCTGCTCGACGTCAGCCCCAACCGCGTCTACGTCGCGCAAAGCGGCCTGATCGGCGGCGCCGACCTGCCGACGCATCGGACGCCCTTTGTCCGCCTCGACGGGCCGACGCAATTGGCGCCGGGGCAGGACCAGCTCGAGGTGAGGTTCGCCGCCGAAGCGGGCGGCGTCCGCCTGGTCAAGACCTATGTCTTCCGGCGTGATCAGTACGCGATCGACGTCAGGCACGAAGTGCAGAACCTCGGCGCGGCCCCGGTGCAGCCGTCCGTTTACCTGCAACTGATGCGCGACGGCAACAAGCCCGAAGGCGAATCGGGCATGTACTACACGTTCACCGGGCCGGCCGTGTACTCGGAGGCCGGCAAGTTCCAGAAGATCGACTTCTCCGACATCGAGAAGAAGAAGCAGTCGCACGTGACCAGCGCCGATAACGGCTGGATCTCGATGATCCAGCACTACTTCGTCGCTGCCTGGGTGCCGCCGGCGGGCCTGGCGCGGGAGAACTATTCGCGCGCGGTCGACAAGAACCTGTATGCGGTGGGCGCGATCGCGCCGCTGCCGTCGATCGCGCCCGGCGCCTCCGGCAACCTGCAGGCCACGCTGTATGTCGGTCCGCAGGACCAGCAGGCGCTGGAGAGAATCGCGCCGGGGCTGGAACTGGTGGTCGACTACGGCTGGCTCACGTTCATCGCCAAGCCGCTGTTCTGGCTGCTGCAGTTCCTGCACGGCCTGGTCGGCAACTGGGGCTGGGCGATCGTGCTGCTGACCGTGCTGATCAAGGCCGCGTTCTATCCGCTGTCGGCGGCCAGCTACAAGTCGATGGCCAAGATGAAGGAAGTCACGCCGAGGCTGATGGCGCTGCGGGAGAAGTACGGCGACGACAAGCAGAAGCTGAACGTGGCCATGATGGAGCTGTACAAGACCGAGAGAATCAATCCGCTCGGCGGCTGCCTGCCGATCCTGGTGCAGATTCCGGTGTTCATCGCCCTGTACTGGGTGCTTCTGGCCAGCGTCGAGATGCGCAATCAGCCCTGGCTGCTGTGGGTCAAGGACCTGGCCACCCCCGATCCCTGGTTCATCCTGCCGCTGCTGATGATGGCCACCATGTGGATCCAGTACAAGCTGAACCCCACGCCGCCCGACCCCGTGCAGGCCAAGGTGATGGCGGCGATGCCGTTCATTTTCGGCATCATGTTCTTCATGTTCCCGGCCGGGCTGGTGCTGTACTGGCTGGTCAACAACATCCTGTCGATCGCCCAGCAGTGGTACGTCACCAAGCAGATCGCCGCCGCCAAGCCGGTCGGCTGACGAGCGCGGTCGCCTCTAGCGCCGCAGCAGCAGGAACAGCGGCCAGATCCAAAGCGACGCGGTCCACTTCAGCACGCGGCCTGCCGACAGGCCGCCTTTCTCCGCGCCGGCGGTGAGCTTGAAAACGACGAAGCCGCCGGCCAGCACGTAGCAGACCAGCCCGGTGTAGACCCAGGCGCGGCCGCCGTAATCGAGCGGCAGGCTGCCGCCGATCACGGCGGCGATCAGCACCGAAATCACCACCGCGATCAGCACGCCGGCGAGCGAGCGCCCGTACTTGATCAGGGGATCGTTGTCGTAGGACATCGGTCGGATCCGCAGACAGCCTTGAGCCTAGAGTACAAGAAGCGGCGCGCAGCGCTGTGTTAGCGTTTTTCCGTGTTTTCCGACCGCGACCCGATTGCCGCCATCGCCACCGCGCCGGGTCGCGGCGGCATCGGCATCGTGCGGCTGTCCGGCGCCGATCTGACGCCGGTGATCGAAGGCCTTCTCGGTTCGGCGCGCGCGCACACACTGGCGCCGCGGCACGCGACCTATGCGCCGTTCCTCGACGCGCGCGGCCGGCCGCTCGACGAAGGCATCGCGCTGCTGTTCCCGGCGCCGCACTCGTACACCGGCGAGACGGTGCTCGAACTGCAGGGGCACGGCGGCCCGGTCGTGCTGCAGATGCTGCTGGCGCGCTGCCTCGAGGCGGGGCAGTCGATCGGCCTGCGCATCGCCGCGCCGGGCGAATTCACCCGCCGCGCTTTCCTCAACGACCGTCTCGACCTGGCCCAGGCCGAGGCGGTCGCCGACCTGATCGACGCCAGCACGGAGGCGGCGGCGCGCTCGGCCAATCGTTCGCTCGCCGGCGAGTTCTCGCAGCGCATCCGCACGCTGGTCGAGGCCCTGCTGGAACTGCGCACGCTGGTCGAAGCGACGCTCGACTTCCCGGAGGAGGAGATCGACTTCCTCCGCGCCGCCGATGCGCACGGCCGGCTGGCGGCCATCCGCGCGCAGCTGGACGACGTGCTTGCGCGCGCGCGGCTGGGGGCGGTGCTACGTCATGGCCTGAACGTGGTGCTGGCAGGCAGCCCGAACGTCGGCAAGTCGAGCCTGCTCAACGCGCTGGCCGGCGAGGAGGTCGCGATCGTCACCCCGGTGGCCGGCACCACGCGCGACCGCATCGTGCAGGCGATCGCGGTGCACGGCATCGCGCTCAACGTGATTGACACCGCCGGGCTGCGACCGACCGAGGATCCGGTCGAGCGCCTTGGCATCGAGCGCACGTTGGCCGAGGTGGCGCGCGCCGACGTGGTGCTGCACCTGGTCGACGCGACTCGGCCTGCCGCCGATGCCGAGGTGCTGGCGCAGGTCGACGCGCACGTCGGTCGCGGCGTGCCGGTGCTGACGGTGGTGAACAAGATCGACCTGACCGGCGCGGCGGCGCGGGTCGAGGGCCGCAGCATCTGGCTGTCGGCGAAGACCGGCGCCGGCATCGACGGCCTGCGCGCAGCGCTGCTCGACGTTGCCGGCTGGACGCCCGCCACCAGCGGCGAGACGGTGTTCCTTGCCCGCGAGCGGCATCTGCAGGCGCTGGCGCGGGCACAGGAGCACCTGGCCGCCGCAGCGGCGCACGCCGACGCCGAGCACGGCTACGGCAACGCGCAGCTCGAACTGTTCGCCGAGGAACTGCGGCTGGCCGGTCAGCGCCTGGGCGAGATCACCGGCGAGGTCACCGCCGACGATCTTCTCGGTCGCATCTTCTCCCGCTTCTGCATCGGGAAGTAGGTGCACTTCCGGTGGAGTCCGGCGCGGGCCGATGGTGTGCTGTAAGCCATTGTGGAAAAACGACTTCTGTTCCTGAGGCGGCCGAAAGGTACCGGTGGAAGCCGATCTCGCTTGAGTACACATCTGA
>CAZDXQ010000038.1:0-37419 GCA_964509545.1 uncultured Burkholderiaceae bacterium | reverse complement strand
GAGGACGACATCGCCGCCAAGGCGATGGGCATCAACGTGCGCAACGTCAAGCTGCTCGCCTTCTCCCTCGGCGCCACCTTCGGCGGCGTCTCCGGGGCGATGTTCGCCGCCTTCCAGGGTTTCGTCTCGCCCGAGTCGTTCGCGCTGATGGAGTCGATCATCGTGCTGTCGATGGTCGTGCTCGGCGGGCTCGGCCACATCCCCGGCGTGATCCTCGGCGCGGTGCTGCTCGCCGTGTTCCCCGAGATCCTGCGCCACACCGTGGTGCCGGTGCAGGAGCAGCTGTTCGGACGCGTGCTGATCGACGCCGAGGTGCTGCGCATGATGCTCTATGGCCTGGCGATGGTCGTGATCATGCTGTACCGGCCGAAGGGCCTGTGGCCGGCGCCGGAGCATGGCGTCAACCCGACGACACGCACGGCCGGCGCCAGGGCAGCGGCAGGATGAGCGCGGCGGGCGAATCTCCGGTGCTGCGCGCAGCCGGCGTGAACAAGCGCTTCGGCGGCCTGCAGGCGCTCGCCGACGTCGGCGTGACCATCCGCCGCGGCCAGATCTACGGCCTGATCGGGCCGAACGGCGCCGGCAAGACCACATTCTTCAACGTGCTCACCGGGCTGTACACGCCGGACTCGGGCACGTTCGAGCTCGACGGCCGGCCTTATTCGCCGAGCGAGCCGCACAAGGTTGCCGCGGCGGGCATCGCCCGCACGTTCCAGAACATCCGCCTGTTTCCGGAGATGACGGCGCTGGAAAACGTCATGGTCGGCCGGCACGTACGCACCAAGGCGACCGCGCTCGGCGCCGTGCTGCGCACGCCGTCGCAACGGGCCGAGGAAGCGGCGATCCGCGCCCGCGCGCTCGAACTGCTCGACTATGTCGGCATCCGCCGCTATGCGGACTTCCAGGCGCGCACGCTCGCCTACGGCGACCAGCGCCGGCTGGAGATCGCCCGCGCGCTGGCCACGGAGCCGAAGCTGCTGGCGCTGGACGAGCCTGCCGCCGGCATGAACGCCACCGAAAAGCTGGCGTTGCGCGAACTGCTGTCGCACATCCGCGGCGACGGCACGACGATCCTGCTGATCGAGCACGACGTGAAGCTGGTCATGGGTCTGTGCGACCGGGTCACGGTGCTTGATTACGGCAAGATCATCGCCGAAGGCACGCCGGCCGAGGTCCAGGGCAATGCGGCGGTGATCGAGGCCTATCTCGGCGGCGCGCACGCCGCAGCGGCGCCGCCAGCGGCGCAGGCGGCCACATGAGACACACCTGCACGTCGCAGTGCGCATGCTCCATCGGCGGCAGGAGACCCGGCCGATGAGCAAGCCGATCCTGAAGGTCGCCGGCCTGAAGGTCGCCTACGGCGGCATCCAGGCGGTCAAGGGCATTGACCTGGAGATCCGCGAAGGCGAGCTGGTGACGCTGATCGGCGCCAACGGCGCCGGCAAGACGACGACGCTGAAGGCGATCACCGGCACGCAGGCCTGGGCCGGGGAGATCAGGTATTTCGACGCCTCGACCCAGGGCAAGGCGCCGCACCAGCTGCTGCGGCAGGGACTGGTCATGGTGCCGGAGGGCCGCGGTGTGTTCACGCGCATGACGGTGACCGAGAACCTGCAGATGGGCGCGTTCGCGCGCGACGACGCGGCGGCCATCGCCGAAGACATGGAGCGGATGTTCGCCACCTTCCCGCGGCTGAAGGAGCGGGCCAGACAGCTCGCCGGCACGCTTTCCGGCGGCGAGCAGCAGATGCTGGCGATGGCGCGGGCGATGATGAGCCGGCCGAAGCTGCTGCTGCTCGACGAGCCGTCGATGGGGCTGTCGCCGCTGATGGTCGAAAAGATCTTCGAGGTCGTGCGCTCGGTGGCGGCGCAGAAGATCCCGATGCTGCTGGTCGAGCAGAACGCGCGCCTGGCGCTGGAGGCGGCGCACCGCGCCTACGTGATGGACTCGGGCCTGATCACCCTCAGCGGCGACGCGAAGCAGATGCTGCACGATCCGAAAGTGCGCGCGGCCTACCTCGGCGAGGCCGCGGCGTAACGCAGCGGCGCGGCGCCGGCCGACTGCAGGCGCGCGGCAGGCGCCGCCCGCGTGGCTGGCCGCTCAGGCCGGCGCAGCGACGACGATGCCGCGTGCGTCGAATGCCTCGCGCAGCGCGCGCGCGAAAGCCACCGCCCCCGGCTGGTCGCCGTGCAGGCACAACGTGCCGGCCTGTACCGGAACGTCGACGCCGGCAGCCGAACGGACCTTGCCCTGCTCGACCATCGACAGCACCTGCGCGACAGCCGCCTTCTCGTCGGTGATCATCGCGCCCGGCTCATCGCGCGGGGTGAGCGAGCCGTCGGACTGGTAGCTGCGGTCGGCGAACACTTCGGCCACGGCGCGAACGCCGTGGGTCGCTGCGGCCCGCAGCATGGCGCTGCCGGCCAGCCCGTAGAGAAGCACGTCGCCGCCGAGATCCTTCACCGCGCCGGCGATTGCATCGGCCAGCGCCTCGTCCTTCGCCGCCATGTTGTACAGCGCGCCGTGCGGCTTGACATGGTGCAGGCGCGCGCCGGCCGCCCGCGCAAACGCCGCCACCGCGCCCGACTGGTAAAGAACAAGGTCGTAGACCTCGCGCGCGCTAACCTTCATCATCCGCCGGCCGAATCCGGCGAGATCGGGCAGTGACGGATGAGCGCCGACGGCAACGTCGTGGGCCGCCGCCAGGCGCACGGTGTCGCGGATCGTCGTCGGGTCGCCGGCATGGAAGCCGGCGGCGACGTTAGCCGAGGTGATCAGCGGCATGATCGTCGCGTCGTCGCCCATCTTCCAGGCGCCGAAGCTCTCGCCCATGTCGCAGTTGATGTCAATGCGTTTCATCGCCGAACTCCCAGCGCAGTGATTGCACGATCGCGCCGACGCGACGTACCAGTTCGCCGCGCGCCGCGTCGGCCGCCGCCAGCGTGACGCGCTCGAAGCGCACCGCCGCGGAGCCGAGCGGGGCCTGGGCCAGCCGCGGCACGTCCGCCCACACGACCTCGGCGATTCGCGGGTAACCGCCGGTGGTCTGCCGGTCCGCCATCAGCACGATCGGCTGCCCGCCGGCCGGCACCTGCACCGTGCCAAAACACACCGCCTGCGACACGAATTCGCGCGGCGCGGCCAGTGTCAGTTTCGGGCCGGCCAGACGGTAACCCATCCGGTTCGATTCCGCCGCCACGCGCCAGCGCTCGCCGAAGAAGGCATCGCGCGATGCCTTGTCGAAGCACTGCGCATGCACGCCGTCGACGGCGCGCACGACCAGCGGCTCGGTCGCCGTGACGGTAAGCCTGGGCGCGAACCAGCCGACGCTGACGGCGCCGCTGTCGCCGACCGAAAGTGTCCGGCCACCTCTCGCCAGTCGCTCGAAGCGCGCCCGCGACAGCGCGGCTGCATCCCCCGCCAGCGGCAGTTCGTCGCCTGCCGACAGCAGGCGCCCGCCCAGTCCGCCGAAGCCGCCCGGCAGGTAGGTGCTCCGTGCGCCCAGCACCGGCGGCACGGCGATGCCCCCGGCCACTGCGAGGTAACCGAAAGCGCCTTCGGTCGCTCGGCCGACACGCAGCCGCGCCCCTGCACGGACCAGCACCGGCCGGCCGGCGGGCAGCGCAGCATCGTCCAGCAGCGCCGCAAAGCGCGCGCCGTGCAGCGCGACGAGAGTGTCCTGACCAAAGATGAGTTCCGGGCCCGACAGCGCGACTTCGAGCGTCGCGGCGTCGTCGCGATTGCCAACCAGCGCATTGGCCAGGCGATGCGACACCGCGTCCATCGCCCCGCCCGGCACGATGGCCAGATGCTGCATCCCCGGTCGGCCCAGGTCCTGCACGGTGGCCAGAACGCCGGCTCGCGCAACGAGGATCGTCATCGCCCGCCCGATGCTGCGGCCATGCGCTCGAACTCGTGGGCCGTGATCGGCACGAACGTCACCGCGTCGCCCGCCTGCAGCAGGCTCGGCGGATTGCGGGCCGGATCGAACAGCCGCAGTGGAGTACGACCGATCAGGTTCCAGCCACCCGGCGTCGCGAACGGATAAATCGACGTCTGGCCGTTGGCGATCGCGACCGACCCGGCCTCGAGGCGCGCGCGCGGAGTCGGCCGCCGCGGCACTGCCAGCCTCTCGTCCAGCCCGCCGATGTACGGAAAGCCGGGCGTGAAGCCGATCATCAGCACGCGGTGTGGCGAGCCGACATGGCGGCGCACGACGTCCTCGGCCGACAGTCCGGTGGCCTGCGCCACCGCGTCCAGATCGGGTGCGAACGCCGGCTCGTAGCAGACCGGAATGTGCACCGGCGCGCGCGCCTTCGCCGGTGGGCTCTTTTCGCAACGCGCGAGTTCGGTCATCAGCAGATCGCCGAGCGCCGCACGCCGCGAAGCCGCCTGCACCGCATCGGCCGCGTCGAAGTGGACGGTGACGGTGGCGATCGCCGCGACGACGTCGGTCACGCCTTCGACCCCGGCCTCGCGCACCGCGTCGGCGATGCGCTGCGCGACGTCATTGGCCGCGAGGTCGACCTCCTCGGCCAGTTCGAGCATCAACGCGCCGTCGCCGGCCGCGAGCACGCGCGGCGCGAAATGCCCGCTGCTGGCGGCAGCACGGTTGCGCGTTGTCATGCGCGAAATCTTGGCATGGTTGGCGCCGTGTGGGCGCGCACGGCGTATCGGGGTGCTGCAGTGCCACCCTGGCCTGGCCACCACAGAGGTCCGGGCCGGAGTTCGCGACCGACCCGGGAATCGGCGGTTGCCGCCGAACTTCAAGGAGCAACGCGATCGGGTGGCGCTACGAACCGTTGCAGGCCGCGAATGCGCCTTGCCGATGGACACCACCGCGAAGGACTCCGGTCGCGGCCGCTGGCGGCCGACGTCGCCGCATCGACGGCGCGTACCGGCGCGGCGGCGTCGGCGGCCGTCGCCGCTTCAGCGCCCGTTGTTGTCCGCCAGCGCTGCCACCACCTCCGGCGGCGCCTGCACCAGTTCGATCAGCACACCCTCGCCGCCGACGGGGAACTCGTCGTTGCCTTTCGGGTGGATGAAGCAGATGTCGTAGCCGGCCGCGCCCTTGCGGATGCCGCCGGGCGCGAAGCGCACGCCGTGCGCGCTCATCCATTGCACGGCCGCCGGAAGGTCGTCGACCCACAGGCCGACGTGGTTCAGCGGCGTGGCGTGCACCGCCGGCTTCTTCTGCGGGTCGAGCGGCTGCATCAGGTCGACCTCGACCGCGTGGCTGCCGCTGCCCAGCGCGCAGATGTCCTCGTCGACGTTCTCGCGTTCAGAGACGAAGTTGCCCTTGACGGTCAGGCCGAGTACGTCGACCCACAGCGCGCGCAGCCGCCGCTTGTCCTCGCCGCCGATGGCGATCTGCTGGATGCCCAGCACGCGAAAAGGACGGTCCGCGTTCACTGGACTGCCTTCTCGCTGACGCTCGAAGGATTCGCGCTTGGGGCGGCCCGTCTCGCTCATGCGGCCGCCGCGAAGCGAAGGATCGGCTGGTCGACGGCGAGACTGTCGCCCTTGCTGGCCAGCACCTGCTCGACGACCGAATCGGCATGGGCGACGAGCACGTTCTCCATCTTCATCGCCTCGATCACAGCCAGCCGCTGGCCGGCCTTGACCTCGTCGCCCTCCCTGACGGCGAGGTCGACCAGCAGGCCGGGCATCGGTGACAGCAGGAAGGCGGATAGATCCGGCGGCGGTTTCATCGGCATCTTGCGCAGCAGTTCGTCGCCGCGCGGCGGCAGCACCTGTGCCTCGACGGTGACGCCGTTGTGCGTCAGGCGGTAGCGCAGGCCGACGCGGTCGACCTGCAGCACGATGGGCTTGCCGTCGAGGTGCGCCTCGAAGCGCGTGTCGCGCAATTGCCAGTCGGTGGTCAGCGTGTGCGTGCGGCCGCTGCCGGTCAGCTGGTAGCCGCCGGGCACCGGCGTGACGCTGATCGGGTAGCCGGCCTCGCCCAGCCGGACAACGAAGTGCGTCGGCACCTTGACCTCGTGCCCCGGCAACTGGCCGCTGATGCGCACCGCGCGCTCGCGCATGCGGCGGTGGATCGTTGCCGCCGCGCACACCAGCGTCTCGGTGTTGTCCTCGCCATGGCTGACGCCCCTGAATCCGTCCGGGTACTCCTGGGCGATGAAGCCTGTGTTGAACTGACCGGAAACGAAGCGCGGATGGTTGAGCAGCGCCGCCTGGAAGGCGATGTTGGTGCTGACGCCGCGGATGACGAAGGCATTGAGCGCCTCGCGCATGCGCCGGATGGCGTCGAGCCGGTCGGCGCCGTGCACGATCAGCTTGGCGATCATCGAGTCGTAGTAGACGGGGATCTCGCCGCCTTCGTAAACGCCGGTGTCCACCCGCACGCCGCCGGCCGCCGGCGCCCCGGCGGCAACGATGTCGACGCGCGGCGGCTGGAACTGGACCAGCCGTCCCGTCGACGGCAGGAAGCCGCGCAGCGGATCCTCGGCGTTGATCCGGCACTCGATCGCCCAGCCGTTTCGCTTCACGTCGGCCTGCGTGAACGGCAGCTTCTCGCCGGCCGCCACGCGCAGCATCATCTCGACCAGATCCAGGCCGGTGATGGCCTCGGTGACCGGATGCTCGACCTGCAGCCGGGTGTTCATCTCCAGGAAATAGAAGCTCTGGTCACGGCCGACGACGAACTCGACCGTGCCCGCGCTCTGGTACTTCACCGCGCGCGCCAGCCGCACCGCCTGCTCGCCCATCGCCCGCCGTGTTTCCTCGCTGATGAACGGGCTCGGCGCCTCCTCGATCACCTTCTGGTGGCGGCGCTGGATCGAGCACTCGCGTTCCCACAGGTACACGCAGTTGCCGTGGGCGTCGCCGAGCACCTGGATCTCGATGTGGCGCGGCTCCTCGACGTACTTCTCGATGAAGACGCGGTCGTCGCCGAAGCTCGAGCGCGCCTCGTTGCGGCACGAGGTGAAACCGTCGAACGCCTCGCGGTCGGAGAACGCCACGCGCAGGCCCTTGCCCCCGCCGCCGGCACTGGCCTTGATCATCACCGGGTAGCCGATGCCGTGCGCGATCCGGACTGCCTCGTCGGCCGACTCGATCACCGCGTTGTGGCCGGGAATGGTGTTGACCCTGGCCTCGAGCGCCAGCTTCTTCGATGCGATCTTGTCGCCCATCGCCGCGATCGAATAATGCTTCGGGCCGATGAAGACGATGCCCTCGTCCTCGATCCTCTTGGCGAACTCCTCGTTCTCCGACAGGAAGCCGTAGCCGGGATGCACCGCCTGCGCGCCGGTACGCCTGCAGGCGTCGATGATGCGGTCCATCCGCAGATACGACTCGCGGCTCGGCGGCGGGCCGATCTCGACGGCCTCGTCGGCCATCTCGACGTGCAGCGCGTCGCGGTCGGCCTCCGAGTACACGGCGACCGTCTTGATGCCCAACTTTCTCGCCGTCTTGATGACCCGGCAGGCGATTTCGCCGCGGTTGGCGATCAGGATCTTGCTGAACATGTCTTCGCTCTCCGTCGCCGGCCTACAGCGGAATGTTGCCGTGCTTGCGCCACGGGTTATCGAGCTTCTTGTCGCGCAGCATGGCCAGCGAGCGGCAGATGCGCTTGCGCGTCTCGTGCGGCTGGATCACGTCGTCGATGTAGCCGCGGCTGCCGGCGACGAACGGATTGGCGAAGCGCTCCTTGTATTCGGCCTCGCGCGCGGCGAGCTTGGCCGGATCGGCCTTGTCCTCGCGGAAGATGATCTCCACCGCCCCCTTGGCGCCCATCACCGCGATCTCCGCGTTCGGCCAGGCGAAGTTGACATCGCCGCGCAGGTGCTTGGAGCTCATCACGTCGTAGGCGCCGCCATAGGCCTTGCGCGTGATCACCGTGATCTTCGGCACCGTGCACTCGGCGAAGGCGTACAGCAGCTTGGCGCCGTGCTTGATGATGCCGCCGTACTCCTGCGCCGTGCCCGGCATGAAGCCCGGCACGTCGACGAAGGTGACGACCGGGAAATTGAAGGCGTCGCAGAAGCGCACGAACCGCGCCGCCTTGATCGAGCTCTTGATGTCGAGGCAGCCGGCCAGTACCAGCGGCTGGTTGGCGACGATGCCCACCGGCTGGCCATTCATGCGGGCAAAGCCGACGACGATGTTCTTGGCGTTGTCGGGCTGGATCTCGAAGAAGTCGTGGTCGTCGACCGTCTTGACGATCAGTTCCTTGATGTCGTACGGCTTGTTCGGGTTATCGGGCACCAGCGTGTCGAGCGAGTAATCGAGCCGGTCGGCCGGGTCGTCGGTGCGCCGCACCGGCGGCTTCTCCTTGTTGTTCAGCGGCAGGTAATTGAACATCCGGCGCAGCATCAGCAGCGCCTCGACATCGTTTTCGAACGCAAGATCGGCCACGCCGGAGCGCGTGCTGTGGGTGACGGCGCCGCCGAGTTCCTCGGCCGTCACGCTCTCGTGCGTCACCGTCTTCACCACTTCGGGGCCGGTGACGAACATGTACGAGCTGTCCTTGACCATGTAGATGAAGTCGGTCATCGCCGGGCTGTACACCGCGCCGCCGGCGCACGGGCCCATGATCACGCTGATCTGCGGGATCACGCCGGAGCACATCACGTTGCGCTGGAACACCTCGGCGTAGCCGCCGAGCGAGGCCACGCCCTCCTGGATGCGCGCGCCGCCCGAGTCGTTCAGGCCGATCACCGGCGCGCCGACCTTCATCGCCTGGTCCATGATCTTGCAGATCTTCTCCGCGTGCGCCTCGGAAAGCGCGCCGCCGAAGACGGTGAAGTCCTGGCTGAAGACGAACACCAGGCGACCGTTGATCATGCCGTAGCCGGTGACCACGCCGTCTCCGGGGATCCTGTTCTCGGCCATGCCGAAGTCGATGCAGCGATGCTCGACGAACATGTCCCACTCCTCGAACGTGTTCTCGTCGAGCAGCAGTTCGATGCGTTCGCGTGCGGTCAGCTTGCCCTTGGCATGCTGCGCGTCGATGCGCTTTTGGCCGCCGCCGAGGCGCGCCTTGGCGCGCTTGTCCTCGAGCATCTGCATGATGGTGTGCATTGCCTTGTCTCCCCCTTGTCGATCAGTGAAACAGGTCGAGCAGCCGGCGCGCCGCTGCCGAGGCCGCGAGTGTGCCGGCGCGCACCTGCGCGCTGCATTCCGGCAGCGCCGCACGCACGGCGGGGTGGGCGCGGAAACGCGCCTTCAACCCGGCGTCGATGCGCTCCCACATCCAGTCCTGGTCCTGCGCGTGCCGCCGCGCCTGAAGCCGGCCGCTGGCGTCGGCGGCCTTTTGAAAGCGCAGCACCGCCTGCCAGAACTCGTCCAGCCCGGTGCCGTCGAGCGCGCTCGCCAGAAGCACCTGCGCCCGGGCCGCTCGGCCGGGCCCGTGCTCCGGCCGGCCCAACATGCCGATCAGGCGCAGCGTCGAGGTGATCTGCGCCTGCGCACGGGTGGCGGCATCGCGGTCGAGGTCGGTCTTGTTGATCAGCACGATGTCGGCGAGTTCCATCACGCCGCGCTTGATCGCCTGCAGGTCGTCGCCGGCGTTCGGCAGCTGCAGCAGCACGAAGATGTCGGTCATGCCGGCCACCGCCGTCTCGCTCTGGCCGACGCCGACCGTCTCGACGATGACGACGTCATAGCCGGCCGCCTCGCACACGCGCATCGCCTCGCGCGTCTTCTCGGCCACGCCGCCAAGGGTGCCGCCGGACGGACTCGGGCGGATGAACGCCTGCGGCTGCACCGACAGCCGCTCCATCCGCGTCTTGTCGCCGAGGATCGAGCCGCCGGACAGGCTCGACGACGGATCGACCGCGAGCACCGCGACGCGGTGGCCGCGCTCGATCAGGCGCAGGCCGAGCGTCTCGATCAGCGTCGACTTGCCGGAGCCGGGCACGCCCGAGATGCCGATCCGCAGCGAGCGGCCGGAAGCCGGCAGCAGCGCGTTGAGCACCTCGTCGGCGCGCGCGCGATGGTCGGCGCGCGTCGATTCGAGCAGCGTGATCGTCTTGGCCATGGCCCGCCGTTGTCGCGCTCCGGATTCGCCGCGCACGCCGTCGACCAGCGCCTGATCGGCCGCCGTCAGCATCAGTTGCCGTGCGCCTTGCGGATCTGCTCGAGCACCTCGCGCGCGCTCGCCGGGATCGGCGTGCCGGGGCCGAAGATGCCCTTGACGCCCGCGGCGTAGAGGAACTCGTAGTCCTGCTTCGGCACCACGCCGCCGACGAAGACGACGATCTCCTCGCCGCCCTGCTTCTTCAGTTCGCCGATGATTGCCGGCACCAGCGTCTTGTGGCCGGCGGCCAGCGTCGACACACCGATGGCGTGCACGTCGTTCTCGATCGCCTGCCGCGCGCACTCTTCCGGCGTCTGGAACAGCGGGCCGATGTCGACATCGAAGCCGAGATCGGCGAAGGCGGTGGCGACGACCTTGGAGCCGCGGTCGTGTCCGTCCTGGCCGAGCTTGGCGATCATCACCCGCGGCCTGCGGCCCTGCTGTTCGGCAAACGCCGAAATGGCCGCCTTGACGCTGTCCCAGCTTTCGGCGGCATCGTAGGCGGCGGCATAGACGCCCGCCACTTTCTGGATGTCGGCGCGGTGGCGGCCAAAGACCTTCTCCAGCGCCCCGCTGATCTCGCCGACGGTGGCCCGTGCGCGCATCGCCTTGATCGCCAGGTCGAGCAGGTTACCTGTGCCGCTCGCCGCCGCCGCGGCGAGCGCACCGAGCGCCGCCTCGACCTTCGCCGCATCGCGGCTGGCGCGGATGCTCCGCAGCCGGGCGATCTGGTTCTCGCGGACCTTGTGGTTGTCGACTTCGAGGATTTCGAATTCATCCTCCTTCGCCGGGCGGTACTTGTTGACGCCGACGATCACGTCGCGGCCGGAATCGATGCGCGCCTGTTTCTCCGCCGCCGCGGCCTCGATCTTCAGCTTGGCCCAGCCGGAGGCCACCGCGCGCGTCATGCCGCCCATGCCTTCGACTTCCTCGATGATCGCCCAGGCGGCATCAGCCATGTCCTGCGTCAGCCGCTCCATCATGTAGCTGCCGGCCCAGGGATCGACGACGCTGGTGATGTGCGTCTCCTCCTGCAGGATCAGCTGCGTGTTGCGGGCGATGCGCGACGAGAATTCCGAGGGCAGCGCGATCGCCTCGTCGAACGAGTTGGTGTGCAGGCTCTGCGTGCCGCCGAACACCGCCGCCATGGCCTCGATGGTGGTGCGGACGATGTTGTTGTACGGATCCTGCTCGGTCAGGCTCCAGCCGGAGGTCTGGCAGTGCGTGCGCAGCATCAGGCTCTTGGGATTCTTCGCGCCGAAGCCCTTCATGATCCGGCACCACAGAAGGCGCGCGGCGCGCATCTTGGCGATCTCGAGGTAGAAGTTCATGCCGATCGCCCAGAAGAAGCTCAGGCGGCCGGCGAATTCGTCGACGTCCAGGCCCTTGGCGATCGCCGTCTTCACGTACTCCTTGCCGTCGGCGAGCGTGAAGGCGAGTTCCAGGGCCTGGTTGGCCCCGGCCTCCTGCATGTGGTAGCCGGAGATCGAGATCGAGTTGAACTTCGGCATCTTGCGCGCCGTGTACTCGATGATGTCGGCGACGATGCGCATCGACGGCTCGGGCGGATAGATGTAGGTGTTGCGGACCATGAACTCCTTGAGGATGTCGTTCTGGATGGTCCCGGCGAGCTTCTCCTGCGGCACCCCCTGCTCCTCGCCGGCGACGACGAATCCGGCCAGCACCGGAAGCACGGCGCCGTTCATCGTCATCGACACCGACACCTTCTCCAGCGGGATGCCGTCGAACAGGATCTTCATGTCCTCGACCGAGTCGATCGCCACGCCCGCCTTGCCGACATCGCCGGTCACGCGCGGATGATCGGAGTCGTAGCCGCGGTGGGTGGCGAGATCGAACGCCACCGAGATGCCCTGGCCGCCGCCGGCGAGCGTCTGCCGGTAGAAGGCGTTGCTCTCCTCGGCGGTCGAAAAGCCCGCGTACTGGCGGATGGTCCACGGCCGCACCGCGTACATCGTCGGCTGCGGGCCGCGCACGTAGGGCTCGAAACCGGGCAGCGTGTCGGCGTAGCGCAGGCCGTCGAGATCGGCCGCGGTGTACAGCGGCTTGACGGTGATCCCCTCGGGCGTGATCCAGTTAAGCCGCTCGAGCCGCCCGCCGGCCGAACGCGCCGCGGCCTGGGCCCATTGCTCGAGTGTTGCGGGCGCAAATTCGGAAGCTTTGCTCATCGCGTCTCTCCTGGCCGTCGCCTGCGCCGCCGGTCGGTCATCGCCCGTCGGACCCGGCTTGCCATTGATCATACATGATGCATAATTATGAATGCAAAAACCGATGCCACCCGCCAGCCCGACCCCCTGATGCCCACCGCCGACGCCCCGGCCGCCCCGCGCGCGCTGTCGCCCCGCGCCCTCTACGAGGAGGTGGCCGAGCGCCTGCGCCAGCAGATCTTCGCCCGCGAGCTCGAACCAGGCAGCTGGATCGACGAGCAGAAACTGGCCGCCGAATACGGTATCAGCCGCACGCCGCTGCGCGAAGCGCTGAAGGTGCTCGCGGTCGAAGGGCTGGTGACGATGAAGGTGCGGCGCGGCGCCTACGTCACCGAGATGTCGCGCGACGACGTGGCGCAGGTCTACCACCTCCTCGGTCTGCTCGAGTCGGACGCGGCCGGCGAGGTGGCGCGGCAGGCGAACGAGGCGCAGATTGCGGAACTTCGCCAGCTGCACGAGCGGCTGGAAAGGCAGCTGAAGAGCCGTGAGACCTTCCTCGCCGCCAACGAGGCCTTTCACATGAAGCTGCTGGAGGTCGCCGGCAACCGCTGGCGCACGCAGATCGTCAACGACCTGCGCAAGGTGATGAAGCTGAATCGCCACCACTCGCTGTTCAAGCACGGGCGGATGACGAGTTCGCTGGCCGAACACCGGCAGCTGATGGCGGCGATCGAAAGCCGCGATGCCCGCGCCGCGACGCGGCTGATGCGCAGCCACTTCGACAACGGCCTGAAGGCAGCCAGCGAGTAGGACCTCGCCGTTCCACGTGCCGGCCAACGCCGGCGATCGCCCAACCGGCGTGCGGCCGATGGCCCGACATCGATGCTGAGGCCGCAGGCGTCGGTCAGGATCCCGACCGGACAGGCCAGCGTTTCTTCGTCCGGGCCGATCAGTACAGGGTCCTGCCGTGGCGCCTGGGCGCGATCGTCATCGGCGGCGCCGAGCATGCGGGCTCGCCTGGCGAAGCCCTGCCGCGACGTCGCATTGCGCCGTCGAATCCAGCGCTGCACTGGCAACTGCAGAGGCATCGGCGACGCCGTCGGAACGGCCGCCGCCACCCGGCATTGCGCGCCGGCGGCACGATGCACCAAGCAGGCAAAGTCCTAGCGCGCCGACGTCCAGTGCGCAGGCGTCAGCGCGGCCGGGCCGCGGAACAGCGCCGCAGCGGCGAGCAGCCCGAGCAGCACCGCGGCGGCGATCGCCGCGCCGTCAAACGGCGCCGCGGCACGGCGTCGGCCGCACGTGGCCGCATCATGCCGACAGAACGACCGCATGCTCGGCCTCGTCCACACGCACATGCATCGAGGCTCCGGCCGGCAGGTGAACGTCGACGACGGCGTCGACACCATGGCCGAGCAGCGCGCAGCCGATCGGCGACGGCACGGAGACGCGCCCTTCGTTGGCATCCGCATTCGGCGGCGTGACCACGCGCACGCTGCGCCTCGTGCCGCTCGGCAGTTCGGTGTAGGTCACCGTCGAGCCGAGCCGTGCGACCTCGGCCGGCACGGCCTCGGCGGCAGCCGTGGCGCAGGCGGCGCGCACGTGGCAACACGCCCGCCGCAGGAAGCGTGTGGCCGGCAGGCGTCTGATTGAGCGCGGCGCTGACCACGTCGAAAGTGCAAGACTGCACGGCGGCACCAGCGCCGCCGTCGAGTCGACCCGATGACGATGGCCCGGCGACCCACGGGTCGAATCCCTGAGCCGGGCCTCGGCGGCAGACCGCCGCCGCGTTCAGTGCCGCTGGAGCACTTCCATCCGCTTGCCGGCGGTGCTCATCCGCGAGCCGACCAGCGGGATCGGCCGCGCCGGCAGCAGCATGTTCCAGTAGATCGGCCTGAACGCCAGCTTGCCGAAGTGATTGATCCGCGTTTCCTTCAGTAGCGACATCGGCCCGAGCAGCGGCAGCGGAAACTTGCCCGGCACCGGCTGGATGTCGTAGTTGAAGTCGATCAGGATCGCCTTGCCGTAGCCGGTCTCGATGAAGCAGTTGGCGTGGCCGTCGGCAAGCGGTTGCGCCTCCCCGCCGTCGATCTCGCGCAGCACGTTGTGCACGACGATCTCGGCCTGGAAGTGAGCGACCGATCCGGCCTTGGAGGTCGGCACGTTGGCATTGTCCCCGAGCAGGAACACGCGATCGGCCTTCTTTGCCTTCAGCGTCTGCTTGTCGGTCAACCCGAAGCCGAGGCCGTCGCCGAGGCCGGCGTCGTCGATCACCTCGGCGCCCTCGTGCGGCGGCACGGTCACCAGCAGGTCGAACGGCACCTTGTGCCCGTCCGGGCAGGCGATCGCTTTGTCGGTGACGGTCGCCAGCGGCGCGTTGGCCACCACCTTGATGTTCTTTTCGACCAGCATGCCGGTCAGCATCTCGTTGCAGATCGGCTTGGTGAAGGCACCGGTCAGCGGCGTCACCAGCGTGATCTCCGTCCTGCCGCGCAAGCCGCGCCGGCCCAGATACTCGTCGACGAGGCAGGCGAACTCCAGCGGCGCCACCGGACACTTGATCGGCATCTCGGCGACGTCGATCACGAGGTCGCCGCCGTTGAACTCCTGCAGCGCGCCGGCCAGGCGCAAGGCGGAATCGGGCGTGTAGAAGCCGTGAGCGCGCGTGCCCCAGCGTTCGGCCAGCCCATCGATCGCCTCAGGCACGGTGCGGCAGCCAAGCGCCAGCACCAGCCAGTCGTAGCCATGCCGGCCGCGGTCGGTGGTGACCTCGCGCGCCTTCGTATCGATCGCGATCACGCGTTCGACGCGGTAGTCGACGCCGGGGCCGACGAACTCACGGTTTGGCCGCTGGATGTCCGCCAGCGTCCGGTAGCCGGGCAACTGGAACGGCAGGAACAGCAGCCCCGGTTGATAGGTGTGCTGCGGCGAGTCTCCGATCAGCCTGATCACCAGCGGCAGGTTGCGGCTGCGCGCCTGCTTCGCCAGCAGGTTGGCCGCCACCAGTCCGCCGGTGCCGTCGCCGAGCACAAGCACAGTGGTCGTCATCGGTATCGCTCCCGCGGTCCGCCATCAGGGCGAACCCCCTTGCCGCCGATCGTAGACAAGGCAGCGGCGCGCGACCGCACCGGCACGGCAAATCGCTGAGCCAGATCAAAGGCCGTTCGCGCCTGTGCGGGAAGCGAAACAGCTTGCCGCGCAGATACGGGTGCGGGTATGCCGGCAATAGGCCGGCCCCGTCCGGACCGCGTTCAGCCGCCGACGCCGAGGCGGGACATCCACCGCGCCAGCGCCTGCGCGGCGCCGTCGCCGGCCGCCATTTCCTCGCGTACGCGCCGACGGTCCGCCGGCGGCCGGTTCTGGCTGATCTTGAACTTGCCTTCGAGCCGCTCGACATCGATCGTCACGCCGACGATGCCGCGCTTCATCCGCTCGCGATACTCGTTGCCGAGATCGTCCCACTGCAAGCGGTAAGCGGGATCGTGGCGATCGATCAGCGCCTTGAGGATGCGCTCCTTGGTCTGCGTGTCGTGCGTCACCACGATGCGCCCCACGGCGTGCACGACGATGTAGTTCCAGGTCGGCACCGCCTCGCGCACCGCGTACCAGCGCGGCGAAACGTAGGCGCCTGGACCGTGGAAGATCGCCGTCACCTGTGCGCCTTCGCTCCACTGCGACCAGTGCGGATTGGCCCGGGCGACGTGGCCGAGCAGGCGGATCCGGCTGCCGTCGATCTCCTCCTCGACTTCCAGCGGCAGGTGGGTGAACGACGTCCCGTCCGCCGAGGCGGACACCAGCGTCGCCAGCGGCTGCTCGCGCATCAGCGCCACCAGCACGGCGCGCTCGCCGATGGCGAAGTGCGAGGGTTGGTAAAGCATCAGACCAGCCCCGTATCCTCGGCCAGGCCGAACATCAGGTTCATGTTCTGCACCGCCGCGCCGCTCGCGCCCTTGCCGAGGTTGTCCAGCCGCGCCACCAGCAGTGCCTGTTGTACGGCGTCGTTGGCGAAGACAAACAGCTCCATCCGGTTGCTGCCGTTCAGCGCCTCCGGCTCGAGGAAATTGCCTTCGCGCAGCGCCGTGCCGTCGTTCAGCGGCCGCACGGCGACGAAACGTGATCCGTCGAAATGCTCGGCCAGTGCCGCGTGCAGGTCGGCGCCGACGACGGTGCGCGGCAGGCTGGCAAGCTGCAGCGGCACGTGCACCAGCATGCCGCGGCGGAAGTAACCGACCGCCGGAGAGAACAGCGGCGCGCGTTCGAGCGGCGCATGCGCGCGCATCTCGTCGACATGCTTGTGCTTCAGCGTCAGCCCGTAGGCGCCGAAGTTCTGCGGCCTGCCCCCCGGCGCCGGCTGCTCGAAAGTTTCGATCATCCTGCGGCCGCCGCCCGAGTATCCCGAGATCGCATGCACGGTCAGCGCGGCATCGGCGGCAACCAGGCCCCGTTCGCGCAGCGGCCGCACCAGCGCCAGGAAGCCGGTCGGGTAGCAGCCGGGGTTCGACACCCGGCGCGATCGCGCGACCTGCTCCCGCTGCGCCGCGGTCAGCTCCGGAAATCCGTAGACCCACCCGGCCGCGGTGCGATGCGCGGTGCTGGCGTCGATCACGCGCGTGCGGCCGTTGGCGATCAGCGACACCGTTTCGCGCGCCCCGTCGTCCGGCAGGCACAGGATCACGAGGTCGACATCATTGACGATCGCGCGCTTGGCCGCCGCATCCTTGGCCCGCTCGCGCGGCAGGCTCACGACCTCGATGTCATCGCGCGCGGCCAGCCGTTCGCGGATTTCCAGCCCGGTGGTGCCGTGTTCGCCATCGATGTAGATGCTCGGCTTGCTCATCATGCTCTCCTGTGCCCGTGCCCTCTTGCGCTGATCTCGTTCGGGATTGTGCCTTGTTCGATGCCGCGTTCAGCGCCTCGCCGCCAGCAGGCCGTCGAGCTGCGCGGCCATGCGGTCGATGTCGTCGAACGGCACGTTCAGCGCCGGCATGAAGCGCAGCAGATGCGGCCGCGGCGAATTGAGCAGCAGACCGTCGGGCTGCAGCGCCCGCGCCGCCTCGACGAGCGCGCCGCCGACCGGCGCGCCGAGATCGAGCGCGCGCAGCAGTCCGTCGCCGCGCTCGCCGGCCAGGCCGTGCCGCTCCGCCATACGCCGCAGGTGCTGCTGCAGATGCCGTCCGCGCTCGGCCACGCCGGCAAGGAAATCGGCCTGCGCGACAGTGTCGAGCACGGCCAGCCCGACCGCTGCCATCAGCGGATTGCCGCAGTAGGTGCCGCCCTGGTCGCCGTGCGCGAAGCAGGCCACGTCCTGCCTCGCCAGCAGCGCCGCCAGCGGCACGCCGCCGCCGAGGCCCTTGCCAAGCGTCATGAGGTCGGGAACGACGCCAGCGTGCTGGAATGCAAACAGCGCGCCGGTGCGGCCGACGCCGGTCTGCACCTCGTCGAGGACCAGCAGCAGGCGCTGCTCGTCGCAAAGCGCGCGCAGCGCACGCAGGAATTGCACAGTGGCCGGCACCACGCCGGCCTCACCCTGGATCGGCTCGAGCATCACCGCGACGGTGCGCGGACCGATCAGCGCCCGCACCGAATCGATATCGTTCAGCCGCGCTTTCGGAAAGCCCGGCACCTTGGGCTCGAAGAGCCGATCCCAGCCCGCCTTGCCGCTGGCGGACATGGTCGCCAGGGTGCGGCCATGGAAACCGTCAGCGAAGGTGATGATTTCGAACGCGCCCGCCTTGTGCAGCGCGCCCCACTTGCGCGCCAGCTTGATCGCGCCCTCGTTGGCCTCGGCGCCGCTGGAGGCGAGGAAGACGCGCTGCAGGCCGGACAGCTGCGCCAGCCGCTGCGCCAGTTTCAGCGCGGCGTCGTTGAAAAACGCGGGACTTGGCGAAACCAGCCGCCGTGACTGCGCCGCCAGTGCCTCGGCGATTTGCGGCGGCGAGTGGCCGAGCGCATTGACGGCCCAGCCCTGCACGAAGTCAAGGTACCGGCGCCCAGCCTGATCGACCAGCCACGAGCCTCGGCCTTCGACGAACACCAGCGGCGGGCGCGCCGCGACGTCCATCAGGGCGTCGGTCTCAAAGGCGTCGATCTTCATTGGCTGCTTCTCGAAAAAATGCGTCAGCGGAAAAAACAAAAAGGCCGCGGGATCCGCGGCCTCTGCTGGGTGCTCCGGTGTTCCGGCGGCTAGCCCGATGCGCGCGTTTCCCTGCGGGACTCCGCAAGGCGTCGGCTGCGTCGGATGTGATTCAGGGTCACCATGCGCGGCATCTTACCGCAAGCCACTCGACGGCCGTATGTCATTCCTGCAACAGGTCAGCCTGCGAGGTGAAGGCATCGGCGAAGAACTGGTCCTCGGGCAGGCCGCAGCGCCCGGTGAAGTCCTTCCTCGCCGCGTCGACCATCACCGGCGCGCCGCAGGCATAGACCTGATAGGCGGAGAGATCCGGCAGGTCTTCCATCACCGCGCGGTGGACGAAGCCGGTACGGCCGGTCCAGTGATCGTCGGCGGTCGCATCCGACAGCACCGGCACGTAGGTGAAATTCGGCTGCTCGCGCGCCCACTGTTCGGGCAACTGCGGCAGGTACAGGTCGCGGCGGGCGCGGCAACCCCAGTACATGTGCACCGGTCGCGCCGGCCGTTCGGGCTCGTCGCGGTTCAGCCGCTTGTGGAAGATATGTTCGGCGATCGCCTTGATCGGCGCGAAGCCGGTGCCGCTGGCCAGCAGCACGATCGGCCGCGTGTTGTCCTCGCGCAGGAAGAACGTGCCCAGCGGCGCTTCGATGCGCAGGATGTCGCGTTCCTTCACCGCCGGCTGGGTGGCGCCGAACAGCGCGTCGGTGAACGCGCCGCCCGGCATGTGGCGGATGTGCAGCGTGATCTTCTCGTCGGCATGCGGTGCCGTGGCCATCGAATAGCTGCGTCGCGAACCGTCCTTGAGAATGAACTCCAGGTACTGGCCGGCGCGGAACTGCAGCCGCTCGTTGGCCGGCAACTGCAGCGAGACGATCGCCACGTCGGGCGCGGGCCGCTCGATCGAGACGATGCGGCATGGCATCTTCCTGATCGGGATATCGCCGAAGCCGGTCAGCTCGCGCGCCTCGATCACCATATCGGACCGCGGCCGGCTGCAGCACACGAGCAGTTTCCGCTGCGCCTGCTCGTCGCGGCTCAGCGCCGACGACGAGTGCGGCCCCTGTACCCACTCGCCCTCCAGGCCCTTCGCCTTGCAGGTGCCGCAGGCGCCGTTCTTGCAGCCGTAAGGCAGGCCGATGCCGCTGCGCAGCGCGGCGGCAAGGATCGTTTCATCGCCCTCGACCGTGAACTCGCGGCCCGAGGGACGGACGGTGATCTTGTAGCTCATAAAATGCGTGCATGGACAAGGCAACGCCCGCGCACTCGAACCACAAGCGACGCGGGCGCCTTCGCCTCGGTCGGCCGCGACTGCTGATCATCGGCTGCGGCGACATCGGCGGCCGGATTGTCGCACGGCTCGCGGCCCGCTTCCGCATCGTCGCGCTGACTTCCTCGCGCGAGCGCGTCGCCGCGCTGCGCGCCACCGGCGTCGTGCCGATCGTCGGCAACCTCGATCACCGGCGCTCGCTTGCGCGCCTTGCCGCATTTCGCGAGCGGGTGCTCCACCTGGCGCCGCCGCCAGGCAGCGGCCGCCGCGACCCGCGGACACGGGCTCTGCTGGCGGCGCTGCGCCAGCACCCGCCGCGGCTGGTCTATGTCAGCACCACCGGCGTGTATGGCGACCGCGGCGGCGCAAAGGTCGACGAGACCACGCCGATCGCGCCGGCGAACGAGCGCGCCTGGCGGCGCGCCGATGCCGAATGCAGGGTGCGCCACGCGCTCGGTTGCGTGCTGCGCGTGCCGGGCATCTACGCGCACGACCGGCTGCCGCTCGACCGCCTGCGCGCCGGCACGCCGGCGCTGGCCGACGACGACGACGTGTATACCAACCACATCCACGCCGACGACCTGGCGCGCATCTGCATCGCGGCACTGTTCCGCGGCCGGCACGGCCGCGTGTACAACGCGGTCGATCGCTCGCAGCTGAAAATGGGCGAGTACTTCGACCTCGTTGCCGACCGCTTCGGACTGCCGCGGCCGCCGCGCCTGCCGCGGGAGCGATTGCGCGCAGCCGTCAGTCCGATGATGTATTCCTTCATGAGCGAGTCGCGACGGATCATCGGCACGCGTATCCAGCGTGAACTGCGCCTGCGCCTGGCCTGGCCGACGGTCGCCGACACGCTGGCCAACCTCTGATCGCCGCCCGCCGGAGGACGCCCACATGGCCAATGACGAGGAAACCCGTTCGCCGCGCGAACGCTCCGGCCCGGGACTGATCGGCAATCTGATGCGGCTCGTCGGCCACTCGAACGGACCGGATCTGGTCAAGCTGGCCGACGCCCTGCTGTCGGAGCGCGGCGAGGCTTCCGGCGTGGCGCTGGCCGGCGAGCTGTTCGCCGCCTATGCGTCGCGCGGCATCGAAGAGCGCATCGATTTTCTGCGCAAGCTGGCCAGTCGTTTCGGCGCCGACCGGAGCCGACTGGAACGGACGATCGACCGCTATCGCGACGACCCCTCGACCGTCAACGGGCTGGCGCTGCATGCCGCGGCCGAGCCGCGCCGGCAGGAACTGATCCGCCGCCTGAACCTCGCGCCGGGCGGGACGGAACGGCTGGTGCGCATGCGCGAGGACGTGCTTGCCGCGACGGCCACCCATCCCGAACTCGAGGTCGTCGACGCCGATTTCCTGCACCTGTTCTCGTCGTGGTTCAACCGCGGCTTTCTCGAACTGAAGCGCATCGACTGGAACACGCCGGCGCTGGTGCTGGAGCGGATCATCCGCTACGAAGCCGTGCACGAGATCACCAGCTGGGACGACCTGCGCCGCCGCATCGATCCGCAGGACCGGCGCTGCTTCGCCTTCTTCCATCCGCAGCTGCCCGGCGAGCCGCTGATCTTCGTCGAGGTGGCGCTGGCGCGCGAGATCCCGGAGGCGATCGCGCCGCTGCTGGCTGCCGACCGGCGCCCGATCGCCGCGCGTCAGGCCAGCGTCGCCGTCTTCTATTCGATCTCCAACTGCCAGGACGGCCTGCGCGGCGTGCCGCTCGGAAACTTTCTGATCAAGCAGGTGGTCACCGAACTGAAGCGCGAACTGCCCGAACTGCGCACGTTCGTGACGCTGTCACCCGTGCCCGGTTTCATGGGCTGGCTGCGCCGCGAGCGCAACTCGCGCACCGCCTCGTGGCTGACCGACGCCGACCGCCAGACCCTGACCGCGATCGACGAGCCCGGCTGGCCGCAGGCCCAGTCCAAGGGGCGCGCCCTGCGCCCGCTGCTGACCGCAGCACTGGCCGAATACCTGCTGCGCGCGCGCAACAGCAGGGGTCGTCCGATCGATCCGGTGGCGCGCTTTCACCTGAACAACGGTGCCCGGCTCGAGCGCGTGAACTGGCTTGGCGACACCTCGGAAAAGGGCCTCGCGCAGGCGGCCGGGTTCATGGTCAATTACCTGTACGACGTCTTCCAGATCGAGCGCAACCACGAGGCCTTCGCGCGCGACGGCCGCGTCATCGCTGCGCGCGCGGTGCAGAAGTTGCTGCGTACACCGGCGGCCGGCTGACCGCTGCCACGGCGGTTACAGCCGAGCCAATCGGCTCCGATCGCAATTTCGGCGCAGCCGCGACGGCGCGTCTGACACTCCGGTGCCACGCGTTTCAGGCGCCCACTCGCGGCACACAGGCGCGCACCGCGCTGGCCACGAGCGCCGGGCAGTCGGGGATCATGTCGAGCCGCGGCCAGACGTTCGGATGCATGTCCGACAGTCGCGCGTTCAGACGCGGGACGAAGAATGCGTTCTGACCGATCCGGTCAGCGCCGAAAGCGGCGACGAATCGGAGGCTTGGTGCTGCTGAGTGGACTCGAACCACCGACCTACTGATTACGAATCAGTTGCTCTACCAACTGAGCTACAGCAGCGAAGGCGCGGATTATAGGCCGCCGTCGCCGGCGCGGCTGAACGGGCACAATCCGCCGCTGCCCCTCCGCACCGCCCTGCTGCGCCCGCCGGCCGCGGCCACCGTCGACACGCGATGCTCGCCCACGCCGCACTGATCCTGCCCGACTTCGCGCTGATCGTGGTCGGCTTCGTGCTGTTCCACCGTTTCGGCTACGAACGCGGCTTCTGGATCGGTCTGGAGCGGCTCGTCTACTACGTGCTGTTCCCGGCGCTGCTGTTCAACTCGATCGTCGCGGCCAAGTATTCGCTGGCCGCCGACGGCGGCCTGCTGCTGGTCGCGGTGGCCGGCCTGATTTCGGCCGCGTCGCTCGGCTTCGCCGCCGCGCCGGTGCTGCGGCCGCCGCCGGCGCTGTTCGCCGCCTGCGTGCAGACCGCCTACCGCTACAACTCCTATCTCGGGTTGGCGCTGGCGCAGTCGCTCGCCGGCGGTCGTGGCGTGGCGCAGATCGCGCTCGTCTTCGCCGTGTGCATCCCGCTGGCCAATGTCATTGCGGTGTCGACGCTGGCCCGGCACAGCCGCGCGGGACTGGGCCGCGAACTGCTGCGCAATCCGCTGGTGATCTCGACGGTGAGCGGCCTCATCGCCAACGCCGCCGGGTTGCAGCTGCCGCAGTTCGCGGTGCACGCGCTCGGCCGGCTCGGCCAGGCCAGCCTGGCGCTGGGCCTGATCTGCGTCGGCGCCGGGCTGAGTCTCGCCGGCGCCGCCACCCAGCGACTGCTGCTCGGCTATTTCTCGGTGGTGAAGCTGCTGCTGTTTCCGGCGGTGGCGCTGTCGCTGGCTTGGGCGATCGGCCTGCCGCCGGAGCAGGCGCAGATCGCGATCCTGTTCGCCGCCCTGCCCACCGCCACCAGCGCCTACGTGCTGGCGACGCGCATGGGCTTCGACGGCGCGCCGGTCAGCTTCCTGATCACCGCGCAGACCGCGGCGGCGATGCTGACGCTGCCGCTGTGGGTCGCGCTCGCCTCAAACCTTTTCTGAGGCGTGGCGCGCCAGCGCCCACGCGACGTGGCTCCTGACCAGCGCCGATGGTGCGTCGGCGCGCGCGCGCAACGCGGCGATCACCGGCGGCGACGACGCCGCGTTGCCCAGTCCGACGGCGAGGTTGCGCAGCCAGCGATCGTATCCGATGCGCAGGATCGCGCTGCCCGCATGGCGGTCGCGGAACTCGGCCTCGGTCCACGCGAACAGTTCGACCAGCGTGGCCCGGTCCAGCCCGTTGCGCACGTCGAAGTCGGGCAACTGCGCGGTGCGCGCGAACTTGTTCCACGGGCAGGCGAGCTGGCAGTCGTCGCAGCCGTAGACGCGGTTGCCGATCAGCGGCCGGAGTTCCTCCGGGATCGGCCCCTTGTGCTCGATGGTCAGATACGAAATGCAGCGGCGCGCATCGAGTTCGTACGGCGCGACGATGGCGCGTGTCGGACAGAGGTCGATGCAGCGCGCGCAGGTGCCGCAGCGCTCGGCGACCGGCCGGTCGACCGGCAGCGGCAGGTCGGTGATGATCTCGCCGAGGAAGAACGTCGATCCCGCCTCCTGCGCCAGCAGCAGCGTGTGCTTGCCGCGCCAGCCAATGCCCGCCGCGCGCGCGAACTCGACCTCGAACACCGGCGCGCTGTCGGTGCACACACGAAACGACGCCGCGGGCGCCGCCTGCGCAAGGCGCACGGCCAGCCGCTGCAGCCGCGCGCGCAGCACCTTGTGGTAGTCGCGGCCGCGGGCGTAGATCGAGATCACCGCCGCCTCGCGATTCGCGAGGCGCTGCCATTCGCGCCCGACCCATTCGGCCGCGTCGCCGCGCGGCCGGTAATCGATGCGCGCGCTGATCACGCGCACCTCGGGCCCGGCCGCGGCGGCAAGCAGCCGGCGCGGATCGGAACGCAGCGGCGCGTGGCGCGCCATGTAGTCCATGTCGCCATGCCGGCCCTGCGCCAGCCACGAATGCAGGCGGCTGCTCGCCGCCGCGGTTTCGGCAGCGCTGATGCCGATGGCGGAGAAACCGAGTTCGGCGCCCCAGCGGCGCAGTTCGCCGGCGAGCACGGCGAGATCGGCGGGCGCGACGGCGCCGTTATCCTGCTGCTGCATCCGGTCCGCTCCGTCTTCGCTACAACTTCCGCAACCATGTCCACGCAGGCCGAGTTTGCTCTTGCCGACGAGCGCGCCACCGCCGCGCTCGGTGCGGCGCTGGCGCGCGCGATCGAGGCCGCGCAGGTGGCGATTCGGGCGCAGGGGCTGGTCGTGGGTCTGAGCGGCGATCTAGGCGCCGGCAAGACCTCGCTCATTCGCGCGGCGCTGCGCGCGCTTGGCGTAACCGGTGCCGTCAAGAGCCCCACGTTTACGCTGGTTGAACCTTATGTTGTTTCGAGCTTAAACTTTTATCACTTTGATTTTTATCGGTTCACCGATCCGGAGGAATTTTCTTCCGCCGGCTTTCGCGAGATGTTCGGGCCGGGCGCGATCTGTGCGATCGAGTGGCCCGAAAAGGCGGGAAGCCGCCTGCCAACCGTGGATCTGCGCATCGCATTAAGCGTCGCGGGCGAGGGACGAGACGCCAGCCTGACGGCAACAACACAACTCGGAGCCACATGTCTGCAGCGGATCACGACCGAGATGGCAGCGCCGGCAGCGTGACCGGCGCACGACGGCGCGTGCTCACCGGCGCTGCGGGGACATTGCTGCTGTCGCTGTCGCCGCTGCAGATCGTTCGTGGCGCCAACCTGCTCGACGTGCGCCTGTGGCCGGCAGCCGACTACACGCGCGTCACGCTCGAGCACGACCAGCCGCTGAAGTTCACCCACTTCATGGTGCGCGAGACGCCGCCGCTGCGGCTGGTGGTGGACATCGAGGACATGGCGCTGACGCCGCGGCTGAAGGAACTGGTCGGCCGCGTCGGCGCCGACGATCCCTACATCGCGCTGGTGCGCGTCGGCCAGAACCGTCCGCGCGTGGTGCGGCTGGTCATCGAACTGAAGGAGGACATCCGCCCGGACGTCTTCTCCGTCGCACCGATCGGCCCCTACCAGCACCGTCTGGTGCTCGATCTGCGCCCGGCAACGCCACCCGATCCGCTGCTGGCGCTGCTGCGCGAGCAGCAGGCGCGCCCGGAGGCGGAAGGCGAACGCCGCAACGAAACCGCGGCGCTGCGCGAAATCCAGAAAGCGGAAGCCGCAGGCGACGCCCGGCCTGCACGCGGCCGCTCGCGCGAGCGGCCGGTCGACCGGCTGCTGACCATCGCCATCGACCCCGGCCACGGCGGCGAGGATCCCGGCGCGGTCGGCAAACGCGGCACGCTGGAGAAGGACGTCACGCTGAACATCGCGCAGCGGCTGCAGCGGCTGATCGGCAGCGAGCGCAACATGCGCGTGCTCATGACGCGCGACGGCGACTTCTTCGTACCGCTGCACGATCGCGTCGACAAGGCAAGGCGCGTGCAGGCCGATCTGTTCGTGTCGATCCATGCCGATGCGTGGATCCGTCCCGACGCCCGCGGCTCCTCCGTGTTCGCGCTGTCCGAGCGCGGCGCCAGCAGCACCGCCGCCGCGTGGATGGCGCGGCGCGAGAACGACGCCGATCTGGTCGGAGGAGTGAACCTCGGCACCAAGGACGCGCAAGTGGCGCAGGTGCTGCTCGACCTGTCGACGACGGCGCAGATCAACGACAGCCTGCGCTTCGGCAACGCCGTGCTGCGCGAACTGGAACGGATCAACACGCTGCACAAGCCGCGCGTCGAGCAGGCCGGATTCGCCGTGCTCAAGGCGCCGGACATCCCGTCGATCCTGGTCGAGACCGCGTTCATCTCCAACCCGCACGAGGAGCGGCGGCTGGCCGACGACGGCTACCAGCAGCGCATGGCGCGGGCGATCCTCAACGGCATCAAGCGCCACCTCGCCGCCCATCCTCCGGCCGCGCGCAGCGTGCTCGGCTGATTCGGCGCGGCGGCGCGCCTAACGCGGGTCAGTCGGCGATCGCGCCGGGGCCGGGCGCTGGGCAACGCCGACAGTGACCGTGGGTCGTCCGCTCGCCAGCCGTTTGAGCACGCGCCATGCGGCGGCAATGGCCAGCGGCCCGAGCACGGCACCGATGCCGACGACGAGGATGATGCCGAGGTTGTCACGCACGATCGGCACCTGGCCGAACAGATAACCGCCGCCGACCAGCGAGACGACCCACAGCGCGGCGCCGGCGATGTTGAAGATCTGGAACTTGTGGATCTCCATGCCCGAGGCCCCGGCCACCAGCGGCGCGAACGAGCGCACGATCGGCACGAAACGGGCGATGACGATCGTCTTGCCGCCGTGCCGCTCGTAGAAGTCGTGCGTCTTCTGCAGGGCCACCGGGTCGATCCACTTCAGCGTGCCGTCGTAGACCTTCTTGCCCAGCCAGGCGCCGATGTAGTAGTTGAGCGTGTTGCCAAGGATCGCGCCGATGGTGATCACCACGATCAGCACGCCGACATGCAGCCCGGCCTCCTGCGCCGCCACGGCGCCGGCTACGAACAGCAGCGAATCGCCGGGCAGGAAGGTCATGAACACCAGCCCGGTCTCGGAAAAGAAGATGGTGAACAGCACCACGTAGACCAGCAGCACGTTGCGGTCGACGATCGCCAGCAGGAACCTGTCCATCGCCGTGAACAGGTCTGACCAGTTGATGCCTTCCATCGGCTCCATCCGGCGCATGTCTGCAGCACCGGGCACAAAAAGAGCCGCTCGCGCGAGACCGTTCTCGCGGGCGAGCGGCTCCTAGGATGGCAAAGATCATACGCGAGCGCCTCGCGGGAATCGCCCCCGGCCGACTGCTCGCTTGCCCGTAATCCGGTCGGCGGACTCCCGCTTCCTATAATCCCGCCGGTGCTTCACGTGACTGCCCCGACCGCGGCGCCGATCCGGCTGCTGCCCGACCTTCTGGTCAGCCAGATCGCGGCCGGCGAGGTGATCGAACGGCCGGCCTCCGTCCTGAAGGAACTGGTCGAGAACGCGCTGGACGCCGGCGCCGGCCGCATCGACATCCGCCTGGAAGGCGGCGGCATCAAGCGCATCGTCGTCACCGACGACGGCGGCGGCATCGAGCGCGAGCAGCTGCCGCTGGCGCTGGCCCGGCACGCCACCAGCAAGATCGCCTCGCTCGCCGACCTGGAGTCGGTCGGCACGCTGGGGTTCCGCGGCGAGGCGCTGGCTTCGATCGCCGCGGTGGCCACGGTCCGGATCACCTCGCGCACGGCGCAGGCCGACGCGCACCGCATCGACGCCGACACCGGCGCCATCGAACCGGCTGCCGCGCCGCGGGGCACGCGGGTCGAGGTCGCCGACCTGTTCTTCCGCACGCCGGCGCGGCGCAAGTTCCTGCGCGCCGAGGCCACCGAACTGGCCCACTGCGTCACGCAGGTGCAGCGCATCGCCGCGGCGCAGCCGGCCGTAGAGTTCAACCTCTGGCACGAGGGGCGCGCGCTGCTCGCCCTGCCGCCCGGTCAGGCGCAGGCTCGGGTGCTGAAGCTGATGCCGGAGAATTTCGCCGCCGCGCACAGGGCGGTCGCGGCGCAGGCGCCCGGCATCGAACTGGCCGGTTGGATCGGCCTGCCGTCGGTGGCGCGCAGCCGGGCCGACGCGCAGTACTTCTATGTCAACGGCCGCTATGTGCGCGACAAGGTGCTGTCGCACGCGGCGCGCGCGGCGTATGCGGACGTACTGCACGGCGCGTCGCAGCCGGCGTACTGCCTGTATCTGTCGATCGATCCGGCGCGCGTCGACGTCAACGTGCACCCGACGAAAATCGAGGTGCGACTGCGCGACTCGTCCGCGGTGCACCAGTTCGTGCTGCACGCGGTGCAGGCGGCGCTGGCCGAGGCGGCACGTGCCACCGCCGGCGAGAGCGCGGCACCGCCGGCGCGGCTGGCCGACCTCGCCGCCGCCGCGCCGCGCACGCCGCCGGCAGGACGCCCCTGGACGGCGCAGCCCGGCCTCGGCGTCGAGCAGCAGGTGGCGCCTTATCTGGCGCTGCTGGCGGAGACTCGGCCGCCGGCGGTTCCGGACGCCGCCGCAGCCGCGGACATGCCGCCGCTGGGCTATGCCGTCGCGCAACTGGCCGGCATCTATATCCTGGCGCGCAACCGCGATGGCCTGGTCATCGTCGACATGCACGCGGCGCACGAGCGCATCGTCTACGAGAAGCTCAAGCGCCAGCTCGACGCGCAGGCGATGCCGCAGCAGCGGCTGCTGATCCCGCAGGTGTTTTCCACCGACGCGCTCGACGTGGCCAGTGCCGAAGAACACGCGCAGACGCTGGCGGCGATCGGACTCGACCTGGCGCCGGCCGGGCCGGCGCAGCTGGCACTGCGCGCCGTGCCGGCGCTGCTTGCCGCGGGCGCCGGCGAGACCGGGCCGCAGCTGGCGCGCGACGTTCTGCGCGACCTGCGCGACTACGGCGGCAGCCGCGTGCTGACCGAGCACCGCAACGAACTGCTGGCCACGCTCGCCTGCCACGGCGCGGTGCGCGCCAACCGGCGCCTGACGGTCGACGAAATGAACGCGCTGCTGCGCGAAATGGAATCCACCGAGCGCGCCGACCAGTGCAACCATGGCCGGCCGACCTGGGTGCAGCTGACGCTGGCCGATCTCGACCGGCTTTTCCTGCGCGGACGCTGAGACCCTGTGGCGAGATCTGCTGCTCGTGCCGGATCGAGTGTCGGGCGGTGCTCGCGATCCTCACGTATGTCCATAGTCGTTCCGGTCGCTGCGCTCCGGCCGTTCCACGGCCATGCTGGCAGGTGCGGGAGCAAGCGCAAGCCGCTGCGCTTGCCTGATCACGCTCCGCCCCTCGCGGCGGCCCGCTCGCGTCGATTTCTTCACAGGTTCTGAGGCGTGCGCGGGGCCGCGACCGCAGCGCCGCCGGCGCTCACGCCGACGATGGTGCTCGTCTTCGTCGCCGGCGCGTCGATGCTGCTGCCGCTGTCGACCGACCTGTACCAGCCGGCGCTGCCTTCGCTGGCCGCCGCCTTTGCGATCCCGGCGGCCGAGGTCCAGCTGACGCTGTCGGCCTTCGTGCTCGCCTTCGGCCTGTGGCAACTGGTCGCCGGGCCGCTGTCCGACCGCTTCGGCCGCTACCCGGTGCTGCTCGGCGGCGTGGCGACCTATGCCGCCGCCTCGGCACTGTGCGCGGCGGCGCCGTCGATCGAGGCGCTCATCGGCGGCCGCACGCTGCAGGGCATCGGCGCCTGCTCGTGCGCCGTGGCCGCCCGCGCCATGGTGCGCGACCTGCACACGCCCGCCGACAGCGCACGCGTGCTCGCCGCCGCCGGCACCTGGATGAGCCTGGCGCCGCTGGCCGGCCCGCCACTGGGCGGGTTGCTGCTGGTCGCCTTCGGCTGGCGCTCGTCGTTCGTCGTGCTGACGACCTTCGGCCTGCTGCTGGCGGCGCTGTCGCTCGCCCGCCTGCGCGAGACGCTGCCGCAGGTCGACTCTGCGGCGCTGCGGCCGCGGCGGCTCGCCGCCGCCTACGCAACGATCCTGCGCACGCCGAGCTTCAACGCCTACGCCTGGCCGGCGGCGACGAGCTACGCGGCGCTTTTCGCCTTCATCTCCGGCGGCTCGTTCGCGCTGATCCGCGTGCTCGGCGTTTCGCCGGCCGCCTACGGACTGTGCTTCAGCTTCATCGTCGCCGGCTACCTCGCCGGCACGCTGCTGTGCCGGCGCATCGTCGGCCGCGCCGGCCTGCCGCGCACGCTGTCGATCGGCGCCGCGGCGCAGGCCGCCTGCGGGCTGGCGATGGCGGTTCCGGCGGCCCTCGGCGTACAGCACGCGGCGGCGATCCTGCTACCGATGTTCGGCGTGATGGTCGGCCACGGGCTGATCCAGCCGGTCGCGCAGGCCGGCACGGTGGCCAGGTTCCCGCAGCACGCCGGCACCGCCACCGCGCTGACGGGCGTGCTGATGATGGGGCTCGCGGCGGCGGTCGGCCAGTCGGTCGCTGCCGCGTTCGACGGCACCGTGCGGCCGCTCGCCTTCACGGTGGCCGCCGCAGGTATCGCCTCGGCGCTGCTGGCAGCGACCGTCGTGCGCCGGCACGGCCATGTCTGACCGGCGCAACGACGCGGTGCTGCTGCTCGGGCCCACCGCCTGCGGCAAGTCGGCGCTGGCGATGCGGCTTGCCGAGCGCTTCGCGCTGGAGATCGTGTCGGTCGATTCGGCGCAGGTCTATCGCGGCATGGACATCGGCACCGCCAAGCCGGGCGCGGCCGAGCGCACGCGCGTGCCGCATCACCTGCTCGATCTGCGCGAACCGGACGCGCCCTACTCCGCCGCCGATTTCCTGCGCGACGCCACCCGCGTCATCGGCGAGATCAACGTCCGCGGCAGGCTGCCGCTCGTCGTCGGCGGCACGATGCTGTATGCGCAGGCCCTGCGCGGCGGCCTGTCGGCACTGCCCACCGCCAACGCCGAGGTGCGCGCCCGCATCGAAGAACAGGCGCGGGCACTGGGCTGGCCGGCACTGCACGAGAGGCTGGCGAAAGTCGACCCGGCGACGGCGGCGCGGCTGCCGCCGACCGACAGCCAGCGCATCCAGCGCGCGCTCGAAGTGTTCGAACTGACCGGGGTGCCGCTGTCCCGGCTGCAGGGGTCGCCGGCTGCGCCGCCGCTGCAACTGCTGACCATCGCCCTGCTGCCCGAGGATCGCGCCGAACTGCACCGCCGGATCGAACGCCGCTTCGACGAAATGCTCGCCACGGGCTTCCTCGAAGAGGTGCGGCGGCTGATGGCGCGCAGCCTCGATGCCGAGCTGCCGGCGCTGCGCAGCGTCGGCTACCGGCAGGCCTGGCGCCACCTGCGCGGCGAAACGACATTCGCGCAGTTCCGCGCCGAGGCAATCGCCGCCACGCGCCAGCTCGCCAAGCGGCAGATGACCTGGCTGCGCTCGATGCACGACGCACGGCGCATCGATCCTTTCGGCGCTTCGGCACTGGCCGAAGTGCAAGACATCGTGGCGGCGCTGTAAGGCGCAACGGGGTGTGCTCGTACACTTGCGCGCTTCCCGGGTCCCTGCTTACGAATGAGCCTCATCACCCCGCAGCGACTGCAGGCCGGCGGCTGGATCGCGCTGGGCGTCGCCGCGCTGCTGCTGCTGTACCTGCTGGCGCCGGTGCTGACACCCTTCGCGCTGGCGGCGATCATCGCCTACCTGCTGCTACCGGGCGTCGACTGGCTGCACCGCCATCGATTGCCGCGCAGCCTTGCCGTGCTGCTGATGATCGCGGCTTCGGGGCTGGCGCTGCTGGCGCTGCTGCTCATCCTCGTGCCGGTCCTGCAGCGCGAGATCAAGGCGCTGCAGGCGCAGTTGCCGGGGCTCGTCACCTGGCTGAATACCTCGCTGGCGCCGCGCCTGAGCGAGCTGGCAGGAGTCGAGATCCGCTTCGACGCGCAAACGCTGCGCGACCTGCTGGCCGAGCACGCCGCCGGGCAGCGCGACCTGATCGGGCGCATCGTCGAGCAGGCGCGTGCCGGTGGCGCGGCGCTGCTCGGCGCCCTCGGCACGGCGCTGCTGGTGCCGGTGGTGCTGTTCTACGCGCTGGCCGACTGGCACGAATTCGCGCGCCGCATCGAGTCGCTGCTGCCGCGCCGCTGGCAGCCGCTGATCGTCGGCATGCTCGGCGAGATCGATGCGCTGCTGGCGCAGTTCCTGCGCGGCCAGCTGTCGGTGATGGCGGCGCTGGCCGTTTACTACTCGGCCGCACTGGCCCTGGCCGGTTTCCAGAGCGCGCTGCCGATCGGCATGCTCACCGGACTGCTGGCCTTCATTCCGTACGTCGGCTTCGCCACCGGGCTGGGGCTGGCCCTGCTCGTGGCGGCGCTGCAGTTCGGCAACCTCTACGGCCTCGGGGCGGTGGCGGTGATCTACGGCGTCGGCCAGGTCGTCGAGAGCTTCATCCTGACGCCGCGGCTGGTGGGCGAGCGCATCGGGCTGCACCCGCTGGCGGTGATCTTCGCGCTGCTCGCCTTCGGTCAGCTTTTCGGATTCTTCGGCGTGCTGCTGGCGCTGCCGGCCAGCGCCGTGGTGCTGGTCGCCACGCGCCGCCTGCAGACCGCCTATCTGGACAGCGATTTCTACAGGGCAACCTGAGCGCGGCGGGCCGCGCACGCGACGAATCGATGGCGCCGCAGAACGGCAGGATCGTTCGATGACCGCACCGCGCCAGCTGGTGCTCGACCTGCTGCAGCCGGCGGCGCCCACGCTGGCCAACTTCGTCGCCGGCCGCAACCGCGAAGTGCTGGACCGGCTGCAGCGCCTGGCCGCCGGAGAAGCCGGCGAGCGCATCATCTACCTGTGGGGCGAAACGGGCTGCGGCCGCAGCCATCTGCTGCTGGCGCTCGCCGCCTTGCCCGGCGCGCGCTTCTGGCAGCCGACCGCTCCGGTCGACGCCGCCGGACTGTCGCTGGTCGACGATGTCGAGCAACTCGACGAAGCGGCGCAGATCGCCCTGTTCAATCGGCTCAATGCCGTGCGCGTGCGTGCCGATGCCTGCTGCGTGGTCGCCGGCGCCGCGCCGCCGGCGCAGTTGCCGCTGCGCCCGGACCTGCGCACACGCCTGGCCTGGGGCCTCGCCTACCACCTGCAGCCGCTCGCCGATGCCGAAAAGGCAGAGGCGCTGCGGGCGCAGGCGGCGACGCGCGGCCTGACCCTGGGCGACGACGTCATCGACTTCCTGCTGTCGCACCTGCCGCGTGACATGCGCACGCTGGCCGCGGCGCTCGACGCGCTCGACGGTTTCGCGCTGGCGAACAAGAAACCGCTGACGCTGGCGCTGGCGCGGCAGTGGCTGGCCGCGGCAACGTAGAATGCGCGATCGATGAAGCTGGCGCTGTTCGACCTCGACCATACGCTGCTGCCGATCGACAGCGCCGACACCTGGTCACACTTCCTCGTCCGCGTCGGCGGCCTCGACGCGGAACACTTCGGAGCCCGGATCCGCGCGTTCGCCGAGCAGTACCGGCAGGGGGTGTTCGACGTCCCCGCCTACGTCCGCTTTCAGATGGACATGCTGGCGCGCTTCGACCGCACCGACCTCGAGCGCTGGCGCGACGAATTCGTCGCCAGCCACGTCGAACCGCACGTGGCGCCGCAGGCGCGGGCGCTGGTCGAACGGCATCGCGCCGCAGGGTTCGAGGTGGCGCTGATCAGCGGCACCCATGCCTGGGTCACCACGCCGATCGCGCACCTGCTGGGCCTGACGGAAGTCATCGGCTACCAGCCCGAGGAACGCGACGGTCGATTCACCGGCGGCCATATCGGCGTGCCGACCTACCGCGAGGGCAAGGTCGCCGCCGTGACCGAATGGCTGGCGAGCCGCGGCCGCTCGTGGGACGACACCTACACGGTCTTCTACAGCGACTCGATCAACGACCTGCCGCTGCTCGAACGCGTCGACGAGCCGGTGGTCACCAACGGCGACGCCAGACTGCGCGAAATCGCACGCAGCCGCGGCTGGCGCACGCTCGACCTGTTCGAGGCGACGCAGGCATGACGGACGCGGGCCGGCGCGGCATTGGACGCGGCGCGTGCCTGTCGCCGCGTATGCCGCGGCTCAGGCCTCAGCGATGATCAAGCGCTTCGTCGAAAAGGTGCAGACCCTGTTCGCCCGGCGACGGCGCGCGCCGAAGGCGCGCCACGTGCCGGTGGCCGAGCACGGCATCCGCCGCGACCGCGTCTCACGTTCGGCGCTGCGCGTGTGCGAGACGCTGCGGAAGGCCGGCCATCACGCCTACATCGTCGGCGGCGCCGTGCGCGACCTGCTGATCAACGTGCCGCCGAAGGACTTCGACGTCGCCACCGACGCCACGCCCGAGCAGACCAAGTCGCATTTCCGCCGCGCGATCATCATCGGCCGGCGCTTCCGGCTCGTGCACGTGATGTTCGGCCCGGAAACGATCGAGGTGTCCACCTTCCGCGCCGCCAATGACGGGCAGGCCGTCGACGAGCATGGCCGGATGCTGGCCGACAACGTGTTCGGCACGCAGGCCGACGATGCGGCGCGGCGCGACTTCACCATCAACGCGCTGTACTACGACCCGGCCACCGAAACGGTCATCGACTATCACGACGGGGTGAAGGACATCAAGCGCCGTCGCCTGCGCATGATCGGCGAGCCGGAGGCGCGTTACCGCGAGGACCCGGTGCGCATGCTGCGCGCGGTGCGCATCGCCGCCAAGCTCGGCTTCGAGATCGACGAGTCGACGCGGGCGCCGATCGCGCGCCTGGCCGACCTGCTCGGCAACGTGCCGGCGGCGCGCGTGTTCGACGAGATGCTGAAGCTGCTGACCAGCGGCCACTCGGTGGCCTGCATCCTGCGGCTGCGCGCCGAGGGCCTGCATCACGGCCTGCTGCCCCTGCTCGACGTGATCCTCGAGCAGCCCGAGGGCGAGCGCTTCGTCATGCTAGCCCTGTCGCGCACCGACGAGCGGGTGCGCGCCGGCAAGCACATCGCGGTCGGCTTCCTTTTCGCCTGCCTGCTCTGGCACGAGGTGCTCAAGCGCTGGAAGGACCTGCAGGCCGCGGGCCAGCATCGCATCCCGGCGCTCGGCGCGGCGATCGACGAGGTGCTCGACCGGCAGACGGAGAAACTGGCGATCCAGCGCCGCTATGTCGCCGACATGCGCGACATCTGGATGATGCAGCCGCGCTTCGAACGGCGGACGGGACGGGCGCCGATTGCCCTGCTGAGCCATCTGCGCCTGCGCGCCGGTTATGATTTTCTCGCTCTGCGGGCCGCGGCAGATGAAGTGCCGGCCGAACTGGCGACCTGGTGGCACGACTTCATGCACGCTGACGAAGACGGCCGCGCCCGCATGCTGGCGGCCGTGCCGTCGCCTCGGCAGGGCGAAGGCGCGCGGCGGCGGCGCCGGCGCCGACCGAAGGCGGCGGGCGCCGCCGGCGACGCCGCTGCTTCCTGAGGAACGACAGGTGTCCGAACATCGCGTCTACATCGGTCTGGGCGCCAACGAAGGCGACGTCATCGACACCCTGAACGCGGCTGTCGAGGAACTGCGCGCGCTGCAGGGCTGCAACTTCGTCGGCGTCTCCCCCTACTATCGCAGCGCGCCGATCGATGCCGAAGGCCCCGATTTCACCAACGCGGTGGCTGTGCTCGACACCGCGATGGAGCCGTATGACCTGCTGCTGGCGCTGCTCGATATCGAACTGCGCCTGGGGCGCAAGCGGCGCAGCGGCGAGGCGCAGGTCAAGAGCGCACGCAAGGTCGATCTCGATCTGCTGCTGCACGGCACGTTGCTGATGCGCAGCACGCCGCTGACCCTGCCGCACCCGCGCATGCATCAGCGCGCCTTCGTGCTTCGCCCGCTGCTCGACCTTGCGCCGGACATCGAACTGCCGGGCCTGGGGCCGGCGGCGCGGCTGGTCGCTGCCGTCGCTCATCAAAGGGCCGAGCGCATCGAGCCGGGCGGGTGAACTCCCCGCCGAGGAGTCCGGTCGCGGCGCGCTTCCGGCACATCGTCGTCGAGGGGCCGATCGGGGTCGGCAAGACCTCGTTGGCGCGCCGCCTCGGCGCCTCGACCGGTGCCCGCCTGCTGCTCGAGCAGGCCGATGCCAATCCGTTCCTCGCCCGCTTCTACCGCGATCCCGGGCGCTACGCGCTGCCGACACAGCTCTCGTTCCTGTTCCAGCGCATCGCCCAGCTCGCCGAACTGCGCCAGCCCGACCTGTCGCGCCGTCACGTCGTCGGCGACTTCCTGCTCGACAAGGATGCGCTGTTTGCGAGGCTGACGCTGGCCGACGACGAACTGCGGTTGTACGAGCAGATCCATGCGCAGCTGGCGCCGCACGCGCCGGCGCCCGACCTCGTCATCTACCTGCAGGCCTGCGTCGGAACGCTGCTCGAACGCATCGCCCGGCGCGGGCACCCTGACGAGGCCGCGATCGGCGAGGACTACCTGCGCCGGCTCGCCGACGACTATGCGCGGTTTTTCCACGGCTACGACGCAGCGCCGTTGCTGGTCGTCAACACCGAGACCCTGAACCCGATCGACCGCGACGACGACTACGACCTGCTGCTGTCGCGGCTGGAGAAGATGCGCGGCCGACGCGAGTACTTCAGCCTCGCCGCCTGATCCGGCAGTCGCGCCACGAAGCGCGCCGCCGACGCCGCAGACGCAGTCGGCGGCCGGTTAATATGCGCGGCGCAACACGGCCGCCGGAGCGAATGCGATGAAGGTTGTCCAGACCATCGAAGACCTGCGCGACCAATTGCGCGGTCAATTGCGCATCGCCTTCGTGCCGACGATGGGCAACCTGCACGCCGCCCATCTGTCGCTGATGGCCCTGGCACACCAGCACGGCGACCCGGTCGTGGCGTCGATCTTCGTCAACCGATTGCAGTTCGGACCCAACGAGGACTTTGACAAGTACCCGCGCACGCTGCAGGAGGACATCGACAAGCTGCAGCAGCAGAACAAGGTCTACGTGCTGTTCGCGCCGACCGAGGCCGAGCTCTATCCCGAGCCGCAGAACTACCGGGTCAGCCCGCCGCACGACCTCGGCGACATCCTCGAGGGCGAGTTCCGTCCCGGTTTCTTCGTCGGCGTCACCACGGTGGTGCTGAAGCTGTTTTCCTGCGTGCAGCCGCGCGTGGCGGTGTTCGGCAAGAAGGACTACCAACAGCTGATGATCGTGCGCAACATGTGCCGGCAGTTCGCGCTGCCCACCGAGATCATCGCCCATGAGACGGTGCGCGATGCCGACGGTCTGGCCCTGTCGTCGCGCAACCGTTACCTGTCGGAGTCCGAGCGCAAGGAGGCGCCGCGCCTGTACCGACTGCTCAACGAAGTCCGCGACCGGCTGCGCGCCGGCGAATCCGACGCGCCACGGATCGAACACGACGCGCAACGCGAACTGACTGCCGCAGGATGGAAGGTCGACTACGTCTCGATCCGCCGCCAGATGGACCTGAAGGTGCCGCTGCAGGACCAGATCGCTGCCGGCGAGCCGCTCGTCGTGCTCGCCGCCGCCAAGCTCGGCACGACGAGGCTGATCGACAACCTGGAAATCTGACGGCCTGCGGTTTGGTGCGGCCCTCGGGGTTCGGACATAATTCGCGTCCCGCGCCGGAATGGCGGAACTGGTAGACGCGCCGGACTCACAACCTGCCGGCTTTTTGGCAGGTTGCGGTGGAGGCTAACTTGCACAGCAAGT
>CAZDXQ010000037.1:0-37503 GCA_964509545.1 uncultured Burkholderiaceae bacterium | reverse complement strand
CATGAATCAGGAGCCGTCACACGGCCTCGTTCAACAGCGATCGGGACATCGCCTGTTGTCGGGCGGGCGGATAATCCTTTGCATTCGCCCTTCGTATCACTGTCGAACCGCCGAGGCGTAGCCGCATGCGACCGACCAAGCGCTTCTCGTCGCTGTTTGTCATCGGCGCGTTCGCCCTCGCTTCCTGTGGCGGCGGCGGGCCGGCACCAAGCGCTGCGCCGGCGCCAGGATCGACGACTCCCTCGCCCGCGCCCGGACCGGGCCCTGCGCCCGCGCCGATCCCGGCTCCCGGGCCGGCGCCCGGCCCAGCGCCCGAACCTTCCCCAAGTCCCGCGCCGGCCCCGGCTCCAGCTCCTGCGCCATCACCCGCACCAGCGCCTGCGGGTATGCCCGTCTTCTCACGGGTCGTGATCGACTCGACGAACGCGGGCGACTGCAAGGCGATCGCCGACCTTAACGACGATGGCAAGCCGGATCTGGTCGTCGGCGGGTTGACGCTAGTCTGGTATCGCAATCCGGACTGGCAGAGCTTCACCATTGCGACGGCAAGAGTGGAATTCACCACCGACTGCCAAGCCAGAGACATCAACGGCGACGGCCGGATAGACATTGTCACCGGCGACGGCAACGGCGGCGACAACGTCGTCTGGTTCGAGAATCTCGGCGGCGGAGATTCCTGGTCGCGACATTCGATCGGGGCGCATGGCAACTGGGTACACGACATCGAGGTGGCCGACTTCGACGGCGACGGCAAGCTCGATGTGATCACGCACGGCAATGGCACCCATCTCTGGTACCAGGGCGGCACCGATTCATGGGTGGACAGGAATCTGAGTTCAATCGACAAGACAAAGGAAGGCATCGGCATCGGCGACGTTGATGGCGACGGTCGAATTGATTTCGTGCAGGGCGGCTGGTGGTTCAGGAATCCGATCAGCAGGACGGGGACCTGGACCGCCTACCAATTTGCCTCCGGCTATGACGGCGGCAGCTACACGGCTGCGATCGGCGACCTTAACGGCGACGGCCGCCTCGATATCGTTGTAAGCGAGCAGCACAGCCGCAGCGAACTGGCCTGGTACGTCGGCCCCACTGATCCACGGCAGGGTGGCTGGATCAAGTACAAGCTGGATGGCGACATTGGCGCGCACAAACTGAACATCGCCGATCTAAACAACGACGGCCTTGCCGATCTGGTCGTGGGCCTCGAACTCGCCGAATTGCGGTTGTACGTCAACAACGGCGGACTCGCCCCGACTTTCTCCAGGAAGACGGTCAATAGCACCGGCTGCCACAACGCCCGCGTCAGCGATGTCACCGGCGACGGCCTTGCGGACATTCTCTGCGCGAACTACCTCAACAATCCGCCCGTGGAACTCTGGATCAACCAGCCGCCATCGACCCTGGCGTTGAACCGATGGCAATACATCAATATCGATTCGACGCGCGAGAAGCTGAACACGGGCTATGCCGCGTTCGGCCTGGCGTTCGGTGACATCGACCGCGATGGGCGAACGGATATCGTCTCCGGCAAGTATTTTTACCGCAATCCCGGCGGCGACCTGACGGCCGCATGGACGCGCGTTACTTTTCCGGTCGATGCAGATGCCATGCTTGTGATGGACGTTGACGGAGACGCTCAACTGGATGTGATCGCCCAGGCCTTGCCTAGCGTCTACTGGCTTAAACCAAACGCGGACGGCAGCCAGTGGACGGCCCAAGTGGTTGCCACGCTTCCCGCCACGTCGCACGTTAACGGCCAAGGCTACCGGCTGGCCCGCATTGTGCCGTCGACCAGCAAGCAGCAGATCGTCTTTACGGTAGGAGACGGAACCTGGTATGTGCAGGTACCAGACGACCCGAAAGCGGGCGTCTGGGCCAGTGTGAGAATCGCGTCGGGAACATCGGAAGACCTGCTCGCCGTCGGAGACATCGACGGCGACGGCTTCGACGACGTCGTTGCCTCTGACGGCACCACGGGCAAAACGATCTACTGGTACCAGAATCCCGGAAACGGAGGTACCAACTGGATCCGCCGCAACGTCGGTGACGTTACCGATTGGGCCGACCGGGCCGAGCTGGTGGACGTCAACGGCGATGGCCGGCCGGACATCATCGTCAGCGCCGAAAACGGTAGCGCCAGCGGCGCGGTCACCTCATGGTTCCAGTCCCCGCCGGATCCAACGACCCTTGCATGGACGAAGCATGCTGTTGCGACGCAGGGTTCAACGAATTCGATGAGTGCTGCCGACATGGACGGCGATGGTTCGGTGGAGGTCGTCACCGGCGAGCACCGCGGCGAATTGCGCATCCGCATATGGAAGTCGACGGACAAGGGTCTAACTTGGTCCGACACGCTTGTCGACGCCGGCAAGGAAAGCCACCTGGGGGCACGACTTGTCGATTTGGACGGCGATGGCGCACTCGACATCGTCAGCATTGCCTGGGACGCGTACCAGTACCTTCACGTCTGGAGGAACGACGCCCTGCGGTGACAAGCTCTGCGCGACCGTGGCGGCCTCGGGAAGAACGATGAGCCGGGACGGCAAAGCCCCGCGTCTTGCGGCGCCTTACGGCCAGGCGATCCTCAGTTCGGCGGCGACGCCAAGGCCATCAAGGCGCCGCCTGACTTCCGATTCGTAGATCCCGTTCATCAGAACGATCTGCCTGATCTTGCTTCCGCGCAGCGACTCCGGGCTCACGATTTCCTGACCAGTTCCACTGACAAAGCGCCCATGCTTGTCAACGTTCTGATCGATGACCCAATCGATTGGCTCAGGCGCTGAGAGACCGAGCAGGTTCAGGAACATGACGCCTTTCGAACCTGCACCCCAGAGCGTCACCGCGCTGTCAAGCGAACGGGCCCATTCACGCCAGCTGTGGAGCCGCTCACCCATGCCGCGTGCCGCAGCGCGCAGTGATTCTTCACGGAAGGGCTTCGAAGTTATGCGGTCGCTCCGCTGACGCGCGACCCGCACTTCCGCGCAAAGGAATTGTCCGCCGAAATCGTGCTGCAGGTGCATGACCTCGAATCCTGCCGCAACAAGCACTTTCTCAAGCGACGCACCCGAGAAATAGGACACGTGCTCGTAAAGATAGTCCCATATCCCGCATTCGTTCAGCAACGCCTCGCCACTTGGAACTTCGAGATACAGGATCGCGTCACCGCAGGCCTCCAGCGCATTGCGCAGACGAACGAGGAAGTCGGTCGGATCCTCGACATGCTCAAGGACATGCCTGCAGCAGACGAGTGCAGGCCGGATCGCGGTCGCATGTTCGGCGTCGAAGTACTCCCGCCAAATCTGAAACGGTCTCCCGCCGCTGTCCTCCGCCGCGCCTCGATAGCTCGGATCAAAGCCGAAACCGCGGTTTTCTCCCCTTTCACAGAACAGGGCAAGGAGGTCGCCGCGTCCGCAGCCGATATCGACCACGGCACGGTGGCGAACGTCGTAGCGCGTAATCAACCGGTCGACTAGTCGCTCGGCAAATGCGCGGAACACGGACGACGCATGCTGCGAATTCTCGTAGCCCGGCGCGTAAGCGACCCGGTGTGCGTCGAAAGCGAGGTTGAAGACATGGCCGCACTCGATGCAGGCGGCCAGGGACAAAGGCCCCTTCGCGGCTGCCTGCGCGTCGGCGCGAGTTGGCCATTGCACGTTGCAGAAGACCGGCGCCAAGCCGAGGTCGAGAAAAGGAATCGTCGTCGCGCCCGTGCAGGCCGGGCACCGGGCGCCGACTCGATCGATCCCTGTCGACATCACAGGCAATGCAGTTCAGGTTCCAGTCCGAGCGTCACAAGGGTCGCCCGAATCTCGCGCTCGTAAACACGGTTCATGACGATGACAACGTCGGGACGAAGCTCGCGAAGCTGTTCCGGTCCGACGATGCGCTGTCCGGTTGCCGGCATGTAATAGCCGTGCCGATAGGGGTTGATGTCGACAGCGTTGGACACCGCATCGGACCCGGGAACGCCGGTCAGGAACGACACGCCCTTCGAGCCAGAGCCCCAGATCACGACGCGCTTCCCCTCGTCGCGCCAGCGTGCGAGCGACTGCTGCCACTGCGCCACTTTTTGCTGCATGCGGCCGGGAAAGCTCGACACGCAGCGCTCGAGTTCTTCGATATCGTCGACCATCGGCTCCACGGCGACCGCCTGGCTGGCCGCGGGATAGGTTGCCTCGACGGTCAGGTACTGGCCGTCGTACGCGACGTCGGTCGACAGTATCCGCATGCCCAGCCGCCGCAGCAGCCGCCCGAGGGAACCGGCCGAGAAATACGAGCAATGCTCGTAGTAGACGTCCTCGAAGGCGCAATCCCGCACGATGCGCAGTGACTCGGGCACCTGGATGAACATGACACCGTCCGGGCGGCGCACCGTCCGCACCGCGGCACCGATGAAGGCAAGCGGCGACGGAATGTGCTCGAGCGTCATCTTGCAGCAGACAAAGTCGGCGGACCGGTCGGCGTATTGCTCCGAAAAGAAGTCGCGGATCACTCTGATCCCCGTCCGACCCTGCGCATCACCCCTTGCCTCTGAGTAGCCCGGATCGAAACCCAGACCGCGATTGCCGCCGAGATCGCAGAGCAGGCGCAGGAACTCCCCTTTGCCGCAGCCGATCTCGATCAGTTCCTTGCCGTGAAGCGCGTGCCGCTCGATCAGCGATCGCGCCAGGCTCTCATGAAAGGCGTTGAACGTCGAGGAGAAAGCCTGTGTTTCCTCGTAACGCCCGGAATATTCGGTCAGCTTCGGTTCGAAGGCCGTGTTGCAGATGAAACCGCAGGCCCGGCAGAACCCCAGGCGGATGTCGCCGCGCGGATAAGACAGCGCTTCCTCACGCGTCGGCAGCAGGATGCAGCTGTTGGTTGGCACGCGCTCGACGCGATAGAAGATCTGCATGCCGGCGCCCCCGCAGCATGGGCATCGCAACTCGCCATCAGTTTCCGCCGTGACTGCCCCGGGACGCTGCAATCCGGCCTCACCCACGCTCGTTCTCACGCGACCCTCGGCTCCGGGATCGGGATGATGAATTTGCCGCCGCGCGCGCGGTATTCGGCCTGCTGCGCCAGGATCTCATCGGCAAAATTCCACGGCAGCAGCAGCACGTAGTCAGGCTGTTCCTCGAGCAACTTCGCAGGGCTGTAGATCGGCTGGTGCGTGCCCGGCATGAATCGGCCCTGCTTGAAGCCGTTCTTGTCGACCGTATACGGAACGAGCCGCTTGTCGACGCCGAAGTAGTTGATCAGCGTGCAGCCTTTGGCAGGCGCCCCGTAGCCCGCGATCCGCTTGCCTTCCCGCTGCAGCCCTTCGAGTAACTCCAGTAAGCGGCCGCGCAGCCTCGATATGCGCTCCCCGAAGTTACGGTAGTACTCGACCCGGTTCACCCCAAGGCGCTCCTCCTCCGCCAGCAAGTCGACAACCGACTCTCTTACGCGCTCGCTCGGCTCGACGTAGAGCCGAAGCGAACCGCCGTGGATAGGAATGCGGCGAATGTCGTTGAGGTAAAGGCCGTGGCGACGAAACAGGCGATCGACTGAGCCCACCGAGAAATAGCAAAGATGCTGGTGGTAAATGGTGTCGAACTCGCAGTGATCGATCAGGTCGCGGACGTAGGGAAACTCCAGCACCGCGACGCCGCTCGACTTCAACAGGCGTCTGATGCCGGCAACGAAGCCATTGGTGTCGGCCACATGCGCAAGGACGTTGTTTGCGTGCACCACATCGGCGGATACGCCCTTCGTGGCCAGGTCGTCCGCCAGTTCTTCAGTGAAAAAATCGACGATCGTCTCGATTCCCGCGTCAGTCGCAGCCTTTGCCGGCCCCTCTGCCGGATCGATGCCGAGCACCTTCACACCAGCGCTCTTGTAGTGCCTGAGCAGGTAGCCATCGTTGCTCGCGAGCTCGACGACGAGGTTCTCCGAACCGAGTTTGCGCGCGGCAATCAGTTCCCTGACGTTGGCGATCGTGTGCGCCTGCAGTGCGTCCGACACCGATGAGAAGTATGGATAGTCGTTGCAAAACAACTCGTCCGGCGCAACGGTGTAGTCGATCTGCGCCAGGCTGCAGTCGTGGCAAAAGACCAGACGCAGCGGATAGCGCGCCTCGGGCATTTTCAACTGGTCGGCCGCCAGCAGCCGGTCCGCGAGCGGACTCAGGCCCAGGTCGAGGACAACCTCGAGCCTGCTCGAATCACACGACCGGCAGGATCCGATCAGTCCGTATGTCATCTGCTTCACAGCTTGCGCCGGCCGGCTACAGGGGTTGTGTTTCGAGCTGGGACGCCTTCCAGCGCAACCTCTGGTCGACCGACCCATCGCCGATGAGCTTCTTGATATGCGCGATCCGCTTGAAACGCTCACCCTCGAAATCTTCGAGCGTCAGACCGACCCTCTTGAAGGCTTGATATAACTGCTCGACGCCACGCCGGGCTGTCCACTGCGGCTTGAACCCGTGCAGCGTGCGGGCGATCCGATTGCAGTCGACCCGATAATTGCGCTTGTCCGGGCCTGCATCGGGAGCGAAGTCCACCCTGCATCCGGGCACCACGCTTTCGACGATCGCCGCGATCTCCCGAATTTGGTAGTTCTCGGTCGTGGTTCCAACATTGAACGCCTGGTTGTGCACGGCCTCCACCGGCGCCTTGAGCACCGCAATGTATGCCCGCGCGATGTCCTCGACATGCACAATGGGCCGCCAGGGCGAACCATCGCTTTTCAGGTAGACGCGCCCAGTCGTGAACGCCCAAGCGGTCAGGTTGTTGAGCACAAGGTCAAAGCGGATCCGCGGTGACAGGCCATAGGCTGTCGACGCTCGCAGGAAGGTTGGGCTGAAGCGGTCAGCCGCAAACTGTGATACCGCCTGCTCGACCTTGACCTTGGACACGCCGTAAGGCGTCACCGGATTGAATTCTGCGTCTTCGCACAGGAAGTCGTCGCCCGCCGCGCCGTAATTGCTGCACGACGAGGCAAATACGAACCGGCGAGCGCCTGTCTCGCGCGCCAGACGCGCCAGCCTGATCGACGCCTGGCAGTTGATGTCATCCGTCAGCGAAGGGTCGTAGTCGCCGAGCGGATCATTCGAAAGTCCGGCGAGATGGATGACAGCATCGTGTCCGGCGACATCCTCGGCCGCAACGTCCCGCACGTCCTTGATGATTTCGGGAACACGCACGATCTCGCCGTCGAACGTGCACTCGCGAAACAGGTCGCTGTCCAGGCCAGTGACCTCGAATCCCTCTGCCAGCAACATCGGCACCAGGCACGTGCCGATATATCCCTTATGCCCCGTAACCAGTACACGCATATCTCGTCAGCTCCAGATTTTCCAAGGTGGCGAACCGCTGTCCCACAATTTTTGCAGTACGTGCTTGTCCCTGAGGGTGTCCATGCACTGCCAGAACGTGCTGTGCTTGTAGGCCATCAATTGGCCATCGGCCGCGAGTCGTTCCATCGGCGCGTGCTCGAACATTGTTTCGTCGCCGTCGATGTAGTCGAGCACGGCAGGTTCGAGCACGAAGAAAGCGCCATTGATCCATCCTTCCGCTGTTTGCGGCTTTTCGGCAAACTTGGCGACCCGATCGCCGTCGAACTCCATGTACCCGTAGCGCGCGGGCGGCCGAACGGCGGTTACGGTCGCCAATTTGCCGTGCGCGCGATGAAAAGCCAGCAGTCGGTGCAAGTCGACGTCGGAGACGCCATCGCCCCAGGTCAGCATGAATGTCGAGTTCCCGAGCCAGCGCCCGAGTCGCTTGACCCGCCCTCCGGTCAACGTGGCCTGGCCCGTATCGATAAGATCCACGTTCCAGTCCGGCTTCTCTCTATCGTGTCGAATGATTTCACCGGTTCCGGTCCGAACCGTCATGTCTCCGCCGAGCGTGGCGTACTCCTGCATCCAGCGCTTGATGTACTCGCCCTTGTAGCCGAGTGCGATTACAAATTCGCGGAAGCCGTAATGCGCATAGTGCCGCATGATGTGCCACAGGATCGGCATGCCCCCGATCTCGACCATTGGCTTGGGCCGGATGTCCGTCTCCTCAGCCAACCGCGTGCCGGCGCCCCCAGCAAGGATTGCCACCTTAAGCGACATCTGCCCTCCCTCTCGAAATTCGCACTTAGACAGCCGCAGACTCCGCCGCATGCCCGCCTTTGACCGTTCTCCCACCCGCGACATCGTGCAGAACGGCGAATTCCATACCGACCGCGACGATACCGAGCCCCTGAATGCACCGATTTCGGCAACGGCGGCCTTGAATGCACACTGCGCGGACGATTCTGCCATGCGGCCGCAGGGACGCGGACTAAGGCAAAGCGAACTCCCGCGATGAAGTCTGCTTGCACTCCCGGCGCAGTCCAATCGGAAATCCGACGCCGACATGCTCTCCGGAGGACCATTGCGAGCGCGCTAATTTCAGTCGGACGGCGTCTCGCGGCCGATGATCGGAGTGGCGTTGAACTCAGCGCTTCGGCGCTGGTTTTTGCGCCTCACCCCGACGATGAAGTCCTCGGTTGCGGTGGCACGATCGCCATGAAGGCAGCCGCCGGCGCGAAGGTCGCGGTGGTCATCATGACCGACGGCAGGACGTCCCACGCCGGTCTGATCGACGGCGAGGTGCTGGCCGAAACGCGGCGGAAAGAGGCGCTGCAGGCGTCGTTGAAGCTGGGATTGCGTCCGGACGACTACATCTTCCTAGACTTCGAGGATCAGCGGCTGGCCGCGCATGCCGTCGCGGCGCAACGGCAGGTCGTGGCGCTGCTCGAACGGTTCGATCCGCAGCAGGTGTTCGTTCCGCATCGACGAGACCGGCTTGACGATCACGTCGCCACGTTCGAAATCGTTACCGCCGCAATGCAATCGCACTGCCGTCGGATAGTTCGCTTTGAGTATCCAGTGTGGTTGTGGAACACGTGGCCATGGACGAGCGAAACGCTGAGGACGCGGAACCCGGCGCTTGATGCGACCCGCATCCTGAGCGATATCGCGGCGGTCGCCATCGGTTGCCGCACGCGGATCGATGTTCGCTCGGTACTGGACAGGAAACGCGAAGCGCTTGCAGCCTATGCGTCGCAGATCGAGCGCAGGGACAACGATCCCCGTTGGTCGATCCTTGCCGACGTGGCGGAAGGTACCTTCGTCGAGCGTTTCATGAACGGCGTCGAAGTTTTTCGCCGGACCGCAATCGGCCGCTGAGGGAGTCGCATGCTAACTGGATCGGCAACCTGTCCATCGAGGAGCGGCGCGGCCAGCACGCGGCACGGCGCTGCCTTCGATGTAGTGTGCGCCTCGCTCTTTTTCGCGCTGGCGGTGCTGCTCACCGGATGCGGAGAACGTCCGCCAAAGGAGCCGACGATCACGCCTGCCGTATCGCCAGACGCGAAGTCCCATTTTCTGCACCAAATGATCGCGCGGAGGGCACCGGGCGGCGTCGACTGCTGCAGCGATGTCGCTGCGGTTGGCGATATCAATGGCGACGGATTTCCCGACGTGATCATCGGGGGCGAGCGCGCGCGCAGTGACGCGCTCGCCTGGTTCGAGTACCCGACGTGGAAACGGCACAACATCGCTCGCGGCGAATTCACCACGGACGGCGTCGCGGTCGACTTCAATGGTGACGGCAGAACCGACATCGTCATCGGCGACTTGCAGGAAGGCATCGTCTGGTTCGAACAGGAGCGCAGCCAAGGCAGGTGGATCAGGCACCGAATTGCACCGGGATACGCACACGATCTTGCCGTCGCCGACGTCGATGGCGATGGCCGGCTCGATGTGGTGCGCGCGGACAAGCGAAAGCTCGAGATCTGGTACCAGGTCGCCCCGGGACGCTTCGAAGGTGAGTTGGTGCTCGAGAGCAAGGGCGAAGGCCTGGCAGTGGCCGATATCGACGGCGACGACAAGCTGGACATCGTCTTCTCGAACCTGTGGCTGGAGCAGCAGGGACAAGGATCGCAGAGGAAATGGGTCCTTCATGCCATCGCTCCGAAGTGGACGATCGACACGCGAGTCCGTGTCGTGGACATGAACGGCGACGGCCGGGCGGACATCGTCATGAGCGGCTCGGAAGGCCGGTCGCCGCTGTCCTGGTTCGAGGCGCCGCCCGATCCGCGTTCATCGCCATGGCGCGAGCATCCGATCGAGCGCGAGGAACTGGTCGGCGCGCATTCCCTGAACGTCGCCGACTTCGACCTCGATGGTCGGCCGGACGTCGTCGTCGCCGAGATGCACACGTCTCCGCTGCGCCGGATCATCCTCTACCGAAACCTGGCGAGCGGTTGGCAACGCACGGTGCTCGCGACGCACGGCTCGCACAACATGGTCATGGCCGATTTCGATGGCGACGCAGACATGGATCTCGTCGGCAAGAACTACGCCGGCCGCGAGCGCTTCATCGAATACTGGGAGAACCGGGCGGCGGACCTGAAGCGAGTGCCGCGGGCGCCCGCGGCAGGCGATGTTCAGCGCCGCTGGGACTACATCACCGTCGACGCCGAGCGCCCCGCTTACGATCGCCACACTTTCGGGCTTTACGCCACCGACATGGATGGCGACGGGCGCGAGGACATTTTGGCGGGCGGAACGCTATATCGGGAGCGAGGGAACGATGCCCGCGGTGGAAGTTCAACCTGGGAACGCGTCGCCGTTGCGCCCGGACATGACGTGCTCCACGTGCTGCCGAATCGACGCAACGGCTGGCGAATCGTGCTGTTTACGAATGACCGCTATCTCAAGCTCGCCTGGGTTGGCGACGCCGGCAGGCGGGACTGGCAGCTCGCGACCGTCCGTCAGTTGCCCGAAGGCCGCATCCAGGGCGTCGCCGCGGGGCCGCTTCGACCCGACGGCAGCTACGAGCTCTATTTCACCCGCGGCCAGCGCCTGTTCAAGCTCCGAATCAGCGCCGATCCAAAGGTCAGCGACCCCTGGCCGCTGACTTTGATCGACGATCAGGTGGAGGAAGCCGGCATCGCGCTCGGCGACATCGGCGGCACAGGCAACCTCGACATCGTTGCCGTCGACCGCTCTGGCCGTCGGATTGTCTGGCTGGAACCGATGGCCAATGGCTATCGGCGCCATCTGCTCGGGTCGAGCCTGACGTGGATCGACCGCGTTGCGATCACCGACATCAACGGCGATGGACGGCCGGACGTGATCTTCACGGAGGAGCGCGGCGATTCAGAGTACGCAGCACGAGCGGCCTGGCTCGAGGCACCGGCGTCGCCGGCTTCCGGCCGATGGCGCGCGCACACGATCGCAGTGCTGCGCTCGCTCAACAGCCTTTCGCTGAACGACACCGATGGCGACGGCCGCGCCGACGTCGTCCTGGCAGAGCATACGGATCTGCGACCCGGCAAGGTCGCGGCCGACAACCTGACCGCCGTTCTGCTGAATCGGGGTGGCGGCGCCTGGGAGATGGAAGTCATCGATGTTGCCCCGCATTCGAGCCACATGGGCGTTCAGCCGATCCGAGTCGGCGATCGTCCGGGCCTGGTCTCGATCGGATGGGAGCAGCCGTTCGTCCATCTATGGCTGCGGCGCACGGAAACAGCTGCCCGCGGTACAGGCACAATCGGACGCTGAAGCGACGGAGAGTCAGGCATGGAGTCGATCCTGGTCACGGGAGGCGCTGGCAACATCGGCAGTGCGCTCGTTCGGGCATTGGTCAGGCGCTCGGGAACAAGCGTCGTAGTGGCAGACAATCTTTCGACGGGTAGCCTTGCGAAGCTGCCGAGCGGTGCACCGAACCTGCTCTTCGTGAAGAGCGACTGCAATGACTTCGACGATATCGCCTCACTCTTCTACCGATACCGGTTTACGCACGTTTTCCACTTTGCCGCGGTCGTGGGAGTGCAGCGAACGTTGGCAAATCCGATGCTTGTACTTTCCGACATCGCCGGCATCCAGAACGTGCTTCGGCTGTCGAAGAACACAGGCGTGCAGCGCATCTACTTCGCGTCGTCCTCGGAGGTGTATGGCGAACCCTTCGAGATCCCGCAAAACGAAAACACGACGCCGCTGAACTCGCGTCTGCCATACGCAGTGGTCAAGAACCTCGGCGAGGTTTACCTGCGCGCGTTCCAGCGCGAATACGGCCTTGCACACACCATCTTTCGCTTCTTCAACACCTACGGACCGCACCAGAGCGAGGACTTCGTGCTGCCGCGGTTCGTGCGGGCGGCACTACGGGGCGAGCCGCTGAGAATCTACGGCGACGGCTCGCAAACGCGCACTTTCTGCTATGTAGACGACACCGTCGACACCTGCGTACTCGCGCACGGCTCTGGCGCCTTCGAAAACGACGTCATCAACGTCGGTAGCGACGTTGAAATGCCGATTCTGAAGCTCGCACAGACGGTGCTCGAGATGACCGGAAGTCTCTCGCGCGTTGAACATCTGCCGCCCCTGCCCGAGGGCGACATGACTCGGCGCTGTCCTGACGTAAGCAAAATGAAAGGCCTGCTGAAAAGGCCGCTGGTGCCTCTCGAAGAAGGGATTCGTCGACTGGCGCAGCATTATCAGGCTGGCGCTGCTTCCCCCGCTGCATCCACGCGATCACGCTGAATGCGATCATCAGAAGAAAGTCGCTTGCAACGCGCGACAGTCCGGTCGCCCAGCATGACTGTCGAAGATCGTCGACACAGCGGTCAATCAGTCGCCCCCGAAAATGTCAACTACGCGTCCTGAGGTCGCCACTTGATAACGAGCATTACCGAGCTCGCAGTTCCCAGGGAGGCGAGATCCGCCGCAGCGGATCGATGGCTAAGCGATAGTTTCGCGGAGAACAGGCGTGCGGGTCGCGTGATCGGCAGCCGAACAGCCGCCGGCATTGAACGGAAGGGGGTCGATCGGGAGGGCATCATCGGCATCGACAATGGTGCCCTGCGCATCCAGCCGTTGCTCACCCCCGGTTGGGGTCGCGCCGGCGTCTCCTACGGGCCATTCTCGCGAGCGAACGGCCTGACGTTTGCAGTCTTCATGGTCAACGGCCACAACACGTCGCAGTCCGAGAATCTTCGCGAGACCTTTCGCAACCGTTTCCAGAGATGGCTCGTTGGCCCGGAGACATTCCGCCGTCGGCAGCGGCTCATTCAGTGGCTCAGATCGTCAAGAAAACTGCGCACGCTGAGGCAGTGGCGGTGGTGGCATCGCATCTCGAAGAACGCGCCGGCGGTCCCGCAGATCAATGAGAATCTGGCGCTGGGATGGTTCGCTAGCGATGCGTCCCGCAATCCACTGACCGAGGGCAATGGATTCGTGATGCATGCGACCGGGCACGAGAACGGTGAACTGTGGGCCCGGGTCGGCGCCGGCCATCTTGCGGCGATCCGCAGCGTGCAGAACCTTCAGATCTACTATGTCGTGGTGCTGCGCGAGCGTGGTGCCGCCTACTACGCCTCGTCGGTGCCGGGTGCGAACGGCCTGGAGCCATACCCGGAACTGCGGCCCCTCGCCATCGACCCATTCAACTCGGAGCCCACGATCTACGCGGGCGTGCAGCAGGCCGCGCTCGGCCAGATCGGTTTTCGGCTGGACACGAGGATCTACGGCATGCGCGTGGGTCGCGTCGGCGAATGGTCAGCCTGGTATGGAACTGCGCACGCCGCCGACACGCTGACAGGCAGCGGTCGCCTGGTGGATCGCACCGCCGAGGCCGGCGGCAAATGGCGGCAAGTGACCGGAGACTTCGCAAGAACGCCAGCAGGCCTTCTTGGCGCTGGCACCGACAATCTCGCGCTGCTCGATGCTCCGCATCCGACAGGCCTGATACATGTCCTGATCCATTCAGGCAGCGCAAGCGTGGCGGTATCGCTGGTCTGGCGGTTTGCCGATCCGGGGAATTTCTGGAAGATCACGGTCGAGTCAGAGGGCTGCATCCTGATCCGCACCGTCGGCGCAGAAGCGGTCACCTTGGCGCGCTCCGATGCAGTTCGATTGAAACCGCACGCGCACCACTCGCTGCAGGTTCTGGACGACGGCCAGCGGTTGAGTTTTCACCTTGATGGTGCGCTGTTGTTCGGACAGCGGTTCACCGACGATCGGCTCGGCGCCGCCACGGGTGTTGGGATCGCGACGGCGGGTGCGGACGGCGAAACGCGGCTGGAATATTTCGAGGCGCACCCACGCCAGTGTCGAATGCCGGCGGAACTCGACATGGGCGCTCCATGGTGGCGCCTGGGACAGCGGATCGTGGTCAGCGAGGATTTCGAAGGTCCTGCCGGCGATCTGGGAGGCAAATGCACGACGACGGGCGACCGAACGTGGCAGCGAACGATTGGCATCGGCCAGATACACCTCACCGGGCAGGGCAGCGCACGGGTCAACGCCACTGCGAAGCGCCCCAACCCGGGCCGGACGGCGTACACGTTCGATTGGCCGCACGGCGACTTCGTCGACCTCGAAGTGGAGATCACGCCGCCCGGCTCGGACAAGGGACAGCGCGAGCACGGTCTGTGCGGTTTCGTGCTCTGGCAGGACGAACGTAACTACATCACACTCAATATATGGCGCTACGACACTTACGACGGCGCCTCGATTTCGACGTTCTTTCAGCTCGATGGCTTCGAGGATCTCTATGACGCAATCTGGAGCAACGTCGGCAACCGGGTCTACTGGGGTCAGCCGCACCGCCTGCGCCTCGCGTTCGACGGCATGCACTACATGGCGCTGGTCAACGACGAGCCGGTTCTCTACCGCGCGCTGACCGACGTCTATCCGGACGCGAAGCGCCTGACAATTCGGCGGGTCGGCCTGCTCGCCAATTGGGAGTGGGGAAACGACACGGGGAGCATCTTCCAGTCGTTTCGCGCACGCGTCTGACACCATGATCCGAAAAGCCGCAGGTCATCTTGTGGACCGTTTCGTGGCCTTCGATGACTCTCCGCGCTACGGTGCGCAGCGAATGATCATCGCGCCTTCCTTCGTGCGGAAAAGATGAGAGTTGGCCTGATTGCGCAGCCGCTGGATGGAGTACTTCCTCCCCGGCACAACTCGATCGGCCTGATCCTGTACAACACGGCCGTCGAACTTGGCCGGCATCTCGACGTCTGCCTGCTTTTCAGGAGACGTCCAGACACAGTCGAGCCGGACAATCTGAACTTTCGGTGCGTGCCGATATCTGCTCCGCTGGACGATCGGGTCGCCGGCTTCATCTCACGCTACCCCCGATGGGCGGACCGACTGCGAATCAGGCACCTAGCCGACGATCACCCCTTCTACGCTCGTGCGGTCGCTCAAGCCCTGGATAAGCACGGCTGCAGCGTCGCCCACGTCATGAACTACTGGCAGTGGTGTCGCTCGCTGCGTTCCCACGACCGCGCGGTCGTGCTGGAGATGCAAAGCGAGTGGTTGTCGCAGATGAACCCAAAGCAGGTGCGACGGCAACTCGAGGCAACGGACGGCGTTGTCGGGGTCAGCGACCATATCACGCGACTTTTCCGGCGTGCCCATCCTGAATATCGGGGCCGGACAGCAACCGTCTACAACGGCGTCGACACCGATACGTTCATCCCGGTGGCTGCTGGGGAGACCGCCACCAGCGGGCGCCGGCCTCTCGTGCTGTTCGTCGGGCGCATGTCCCCGGAAAAGGGAGTGCACGTGCTGCTCCAAGCCTTCGCGCGCGTAGTGAAGCGTAATTCGGATGCAGTTCTTGAACTGGTTGGGCCGAGGACCGAACTTCCGTTCCGGTTTCTCGCCGGCCTTTCCGATGATCCCCATGTACGCGGACTTGGTCGCTTCTATGAGGGTGAGTCGAGCAGGTATCAGCGCCATCTCGACGAACTCGTCGCTGATCTTGGCCTGCAGGGGCACGTGAAGTTCGTCGGCAATCTTCCGCACAAGGAATTGATTGCGAAGTACCAATCGGCGGCGGTAGTGGTCAACCCGTCGTTTAGCGAAAGCTTTGGCATATCTGTCGTCGAGGCAATGGCGACAGCGGTACCAGTCGTTGCGACGAGTGTCGGCGGAATGCTCGAGACAGTCGTGAACGGAGAGACAGGCTACCTCGTCGAGGTCGATCAGCCCGAACCACTTGGCGACGCTGTTGTGCAGATACTCGACAATCGGTCGCTGGCGGCTCAAATGGGGCAAAAGGGGCGCGAACGCGCCGTGGAGCGCTTTTCGTGGCGGGCGCGCGCTGCCCGCCTCGCCGAGGTCTACACGCAAGTCGCAGCATCGCGGCCCAGTTGAGTGCGGCCCCATTGTCTTCCGCAACCGCCAAAGCGTGATCAATCCCGGCGCGCGGGATTTTCGGGCGAATCGCATCTCTATGACTAAACGACTCCGTCGCCTTGCCCGCAGACTGCTCGATATCCCGGCGTCCCTGCGGAGATGGCTGCATGAACGGCGCGTCTACACGCTGACGCACGGGCCCGCGGCTGGCCGTCTGTTCTGCCCGGCGGCGGCCGAAGCCGGCTACGCCACCGGAGAGAACGAGTTGCCCGTTCAAGAGGCATTGTCGACCTTGCTGCGTGAAGGCGACGTGTTTTTCGACATCGGCGCCAATGTCGGTTTCATGACCGTGGTCGGTGCATCCTTGGTCGGCGAGAGCGGGCACGTCTTCGCGTTCGAGCCTGTGCCCCTCAACGTTGCCGTGATCCGGCGGAACGTCAGGCTCAATCGCCTCAACCAGGTTAAAGTCATCGCCAAGGCCGTGTCCGAACGCTCCGGCCATGAACGACTGGTGCTTGCTCGTTATTCAGGAGGTGCCGCCCTGGCCGTCGCGGATTCCCCGCCTGACGCGACGGGATCGATCGATGTCGAGGTGACGTCTATAGACGACTTCGTTGCCAGCGGTGCGCCTGCGCCCCATGTCGTCAAGATCGATGTCGAAGGGGCCGAAATTCAGGTCCTGCGGGGGATGGAGATCACGCTCCAGCAACACAGTCCGACCGTGCTTTTCGAGGTCGACGGTCCGGACGAACAGACGCTCTCGCGCAGAACTTCTGGTTGCCGCGACTTCCTAGCGTCGAAAGGCTACCGAGTGTCCCGGCTTGCGGACTCTTATCCGACGGCTCGGTGGCTGGTTTCGCACTACGTCGCGCAACGCCCCAAACTCGCGGCAGCAGCATGAACCTCGAGGCGAGCGGCGCGGACGCCCTTACGCTCATCTGTCCCTACTGCGGTCACCAGCTCGAGATCGAGCAGAGATTGCGCACGTTACCTGCCGAAGGAGACTTTGGGGTACTTCGCTGCGCCTGCTATCGATACGCAGTTCTCGACGGGATTCCTATCCTGCGCCAGCAGAGTCCCATGGGCTCGAACGTCGATCCCATCGTTGATCGCCTGCTCCGCGATGGCATCGCGGCTGCCCTTGCGACCGCGACCGGCGAGTTCGCCCCCGCGCAACGCCCGCCCGCGAGGATCCTCTCACACGCAGCAACATCCATCCGCAAACTCTTCTCGCTCGCGAATTCAGCGATGGGCGGGCGGCAGCCGGACAAGCAGCCCTGGTCGGAAGGCGCATTTCGAGAAACGCTGTACGCACTGAAGCCCCGGATGTACGCGGACTACCTCTACTATCGCCACGCCAACAACAGCTTCATGGCAGCGGCAACTCTCGTTTGCCTTCTGCGGACGTCGCTTCAATCATTAATACCGACGTCGGACGGAGAAGCAGGCGCTCGGCATAGGGTGCTCGACCTTTCGTGCGGGATCGGGCACACCTCGTACCTGATTTCGACGCTTTTTCCCTCGATGCAGGTTGTCGGCGTCGATTGGGATTTCTCGAACTTGCGGTTGGCCAAGCGCTACCTCTGCAAAACGGGAACGTTTGTCTGTCTCGATGCGGAATTGCCGTTGCCGTTTCCGGACCAGTCTTTCGCCGCATGTCTTGGACTCGACGGTTTGCATTACATCCGCTCGAAGGTCGCGCTGCTGCGCGAACTCGACCGCGTCCTTCTTCCGCAGGCGCTGTGGCTCTTTCCGCACCTGCATAATGCCCTGCAGCCGAACCCTGCCCCGGGCGTTCCTGTTGCTCCGGACGAATGGGAGCGGCTGCTCGCCTTTATCCCGCATCGCATTCTGTCGGAGGGCGAGGTTCTCGAGTCGTTCGTCCGGCGCGACGCAGTTGACCTGCGGGATCAACGTCCGCTCTCTGAGTTAAGCAGTGCAGCCGCGCTGGCGGCGGTAGCCACCCGACAAGACGGTTTCTGGAGATTGCACGAAGGTTTGTCGTCGATATTGTCGTCCTCTGGCGGAGACCTGATGTGGAACCCGATCTACGCGGTCACCACCGATGGCGCGAACGTCCACCTGACATCGCGCTGGCCGTCTGACGCCATGCGCCAGGAGTGCCAGGCTGCAGCAAAGATCCTGCCTGAGAGTTTCGATTGCCCCGACTTCAAAATCGCTTCCCGGCAGGGGCCGGCAATGCCAGACCTGACCCAAAAGCAGCGAGAATTGGCGCAGCGATTCATGCTTGTCGGATTGCCGCCTGCCTATCGCGAGCCTCCGCCGAGTGTTCCAAGTCCCTGAGAAGCGGCGCCTGTTGGCCTGCCGCCCGCGTCGGCTAGGAACACGGGATCCGCCCCCATGAGCCGGCAGGCACGGCTGCGCGCGTCAGGGTTCAGCTCACCCGTCCAGTTGAGATCGAAATGCGATGACCAGTGTTGGCCAGAAGATCGCTAGCGGTGCCGCTTGGATGGTGCTGTTCCGGGTGCTCGAGCGCGCCATCGGCCTCATCAGCACGCTGATTCTGGCCAGGCTTCTCGTGCCCGCCGACTTTGGCGTCATCGCGATGGCGATGTCGTTTGTCGCCATCCTCGAACTGCTCTGGACGTTCAGTTTCGACTCGGCCCTCATACAGCATCAGAACGCCGATCGCAGGCACTACGACACGGCCTGGACCCTCAATATCGGCCTGGGATTGGCCATCGCCGCCGGCCTGCTCGCGATTGCGCAGCCCGCCGCATCCTTTTATGGGGACGACAGGCTGGTGGCGCTGATCAGTTGCCTGGCGCTCGGCTCGTTCCTGCAGGGTTTCGAGAACGTCGGGGTCGTTGCCTTCCGCAAGGAATTGCGCTTCGGGACAGAGTTCATCTATCAGCTTGCGCGGAAACTCTCGGGATTCATCGTGACCGTTCCCCTCGCCTTCATGCTGCGCAACTACTGGGCGCTCGCGGCGGGCATGGTTTCGATCCGGCTTGCATCGCTCGTCCTGAGTTACATCGCCCACCCCTACCGCCCCCGATTCTCTCTTGCTGCGCGAGGTTCGTTGGTGGGGTTCTCGAAATGGCTTTTCTTCAACAACGTGCTGTTTTCGATTCAGACGCGCGCGCAGGACTTCGTCGTTGGCAAACTGGCCGGCCCCAATGGGCTGGGCCTGTTCAACGTCGCTTACGACATCTCCACGCTTCCGACAACCGCCGTCGTCTTTCCGATCAATCGCGCTGTATTCCCCGGCTTTGCCAAGCTGGCCGAACAGCCCGGTGCGCTCGTCGCCGGCTACCTGAACGTCATGGGTATTACCGCGCTGCTCACCCTGCCCGCGGGCTTCGGCATCGCCGCAACCGCGGAACTGCTGGTTCCGGTCGTCTTAGGCGGGAAGTGGGTCGATGCGATCGGACTAATCGAGGTGCTCGCAGTGTTCGGATCGCTCGCCGCGATGGGCTCCGTGTTCGGCCCGACCTTCATGGCGCTGGGCCGTCCGAAGATGCTGTCCGCATTCACCGCCGCGAATGTGGCCCTTACGGTTCCGGCCATCCTTTACGGGACACACGTCGCCGGGATTGTCGGTGCGGCCTGGGGCTGTCTCGCCGTCGTTTGCCTGATGATGCCTGCTAGCCACTGGATGGCAGCCCGTGCGCTCCGTATCTCCGGAAAGGAAATCTTCGGCAGGTTGTGGCGCCCCCTGACTGCGGCGGCGATCATGTATTTCGTTGTCGAAGGGCTCATCAGTCTGGTCGGCCTCCAAGGGCCCTTTTCGGCGCTGTTGCTTCGGCTGGTCTCTGCTGTGGCCCTGGGCGCGACAACTTACGCGATCGTGCTCTATGGTTTGTGGTCCGCAACTGGACGACCAGCCGGGGCCGAGCGGACAGTCATTGACGCCTTTCTCGCTAAGCTGAAGAAGAACCGACCCGCTTGAGCAGGGGCAGCGGTCCTCGCGTCAGACCCTCTCGGCCCTAAGGTTCCGGAGCAGTAGCTGGCGCAGGTCGTTCTTAAGGGCAGTTCGATTCCAGTTGGCCGCTCGGCAGATCTGCCAGAGGCACCCCTGTTTCTCGCGCCATCCGATGTCCGCTCGGATCACTGATTTCGAGTTCTCGAAAATGCGCCGCCAATAGGGGAGGACAAACCGCCCAGACCGGGACGGATCGAACCAGCGCGTGTACCCCTGCGTCCCACCCGTCGCCAGCGTTGATCGCCCGGCATGCTCGCGATGATAGAAAAGCACTTCGGGGATCTGATAGAAGTGTCCACGCAAAGAAAGCACGCCCAGCAGGACGTGATCCGACCCCACATATCCCCCGATCAGCGGCGTACGTCTCAGCTCATCGAGGCGAATCACGCCGAAGATCTCGTGGACGATGTGCCCGCCAATCGCGTAGAGCAGGAACAGTTCCTTCCGCGCGTATCTGTCCAGATTGACCGGGAACGGGTATTCACGCAGCGTATTGCCATCGTCATCGATGAATTCAGTTCTGGAGAAACACAGAACGACCTCGGGGCGCCTGTCCAGTATTTCGATGCAACGCGCAAGGAACAGTGGAGCGTGCAGATCATCATGAGCTGCCCACTTGAAATATTGCCCGCGGGCAAGTTCCACGGTCCGGTTGAAGTTGCGTGCCGCGCCCGCGTTCACATCGCTTCGCACATAGCGGATACGGATGTCCTGCGCGGCGTACCGCTCACAGATCGCCCGCGTGGAGTCAGTGGAGGCGTTGTCGGCAATGATCAGTTCGAAGTCGCCGAATGTCTGGCCGAGCAGTGACTCAATCGTTCCGGCCAGAAAACGCTCTCCGTTGTAGACCGGCAGCCCGATGCTCAACCGGGGAATTCGACTGTCCTTCACTTCTTTCGCCCCTCCGCGCATCCCATCGAGACCGCGCTGCGCCACACTCAACCTTCATCCGCAGATGCGGTGGCGCTCCACATCGGCGAGTCAACCGCCGCCTATGCTTTCGTAGATGCCGCCGAGACGGGCGCCCTGCGCGACTGCGTCAAATTCGGCCTCGATGTGCCGCCGCGCCGCCGCGACCATCGCACCCCACCGCTCGGGATTGTCGATCAACCAGCACAGGCGCTCCTCCAGACCGTCCACGTCGTGCTCGGCCGCCAGCCAACCGGTGACTCCAGCCTCGAGAACTTCCGGGATGTCGCAGTGCGTGGTGCTGACCACCGGCATTCCCGTGGCTGCCATTTCGATGACGGACACCGGAGCCCCGCCTTCGGTATCGCCGTCGCTCGCGGTCACGCTTGGCGAAAGGAAAACGTGGCACTCGTGAGCAATGCGCAGCAAGACCTCGTGGGGCTGGAACCCAAGCACCTGCGTAACGCTGGAAAGCCCGGCATCGGCGATGGCCTGCATGATGCGCCGCTTCTCGATCTGGCTCCGCTCCTGGCCGTTACTATCGCCGATGATCACGACCTGCAGCGGCGTGCGCCGACGCATGCGGCCGAGCGCCATGACAGCGTCCGGAATTCCTTTTTTCTCTACGAACGTCCCGGCGATCAGAACTCTGAGCGTCTCGCCCGAACGCCAAACTCGCGGCCTGTAGCAGACCCGAGCCAGATCCACACCCAGATGATGCACCTTCACCTTCGATCCAGGGCAACCCAGGTCGACGAGACACTTCGCCAGATGAGGTCCTTCGCAGAGGAACAGATCGGCTGTGTCGAACAGCTTTCTGTATCTTTCGCGCCATCGAACATCGATGTACGGAAGCCGGCTGACGTCGTATCCGTAGAAGGTGACCACGTGACGGACGCGGCTGCGTCGCGCCAGATCGACGTTGCTCCACCCCCGATCGCCGAAATGCGAGTGAAGCAGGCTCTGCCCATCCGAGCCGAGGGTCTGTTTGAGAAGATAGTCGTGGCGCAGTTTCGCCACGGTCCAGGATCGCGATCCAAGCGCGCGCCACAGCCAGCCGTCCCGATCAAGAGTAACGAGATTTCCGACCGGGAACTGGTCGAGGTTCTGCACCCTGTCGCAAACGACCCAGCTTTCCACCCGCGACGGCAGACTCCCGACCTGCGTGTGCAACCAGGTCATCGTCTGCGATAGCCAGACGTTGGTGGAGTGGACTACTCGCATTGCGCCAAGCGCCGGGAGCGCATTTTGAGCAGTTCCGCGCTTTCGCCGGATCCAGCCGTGCCAACGACGCGCTCAGTCGGACCGCTGCGCTTGCGCGTCTTACAGCACGACCCGGCTGAACAAAGCCGAAACAACCGACGCATGGGAGCCCCGCCGGAGCCGTAGAAGGACATGGGGCTCCCTGACGCTCTCCGCGTACCGTGTTGGAGATTCGGAGCCGTTCCCCGGTTCATGCGATCAGGCACGGTAAATTGACGCATCGCTCCACGGCCACTGCAGCCAGCGGGCATCCGGGTTGCACGCCCGGAAGCGGATGCAGGCTGCCCTTGAACCACTCGCCGATCTCCACCTTCAGCTCGGTTGCGCCCCACGACCGATCCACCTTGCGCGCCGGTTCCACAATGACCGGATACCTGAGGAAGATCGGCACCGAATCGTCGATTACCGTCGCGGGCCGGTAACCGTGATCTACGCACCAACGGTCCCAGCGCTGCGCGGTACGCCTGCGCAGTGCGTTGTAGCGATCGAGCTTCTGCAACTGGTTGATTCCCAGTGCCGCAACTGGAGCCGGCATGCGGCAACCGTAGTTTTCCGGTTTCAGACCCTCAAGTTCCTCATCGCTCGTCGATACAAGACGAAAGTCGCCATAAAGAAGCTCCGCCAGGTCGCCGAGGAACCAACGTTGTGGATGCTTGCCGCCGTAGTACTGCAGGATCGCGTTGTAGAGCAGCGACTCCACGAACTCCCCGTTCGGAAAGGGCGCGCCCTGCTGGAAGCCCTTCAGCCGTGCCGCGAGCTGGTCGTCATCTGTAACTACGATCCCGCCTTGAATCGTGTTCATTGGCTTGCTCTGCTCACTCGAGTAGAAGCCCACCTTGCCGCGCGTTCCGACCTTCCGTCCCCTGAATTCGGCGCCTGTCGCGTGTGCGCAGTCCTCCACTACCACGATGCCGCTGCGTTCAGCGACCTCGAGCAACGCTTCATAGTCCCGGCAGACCAGGCCATAGAGGTGCTGGATGACGATCGCTTTCGTGCGCGGAGAGATCGATTTCTCGACGCTCGCGACATCGGCACCGTAGGTATCGAGTTCAATGTCGCAGTACACGACCCGGGCGCCCGTATATTTCACCGCGTTGGCAACGACCACGCATGTATATCCGGGGACAACGATTTCGTCGCCTTCACCCAGCTCAAGGCAGTGAAGCGCAGCGCTCAGGGCGACGCGCCCACCCATGAACGCGAAGGCGTGCGCCGAGCCGTTCCATGCAGCAAACTGCCGCTCGTACTGCTGAACGGTTTCTGTTTCATTCCACTGCTGCCGCTGGCGCAGCCATCGACGCACGACGCGCACATCATCTGCGTCGAGTGTCGCCGATCCGAGTTGAGCGAGGACCAGCGGTTCCCGGCGCAGGACTTTTCGCAGATTCGCGAGCTGATGTTCTGCGGCCTGTCTGAGCCGCCATGCCCTGATCAAGCCAGAACCCTTCGGACCGCTTCGACGACGTCCTGCTGGTCCTGCGTCGACAGCTTGGCCGAGATCGGCAGGCTGACCGTCTGCCGCCCGATCCTTACGGCATTAGGGAAATCCTCCGGGCGCCAACCAAACGCCTGCCGATAGTAAGGGTGCTCTGGGACCGCAAGATAGTGCACTCCGACGCCGATGCCCTGCTTTGTCATGCCCTCGAGGAAGGCGTCGCGCGAGATGCCTGCCGCGTGCTCGTCGACGAGCACGGTATAGAGGTGAAAGGCGTGACGCATGTCGCCGTCCGGCGGCGCAGGTAGTCCGAGCGGAAACGCCTGCAGTGCCTGCTGGTAGTAGTTCCAGACAGTCTCCCGCTTCTTCCAGTTGGATTCGACGCGGGCCAGTTGATGTATGCCGATCGCCGCTTGCAGGTCCATCATGTTGTATTTGAATCCGGCCTCGACAACCTGGTAATGCTTGTAACCCTCGTCGCCGAAGCGCTTCCAGGCGTCCTTGTCCATGCCGTGCAGGGCCAGGATCTTCACGCGATTGGCGAATGCCTCGCTGTTGGTAATGACCATGCCGCCCTCGCCGGTCACGACATTCTTCGTCGCATAGAAGCTCAGGCAACCGAGATCGCCGATGGTGCCGACCTTGCGACCCTTGTATTCCGTCTCGATGGCGTGGGCGCAGTCCTCGATAACCAGCAGGCCGTGGCGGCGTGCGATGTCCATGATGCCGTCCATCTCGCACGGACGACCCGCGAAGTGCACAGGAAGGATCGCCCGTGTTCGCGGCGTAACCTTGGCGCGGATGGCATCGGGGTCGATGTTCATCGACACCGGATCGACGTCGGCAAGCACCGGTGTCGCCCCCGCGTGAATGATGGCGTTGACGGTCGCGCAGAAGGTCAGCGGTGTCGTGATGACCTCGTCTCCGGGCTTCAGGCCGGCCGCGAGAAGGCTGAGATGCAGCGCCGCGGTGCACGAATTCACCGCTGCGGCATATGCCGCCCCCTTGTATGCCTTCATGTCCTGCTCGAAGCGAGCCACCTTCGGACCGGTGCCGAGCCAGCAACTCTGCATCGTGGCCAGCACCTCCCGAATCTCCGGCTCCTCGATGGCGGGCGAACCGAAGACAAGAAAGTCTTCCTTGCTGCGCACTGGGCGCGGGTCGTCAACGGAAAGCGCGATTTTCGTCATGGGCGTGGCGCGGAGACGGGGGTTGATGGCGTGTATCGGTGCGAGTCGCGTCCGGCGCGAGCGTCGCGGACAATGCCGAGCAGGTAATCGCCGTAACCGCTTCTTGCCAGCGGGGCGGCGATCTCCTCCAGTTGCTCGACGGTGATGTAGCCCATGTGGTAGGCGATCTCTTCCGGGCAGCAGATCTTGAACCCTTGCCGCTCTTCGATCGTCTCCACGAAATTGGACGCGGCGAGCAGTGAGCTCTGGGTGCCGGTATCGAGCCAGGCCGTTCCTCGCCCAAGCAGTTCGACATGCAACTGGCCGCGCTCCAGGTAGAGACGGTTCAGGTCGGTAATCTCGAGTTCGCCTCGCGCGGAAGGCCTGAGCAGGCGCGCCAGTCGAACCACCTCCGAGTCGTAGAAGTACAGGCCGGTCACCGCATAGCGAGACCTGGGAGTCGCAGGCTTCTCTTCGATGGATACCGCGCGCTCGTTCTCGTCGATCTCCACGACACCGAAACTCCTCGGATCGCGCACCGGATAGGCGAAGACTGTCGCGCCCGTTGTCCGCGATGCGGCACGCTGAAGTTTCGGTTGCAGGTCGGTGCCGAAAAAGATGTTGTCGCCCAGAATCATGGCGCAGCAGTCGCCACCAATGAATTCCTCGCCGACGATAAATGCCTGAGCAAGGCCTTCCGGAGACTTCTGCACGGCGTAATCGATGCGAACGCCGAGATGCGATCCGTCGCCCAGGAGCGCGCTGAAACGCGGTGTGTCCAGTGGCGTCGAGATCACGAGCAGATCGCGGATGCCGGCAAGCATCAAGATCGACAGCGGGTAGTAGATCATCGGCTTGTCGTACACCGGCAGAAGCTGCTTCGAGACCACGTGGGTCATCGGGTACAGCCGCGTGCCCGATCCGCCGGCCAGGACAATGCCTTTCATTTCGTCTTCACCCGGCGGTCGTTGTCGGTGGTTCGCCGCCCGCGGCGGTCACCGTTTCTTGCCAGGGGCAGTGGCCACGAAATCATGACTCGAGCTCGCGCGATGGAAGGGCGTTCGGCCGATCGCGGCAAGCTCGTCCGCAGGATGTTGGGGCCGCTGGCGGGCCGACCACCTTTCCCTTCGCCGGCCGGCCCCGTCGCGCGAGCCTCGCATCCGCTGCGCGAAGCACGGCGCCGGCGCGTACAAACGACCAAGACGTGGCCGTTATCGGGAGACATCGGATGACGCCTTCATGAACGCTGATCAGACGAGAACTTCGAGCGGCGGCGGGTGGCCGAGAAACCGGTGCGGACTCGCGCTGAAGCCGTACGCACCGGACTGGAAAACGGCGACGAGGTCGCCCTCCTGCGCCTGCGCCAGTTCCACGCGCTCGGCGAGAAGATCGAGCGGCGTGCACAAAGGGCCGACGACCGAAGCCACCTCGCGGGTAGAACCGCGCACGCGATTGCCGATCACGACCGGATAGTTCTTGCGGATCACCTGGCCGAAATTGCCAGTGGCAGCCAGGTGGTGATGCAGTCCTCCGTCCGTGACGAGGAGGACGTCACCGCGGGAGATCTTCCGATCGATCACCCGGCAAATGTAGAGTCCCGCCTCCCCGACGAGATAACGTCCAAGTTCGATCACCAGCGCCGCCTGCGGCAGCGACGACTTCGCGCGGGCCACGACTCCCCGAAGGTTCTCGCCCACGGGCGCCAGATCCAGCGGCTGGTCGCCCTTGAAGTAGGGAATGCCGAAACCGCCGCCCAGGTTCAGCACCCGCACCGGACCCGGCGCATCCGCTGCAAGCCTCTCGGCGAGCGCCAGCGTCTTGTTCTGCGCGTCGCAGATCGCTTCGTGCCTCAGGTTCTGCGAGCCCGAATAGATATGGAAACCCTCGAACGCGAGTTCGCGGCGGCCGATCTCTGCCAGCGCCATCGGCACCTGTTCCGCGTCGATGCCGAACTGCTTCGCGCCGCCCCCCATCTTCATGCCGGACGCCTTCAGCTCGAAGTCCGGATTGACCCGCACAGCGACCCGCGCCGCACGGCCGAGCCGCTGTGAGATTCCCTCGAGCAGCCGGATTTCGCGAAAGGACTCGACGTTGACGAGGATGCGCGACGCCACCGCCTGCTCGAGTTCGCGCTCGGTCTTGCCAGGACCCGCGAAGCTGATCTCGGCGGCGTCGACGCCCGCATCGAGCGCAACCATCAGTTCCCCGGCGGAGGCGACGTCGATCCCGTCGACCTGCTGCGCCAGCAGAGCGACCAACGCCGGCATCGGGTTCGCCTTCATCGCATAGTGCAGACGGATTTCGCCCGGCAGGTGCTGCCGCAGCGAGCGCACGCGCGCAACCAGTGCAGCCCTGTCGTAGACATAGAACGGCGTGCGGCCCACTCTCGCCGCCAGTTCGCGCAACGGCTGGCCTCCCACCTGGAGTTCGTCGTCGATGACCGGGAAGACGCCGGCTTCAACCAGTCCCGGCGCGCTCATGCCGAACCGCCCGCGAACATGTGCTGGAATTCGGTGGACAACAGCTTGCGGTCGATCTTGCCGTTTGGATTACGCGGCAGGGACCCGGCGCGTATCTCGATCTTTGCCGGCACCATGTAGACAGGCAAACGTGCTTTGCACTCCGCCAGCAGCCCCGGCTCGTCCAGCGTTGCCCCCTCGCGAGGCGTCGCCACCAGCACAACGGCCTGGCCCAGGGTCGGATGCTCGACGCCGAGCGCTGCACACTCGGCAACGCGCTGCGTCGCGTAGACGATCTCTTCGATCTCGGTCGGGCTGACGCGATAGCCCGACGTCTTGATCATTTCGTCGCGGCGACCGATGAAGTACAGGAAGCCCTCCTCATCCGATCGCACCGTGTCGCCGGAGAAAACCGCGATCTCCGGAATCACCAGGCCGGGTTCACGGCCGGGCAGCGGTCTGTAGCGCTCGGCGGTCTTTTCCGGATCGTTCCAGTAACCCATGCCTACCAGTGCACCGCGCTGCACCAGTTCGCCCGGTTCGTTCGGCGCGCAGGGGGAGCCATCGTCGCGCAGGACAAGAATTTCCGCGTTCGGGATGGCCTTGCCGATGGAGTCCGGACGGCGATCGACCTCTTCCGGCGGCAAGTATGTCGCCCGGAAAGCCTCGGTCAGGCCGTACATCAGGAACGGCTTCGTTTTCGGCAGCGCGGCGCGCAGCGTCTTCAGCGTTTCGAGCGGCATCCGTCCGCCGGTATTGGCGATGTACCGCAAATGCTCGGTCACGGTCGACGGCCACTTGAGCTGCGTGAGCTGAATCCATAGTGGAGGCACGGCCGTCAGCCCAGTGACACGCTCGCTCACCACTGCGTTGAGAACGTCTTTCGGCAGCAGGTAGTTGAGGAGGACAACGCGCGCGCCGACATGAAAGGCCGTCGTCAACTGACTGAACCCCGCATCGAAGGACAGCGGCAGAGCAGCAAGCAGCGTGTCTGATGCCCGGTTCTCCAGGTAATGCGCCACACTCTTCGCACCGGCGACCATGTTCCGATGGGACAGCACCACGCCCTTGGGCCGGCCGGTGCTGCCAGATGTGTAGAGGATCGCGACCATGTCCTCGTCGATCACCCGGGGCAAGTGAGCGTCGCGTTCCTCCTGCATGCGCGACCAGGGCACCCGTTTCTGTGCAGGCGCCACGGCATCGTCGCTGGCGCCGATCACGACGACATGGCGAAGATCTCTGCATTGAGAAAGCACCTGCGCCACCGTCGCCAGCCGCTCAGCCGAAGTGACGAGCACGCGTACATTGCAGTCGCGCAGGATGTAGGCAACCTGCTCCGCTTTGAGGAGCGGATTGAGCGGCACAAACACTGCGCCGGCGCGCATGGCTCCGAACGCGGACGTCACGAACTCAGGCCGCTTTTCCAGGTAGATGCCGACGCGCTCGCCTCTTGCGACGCCAAGCTCGATCAGACCCGCGGCGAAGCAGTCGATCGACCGCGCCAGTTCGCCGTAGCTGACCGATTGCGACTGATAGGTGAGGGCCGCGCGGCCGGGATCCCTCGATGCCGAGTGCAGCGGCAGTTCGTGCAACAGCGATTTCAGACGCATTACCAAACTTTCCGTCCGCGGCCTGCCAAGCCGCCCAAGTCGATGGAATCCTTGGCCACCGCAACCCATCGTGGCGACACGATACTAGCGAGTGTTCCAAACATGATTCCTCTCCAAGCGAAGCCTACGGCGAACCCCTGCCGCCGTGGCGACCAGACGTCATCAATGCAGCCATGCTCCTGACGAGTGGTAGAAGTGCGCAACTGAACGGAGGAGCCGCGAACTGCGATCGGGAAACCTCTTATCGAATACGACTTGCTTGTTCACCGGACGCCCCCATTTCGTACTCGCGTCGGCCCAGAGCTCATCCGCGGAATGTAATGCGCAGCCGTGCGTGCCCGACGCCGCCTCTACGCCGGCCGCAGCGCCTCGTCCAGAAGCGATGCCAACGCCTGCGTTCTCTCATGGCGCGAGGCCGCGCGGACAGCCGCCTCAGAAGGTAACCACGCCTCGCGTGACTGCGAATCGGACAGGAACCGGCGAAAAAGGGCCTCGATCTCGGCCGCGCTGTCCAGTCGCGCCACACTCCGTACGCCAGCACCCTCAAGGGCATTTGCCGTATCACCGGCCGGGTCGGTCAGCGCCAGCAGTGGCCGCCGCGCCCGCAGGTACTCGTACAACTTGGCAGGAATCTGATCGTTGCAGTTGGACGCCTGCAGCAGCAGCAGTCCGTCAGCACGAAGCATCTCGATAAGCGCGTCGCGGTACCCGATCGGTGGCGCAACCTCGACGAGGTTGTCGACGCCGTACTGGCGCGCCATATCGAGCAGCAGTTTGTCGTGCACTGCGGCACGGAAGCGGACGCGAAGCCGCGCGCCTCCGGGAAACCCGCCGTTTGCCAGCATCGCGAGCGCCTTCATCAGATGCGTCGGGTCACGCTCGTACGGATAGACGATGCCGCTATGCACGATCGTGACCGCACCGGGGTTCAGGGCGCCGCGTACCACAGCCTCCGCCTCGGCCGCCGAAAAGCTTTCTTCGTCGTAGCCGTTCTCGATGACCCGGATGCGCGAAATCGCATCGCCATAGCGGCGCTGGTACACTCGCGCCGCACCGGGCGTCGTGAATACCGAAAAGCGGGCGTCTCGAAGCGCGCTTTCTTCGATGCGCTTGAACGCGGCCCAGGTCAGCGGATCCGCCGGATAGCCCTCCTGCGCCATCGGATCGCGGAAGTCGGCGACCCAAGGCAACCCGCTGCGTGCGTGCAGCCTGTGGCCGATGACATGCGCCGTGGCAATCGGATAGGTCGACCAGATGACTTGCGGCCGGAACTCGCGCACAAGGCGGCTGCCAAGCCTGACCCCGTCGAACTGCCAGCTCATCCAGCGATCGGGTCGGGCGAGCGCGGCGAAATAGCGCCCCTTGAATGAGAGCTGACGCGCAGTGTCGAAGGCCAGGGCGCGGCGGACGATCGCGCCCGCAGGGATCTCCTTCGCAAGGTCCTCCGACGTTCGCTCATAGGCGCTCGCCGTCGCCGTCAGCACGATCGGCTGCCAGCCGAAGCTGGGCAGATGCTGCGCAAAACGCAGCGTCCGCTGCACGCCACTGGATCCCGCCAGCGGCGGAAAGTGGTATGCGACCAGCAGGACGCGCTTCATGGCCGGGAATCGATCAGCGCTTCGACTGTCGATGCGATCTGTCGGACCTCGCGTTCCGACAGGTCCTGATGACAGCCGAGCTGAAAGACATGGTGCGCCCAGCGCAGGCCGTGGTCTCCGGCGAGGGCGGGAACGCCCGGCCAGAGGACATCCCAGCGGAAAATGGGGACCCCCGCCCCTCGCAGTGCCTGATAACTTCGCTCCGGCTCATCGACCCAGAGAGGAAACACATAAGGCACCGCCTCGGCCGGCAAGCGAGGCTCGAGCACGCGGGCGCCGGCTACATTGCCGAGCAGCGTCGACAGAAGCTCGTAGTTGGCGCGGCGGCGCGATCTGATGCGGCCTCGATCCGCGTGGCGCTGGATCATGAGCACAACCCGCGCCGGAGCGCGATGGGCGAGGTCTGCATCGTAGGCCGGCATCGCCGCGTCGCGATTTGCCGCGCTGGCCGGGGCCACCGGGTTCGGCCCCGCTGCGCGCCGTCGTCCACGCAGGAAATTCTTGGCGGCAAACAGGCTGCGCAAGGCAAAGCCGATCGGTTCGAAGCGATCGAAATTCGCCCCGCGTTCAAAGGTATCGACCAGCTTGCGCAGGTTTGCCATCCATCCCCGCGGCCGCAGCACGTGATGCCGAATCGGTCGCGTCTGCGACGCCAGGCAACCGCCTTCGGGCACGGGGAGGAACTTGGTCAGGCTCGCCACGGCGAAGTCGCCGGTCGTGCCAACGCTCACGCCGCCCGCCGAGCCGAAGAATGCGTGCGCGCAGTCCTCGATCAGGGCGATCCCGAGGCGATCACAAAGGGCTCGGGCCGCTCCGAGACGTCGCGGAATGCCGAAGTAATGGACGGCAATCATCGCCTTGACGCGCTGAAGATCAAGACGCTCAAGGGCTTCGATCGCCGGCAACCCCATGGCGTCGATGGCGTAGAAGACCGGCCGCGCTCCGGCCGCGACGACCGGACTGACCATCGTCGGGCAGTGGTAGGTCGGCACCAGAACCTGGTCGCCCGCACCGATGCCAAGCTCCTCCAGGGCCAATCCGATGGCCGCCCGCCCGCTGGTCGTCAACAGCACATGCGGCAGATCCGTAATCGCCGGCACAGCAGACGAGGCACGGCCGATCAGCGCATCCCAGTCGGCAACGGGCAGCTTGGGGACTTGAAGGATCGTTGGATTCAACGAGAAGGTTTGAAATTCCGTGTCGACGGCCCGACCATTCATCGGCCATGGCGGCAGTTCGAGCGCATATCGTAGCCGCGCCGCGCGCGAGGCTCACCTATAATTTTCGAGCTTCAACTGCCTTCGTTCGTTGCCCGTCATCGACCGGGGTCGACCACCTGGCGACAACCGGCGCACACGCGACCTGGAGATTGCTTGAACGTTCATGAACAAGTGATGCTGGCGCTCGAGGGGTCGCTGAACATCAGGCTGCCCCGCGACCGATTCGGTCCCCATTCGGCGCTGCTCGGGGCGATTCCCGAATTCGATTCGATGGCGGTGCTCGCCTTGCTCACGAGCCTGGAGGAAAGGTTCGGCTTCGTCGTCGACGATGACGAAGTCGACGGCACCGTGTTCGCGACCATCGGCAGTCTGACGAAATTCGTGGAATCGAAGATAGCCGCTTGAACGCGCCGGCGCTGCCGCGGACGGCGGCTTTCTTCCTCGCCCGCGGCGAAAGCGACCTCTTCTGCGTCCTGCACAGTCCGCCGGCCGATGTCGAGCCCGTCGGCGCGCTGCTTCACGTGCCCGCAATCGCCGAGGAAATGAACAAGGCCAGACGCGCCGTTTCGCTCGCCGCCCGCGCCCTGGCGTTACGAGGCTGGCACGTCCTGCTGCTCGATCCCACGGGCACCGGCGACAGCAGCGGTGACTTCGGCCACGCCACCTGGAAAGCGTGGCAGTCCGACATTCGGGATGCCCTGCGCTGGCTGCATGATCGCACGGGGCTTGCCCCCGGCCTGTGGGGGCTTCGCTCGGGGTGCCTGCTCGTCAGCGACGCGCTGGAGCACGCGCCTGCAGCGCGTGTGCTGTTTTGGCAGCCGCAGCTTTCGGGCGAGACGGCACTGACGCAATTCCTTCGGTTGCGAACGATGTCCGGGATTGGCGATACAGAGCAGCCAAGGGAAACGACGAAGGCGCTTCTCGCCGAACTGGAGAGCGGCAGGCCGGTCGACGTCGCCGGCTACTCGCTCAGCCCGGAACTGGCGCTGCCGTGGCGCCGCGCGCGCCTCGGCGGCAGCCAGTTTCGCGGCTGCGATGTCACCTGGCTGGAGGTCAGCCAGTTCGAGACGCCTGCTCTTGCGCCGGCGAGCGAGACGTGCATCGGCCAGTTCCGCGCCACCGGCGCGAAGGTCAGGGCACAGGCGCTGGCGGGACTGAACTTCTGGATGACACAGGAAATCGACGAGCCGATGGCGCTGATCAGCGCCACCGTCCAAAGCCTCGCTGTGGCCGCATGAACGCCTCGCGGTCGCCGCGAAAGCGTTCCCTCCCCCTCGCCGAGCGCGGGGGCGGCGCGCTGGTGCCCAGGTGAGCGCCGCCGAAGAAGCACTCGTGTTCGAGTGCGAAGGAGAACAGCTTGTCGGCGTGCTGGCCGGCGCCAGTTCCGGCCAGTCGACGGGCGTACTCATCGTCGTTGGCGGCCCTCAATACCGCGTCGGCAGCCATCGGCAGTTCGTCCTGCTCGCCCGCGCGCTCGCCGATGCCGGCTACCCTTCGTTGCGGTTCGACTACCGGGGTATGGGCGACAGCAGCGGCGCGAGCCGCACTTTCGAGCACGTCGAATCGGATCTGGTCGCTGCCGCCGCCGTGTTCAAGGCGCGGCTGCCGACGCTGTCGCGGCTGGTGATCTTCGGCCTGTGCGACGCGGCGTCGGCCGGGCTGATGTCGGCCGGCCGCATCGAGGGCGTGGCCGGGCTGATTCTCGCCAACCCGTGGGTACGCCGCCCGGAATCGCACAACGCAACCGTCGTGCGCCATTACTATGCCGGGCGCCTTGCCAGCGGGGAGTTCTGGAAGAAACTGCTTTCCGGCCACGTCTCGATCCTCCGGGCTCTCCGCGAGGCAGGTAGCCGACTGCGCGCGATGATGCGATCCCGCCTGTCCGATCGCAGCGTGGCGACGCGCGGTGACTTCGTTGACCAGATGCTCGCGGCCTGGCAGACGTTCCAGGGCGACTGCCTCGTAATCCTGAGCGAGAAGGACCTGACGGCGAGGGAGTTCGAAGCGCTGTATCGCGCGGACCCGGCCTGGTCTCACTCACGCGCAGCCGAAAGCGCGCACTTCTGCACGATCCGCGGCGCAGACCACACGTTTTCCAGAGCGGAACATCGCGCGACAGCCGAAGCAGCCTGCATCTCCTTCCTGAACAGCCTTTCGCACGCCGCATAGGGTGCGCCGCTTGGCGCACCACCGCGCAATCCTCGCACATGGAGTTCAAATGCGAGGCCATCGCTCGTCCTCGGCTCGGCGAAGTCTCCGCGTGAAGCCGCCGCTGGTGCCAAGCAACGGGCAGCGCTGCGCTAAGAACGCCTGACGACGGCTTTGCGCTTGCCGGCGGAACCGGTTGATCCCTTCGGCCGGAGCACCGCGCAGCGCGAGTAAACTCTCACTTCATTCGACAAGGCAATGGGCTCGCCGCGTATGCGCGCCTGTCCACCCGAACGGCCTGATAAAGGCACGTGCCGTCAACGTCTCAGAGTCGTAAACATATGAAGCGTCGCGAATTCCTGCTTGCGGCAACCGCCGCAAGCGTCGGCCTTTCAGGCTGTGGCGGGTCGGGGGGTGCTTCCGCCGCCCCCGACCTTCCGCTCGTGGAGGGTGCCTGGTCCATCACGCCTGCACCGGTGCTGAGAGCGGGCGACCCATCGCTGGTCATCGACCTCAAGCCGACTTTGCCACCGCAAGTGCGGCGGGGCGGACAGTTTGCGGTGGATCCGCGGGGGGCGGCACTACCGGCAGGGGTATCGCTCTCGCCTGACGGCGTCCTCTCGCTCACGAGTACGGCCAACGTCGGCACGACCAGCGGCATCGTGTTTTCCTACACGGAGCCCGCCGCTTGACGCCGCGCGCACGGCGAGTACCGCGCCGCGCGCCAGCCGCCAAGCCGCTCCTGAAGTCGAAAGCCCGGCGGCAAGAAACACGCTGATCGACCACTGCGCTGGTCCGCGCGCGGGCGCGTCCCCGCCGCGGATGTGATCGAACCAACCGACGAGCAGGATCGGCCGCGGCGCGACCGCGTTGCGCAAGCCGTAACGCCGTTCGGAACTGGAAGCAGACAGCCGCGAACCGCTACGCCGAACGTTGCCGTCTGCGCAGCCTTCCTTCGCAATCCTGCGCTCGTCGCGCGCTGGCCGTTGTTGAAATACGCCATTGCGACGTTTCTTGGGAGCGCTTCTAGCACCACAAGATATCGGTCCATGCCACGCGGTCTTTCAACATATTGTGGCTCTTGTCATCGCATCCCGCCCGCGCGAATCCGGTTATCGACAGCCTGCTGATCGCGCGAGCGACCGACGGTGAAGCAGGCTCGCGGGTCACATGGACGGATGAGATCCGCACGCTAGGCCGAAAGACTGCGCGGATTAACTTGGCGGAGCGATTCGAGTTTTCCCTCTGCTACTCGACAATCCTGCCATGCGACGGAGAACGCTTCTCCGTCGGGGAAACAGCTCCTGCAGAGGACAAATCGTGGAACAGCAGCAGTCCCTCGTCCCGTTGAAACCGTTTTCGCGACGCAAGTTCCTGACGACAGCCACCGCGTCGTTCAGCGTGATAGCACTGTCCGCCTGCGGTGGCGGCGATGGGAGCGCCGCTGACGACACGATGTCGGCGCTGGGCAAGGGGGGAACGAAAGGACGCACCGACACGGCGGCGCCGTCCGTACCAACGGGCGTCACCGCGACCGTCGTCTCTGCGACGTCGATCGCGGTCAGTTGGGGCGCCTCGACCGACAACGTCGGCGTCGCCCGCTATCGGCTCTATCGGTGCAGCGGCAACGGCTGCGCGCCAGCCACGCTCGTTGCCAATGTCACGGCCCTGACATACACGGACGGCGCCCTGCCCGAGGGCACTTACTCGTACAACGTGGAAGCGATGGACGCCGCGGGCAACGTTTCCGCGCGCTCTGCCGTTGCAACGGCCACGATTTCACCGGTTGCCGCGCCGGCTCCCAGCCCCAGCCCGAGTCCAACTCCGGGGTCGGCGATTTACGAGGCAGAAAGCGGCACCTGGGGCGGCGGCGCGTCGATCCAATACGCGTCGAACGCCTCTGGCGGGCAGGCCATCGGCACGATGATGAACGCGGGCGCGTACACCCAGGTGACGGTCGATGGCGGCGCCGGAGGCGCGGCCTCCCTGGTCGTTCGCTTCGCCAATGGCCACTCCGTCAACCGCAGCCTGAGCCTTTACGTCAACGGGGTGCGCCAGCGCCAGGTGGTCTTCGTGCCCACCGGCGGCTGGAACGCCTTCGTCGACAGCGAGGCGGTGGCGATCACGCTGACCGCCGGCAGCAATGCCGTGCGGCTGCAGACCGACTCCGGCGACTCACCTGATGCCGATATCGATCGTTTCGTCGTGACGATCGGCGGAACGACTTCGGCGCCCTCCGACGGAACGGCGCCTTCGGTCCCAAGCGGGGTCACGGCAACCGCCACGTCGTCATCGTCGATCACGGTGAACTGGAGCGCCTCGACCGACAATGTCGGTGTGGTCGGCTACCGCGTATACCGCTGCAGCGGCAACGGCTGCACTTCGGTCGCGCAGGTCGCAAGCTTGACTGGAACAACCTACACGGACAGCGGCCTGCTCGCCGGCACCTCATATTCGTACAGCGTGGCGGCCGTCGATGCGGCCGGCAACGTTTCCGCGCGCTCTGCGCTTGCAACGGCGACGACCGCCACAGTCAGCACCGCACCAGCGGCGTGGAACATCGAGCCCGCGCCGGTCCTGGTTGCCGGCAGCGCCAGCACCTACGACCTCGCGCCGACGCTGCCGCAAGGAGTCGTGCGCGGTGGCGTGTTCTCGATCGATCCCTCAGGTGCGCCGCTGCCGAGCGGCGTGACGCTGACCTCGGCCGGTGTGCTTTCGGCCACCGCGACCGCGAGCGGGAGCTTCAGCGGCGTCGTCTTCTCATATCGCGAGCCCGGTTGATCGTCGGGGCGCTCATTCCGCGAACCGGCGCGCCCGCGCTGCGCCGTACTGCAACGGCTCGCATCATGGCGGACGAGCGCACCGGCGGCGCGCAATTTTGCTGGCGCCTGGCCGCGAGCGACACCAGCGCGCCAGCATCGTGCGGCGTCGAGCGTCCTGAACGCGCTAATGCGAAGAGTGAATTGTTTGTGCGGCGGCCCTTTCGGCACACTCGCGGTTGGTTAGAAAGTGCTCGCTATCGCGCGGCGCATTGATGTCATGGCGTGTTGGCCGGAATCGAACGGATGAAAGAGACGAGTCGTAGAGATGCATTGAAGTTTGCTTTGTTTGGCTGTGCCGCGCTGTTGACAGGGTGCGGTGGAACAGACGAAGGGTTCGTGGCGAGCCTCAATTCTTCGGCACCTGCGCAATCGTCTTCGCCGCCGCCGGCTGCGGCCCCCGCACCGGCCCCTGCACCGGCACCGACGCCAGCGCCAGCGCCAGCACCGGCCTGGAACGTTAGCCTGCCCGTGTTCACGAGCGGCACCGGCGCTACCTTTGACCTGGCGACCACGCTTCCGTCCGGGGTCGCAAGGGGCGGCATGTTCGCCGTCGACAAGGGCGGCGCGGCGCTTCCCAGCGGCGTTTCACTTTCGCCGGCGGGGATCCTGTCCGTCAACACCGCGACGCAGACCCAGATCAGCGGCGTAGTCTTTACGTACACTGAACCGGCGAGTTGATTTCAGAACCGACGCATTCCCATCGATTCGCAGCATTGAGCGGAACCCGGCGAGCGGCCCTGCCCTCGCCCGCCGTGAGGAGCATTGAATGAC
>CAZDXQ010000036.1:0-39704 GCA_964509545.1 uncultured Burkholderiaceae bacterium | reverse complement strand
TCACGATCAACGCGCAGATCAGCGAATCGGTTGTCAAGCATTTACGAAAAGCTCAGTAGATCGGCCGGCCCGTCGCGCACAACGATCGTCGACTCGCGCCAGGCCCATTCGCTCTTGAACGGGTTGAACGGCGCGCTGATTCGTTCCAGCCGCACGCTGCGCTCAAGCACTAGCCGCTCGCCACTGGACAGCACGACCTCCTCCTCCCAGTCGTACGTCTTCTCGCCCCGGCACGCGTACATCACTCCACCGACGATTGCGGCAGCGAGCAGCCACTTGATCCAGCCTCGGCCGCGCGACGACGCCTTCGAGGACGCTGCCGGCGTCAGGGGCTCGTTCGTGGTTCGCTCTTGTCCAGTCATTTCCGGTTCACCTCGCACATTGACTTGCGGCTCGATCGATGCTCGAAAGCGCACCAACAGTGAGGTGTTCTGCCGACCCAATCTCCCGGCATCACCTTTCCCTCCCCGCCTCCAACGCCACCCGCTGCACCGGACTCAACAGGTACTCCATCACGCTGCGCGTGCCTTGGTGAATCTCCACCGTCGCCGCCATGCCCGGTGCGATGTCGAGGACCTTGCCGTTCGGCAGCCGCAGCGCCTGCTCATTCAGCTCGACGATCGCCTTGTACGTCTGCACCGGGGCGGCCATTGGGTTGGTACCGGCCGCCCTTGCCGCCTCCGCCTGCTCGATCGCATCGGCGCTGATCTGCACCACCTTGCCTTCGAGCATTCCGTACTTCTGGAACGGATAAGCCGCAAGCTTCAGCATCACGCTCTGCCCGACCTCGACGAAGCCGACATCCTCGTTGGCCAGCAGCGCCTCTGCGCGCAGCACTTCGCCTTTCGGCACCACCTGCAACAAGAGACTTCCAGCCTGCACGACGGCACCGAGCGTGTGCACCGTCAGATCCTTGACGATGCCGTCGTACGGCGCACGGATTTCCATCAGCTGTGCGCGCAGGCCGCTCTTCTGTTGCTCCTGCTCTAGCCGCTGGATCGCGGCAGCCGCCTCGACCCGCTCGCGCAGCAGCTCAACCCGGTAGCCGGAGCGCAACTGCTCACGCTTGCGTTCGCTTTGTGCCACCGCGGCGACAAGCGCCTGCACGGTGGCCTGCTGCGCCTTCAGGTCGCCTTCGCGCTCCAGCGCCTCGCGTCGCTTGTCGTTGGCGACGAGTTCGCCGACGAAGCCTTCCTTGTGCAGCCGGGCGTGCGATTCGGCGGCCTGCTGCAGCACCGGCAGGGTGGAGGACAGCTTCTCGCGCAACTGGGTCGCGGCCAGCAGATCGTGGCGGGCGCGGGTGGAGGCCTGTTCTTCTTGGGCCAGCGCATCGAGCAGCGCCTGCCGGCGGGCGGCAAACTGCGCCTGCACCTGCGCGAAGACGACGGGCGAGTCCGCGGCCGCGGAGGCCAGCGGTCTGCCGGCCAGCTCGGCATCGATCGCCCGCACAGTGATGCGCTTGAGCATCAGCTCGTTGGCCAGCGTCGTTGCATCGGCCCCGGCGTTGGTGGCATCCAGCCGCAAGAGGATCTGGCCGGCAGCGACCCGGTCGCCGTCGCGCACCAGGATCTCGCGGACAATGCCCGGCTCGGCCGATTGCACCAGCTTGACCTGCGCCGCCGGCACCAGCTTGGCCGGCGCGGTGGCAACGATGTCTAGTTGCGCGAGCAACGACCAAGCGAGCAGCACGGCCACCAGGCCGACCAGCGTCCACAGCGTGGCATTCAGTGCCCGAGCCGGTGGGCTGGCTTCGATTTCGCGCAGCGAAGCCGCAGCGAAGGCAGGCGCTGCCGGCACTCGTGCGAGGACGTTCATCGATCGAACTCCGTGGTGTCGCGCCGGACTGCCGCCCGTTGCTTTGTGCATATAATGTGCATATAGTTGAGCCATGGACATCGAATACGACCCAGCCAAGGCGCGAGCGAACCTGGCCAAGCACGGCATCGAGTTCGACGAGGCCGCAACCAGCCTGCTTGACCCGATGGCGCTGGTGTGCGAGGACCGTGATGCGCCGGGTGAGCAGCGGTTCGTGCTGGTGGGCATGAGCCGGGAGCAGCGGCTGCTGACGGTGTGCTATGCGCTGCGCGGCGAGGAAACGGTGCGCCTGATTTCCGCCCGCAAGGCCACGAGGAAGGAGCGACAGACCTATGCGCAAGGAATATGACTTCTCGCGCGCCAAGCGCGCCAAGGACGTGCCGCATCTGGCCCGTCTTCAGTCCGAATTGCGCGGCAAGACGAGGATCACGATCTGGCTCGACGACGACATCGTCGAGGCCTTCCGCGCCCGCGCCGAGGCGCAGGGCATCGGCTACCAGACGATGATCAATGCGGCGCTGCGCTCGGCGCTGTCTCCCGAGGCGGCGCCGCTGACCGAAGCCACACTGCGCAAGACGCTGCGCAAGATCCTGCGCGAGGAGCTGAAGGCGGCGTGAGTCAAGCGCGCCGGTCGGCACGGTGCGGTTCATGCGCCAGCGCTCGGCGGGCCAGCGCCAAGATCGATCACGCGATCGGCCTGCAGCCCATCCAACGGCGCATGGGTGATCACCAGAATCGCCACCTTGCCGCGCAGCGCGTTGATGGTGATGGCAATGCTCTCGGCCGTCGGCCGATCCAGGTTGGCCGTGGCCTCGTCGAACAGCAGCACGCGCGGGCGCTTCAGAAGCGCGCGGGCGATGGCGAGGCGCTGCCGCTGGCCGCCGGACAGGCCCGCGCCGCGCTCGCCGATCTCGGTCGCGTAGCCCTGCGGCAATTGTTCGATCACCTCGTGGATCTCGGCCATCCTGCAGGCGGTGACGATCGCCTCGAACGGGGCGGCCGGGCTCGCCAACTGCAGGTTCTCCAGGATCGTGCCGGCGAACAGCACCGTTTCCTGCGGCACCACGCCGAAGGCGGCGCGCAGCTCGTTGGCGGCGAGATGCCGGGTGTCGATGCCGTCGAGGCGGATCGTGCCGTGCGTGGGCGCGTAGAAGCCCTGCAGCAGCTTGGCCAGCGTCGACTTGCCGCAGCCCGACGGGCCGCGGATCGCCACGCATTCGCCGGGGTTGACGGCGAAGGTCAGATCCTCGTACAGCAGCGGCCGGTCTTCGCCATGGCGGAAGGCCAGGTGTTCGACGGCGATCAGCGGGTGTTCGGTTCGTGCCGCCTTGTTCGCCCGCGTCGGCAGCAGGCGATACGGCTCGGTGGGCACGTCCATCAGGTCGCCCAGCCGCTTCACGGCCAGCCGCGCCTGCTGGAACTGCTGCCACAGGCCGACCAGCCGCATGATCGGCTGCGACAGTTTCGAGGCGAACATCTGGAAGGCGACCAGCATGCCGATGGTGAAGATCGCCTCGCTGCCGCTCTTCGGCTGCATGACGATCCAGGCGCCGGCGATCAGGATGGCGACCGTCATGCCCTGTTCGAGCGTCTGCGCGGCCACCTGGTAGGTATTGCCCATCTGCCGGGTGGCGAAGCCGGCCTGCAGGTGAGCGGCCAGAAAGTCGCCGTAGCGGCGGGAAAGCTGCGGCTCCATCTGCAGGCTCTTCACCGTCTCCATGCCGGCGACGTATTCGGTGACGAAAGCCTGGTTGCGGGCGCCGAGCAGGAACTCGCGGTTCAGCCGTGCCTGGAACAGCGGCGAGACGATGACGCTGGCCACGACGATGGCGGCGAGGAAACCGAGCGCGATCAGGGTGAGCATCGGCGAGTACCAGAACATGATGGCCAGCGCGATCGACAGGAACGGCAGGTCGAGCACCAGCGACACTGCCGCCGAGGCGAGGAATTCGCGGATCTGCTCCACCCCGTGCAGGCGCGCGGCGATCACGCCGGTGGGGCGCAGCTGGAAGTAGCGCGGCGGCAGTTCGACCGGGTGCCTGAACACCGTGGAACCCAGCACGGCGTCAATGCGCATGCCGGTGTGAAGGACCAGGTACTGGCGGACCCAGCTCAAGGCCGAGGAGAAGATCAGAAACACGGCCAGGCCGATGCCCAGCGCGATCAGCGTCGACTCGGTGCGGTGCACGATCACCTTGTCGATGATCGCCTGGGTGATCAGCGGTGTGCCCAGCGCCAGCAGCTGTATGACCAGCGAGGCGGCGAGCACGTTGCGCCACAGACGCTTGTGCTTGAGCAGTTCGGGGACGAACCAGCGGAAACCGAACGCGGGGCGGCGGGCCACGGCGTCCGGGTCGGTGGGCTCGGTGATCTTGGCTCTGACGCTGAGCAACGGGCCGACGATCGACCTTCGCAGTTCGGCGCGCCGCAGCGCGCTCGGCCGCGGCTGATCACGCAAGAAGATGCTGATGTGCTCGACGTCCCCGCTGCTAATCCGAAGTTCCCGACCACTTGAAGCGAGTTTTCGGTTTCGCGACGAGCACTTGGCGTCGTGTGCGGTGTTGAGTTTCTGTCTACGGACGGATGTGCTGCAGCAGTTCGAGTGCGCGCTTCTGTTTCGGGCTGGCCGTGGTGATGACGGTGAAGGTCGGCGCGTCGGCGCCGGCGGCGGGCGTGCGGCAGGTATTTCGCACGATCGTGGCCAGTTCGGCGAGCAGCGTTGAGAAGCTGTGCGCCGGCGTGTCGTCTTCGAGCCTGTGGCGGGCGACCTTGAGCAGCGCCTTCGCGGAGCGTACGGCTGGTGCGACCGGATCGCGCGTGGCCTTGGCCTGCTGCTCGGTGTCGGCGAACATCAGCTCGCGCCAGGCCTCGCGCATGTGCCACTCGACGTAGTAGGCGAGCATGCACAGCAGGATGTGCGCCCGTACCCGATCGGCGAGGCGGCGATGGATCGGCCGCACCTTCAGGTCGACGGTCTTCAGACAGCGGAACGCCCGCTCGACGTTGGCCAGCGCCTTGTAGCTGCGCACGCACTCGGCCGAGTCCATCTGCGCGCTGCCGAGCGAGGTGCGGATGATGTAGACGCCGTCGAGCGCGGCCTCGGCGGCGATGCTGTCGGTCTTGCGCGCGAAGGTGAAGCTGCTGGCGCCGATCGCGAGCGCGAAGTGCTTGGCCACCTTGTACTGGTTGATCACGCGGCCGACGCGCAGCCCGATCTCATCGGCGCCGGCCAGCCTGCCGGCATCCACCCGCGCCCGGATCTTGCGCAGGCTCTCCTCGGTGGCGCGCAACAGTTCCTCGCGCTTGTGGGCGCGCAGCGCCGCCAGCTGCGGGTTGCGGCAGCCCACCAGCCGCTCGCCGGGATACTCCGGCGCGGTGAACTCGAACAGATTGCGCTCGTCAAACAGGCCCAGCTGCAGCTGGCCCTGCTCGAGCAGGGCGCGGATCGAGGCGGACTTCAGCGCCGTGATCCAGCCGATGCCCTCGATTTGGCGCATCTGGTCGATCGACTGGCGCGAGATCATGCCGCGATCGCCGACCGTCACCAGGTGCTCGACGCCGAAGCGCTCGCGCAGGCGCTTGACCTCGGGCATCAGCGTCGCGCTGTCGGCGACGTTACCCTCGTACACCGACACGGCCACCGGGCAGCCGCGCGCATCCGTGAGCAGCCCGTAGTTGACCTGCAGCAGTCCCTTGCGACCATCCCGGTTGTAGCCCAGCTTGGCCAGCGGACAGGTCGTGCCCTCGAAGTAGCTCGACGACAGGTCGTACAGCGCCAGGCCGCCGTCGGCCAGGTGGCGCGCGGCCAGCTTCTTCTCGATCGTGTCCTGATGGGCGAGCAGCCAGTCCATCGCCGCGTACAGGTCGTCCTCGTCGGCCTGCACCACGTCGAACTCGTCGGCCAGCGTTGTCGTGTGCCACCAGCGCGCAGTCGCCAGCTTGGTGTGAGGGGCGAGAACGCGGGCGGCGATCATCGCGCAGACGACATCGCGCTGGCGCGACGGCCGCGCCGCCAGCAGGCGTTCGATCTGCAGCCGTTGCATGGCTACGGCCACCGCCTGCACATGGCCGTGCGGACGCGAGCCGACGACCTCGAACAGGGCCGCCGGGGCGCACAGCGTCTCGCCGCGCAAGACGCGGCGGATCGTTTCGATCTGTTCGTCGGAAAGGGCTGAAAGGTTGGCCAGCGTGCGTTTGCGCACGCGTCGGCCCTCGCGGAACGATTCCCTCAGCAGATACGTGGGGCGCGCCTCGCGGTTCGGCACGGCGTCGATATGCATGGGTGCATATTACGCCCATCTCGTCCGCGCGGAATACCGTATGCATGGCTACAACAAACACCCGTAACAGAAGACCATCTCCTTGAATCGCTTCATCAATCAGGCCCCTCCGCCGCCGCTCAAGGGAGGGAACTTCGGGCTAATGATTGCTGGGCGGACGGCGCCAGGCCGTGTTTCAGATTTCAGCAGCGCGACCCCGATCCAGTTGGCGCCGCTGATGCCAGCGTCGCCGGGCAACTCGCTCGTCTCCAAACCGACCTCGGCCAGCGCAGCCCGAAGTCTTTCGAGATCGTGCGGACCGGGGAATCGACTGCGCAGCAACGAGACGTCGAATGGGATCTGGTGCAGGCCGCACAGGCTGCCGATCAGCCGGCAGAACTCGTCCTCGGGGAGCGCGCCGGCAGCTGCGAACTGTGGTTGCGTCGGCGCGGCGTCGCCGTCGGCAGCCCGCCGCCGCGAGTGTCTCGTGGCATGTCCCCCCTCTCTGTCCCTGAAACTGCGCGTCTATTGCGCGCTGTATGGCCCTGGAGACAGCCTACGCGAAGTACGTGCGAGGTCGTACAGATCAAGCACACGCGAATAATCGACAAGAAATCATGAGCGTGAGGTATTGACGGAACCGCAGGGCGTTGATCTCACAGCGGCGAACAGGAGTGCGGTTCAGGTGTTCGACCGGGGCGCTGCGCGACATTCGCCGTCACCGGCCGGCCTACCTGCACTTCGCGGGCGCAGATCAGCCGATGCTTGTCGATCGCTCGGCGTGAAGGACGCGAATAACGAAATTGCAGCTCCACTCGCCCGCGCATAGCCACACATGGCTCGCTGGAGACTCAGCGCGGCGTTCTTTCGTTTCAGGCCGGCACGATCGGTGTATACGCGATGACCGCTTCACCCTTCTACCGGCCGGTCCGACTGTCTCGTCACCGGCGAGCGAAGGACCGGAACTGGCCGGCAGCGTAGATTCGCAGTCACGCCCTGAAGGCGTCGCTCGCAGTGACTGCGTCAATCGACCGCCGGCCGCTTCCGGCGATCAACTCGATCTACGGCAGTCGGCCATGAGCGGGCATTCGCGAGCTCTTGAGCCGCCTTTGGCTACGACCGGTCTCGCAGTAAAGTTGTTTATATTCGTCCGTCAGAACTGTGATTAAAGCAGTTCTGGCTGCCCGTGAGAAAACAGGTCGTGATTAGGCGGCTGCAGTTACCGAGGGACAGGCGACCTCGCTTGCATCCAGCACCGGTGAGGCGTTCGATTTGGCCTTGACCTCGCGAACTGGAGCGGCTTCCCCGAGGACGGGGGCTCTCCACGGCGGAGGTTACATGTCGAAGGCGGCGAATGGCCGACGATCGCAGCGAACAGGTCACTCGATCACAACATCGCCAATGTCGGGCGTGGGTCGGCAGTTCCAGTTCGCGGCCCGCGTCAACAGTCGTTGGACGCCCACGTCTTGGCTGCGCATCGTCGTCATTTGCACGACCGCCCTTGAATGGCTGGTTCCGAGGTACAGCTGACAGCCGACCAGCGGATCGCCCTATGTCTGGTGTAGGCGACAGCTGTCGTTCAGCCGGAAAACTCGAGTGACAGCTGTCAGTCTGTTTCGGTCATTCGACCACGAGACGCAAGCGGCAGCAGATAGCCGAAAGCACGACCAGAGCAATTCGACAGGACAGTGGCGCGCACGGCTGCAGCGTGCGAACGCTGAATGTCGGCTCCTCGCCGGCGAAAAAGCCGGCGCGCTTCAACGGCTGGAGCGGCCGCGGAAGCCACGCCGAACCGCAGCTTCACAGTGATCGCGCCTTCCGGCTCTGTCCCGTCAGTACAGCCGGACCGCCACGTCGAACTGCCACGTCCGGCGGATCTCGATCACGTCGAACTCGAGAGCCAGTGCGGGCGGGAACGCCGGATAGTGCTCGTGGCTGTGCACAATGCGCCGAATCGCCTCGTCGACTTCCGCCACGCCACTGGAGCGGACGAAGGTGACCGACTCCACCGATCCGTTGCTGCGGATCGCCACCGTCACCATCGGCGTGGTGTGCGGCCGATTCGCCAGTTCGCGGACCGTTTCGAGCGGCGTGTTCAGCTGGATCTTCCGTTCCCAGGCCTCCGCGTAACGGATGAGTTCGGCGTTGGCGTCGGCGCGCCCCCATAGCCTTGCTCGACGTGCGGTGCTCAACGACAGGGGCAGCGTGGAAGACGCCCTCGCGGCGGTCGAAGCGGCGTCGCGCTGCGCGGCTTCCTCATCCAGCTGACGCCCGATCGCCTGGAGCCGCTCTTGCCTTCTTGCTTCTTCCTGTCGTTTGGCCTCGACCTGCGCGTCCTGCCGCGCCTGCGCCTGCCGCGCCGCTTCGGCCCTTGCGGCTTCCTCGCGCGCGGCCTCCTGCCGGGCGGCCTCCTGGCGTTGCGCCTCCCGTCGCTCGGCGTCGAGGCGCTCTGCTTCACGACGGGCGGCTTCCCGTCGCGCGGCGTCCTGGTGTTCGGCCTCTCGTCGGTCGGCCTCGGCGCGCTCGGCTTCGCGACGGGCGGCTTCCTGCCGAGCCGCCTCCCGGCGTTCGGCTTCCCGTCTCTCGGCCTCAACACGCGCGGCTTCCCGGCGGGCAGCTTCCTCGCGCTCGGCATCGCGGCGCTCGGCTTCCTGACGGGCGGCTTCCTGACGGGCGGTTTCCTGACGGGCGGCTTCCCGGCGCTCCGCTTCACGGCGCTCGGCCTCGAGGCGTTCTGATTCCCGGCGAGCAGTTTCCTGTCGAGCCGCCTCCTGCCGTTCGGCCTCCTGCCGTTCGGCCTCCTGTCGTTCGGCCTCCTGTCGTTCGCTTTGCAGGCGCTCCGCTTCGCGACGGGCGGCTTCCTGTCGAGCCGCCTCCCGGCGTTCACCTTCCCGTCGCTCGGCCTCAATGCTCGCGGCTTCCCGGCGGGCAGCTTCCTCGCGCTCAGCTTCATGGCGCTCGGCTTCAACGCGTTCCGCTTCCCGACGGGCAGCCTCCTGCCGCGCGGCCTCCCTGCGTTCGGCTTCCTGCCGCTCGGCCTCGGCCCGCGCCGCTTCCAGACGAGCGGCCTCTTGCCGCGCCGCGTCTCGGCGCTCGGATTCCCGTTGCTCCGCCGCGAGGCGGTCCGCCTCCAGTCGGGCGGCCTCCTGTCGCTCGCGCTCGAGGCGCGCCGCTTCCTCACGAGTGTCCTCGGGGATATCCGCCTGGGGTCGTGGCTCGCGCTCCGAAAGGTCGGGTTCGGTCGGCTGAAGGGGCTGCTCCCGCGGCTCCGGATCGAATCGCGGCTGCGCGATATCGCTTGCACCTCGCTCCGCCAGAGTGACGGTTTCCGGGCTCGAGGCGCTCGGCGCCGCGACGATGACCGACGACGGCACCGACTCAGCGGCGGGCGTGGCCGATACGGCCCCGCCGGGCGGCTTCACCTCGGTCGCGGCCGGCTCGGAGACCTGAGGGGGCGCGGCATCGCCCGGTCCATCGTCGCGAAACGGCGCCTGCCCGGCATCCGCACTGGCGGCATTTTGCGTTGACTCGGCCTCAGCAGTCGGCTGGACCGCGGGCACGTCCGCGACTGCCTTGTCCACGACGGGCGGCGTGGCGGCCACGAACGGCGCCGGAACCTGCGCGCGAGCAATGGGCTGCTCGATGGATTCCGTCCGCGACGGCCCGGCCACCGGCGTGCTCGCAGCCTCGGCCGCTGCACCCTCCCGTGGAATGAGCACGATGCGCAGATCGGGCGCCTCGATCCGTCGATCACGCCAAGGAAAGCCGAAGCCCGGCAGCCCGGCGCCCTGGCCACCGAAGGTCAGGCTCAGCAGCAGCGCGTGCATCAGCAGGGAGAGCAGCAGCGCCAGCGCCATTCGCCTGTGTTCGGTGCCCACGCGTTCACCCGGGCTCCGAGCGCCGCCTTCGGCTTCGGGAGGGCGCGGCGGTGCCAGCTCGGATGGCGATGCCTGCGCAGCGCCGTTTTCCGTGGAACTCAAGCGCGCCCCGTCATCGCCGCTGCGTCAGAGCCGTCGGGCGGTGGCTGGACGCCCCGCGTGAGCGCACGCAATCCTGACAAGCCCATCGGCCATCGCCTTGTCAAAGCGCCTCGAAGACGTTCGCGAACCACATCCGGCGCATTTTCCACTGCATGCGCCGCGGACCCGGGCGTCGATTGTCACGGTTCCGAACGCAGCATCGACTCGGCAAGCATTGCACACCGCGAGGTCGGAGCGCGGCGCGCTTCGCCGCGGCCTGTGGAAAGAACGGCAGCCGATGCCGCCGGCGCGGGCGTCGGTCATGCCGCCAGGGCTTCACGTCCAGGCCGCATCGTCCGTTCGCCGAGCGCGCAGATTCCTGGACGGATCCGTCAGGTGTCGCTGCCGAAAGCCGCCTCGATCGTCCGTGTCACCGGCCGCCTTTCCGCGGACGACTCGCGCCAGCTGGCGGCGTGACGGCGCGTGCGGGTCAACGCAGAACGTGTGCTGGAAGCGCTGTCGCGGCCTGTCCACGACCTTGGGCGACGAGAACCGCTCCGCCGCGCGGCCCTCGGGCACCGGCGGCCACCAGGCCGCGGCTCACGGGGAGATGCAGCGGCAGGCGTCGCTAGCGCAAGTCCACGCCTCGGCTTCGCGCCTGCGCGAGCAGCGCCGCGCGGGCGGCGGCGACGTCGGCCAGCGGCTCGCGCCGCGCCTGTGCGATCTCGTTCGCGTCGAACGGGCGGTGACCGGGCGGCAGCGAGTCCGGCGCGATCGTCGCCAGCACCCAGTTGGTGACTTCGGCGATCTGCGCGTCGGACAAACCGGCGTTCATCACGCCCGGCACGCTGACGATGAACTGGCGGCCGCCATCCAGCCGCAGGAACAGTCCGAGCCGGCGCATGTCGGGCACGTCGGTGGCGCCTGCGCCGTCGAGCCCATGGCAGCCGGAGCAATTCAGCACGTACAGGCTGCGCGCGCTGCTCGTCGGCGCCACCGACGGCGCATCGGGGCGCTTGAAGCTGCGCCCCAGCGTCATCGACACCGTCTGCGCCGCGGCGGTGCCGGCCAGCAGGCCTGCCGCGGCCAGGACCGACAGCCCGCGCTTCATCAGGCCACGCCGACGATCACCGCCGTCGTGCAGTGGAACATCGAACTGCTGTTGGCCATGCACCAGTTGATGTCGTTGTGCACGCCGAGCCGGTAGCCCGGGCGCTCGCGCTCGTTGTTGTTGCACAGGCAGTTGCCGCAGGAGCCCTTGCCGCAGCAGTCGTTGTACGAGACGAGGTAGTTGCGGCCGTCCTTCGGGTTCAGGCAGGTGCCGACCCAGCTCACCTTCGACGCCTCGGTGCCCGGCGGGCACTGGGTCAGCGTGCCGCCGCAGCAGCTGCAGATGTAGCCGTCGAAGGCGCAGTAGCGCCAGTACTCGCACTGCGTCGGATCGTCGCGCTTGTCGGCCGCCTTCCTGCCTCCGGTGGCCGCGTGCGCGGTGCCGAACTGGCCGCTGCGGTCGAACGGCAGCATCGGCAGCACCGCACCGCCGACCATCAGCGCGCCGATTCGGCCGAGCAGACTGCGGCGGCCGTGGCGGTGCGCGACGTTGCGCAACTGCCGCTCGGTGATGCGATCGGTGAGGTCAAGCAACCAGCGCATGGTCGGTTCTCCGTGGTGGGATCTGCCGCGTCAGGCGGCCGAGCCGCTCAGGTACTGCTGGATTGACGGCGTGGCCATGTCGTGCGCGTTCAGCAGGCTGTCGAGCTGCTCGCGCGAGTTGATCAGGCCCTTGGCCGCGACCACGCCGCGTGCATCGAGCAGCACGCCGTAGGGCAGGCGCGAGACGCGGTAGGTCATGCCCAGTTCGGTCGACAGCACGTAGGGGAATTCTTCCAGCCGCTGCTCGCGCACGAAGGCCAGGTGCGCAGCCGCCTCGCCGTCGCTGGCCAGCACCACGCGCAGTCGCCTGCCTTCGTCGCGCCGCAGGGCCTTGAGCACCGGCAGCAGTTTCTTGCACACCGGGCACGTCGGCGACAGGAAAAACACCAGCGTCGGCGTCGCCGCCGGCCCGCCAAGGGTGATGTCCTCCGACTGGACGCCGGTCAGCGCAAAGGCCGGCGAAGCGCTGCCCACCGCCGGCCCGCTGTCGGTGATCAGCGCGCCCATCGGTGCGACGCGCTCGAACAGCACGCCGACCTGCCGCGACAGCGCCCACAGCAGCAGCGCCAGCGCGATCACCGCCAGCCACAGCAGGACCACCGAGATCGTCATCGCATCCATGTCATCGTCCTCGAGCGAATCAGCGCGACAGCGCGGCCGGATCCAGCGCGCCACCCTGGCGCAGCACCTGGTTGAAGGCCGCGTACAACAGCGTGCCGAGCACGACCGCGGCGGCGATAACCAGCGCGTCGGCGACGCCGAGTCCCCGCTGCGCGACCGGTACCGCGGCCGCCGCGGCGATCGCCGCCAGCACCAGGTTGCGCCCCACGAGCGTCCAGGAGATGCGCAGCGGCGCCCCGCCGCAGCCGCAGTCGAGCACGCGCCCGTGCAGCCGCTGCCAGGCCATTGCCGCCGCGTAAAGAAGCAGCAGCGAGGCGGCCAGCGCAGCGCCGGCGCAGCGCCACGGCGACAGCAGCGCGATCACCGCCAGCCCCTCGGCCGCAGGCAGTCCGCGCGCCGCCCACCCCAGCAGCCGCGACGGGACACCATAGGTGGCCAGATGCTGCTCGAACAGCGCCAGATCCCCTGCCTTCGCCGCCGCCGCATGCAGCAGCAGCACCGCGGTCAGCGCAACGCAGATCGCCGCCCACAGCGGGTCGATCGGTGCGACAGTCGACGCCAGCGACATGGCGGCGCTCAATCGTGCGATTCCAGGTGCAGCGGCGCCTCGCCGGCCGGCTCGACCACGGCCAGCGCTTTCAGGGCGCCGGCATTGAACTGCCAGGTGCGCAGCGCGCCTTTCTCGCCGTCGAGCGCGTTCAGTCGCTGGCCGCTGCGCGAGAAGGTCAGCGACACCGTGCCATGGCCGGGCGCGGTCGCCACCCGCTTGCCGGAGCCGAGGTCGAAGGTCCACAACTGCCGCGCCGGCCGCTTGTGCGAGCCCTCGCCGCCCTTGTCGTGCATGCCGAGCACGAGCCAGCGGCCGCCCGGGTCGACGGCGAAGTTCTGGTAGCCGCCCGGGCGCCAGCCCTGTTTCTTCTGCGCCGCGTCGACCAGCAAGCGCTGCGACCTGACCTGCGGCGCCGCTGCACCGAGATCGAGTTCGGTCAACTGGCCCTGGAAGGAAACGAACCAGTAGCGGTCGCCGACCTGCTCGGCGTGATGAAACCAGGCGTCGTGATCCGGATCGAAGAGCTTGCCGCTGACCTGCCTGTCGGTCACCTGGCCGGCGTCGTCGAGCGTGATCGTCGCCACCGTGCCGTCGCCGCACAGCATCGACAGGCGCGCACCATGGCTCGCCGCAGGCAGGATGCCCCAGCAGCCGGGCGTGGCGATCTCGTTGACGACCTTGCGTGCGGCCAGATCGACCACGGTGATCGACGTGGCCGGGGTGGCGTTCTGCACCAGCACCAGGCGGCCGTTGCCGCTGGCCCTGACGAGGCCGCGATAGTTCAGCGCCTGCGCCCGCTTCGGCGGCAGCACAACCTCGTACTTGAAGGCAAGGCTGTCCGTGTCGTAGACCTCGAGCACGTCGGTGCGCTCGCCGCGCGTGCTGCGCGAAAGGTGCGAGGTGGCCACGTAGACCTCGTCGCGCCGGTCGCTGACGGTGAAGTTGCCCGCATAAGCGGTCGAGATCATGCCGAGGAACTTGCCGCCGCGCGCATCGAAGACGCGGATTCGGCCGTCGGAGATGTGGCTGATGGCGATGTCGGCCACGTACACGCGCTCCTTCATCTCGGGCGCGATGACGGCCGTGGTCAGCGTCTCGCGCTCGAGTTCAGGCGGCACCGCGCCTGGCTTTGCAGCGGTCGCCGCCCCGGCCGACAGCGGCGCGGCAAGCGCCAGCGCGATGCAGATGCCGACCAGCGGCCGCCTCGCGGCGAGCCGTGCCACGCGCCGCCGCGCCGTCTCATGCAGTTTCAGCATCGATGTCTCCTCCTCGCGTGCGCGCTGCAGTCTGACCGCCGCCTGTGCCGCGCGCTATCCCATTTCGGCAGACTTCCCCGTCGCCCTTCCTTGCTGCACTGCCAGCCGGCGCCATTCGTGCGCGCCGGCGCGGCTGCGCTGTCCGGCACCCGATAGCCTCTTGCGGTGCGAGCCGATCTCGCAGCGCCGGCGTCGAACGCGCCACGTGTTCTCAGTCGAGCCGCTCGCCGCCGCTGCGCTCGCTGCTGACGCGGCCGAAGGCCTCAATGCGCACGGCGTTGACGTCCTCCTCGGCGATCTCCAGGTGCGCCGCGAGCCGTTTCAGCAGATCGATCTCCAGCTTGCTCAGCGCGCCGTCGGCGTAGACGACGTCCCAGATCATGCCGATGATCTCGATCCGCTCCTCGTAGTCGTATCCCGCGCGCACGGCTTCGGCATAAACCCAGTCGTCGAGGCTGTCGGCGAACTGCGCCTGCGCCGCCGCCACCAGCCGCAATGCGTCGGCTTCGCTCATGCCGAGGCAGCGCATGATCGCGCGCACGATCGCCTGCCGTTCCCCGTCGGTCACCATGCGGTCGACCTGGCTTGCCTCCACCAGGATCGCCGCCACCGCGATCTGCTTGCGCCACAGCTGCGCCACGTTGGCGCTCGCCGGCGGTTCATTGCCGCGCAGCGCCTGCAGCAACCGCTCCAGCATGCCTTGCTCCTTCATTTCTGATCCGCATCCGCAGTCATCACGCCCTGCTGGCCGAGCAGGGCAAGTCCGGACGGCACGGCCGCCACCGCAGCAAGATTCTGCCGGTCGGCGCGCACCGTCAGCCTGGCTTTTTCCAGGCCCGCGGCGACACGCACGACGACGCCGCCGTTGCCGACCGCGACGACTTCGCCGCCTTCGGTCTCGATCAGTCCCGTGAGCGCCTGCTCGGTGCCGCTGGCCAGCGCCGTCCATGTTTCGCCCTGGTCGCGGCTCGCCAGCACCCGTCCGCTCATGCCCGCCAGCAGCACCGTGCCGTCGCGCAGCCCGCTGCCGGTCCACAGCGAGCCGCTGGCGTTGGTCTTCAGCCGCGACCAGGATTCGCCGCCATCGGTCGAGCGGAAGGCGGCGCCGCTTTCGGCGGCGATGAAAAGCGCCTGCCCGGCGGCGAAGACATGGTTCAGGTGCAACTCGGCGTCGCGGTCGCGGCCGACGGTCAGCCGCTGCCATGTGCGGCCACCGTCGCGCGTGGCGAATGCCGCACCGTAGGCGCCGGTGACGATGCCGCGCTGCGCGTCGCCGAACCACACCGACAGCAATGTCGGCGCGCCCTCGACTGTCGCCAGCAGCGACCAGGCCTTCCCGCCGTCGCCGGTGCCCAGCACCAGCCCGCCGTGGCCGACCGCCCAGCCCTGGTGCGCCGAAACGAAGGTCACCGCCGTCAGCAACGTGTCGACCGGTACCGCCTGCGCCTGCTGCCAATCCTTGCCGTCGTCGCTGCGCAGGACCACGCCGTAGTCGCCGACGGCGACCCAGGCGTTGCCGGCGCGGGTGACGGCGGTAAGCGGCGCCCGGCTCGCCAGCGGCGCAGCGAGCGCGGGACGGCCGGCGACCGTGCCCGAGGCCGCCTTGTCGGCGGCAGACACCGCCACGGCGCCGATCGCCGCCGCACCGGCCAGGGTCACGAGCAGGCGCAGTCGTGTCATTGCCTGCTCCATGTGCGGACAACGCTCCCATGGACACGCGGCGACCCGGCGCCTCCGAGCGCCCCCGACGGCGCAGCGCGCGCAACCGAGCGTGGGCGCTTCATTTCAATGCGCCAGGAACGGCGCCCTGACCGGACGCCGGCGCGGAATCAGCACGTCGATGATCACCGCCAGCGCCGGCAGCAGCGTGATCGCCATCACCATGTTGATCATGAACATGAAGGTCAGCAGCAACCCCATGTCGGCCTGGAATTTCAGGGCCGAAAACGACCAGGTGGCCACGCCCACCGACAGCGTGATCGCGGTGAAGATCGTGGCGATGCCGACCTCCTGCAGCGCCTGCTTGAAGGCGGCGACGATGTCGATGCCGTTGGCCAGGTACAGCTGCAGCCGGTTGTAGATGTAGAAGGCGTAGTCGACGCCGATGCCCACGGCCAGCACCATCACCGGCAGCGTGGCCACGGTCAGGCCGATGTCGAGAACACGCATGAACCAGTAGCCGAGGAAGGTCGCCAGCGTCAGCGGCAGGCAGCAGGCGATCATCGCCCGCCAGTCGCGATAGACGATGTACACGAGCACGACGATGGTCAGGTAGACATACAGCATCATCGGCAGCTCGGAAGTCTCGACCACCTCGTTGGTGGCCGCCTGCACGCCGGCGCTGCCGCTGGCCAGCCGCACGGTCACGCCCTCGGCCCTCTCGGCATTGCGGAAGCGCTTGACCGCATCGACCACGCCCTTGATCGTCGTCGCCTTGTGATCGGCGAGGTAAAGGTTCACCGGCAGCACGGTGCACTCGGCGTTGTTCAGCCGCATGCCCTCCGGCACCTGCCGCACCGCCTCGCCGAGCGTCAGTTCCTCGCGCGGCAGCGCCGCCCACTTGGGATTGCCTTCGTTGACGCCGGCCGAAGCGAGCTTGGCCATCGTCGACAGCGATTGCGCCGTCAACACGCCCGGCGTGTTGGTCAGCGCCCAGGTCAGCCGGTCGACGTAGGCCATGACCGGGTACTTGAAGCAGCCGTCCTTCGGCGACTCCACCGGCACCGTCAGCAGGTCCAGCCCCAGGCCGAAGCGCGAAACCACGCTCTCGACGTCGCGGTTGTAGCGCGATTCGTCGTGCAGTTCGGGCGCGCCGGGCAGCACGTGGCCGACATGGCGACCCTGGCTCTGCCAGACGGCAACGGCCAGCAGCACGGCGCCGATGGCGGTGCCGATGGCGGCATTGCGCGTCTCGGCCAGCCCGCCGAGCAGCGCCATCGCCCGCGTGCGCGCGGCGCGCGAGCGGCTGACACGCTCGACGTAGGCGGCGTCGAAGCGGAAGTAGCTCGCCAGCACCGGCAGCATGACGAGGTTGGTGATGATCTTGTAGGCGACGCCGACCGAGGCGGTGATCGCCAGTTCGCGGATCATCGGGATCGGCACCAGCACCAGGGTGGCGAAGCCGACGAAGGCGGTGATCAGCGCCAGCGTGCCCGGCACCAGCAGGCCGGTGAAGCTGCGCCGCGCCGCCGTCATCGCGTCGGCGCCGGCGCAGACCTCGCGCGAGATGTAATTGATCTGCTGGATGCCGTGCGACACGCCGATGGCGAAGACCAGGAACGGCACCAGGATCGCCAGCGGGTCGAGGCCGAAGCCGAGCAGGGTGATGGTGCCGAACTGCCACACCACCGACACCAGCGAGCAGGCGAGCGGCAGGAAGGTCAGCACCCAGGAGCGCGTGTACAGGTACACGGCCGCGGCGGTCAGCACGAAGGCCAGGCCGAAGAAACCGACCACGCTCTTGGCGCCCTCGGCGATGTCGCCCATCTGCTTGGCGAAGCCGATGATCTGGATGTCGTAGTCGGCGTCGGTGAACTTGTCGCGGATCTCGGTCTCGAGCCGATTACTGAAGTCGAGATAGTCGAGCCGGGCGCCGGTCTTCGGATCGGGATCGGCCAGTTCGCCGACGACCATCGCGCCGCTGCCGTCGTTGGCGACCAGACTGCCGACGAAGCCGCCGACGATCGTGCGCTCGCGGATGCCGTCGATCGCCTGCGGCGTCAGCGACTTGACGGTGACGTCGCCGCCGATCACGTCCTCGGCCTTCATCCCCTCTTCGGTGATCTGCACCGCGCGCGTATTCGGCGTCCACAGCGAGGTCACCGTGCGGCGATCGACGCCGGCCATGAAGAACAGCGCCTCGGTGACGTCGTGCAGCCGGGTCAGCGCCTTCTCGTTCCAGATGTCGCCGCGTTTCGCGTGCACGACGACGATGATCCGGTTGGCGCCGAACAGCACCTCGCGGTACTGGTTGAAGGTGCGGATGTACTCGTGGTTCTGCGGCAGCTGCTTGTCGAAGCCGGCGCTCATGCGCAGCTGCAGGGCGAAGACGCCCATCACCGCGGTCACCAGCGCCAGCACGGCCAGCGTCGCGCCGCGCTGGTCGAAGAACAGCGCCTGCAGCCGGTTGACGATGCGTTCCAGCACGCTGGCGGGCCCGCGCGCGGCCGCGGCGCGCCGCGGCCTCGCGCGGGCGGGAGAGTCAGAACAGGAACTGCACGTTGGCGCTGATGAAGTCGCGATCGCGCACCAGATTGTTGTCGCCGCCGCCGGAGTAGCGGACGTACTGCAGGCCGCCCTTCCAGCGGTCGCGGTAGTTGCCCAACAGCGACAGCGTCAGCGCCTTGCGGCCCTTGACGAACGGAATCGTGTTCGGGCTGCTGCCGCCGACGTCATGGAACCAGTCGACCTGCGGCGTCAGCGTGATGCCGCTGTCGAAGGCATTCGGATAGTTCAGGCCCAGTTCGAAAACGTAGCCCCACGAAGTCTTGGTCGGCAGGTCGTAGTTGGGCAGGAAATACGGGATGCGGCCCGAACGGTCGAGCTTCGGGTAGTGCGTCACCGCGGCCTCGGTCAGGATGAAACCGTCCGCGGCGCCGAGCGCCGACACCAGGCCGCCGAGCGGATCGTTCGGCGCAAAGGTGTAGAAGCCGGTCAGATGCAGCTGCCACTTCTTCTCGACGACGAAGCCGGGCTGCGCGCCGAGGTCGACCACCGCGTAGGGATTGGGTTCGGGCGCGCCGCCGAGCGCGCCGAACGGCACGGTCGGATCGATGCCGACGCTGTCCTTGGGGCGGTACGACAGTTCCGCGCCCACCGCCACCGGGCCGACCTTGGTGCTCATCGATACGCCGTAAAGGTCGCGCTTCTCGCCGTAGGCGAGGAAATAGCCGTTGATCGCGCCGGTGGCCGTGTCGGCGGTGAAGCCGAGGAACGGCAGCTTGTCGTGATAGCGCTGGTAGTAAAAGCCGAACTCGGTGTCGAGGCTGCTGGCGAAGTGGCGCAGCGCCAGGCCGAACTGTCCCGTCTTCTTCGGCTTGCGCTCGCCAAGGTAGGGAATCGCCAGGCCGGCGGCGAGATTTTCCTCGTCGGTCAGGCCGCTGACCACGAAATCGCCGCAGCGGCCCTTCGGCAGCGTCGCGCAGGTGCCGGGAAAGAAGTCCTCGACCACCGACGTCGGCAGGAAGCCCGGCTTGTTGCCCTTGCCGACCACGTCGGCCGTGGAGAAGAAGGTGCCGGTCGGATCGAACTTGAACGAGTTCCAGCGGAACTGGTAATAGGCCTCGACGTTGGTGCTGTCGGCCACCGGCAGCGATGCCCAGGCCATCGGCGCCGGGATGAAGATCTCCTTCAGCTGCGTGCCAGGGACGTGAAACTTCTGCAGGTCGATAGCGTTGACCTGGTTGACGCCGCCGAGGATGAAGATGTCCTCGCCCCAGCTGACGACCTGGTTGCCGAGCTTGACCTTGGCGCGCCTGCCGCCGAGGTCGAAGTCCTTGGCGATCCAGGCATCGAGCAGGGTGATGTTGTCGACGGCGATGTCCTTCGACTCGTCGTTCAGCGGCAGCCGGCGCGTGTCGTCGACCTTGAAGTCCTTGTGCCAGGTGGCGCGCACCAGCGAGCTCCAGCCGCCGCGCGCGCGCAGCGACAGTTCGTGCGTGCCCTTGAGCGCTGCCGAGACGATGTCGCCCTTCTTGTAGTTCAGGTCGCCGTCGTCGAAATTGGTGTAGTTGAAGTCGGCATTGGCATAGCCGCCCCCCGGCTGCAGCTGCACCAGCGAGTGCAGCGTGTTGTTGGTACCGACGTTGCAGCCGCCGGAGTCGTTGCCGAGGATGCGGCAGTCCGCGTCACTCATGCGCCGGATCAGGCCGAACGAGATCGTGCTGTCGAAGCTGCCGGTCAGCCCCTGCTCCTCGGAGCCGAAGCGCAGCGCCAGCGACGGCGACGACCAGCCGGCCAGCGCGCCGGTCACGGCCAGCGCCGCTGCCGTCATGCCCAGACGCCGCCCCGCGGCGCTTCCACCCGCTTCTCTCATGGTCCCCTCCCCGTTGTCGTTGTTCGCCGTGCCTTAACGCTCGCCCATGCGCCGGATCGAGTCGGCACTGAAGAAGTTGTCGTTGTAGTTGTCGCGGTTCGACGCCTCGAGCTCGAGCACCTCGCCTTCCTGGGTCTGGTTGTCGAGCGCATAGCGGCGCGCCACCAGGTCGTACATCTGCTGCTCGAGCGTCACGCAGGCCTGGATGTCGGGCGATGCCCACAGGCTGCCTTCCTGCACGCGCCACAGGTTGCCCTTGGCGTCGTACATGTCGACGTGAAGCAGCGCCCAGCTGTCCTCGTCGATGTAGAAGACGCGCTTGGCGAACGAGTGCCGCTTGTCGGGCTTGACCGTGGCCTCGACCACCCAGACGCGGTGCAGCTCGTAGCGCATCACGTCGCGCTTGACGTAGTCCGGACCGAGGTAGTCCTTGAACTTGATGCTCTTGTCGATCTGCCGGTACGAGTTGTACGGCACGTACATCTCCTTCTTGCCGATCAGCTTGAAGTCGTAGCGGTCCATCGCGCCGATGAACATGTTGATCTGGTCGACGAAATACAGATTGTCGAAGCCGGCGATCGGGTTGTCGTAGGCGAACGTCGGCGCGCGGCGCACGCGGCGCTGGCCGGGAAAGTAGATCCAGGCGTCGGCCGGCGCGTCGTGGAAGGTATGGATCAGGTACACCTCGCCGGCGCGCGACGGCGGCGTCAGCACCTCGTAGATCTGCTTCGACTCGACGTTGTTGACCTCTTTCGGCGAATTGACCTTGGGATTGAGGAACGGATACCAGTCGTAGAACCACTGCTTGTTCTCGACATAGCCGCCGCCCTTTTCCGGCAGCAGCGCCGAGATCTGCAACCGGCGCGCCGTGCCCTGGTAGTGGATCTTGTAGTTCCACATGGCTTCGAACCCGTTCTTCGGGATCGGGAACGGCAGCCCGCCGCCGTAGGCCTGCTCCAGTTTCCAGCCATCGGCGCTGGTCTTGGCGTAGGTGGCATTGCGCCGAGTGCGCTCGGCAAACCAGTCGGGAAAGCCGCAGGTCCGGCGCGACGGATAGACGTCCATCCGGTAGCCTTTGTAAGCCTTGATCAGCGCCACCTGTCCGGCGGGCAGCTTGTCGGCGTACTTGTCGACGTTGCCGGCGTCGATCGAGAACAGCGGCTTGTCGTCCTTGAACGGATCGACCCGGCCCGGCTTCCACCCCGGCGGCGCCTGCTTCAGGCCGCCGCTCCAAGCCGGGATCGTGCCCTCCTTGTTGCCGCCCGGCTCGGCGCCGAACGGCGTCAGTGTCTTGCCGAGCGTGGCCGCCTCCTGTTCGCTGACGGCCGCCTGGGCGGCGGAAGCAACCGCCAGCGACAAGACCAGCATCGCGCAAGCAAACGGCGCCCTGCTTCGGTAGCCCGCATTCATCTTCTGTCTCCTCCCCCTCGCTGATCGCGCCGCGGAGCTAACGGCCCAGCGACGGCCTGCCTGTCGAACGCGCAACTCACGGCGGCAACGCGCCGGTCTGCCCGCGTGATGTCGCTGCAGTCTAGGCAGGCGTCATCGCGTTCGTTAACCGAATTCGGCAAAGATGAAGCGCCGCGTCGCGGCCGTGGCTGCGAAGCGCGCGAAACGCAACCACGGCACCGCCATGCTGCAGCGCATCGGCTGCTCGCCGTTTTTTGACATCACCAGTAGACGACCCGAAGGCGCGGGCATACGATCGGCCGCCTTGGCACCACGACGTCGCGCACAGCCGTGCTGAACGAAGGCATCGCCAGTGATCGTCCGAGTGACTACGCGCCCGGCGGCGCAATCGACGGGCGCACGCACACGCTCGCCATCCGCTACACGCGCGACGCCGACGAACAGGCCGAATCGGTCCGGCGCTGGAACCAGACCTACGACCAGATCTCGGCCGGCGCGTTCGAAGGACGCGTGGTCGATGCCTGGTTCGCCGACGTGCAATTGTTCCGCGAGACCACCAATCAGGTCGTGCACCAGCGCGGCAACCCGTGGCCGGATTCGCTGGCGCTGGCGGTGCCGCTGGCCATGCAGGGCGAGGCCCATGCGCATGGCCTGCCGATGACCTCCGAGACGATCTATGTGCTCGATGCGAAGCGCCAGGAACTCGACCTGGTGACCTCGCGGCTGCTCGATCTGGCGGCGATTGCCCTGCCGGCCGACGAGGCGACCCGCTTCGGCCGCGAGGTCGAAGGCGTCGAACTGGCCGACGTGCTCAGCGACGATTGGCTGGTGCGCAGCGGACCGCACTGCATGGAGCCGTTGCGCCAGTTCCTGCTCACCACGTTTGCCGTGCTGCAGTCCGGCCAGATGCCGCTGGAGCAGGCATCGATCCGCCGCAGCCTGCGCGACGCGTTGCTGACCCATCTGTTCGCCGCGCTGACCTGCGGCGACAACGCGGTCGACAGCGATGGCGCCGCAGGGCATCGCCGCGTCGTCGACCGCGCCCGCGCCTACCTGCTGTCGCGGCCCGACGAGCCGGTCACGATCGCCGAGTTGTGCCGCGCGATCGGCGTGAGCCGGCGCAAGCTGCAGTACTGCTTTCAGGACACCCTGGGCAGCAACCCGCTGCATTACCTGCGCGCGTTGCGCCTGAACCGGGTGCGGCGCGAACTGAAGAGCGACGGCGCGAAGGTCACCTCGGTGCAGGACGTCGCCGCCCGCTGGGGGTTCTGGCACCTGTCACACTTCGCCGCGGACTACAAGCACATGTTCGGCGAACTGCCCTCCGAAACACTGCGCCGCCGCCGCGGCGGACAAGGCATGGACGGCGCGCGCCCGGCGGCGCCGTCGGGCTGAGAGGGTGTGAATCTTTCTACTGCACGTCCCGGTCTCGGCCTTTCCGGCCGCGCTCGCGCTGGCACGCGCTCGCCCGCTCGCAGGCACGAGGCATGCCGCGGTGGCATGCCTCGTGTCCGGCTCGCGCCTGCGCTGTTCGCTGTACGGCTCTGTACAGGTGCGCTGCCCGGCGCGACCCCGGATCACGTCCGGGGCAGGCTCTCGGGCCGCTCGTGACGAAATCTTCACACCTTCTGATCGGTCGCTGGCGAAGGCGCACTAGCGCCGCTCGATCCAGTACAGCGCGCCCAGCGCCACCGCCAGCACGACCAGGCTGGGCAGCACGGCCACCGCCAGCGGCGGCCAGGTGTGCAGCAGGCCGAGGTGCGAGAAAAGCTTGTTCAGCATGTAGAACAGCACGCCGATCATCACGCCGGCGAAGATCTTCAAACTGACGCTGCCCTGGCGCACATGCAGGTAGGCGAACGGCAACGCCAGCATCATCATCACGACGATCGCCAGCGGGTAGAAGACCCGGTTCCATAGCGCGATCGCATACTGCTCCGTCTGCTGGCGGTTGGATTCGAGGTGGCTGATGTAGCGCACCAGCTCGATCGCCGCCATCCGTTCAGGCTGCACCAGCATCACGCCAAGAATGTCGGGCGTCAGCGCCGACTCCCAGCGCTGCTGCGGCGAGTGGACGATTTCGGTGCGCAGTTCCCCCGGGGTCGTCCGGTCGGGCGGTGCTGCCGGCAGCCGCGTTTCGACGACTTCCTTCAGCAGCCAGCTGCGCTGGCCGTCGACGGGGGCGAAACGGCCGCTCGCCGCAATGCCGATGGACAGCAGCCGGAACTGCGGATCGAACTCGAAAATCCGCCAGCCGCTCGACGTGCCATCCGGCCGGACCACGCCGACGTTGACGAAGCGCCAGCGCTGCACTTCGCCGGCGTCGTCGCGCACGACGTCACGGACCCAGACGCCGGAGCGCAGCTTGCTGCTGATCACGCCTTCGCCGCGCGTCTCGACGCGCACTTCCTGGGCCTTGCGCTCGGCCACCGGCGCCACCAGTTCGCCGAACGCGTAGGTCAGGACGACGAAGATCAACCCGACCTGCACGACCGTCAGCGCGAGCCTGCGCGTGCTCATGCCCGACACGCGCATGATCGTGAACTCGGAGTTGGCCGCCAGTTGCGAAAGCGCGAAGATTGCCCCGATCAGCGCCGCGATCGGCATCAGTTCGTAGGTGCGCCATGGCAGTGACAGGGCAACGTAGGTCAGTGCCTGCGGCAGCGTGTACACGCCGGGCCGCAGGTCATCGATCTGGCCGAGCAGGTCGAAGAACGCGAACAGCGCCAGCAGCGCGAACAGCATCAGCGCCGTCGAGCGCACCAGTTCGCGCGTCAGATAGCCGCGCAGCGTTTTCATCACGTCGCCAGCCGGCGCGACGGGGAACCCCAACGGGGCAGCCAGCGCTGCAGGTGTACGCGGCGAATGAAAAGCAGCACGATGAAGACGGCGACCAGCGCGTGCGTGAGCCAGACGCCGACGCCGAAGGCGAGCCGTTCCTGCTGCACCCAGGACTGCACGATCGACATGCCGTTGTGGTAGAGCATGAACACCAGGACAGCGATGATGAGATTCGCGGAGCGTCCGACACGCGGATTGACGTAGCCGAGCGGAATGGCCAGAAGCGCCAGCATCAACGCGACCAGCGGCAGCCCGATGCGCCACAGCAGTTCGCCGCGGTGCCAGGGCGTGACCTCGTTGATCAGCTGGCGCGTCGGCTTGGCGCGTGCGCTCAGCTCGGCCAGCGGTGCGTCCGGCTTCGTGTCCAGCCGGATCGCGTAGCGTTCGAACTCCAGCGTCCGGTATTGCGCCTCGCCGGGGTTGCCCTCGTAGCGCCGGCCTTTCAGCAACACCAGATAGCGGTCGCCGTTCGGCCTGACCTCGATCACCCCCTCGGCGGCAACGATGACGCCTTCCCGGCCCTGGCTACGATGGCTGACAAACAGGTTGCGCACACTGGCTCCCTGCAGGTCGACCGATTCGACGAAGAAGACGCGCTGCGCGCCGGCCGACTCGATGAAGCGGCCCGGCGCAACGCGGCTGACATCGTCGCGCTGCTCGAAACGCTGCCGGCTTTCCGCGATCTGCTGGTTCGACCAGGGGGAAATCAGCAGCGACAGCGCCGCCACCAGCAGCACGATCGGCGCGGCAAAGCGCAGCACCGGCCGGATCCAGGCGAGCAGGCTCTGTCCGGACGCGAGCCAGACCACCATCTCCGAATCGCGATAGCTTCTTGACACCGTCATCAGCACGGCGATGAACAGCGTCAGCGTCAGCACCGTCGGCAAGTAGGTCAGTGCCGTCAGCGCCACGATGGCAAAGACCGCCTGGCTGTCGACCGCTCCGCCCGCGGCCTGGCCAAGGATGCGGACGAGTCCGACCGAGAAGATGATCGAGAACAGAACGGTGAACACCGCGCCGGCAGTGTTCGACAGCTCGGCGACGATCGAGCGCGAAAAGACCATGGGCCGGCAGTTTAGAACCTGTCGGCGAATGGCCGATGGCAAGCCGTGCGCGATTCGCCGGTGCGATGAAACACATGCGGCACGCGACCGTGGCCGGCACGCATGGCGGATGCCGTGGTGCGCGATGCCGCGCTGCGCTCGCCGCGGGTGCCGCTGCCCGCGTTGACCACTGACGGCGCGAGACACGAAACCCGCGCCTCGCGCGCGGTCCACTCGGCGCGGGCGTTTGCTGCGCCTTGCCGCAATGATGCGCGGCGGCTGACTGACTGTGCGTCGCTATACTCGCGCCCTGCCCCCGGTAGGCGCTGCCCCTGTCGGTCCCGCCGACGCCACCGGCCGGACACCGCCGCGACGAACACAGAACAAGAGAGACATTCATGGACTTCAGCACCCGCACTGCCGCTGCCGAAGCGGTGAAAGCAGACTGCATCGCCGTCGGCCTGTTCGCCGGCGGAGAACTGACTGCGCAGGCGCGTGCCGTCGATGCGGCGACGAAAGGCGCGCTGCGTGCGGCAGTGAAAACCGGCGATGCCACCGGCAAGCGCGGCAGCACCGTGATGCTTCGAAATGTGCCCGGTGTGGCGGCCAGCCGCATCCTGATGGTGGGACTGGGCAACCGCAACGAATTCGGCGATCGCGCCTTCCTCGAAGCGGTCCGCGCCGCCGTCAAGGGCGCCGGGCCGGCGACAAAGGAACTCGCCTTTGCCGCGGTCGACTGGCTGCCTTCGGGGCGCGACAGCCAGTGGCAGGCGCGGCAGCTGGCGCTGGCGGCGCGCGAAGCGGTGTTCCGCTTCGATGAACTGAAGAGCAAGAAGGAGGCGGACAACGGCGGCCCCGAGCGGATCGTGATGGTGATGACCGGACGCGATGCGGCCGCCGAGCACGGCCTGGCGCAGGGCGCGGCGATCGCCAACGGCATCGAGCTGGCCAAGCGGCTGGGCAATTTGCCCGGCAACATCTGCACGCCGAGCTTCCTCGCCGAGGAGGCGAAGAAGCTCGGCCGCAGCCACAAGCTCGCGGTCGAGATCCTCGAACGGAAGAAGCTCGAGGCGCTGAAGATGGGCTCGTTCCTGTCGGTGGCCAAGGGCTCGGCCGAGCCGCCGAAGCTGATCGTGATGAAGTACGAGGGCGCCGGAACCAAGGGCAAGGCGGCGGCGCCGATCGTGCTCGTCGGCAAGGGCATCACCTTCGACTCCGGCGGCATCTCGATCAAGCCGGCCGGCGCCATGGACGAAATGAAGTTCGACATGTGCGGCGCCGCCTCGGTCTTCGGCGCGATGCGCGCGGCGGCCGAACTGAAGCTGAAGCTGAACCTGATCGGCGTGGTGCCGGCCTGCGAAAACCTGCCCTCGGGCACGGCGAACAAACCCGGCGACATCGTCACCTCGATGTCGGGGCAGACGATCGAAGTGCTGAACACCGACGCCGAAGGCAGGCTGATCCTGTGCGACGCGCTGACCTACGTCGAACGCTACAAGCCGGCGGCCGTGGTCGACATCGCCACCCTCACCGGTGCCTGCGTGGTCGCGCTCGGTGACATCAATACCGGCCTGTTCAGCGGCGACGACGCGCTGGCCGACGAACTGCTGGCGGCCGCCAGGGCCGCGGTGGACCCGGCCTGGCGGATGCCGGTGCAGGAGGACTACCAGGAGCAGCTGAAGTCGAACTTCGCCGACATGGCCAACATCGGCGCGCCGGGCAAGGGCGGGGCGGTGATCGCTGCCTGCTTCCTGGCGCGCTTCGCCAAGGCCTATCCGTGGGCCCACCTCGACATCGCCGGCACCGCCTGGAAAAGCGGCGCCACCAAGGGCGCAACGGGCCGCCCGGTGCCGCTGCTGGCGCAGTTCCTGATGCAGCGCGCCGGCTGAGCCGGCCCGCACGGCGGGCGGCGGAGCCAGCGCTGGCTATCATGCGGCCGTGCGCATCGACTTTCATTTCAATGTCGAACACCGGCTGCAGTACGCCTGCCGCGTGGTGCGGCGGGCGCGCGCTGCCGATTGCCGCGTGCTGCTGTTCGCCCGCGACGCCGACCGGCTGGCGCGGCTCGACACGGCGCTGTGGACCTTTTCGGCGCTCGACTTCGTTCCCCACGCCTACGCCGATTCGCCGCTGGCCGCACGCACGCCCGTGCTGCTGACGGCTTCGCTTGGCGCCGCGGCGCGCTGCCCGGTGCTGGTCAATCTCGACGACGACGTGCCGGAGCTGGCGCAGCTCGACGGCCGCTTCGAGCGGCTGATCGAGATCGTCTCGCGCGAAGACGGTGACCGCCGTCGCGCGCGCGAGCGGCTTCGCGCCTACCGCGAGGCGGGGCTGCAGCCGCAGATGCACGATCGGAGCGCCGAATGAGCAACGCGCCGCGCACCCATCCCGTGGCCGAACCGTTCGCTGCGGTCGATGATCCGTCGATTCCGCTGCTGACCGACCGCATCTACCTGCCGGCGCTCGAACTGGATATCGCTTTGCCCACGGCAGCAAAGCCGGCTGCTGCGGCCGCCATCGCGACGTCGCCGGCAACGCCGGCGGAACGCTCCATGCCGCGGCCGCCCGTGGCGGAGGCGTCCGCTGCCGCGATCGAGATCGTCGGCAACTTCGGACCGAGGGTCATCGACGCGCCGCCGCCTGTCGCCGACGCCGGCAGGAAACCGCCTGCCGAAGACGAGGCGGCCGACGTGGCGCAGGATGTCGCCGCGCCCGAAGACCACGGACCGCCGGAAGACCTGCACACGCAGGACGATGGCGAGATCGACGCCGACATCGAGGCCGAACTCGATCAGGATCTGGTCGCGGCGCTCGATGCCGATTTCGAAGCGCTGCTGGCGGCCGAGGCCGAGCTGGCCGGGACGAGCGCGCGGGCCGAGGCGGGTGACGACGAAGCGGCAACTGCGGTCGAGGCGGAGCGCGTGCGCGAGGCTCAGGACGTCCCTGAAGCGGAGCACGATGACGAGGCGGGTGTTGCCGCGCAGGCACCCGCCTCGCGCGAGCCGCCGCCGGCCACATTCGTGCAAGTCGCGGACCGGGAAGTCATGCAGCAGCCGGCAGCGGCAGACGAAACGGCTGCAGGGGCCGGGCAATTGCCGACCCCCGGCGCGCAGGACATCCTGACAACCGGCATGCCAGCCGGGGCCATGTCACCGGTCGAAAGCGAGGCCGCCGCAACGACAGCTGAAGGCGTGGCGATCGCGGCGGTCACGGCGTCGGGCGAGACGCCGGCCGCAGCGGCGATGCCTCAGGCCGCGGCGGCGATGCCTGGGGCCGAAGTGGCGATGCCTCACGCCGCAGCCGCGCCGCCGCAGGCGTCGCCCGCGCAGGCCGATGCGTTGCGCGCTGTGGTGCTGCAAAGAGTGGCCGAAAGGCTGCCGGAAAGGATCAACGCCACGGTCCGCGACCTGATGCAGCCGGCGATCGACCAGGCGATGGCGCGACTGAGCGAGGAGGCGAACCTGGCCTTGCGCATCACGCTGCAGGACATCGTCGAGCAGGTGTTGCGCGAAGAACTGGCGCGCCAGTCGTCCGAAACGAAGCCGCACTGAGCGGCCGCGCGGCGGTCGCCCGCCTCAACACGGAGCAGCGATCGAGCGCAAGGCGGCGGCCGGCCGTGACGTCCGCGCGTCGACTTACGTTCCGGTCAACAGCCGCCGTCTTTCGACTTTCGATTCAGGCGACTGCCGCGGTCAAGGGCGGTCCGGCCCGCGCAGGTGCTCGATGTACTTGCGAACGATTTCGATCGCCTGCGCGCGCGCCTGCGGGTGGGCTCCGACGGTTGCTCCGCGCTCGCCCTGCGCGCGCGGGTTGTAGACATCGGGCAGGTAACGTATACGGTCGCCGGGCTGATCGAAGCCGTGCGGCGCGCCCGGAAACGTGACGGTTCGCACCGGCAGACCGCCTGCCTGCAGCTGGGTCGCCAGTTCGACGCAGGGCGCGGCCGGCGTCCAGTCGTCCGCTTCGCCATGCAGGATCAGCAGCGGCACCGTGGGTCGATACGACGGCAGTCGCAGCGGCGCTGCGCACCCGGGGTAAAACGCGACGGCGGCCATGAACTGCGGGCCGTCCGGGCGTCGTCCCGCCACGTGCTGTCGCACGATGCTCATCACCGTCGAGCCGCCGTGCGACCAGCCGAGAACCAGCACCTTCGCCGGGTCGACATCCGGCCTGCCGGCGAGATACGCGAGGGCGGCGTAGGCGTCGGCGCTGCGCTCTTTCCACGCATGGATCGGCCGGTCCTTCAACTCGCAGATCGAGCGCAGGCCGCGCGGGCGGAAACTGTCCAGCGTCAGTGCGACGAATCCCCAGCGGGCGAAGCGCTCGGCCCAGTCGCGATGTCGCGGGGCCAATTCGCCGCGCGAGTCGACCATTCCGCCGCAGCCGTGCAGCAACAGAACCGCCGGGCGGCGATCGCGCCCGACCGCATCGGCGGCCGGCGTGAACAGCACGCCGCCGAGCGTCAGGTCCGCCGACGGAATCTGAACGACCTGCTCGCGCAAGTCTGCGACGGCGCGGCTCGACGGTGCGAGGCGCCACGTGGCGCAGCCGCTGATCGAGGCGGTGAGCGCAACCAGCGTCAGGGCTAGGGCGTTGCGTGCAACACCGAACTTCATTGCGTTGTCTCCCGTAAGCGATGAGGGCGATGGCGGCCGCAGCCGGTCTGCGCCTGAGTGCGCCTTTGTCGGCAACGCATTCAATAGGCCGCTTCTGGCGCGGTCCGCTTGCGCGCGCAAGCGCCTACGAACCCGGCACGCAGCGGCCGTTCGCATCGGGGCGGAAGCACAGTTCGCCGCTCAGATCGGAACTTTCCCAAGGCACCTGCTGGTTCTTCGTGGCCGCCATCACGCCGGCGCGCACGCGCTTGAAGAGCAGTTCCACCGGCAGTCCCGGCGCCTCCTTCAGCCCCTGCGTCAGGTGCCGGGTGTAGACACTGACCGGGCCGGCACCGTCGCGCGCCACCTGTCCGGGTCGCGTCGAAAACGCCACCAACGTCCCCTTCGGCGCAACAACGTCCGACAGGCCGGGTCTGGCAGCCCACATCCTGCGACTGCCGGGATCGAACATCGGATGGATCCGGCAGGCATCGATGATCACCACGTTGGCGCCCGCCTCGATCGCGCTGAGCTGTTCGACCAGATCGGTCGCGTCCACCGTCCGCTCCAGCACATCGGTTTCGTTTCTGATGCGAGCGCCAATCGGCAGCAGATAGCTGCGGCCGCGCAACTGCAGGCCGTGCCCGGCGTAGTAGACGAGCCGCACCTGGGCCGAACGTGTCGTCAGGACGAAGCGGCGCAGCGATTCGCGCATCTGCTCGAGCTTCAGATTCTCGTGCGTCGTCACTTCGAAACCGAGCGACTTGAGCACCGCGGCCAACTGCCGCATGTCGTTGACCGGATTGCGCAGCGGCGCATCGGCGTAGGCCGCGTTGCCGATCAGCAGCGCCGTGCGCGCCGGCGCCTGCGCCGCCGCGCCGGCGGCGATGAACGCAAAGCAGAACGCGGCAAGGCGCGCCAGCTTCATTTCCCTGGCTGGACGACTTCGACCAGTTCGGTCGTGCCGGTCGCGCTCAGCTTCTGCGCGGCGGCCGACAGGTCGCCTTCTCGTATGCGCACCAGATAGACACCGATCTGCCCCGGACCGCCGACGATCTCGCCGCCCACCGCAGCCAGTGCGCCGCGCAACTCGGCTTCACGCAGGTCGGGACGGAAAGACACGCGCAGCAGCGGGCCACGCGGCGTCGGATCGTGCGCGCCGGCGCGGATCGCACCGTCGTCGTCGCCGGGTGTCAGCTGCCACGCCAGAACGCCGATCACGCCGGCCTGAACCACGAGCAATGCGGCGGCGACCGCCTGCGCGTTGACCGCGAACCCCAGCGTCGATGCCAGCCAGTCCGACAGCCGATCGAGAACGCGCGCGGTGGGCGCAGACGCCTCATCGTGCTTCCGTGGCGACCTGGCGACGGCCTGGGCGGCCGTCTGCTCCGCCTGCAGCGCGCGCGCCGTTCGCTCCCAGCCGGGCAGCGCCGGCATCGCTTCGACTTTCTTCGCCATCTGGTCGCTGAATGCCTTGTCCCACTCGACATCGAACTGCCTGCCCGGGCGCTCGCGCAGATACGCCTCGATCCGCTCGCGTTCGGAAGCCGTCAGCGTTCCTGTGGCCGCCTTGCGCGACAGTTCTTCGAACTGCGTGTTCATGTCTGTTCCTCCCGCGCGCCGCGCTCCCTTGCCAGCAGGGCCGCAAGGCAGGCCTGGATCTTCTTGCGCGCATAAAACAGTCGCGTGCCGACGGTTTCCTTCTTCAGATTCATGTGTGAGCCGATTTCCTCCAGCGACCAGCCCTCGTAGTACGCGAGGTGAATGCACTCGCGCTGCTCGGCCGGCAGCAGATCGAGGCATTCGCGCACGCCCTCGGCGCGCTGGCGCACTGCGGCGATGTCTTCCGGGCCGGTCTCGTCGACCAGCATGTTCTGGTCGACGTCATCGATGTCCTCTTCGGGGTCGGGCCGCTGCCGCAGCCGCTCCAGCATCTTGAAGCGGGCGACGCCCAGCAGCCAGGTCGAAAAGGCCGACTCACCGCGAAAGCTCCCGGGCGACTTCCACACATGCAGCAGGGTGTCGGAGACCACTTCTTCGGCAAGCGACTCCTGCTGGAATCGGTGCACGAGGAACGCGTAGACGCGGCGGGCGAACATGTCATAAAGCATGCGGAACGCGGCCTGGTCGCGCTCGGCGATTCGTTGCAGCAGGGCTTCGATCACCGCCGGCTCGGGCTTTTGCATCCCGGACTCCCCATTGAGTGGCCAAAGCGCGCGGTTGCATTCAATCCGGTCGACCGGCGCGGCGTGAGTTTACGTCTGCGACCGATTTCGGCCGATGGCGCCGCTGCCCAGGTTTGCGCTTGCCGGCCCTAGTCGCCACCGAAGGTCGGCTGCGCGACCCGCAGCGGCTCGGCGCGGCGTTGAATCGTTTCCGGCCGACCGGTCACTCAGGGGGCACGCAGGCAACCGCTTGCGACAACCTCTTGGCAAAGGAGTCTCAACATGAGCAGGTTCGGCTTTTCACGTCGTGTTGCGCAGGGCGCGATCGCGGCGGCGGTCGCGCTAGGTGCCGGCGCCAGTCATGCCGACGTGGGCGTCAAGGTCATTCTGCAGGGCTGGGAACCATGGAACGACAACCGCCAGCCGATCGTCGTTCCGATCAATGATCCACGGTTCGTCAGCGGGCCGATCGAGCAGGCCTGGCGCCCCGCGTTCGCGCAGCCGTTGTGCGAACAGATCACCGCCATCGTCAGGACGCCCGATCTCGTCACCCGTGGCGTCAGCCTGTACAACGTCTCGTGCAACGTCAGCATGCCGCAGCTGCGCCTCGTGCCGCTGTCGAACAGCCGCGTGAAGCTCATCGGCACGGTCTCCGGCAGCAGCCTTGCGGCCACGGCAACGACGCCGAACCTGAAACAGCTCGGCGTGTCGCTGCCCTTGGTCGGCGGCCTTGGCCTGGGCAGCGGCGTCGATCCGCGCTTCGCGGTGTCGCTCGACGCCGAGGCGGAAATCGACGTCGAGATCGGCGATGCGCCGCGGCCGTTCCTGACCGTGCACAACGTGCAGTTCAATCTGAAACGGGCCGACGCGCGCGGGGTCAACATCACCGGCAAGATCGGCGAATGGGTGGCGAGCCGCGTGATTCCGTTCTTCGGCGGGCCGAACTTCGAGCAGATGGTCGAATCGCGGATCAACGCCGTGCGCGGCAACTTCACCGCCCGAGCGCAACAGGCGCTGCAACCGGTGAACGCGCGCGTCGCCGGTTTTTCGCAGTACGTCCGCGTCGCCACCTGGACGAGCAACACGAGGATCGCCATCGCCATGCAGCCTCGAAGCCTGCCGCTGATCAGGACAACCGGCGAGATGCGCGGGGCGGTGGCCGGTGCGCGGACACGCATCGGCGAACCCGGCCGGCCGGTCGATTGCGCGGGCTTTCGGGTGACCGCGTCGTATCAGGTGGAGCCCGCCCCGATCGTCAACCCCGACACGCTGGCGCTGGGTCCGGCCAAGCGCGTATCGGTGGGCTCGCCGGCCGATGTGCGGTCGAACGGCGACGGGACCTGCTCCTACTCGCTGCGCGGCCTAGCGCTGGGAATGACGAACTACGTGCAGGCCGCGCACGCCGGCGAGCGCATGGCGGCCGTGGGCAGTCAGATGCTGAGCGCCTCGGTCAAACTCGAGCCGAGCGGCTGGGATGGTCTGCGCGTCAATCCACGGCCGGTCGACACGAATCGCAACTACGTGCTCGTCACCAGGTTCTGGGGCAATCGAGTCGCCGATGCGATTCGCGGCGAGCCGGCCAAACGCATCGATCCAGTCATCATGGAGGGGCCGACGGTGCTGCACAAAGGCGGCAGCGCCGGCGCTGCGGCGATCCGGGCGCTTGGCAACGCCGCGCTTAATCCGCAACCTCTGCCGCTAAGCGCGCCAACGTCCGCCATCGCGCCGGTGCTGGGCAGTGTCAGCAGTATCAGCCCGGCGAGTCGCGGCAGCGCCGGCGCCGCTGCGATCCGCGCGCTCGGCGATTCCGCGCTCAATCCGCAGCCGCTGCCACCGCGCACGCCGATACCGACCAATTTCGGTTCGGTCAGCGTGTTGCGTTGATCCTTCCCGTCCGAGGAAGGGCGCTGCCTGGGCAGCGCCCTTCCGGTTTCGCAGCCGCTGATGCGATCGAACAGCCCGGTCCTGGCGAGCGAGGCGCTGATCGCCGCGGCAAAGACCCACCTTGACGCAATAACTTCCCGACGACGATGATCGCCGCCGAGCACGCGCAAGGGAGGGCCGACATGCTGTCGCGGCGGCGCCTGCTGCACCGAACACTGGTTTCGACGGCCGCACTGGCCGGCGCGCCGCTGGCGACGTTCGCCAACATCGTTCCCAGCGCGCCGGCAGGGCGAACGGCGCTGGTGATCGGCAATGACCGGTATCGGCAGAACCCGCTGAGCAACGCGGTCAATGACGCCCGCGCGATGGCGACACTACTGAAGCAGGCGGGCTTCACCGTCGATCTGCGACTGAATGCGACGCGGGCGCAGATGGCTGCCGCCATCGACACCCTGGGCAAGTCGGCGGCGGGTCGCGACGTCGGCACGTCGCTGTTCTACTACGCCGGTCACGCGGCGCAGCTCGATTGGCGCAACTACCTGCTTCCGGTGGACGGAGATGTGGAGTCCGCCGGCGACATTCGCAGACAGTGCATCGATCTCGAGCTTCTGCTGCGCCGGCTGGGCCGGGTGAAGGGCAAGACCGCGCTGATCTTTCTCGATGCCTGCCGCGACGATCCGTTCGGCCCGCGATTCAGGCCGCCACTGAAGGGCATGAGCCAGTATGACGCTCCGCCCGGCACGCTGCTCGCATATGCAACGGCGCCCGGACGCGTGGCCATCGAAGTGGAGGGTTCGCCCAACGGTCTGTACACCGAGCACCTGCTGCGCGAGCTGGCCGTCAAGGGAGTACGGATCGAGGACGCGTTGAAACGCGTGCGGCTGAACGTGCGGCTGGCATCCAATGGCATGCAGGTGCCGTGGGAGTCCACATCGCTGGAAGGCGACGTTTACCTCTTTCCGGCGCAGCGGCTGTCGGAGGCCGATCTGGAGCGGCAGGTACGGGAAGAACTGGCAAACTGGAACCGGATCAAGGCATCGTCGGACGTCAACGACTGGATCAGCCACCTGCGGCGCTTTCCGAATGGCAAATTCGCCGAAGTCGCTCAGGTTCGGCTGCGCCAGATGCTGGCGACCGTTGATCCGCCCCGGCTATCTGCGGGGCCGGCATTGCTTCTCGGACCCAACCGGCCGGTCCCGGCGCGCTTCAAAGGATCCGGCAATCCGAACTCGGCCGGAACGTACGCTTTCCGCCCGATCTGGACGCCGGGCGATGAGTACGAGTTCCACGATCTCGACCTGTACAGCGGCGTGCGGCAGTCCACCTACAAGGCCGTCGTCAAGCGAGTGTCGGCCGCTGAGAACGTGGTCGAGTTCGCCGATGGGACCGTGCTCGACCTGATGGGCGGGGTGAGAAAGGAAGGGCAAAGGCGCCAGTTCTCGCCGCCGCTGCAGGTCAATCCCGCGCAGTTGCAGGTCGGCTACAAATGGGCCAGTCGCTTCGAGCAGACCGGCGATGTTTTGGGCACGGGCGACTACCAGTTCCGCATCATCGGCCGGGAAATGGTCAAGGTTCCCGCCGGCCTTTTTTCCGCCTTCAAGATCGTCGGCGAGGGCTTTTTCGTGGGCCAGTCGATCAAGCTGACCCGCTGGGTCGTACCCGGCATCAATTTCCCGGTCAGGCGCGAGATCCGCCAGCGCGGCCTGGCGCGCGTTCTGGTTTCGGCCAAGCAGGCGGTGTCGAACTGATGCGGGCGGGGTGTTGAAACGAAATCCGCAATCGGGCCACTCAGGCGCATTGACCTTGTGCCTGGGAGCCCCGCCATGCGCCAATCCCCGCTTGCAGTTCATCGAAAGACTGTCCGGATCGCCCTGTGTTGCGCCGTTGCGCTGGCCGGCAATGTCAACGCACAGGCGGCCGACAATGCGGCCGCTCCGGGCTGGACGGAGCCTTATGTCCAGGCCATGGACAGCGGAGCAAGACAGAGCACGCGCGGCATCTTCGCCGCGACCGTAGCGGCATTGATCGCGCAGGGGGTCGGCAATGGAATCGGCACCGCCCTGTCGGAGACGCTGAGTGGATCGATCACCCGATGGTTCGGCCGCGCGCCGGCAGCGGACAGCACCGCGACGCAACAACCCGCAGCCGCAGACTCCGGCGCTCCGGCGGAAACCGAGCGGCCGCACGCGGGGCTAGCCTTCGAACTGCACCTGATCGGCGCCGACGGCGCGACGCGGGCCGTCGATCCGTCCCGCCACGCCTTCAAGACCGGCGACCGATTCCAGATCTTCTATCGGCCAACGCTTCCCGGCCGCATCAACGTGTTCAACGTCGATCCGCAGCGCCGGGAATCGCAGATCGACTCGCTGCAGGTCGCTGCCGGCCAGCTCGCAACACTGGGGCCGTACCAGTTCGTCGGCGAGAAGGGCAACGAGACGCTGCGCATGGTGCTTGCGCCGTGCAGTTCGGCCGCCATGGCGGCGGCAACGCGCAAAATCGTCAAGGTGGAGTCGCCCACCGTGGCCGCCGATCCGGCAGTCAGACTGGGCGAGTGCAGCGACTCGAAAACCCGCGGGCAAAAGGCGAAGATCCGCTCGATCCGCAAGGCACCCATGGACGGCTTGACCGCTTTCGCGCTCGACCCGCTGTCGAAGGAAGAGATCAAGTCCGGCGCAGTCGCCCCTCGGGAAGTGCGAGTCGCACTACGTCACCGATAGTCAGACATCTGGAAATCGTCGACGGCCGCCGGCGATCTTGAGACGGTTCTAGGCTCCCTGCCTTGACAGCGGTGCGGCCAAGGCGTCGCGCAACGTGGCCAGGCTTTCGGCAAGGTGGGTTCGACTCGCGGCATTCAGCCGGCGATTGCCGGCCGCGCGCTCAAGCTGCGTCTGCAGGCGCAATGCCTCGGCACGGTGCGCGGGCCGCACATCGGTTGCGGCCGCCGGCGTCGGCCGCAGCAGTGCCGCGGCAAGCCGGCGCAGATGCTCGCGCTGCAACGTGCGGCGCAGGCTGTCGATGTCGCGCCCGGTGCGCAGTTCGCTCCACACCGCATCGGTCAAGGTCGCCTGCACCTCGGCGTAGGTGAGCAGGCTGCGCGGATCGCCGACCTTCGGCTCGGCGTCGGCGAGCCGCTGCGCCAGCGCCTCGGACATCAGCTGGTCGAGCGTACCGCGCTGGATCCGCGCCACCGCGTCGGCCAGGCTGAAATCGGCGCTGCGCACCGTGCCGCCGTCGAAGCGCGCGAACTGGTCGATGCCCAGGCGCCGCATGAACTGCGGATCGAAGCGAAAACTGTCGCTGGCCAGCACCTCGCGTGTGAGCAGGCGCAGGGCCTGGCGCTGCTTGGCGCTGTCCACCGGCTCGAGCAGCGGCCGGCCGGAGCCGGCCCGATCGCGGTTGACATACACGCCGCCCAGATACTTGGCGATGCCGGGCGCGGCGAACCGGACCTGCGCCAGGCCGCGTTCGAGGTTGCGGCGGTAGACGCGGAAGTCCTCGTCCGCATCGAGCCGTCGCGCCTGCGTGCGCTGCCATAGCTCACGGGCGAGCCTGAACTGCCGCTCGAAGTGCGCCAGGGGGTCCGAGCCGAGGTCGAAGCGGTTGGCCAGCGGGTCGATGCCCAGCGCCAGTCCCGTGATGAAGCCGTCGCCCGCTGCGTCCTCGTCGGTCGCGTAGGCAAGCCTCGGGTCCGTCGCCGAGCGTGCCGCCAGTTGCCGCAGCGACTGTGCTTCCTCCTGCGGCGCGAACGGCCGGTAACCGTATTCGATCGCCCAGCGGTCGTACTCGCCGATCGTGCCCATCTGCACGGCGCCGACCTGCTTGTCGGCCTCCGCCGGGATGTTCTCGGGAACGTAGTCCATGATCGACGCCGACAGGCCGTTGGCCTCGGTGAAGGCGGCATCCTGCAACTGCGCGGCACTGACTGCGGCCGATGCCTTGAAGTTATGGCGCAGGCCCAGCGCGTGCCCGACCTCATGCATCACCACCTTCTTGATCGCCGCATCGACGAAACGTCTGGCCGCGGCGCTGTCGCGCACCAATTGCCCGCGGCTGGCCAGCAGCTCGAACGCAAACGACGCCTGTTCGAGCGCATCAAAGGCGAAGGTGCAGGTCTCGTCCGGACCGTGCCGATGCCCTGCATGCGCCGCAAAGCCCTGCACGCGGGCAGGCAGCACCTCGCCGAAACGGTTCCCGGCAAACCGCGCCCAGAGCTCGGGAATCAGCGCCGCGCTGTAAAGGATCTCGCCGGTACGCGGATCGACCTGGCGCGGTCCGATCGCGGCCGCGCCTGCGGAGGATGAATCGACGAACCACTTGACGGCCAGATGGCGGCCTTCGAGCACGTCCCAGTCCGCGTCGTCCGGCTGCTGCCGCACCACGATCGCGTTGCGAAAGCCGGCCTGCTCGAAGGCTTTGTTCCACTCCAGCACGCCGGCCTGCACGGCCGGCCGCAGGTCCAGCGGAATGTTGCGGTCGAGGTAGGCGACGATCGGCGCCTTCGGCTCTGACACCTGCGCCGCCGGATCCTTCTTTTCCAGTCGCCAGCGATCGATCACCTGCACCCGCGTGTCCTTCGAGTAGTCGGCGCTCAGATCGCGATACTCGGTGACGAAGTAGCCAACGCGTTCGTCGGCCAGCCGAACCGGCATCGGCGTTTCCGGCAAGGGCGTGAAGCGGTACTGGATGCCGAGGAAGAAGCTGCGCGGATCGGGAATGGCCCGCGGCGGCGTCGGCCGCGCCGTCCCCGGTGCCGGCGGCGTCGCCGGCGGTGCCGGCAGCTTCGGCACCGCGTAGTGCAGGTTGACGGCAACGGCGGCGTAGTCGCTGCCAACCCGCACGCGCTCGATCGAACTGTTGGCGCGATCGACCGCGTAGGGCAGGCGGAACGCCGTTTCGACCAGCGTGGCCAGGCCCGCCATGTCGCCAAGCAGCAGCGCGTTGGCGTCGATGAGGAAGGATTTCCGCTCCGGATGGTCGGCCGAAGCCACCGCCACCGAACCGAGCAAACTGCCCGAGACAGCGCCTACCGCATGCTGCAGCGGCGATCCGTCCGCTGCCCGAAAGCCGGTGTTCAGCGCCAGCAACTGCACGTGGTTGCCGATGCGGCGGAAACTGGCGACGTTGTAATCGGCGAGCAGTCCCGGCACGAACGGCAGTTGCGCCAGCCCCTTCGTCAGCACGGTGCTCAGGTGGAAAGGCTTGTCGAGCTGCGCCGGGACAATCTCGATCCAGACTTTCTCGTCCTTCTGCCAGACGGTGAAGAACCCCTCCGACCGCCGCGCGTCCTTGATGACCTCGGCAAAGGGCCGCGGCTGCCCGGCCGCCGTCGCTGGCGCTGGCACAGGCGGTTTCGATGCCGCCGCGTTCACCGGCGCACCTGCCGCGGGCGCCTTCGGGTTCGCGGACGTCGTCGCCGAAGTCCGGTCGGCATCGAGGATCGCGCAGCCGCCGAGCAAGGCTGCGCCCAGGAAGAATGCATTAAGAAGGCGGAAGAAGCGCCGTGCGGGCCGAAAGACGTTGTCACTCATGAAGCGGAATGGATGCGTGATACGAACCGCGGGAGGCTAGAACCTATCTCAAAACCCCTTCAGCAGGATCGATAGTGCCGCGAGCTGCACA
>CAZDXQ010000035.1:0-40732 GCA_964509545.1 uncultured Burkholderiaceae bacterium | reverse complement strand
GCGCGATTGTGAAAGCTCATGACCTCGCGCTCAAGAGTTTTGAGATAGGTTCTAGCGACAATGCTCCGCACAAGGGCGGACGTGCCTCCGGCGCAGCGCCTGCCCCGGACTCGATCCGGGGCCGGGGCCCAGTCTGGCGACCTCCGGATTGTGTCCCGGCCGCAGCCTGCCCCGGCAGGCAGGAGGCCGGGGCCGGGACGACGGACTCTGCAGCGATTTCGCGCTGTTGCCCGTTGCTGCAGAGGTTCGTCGCCCACCAGGTGACGACATGATAGGAGCACGCCGGCCCGTCCCGGGCGGGCGATGCGCGTTTGAGGCCGGTTGTGTCCGCAGGCGGCGGGCGTTCTCGCCAGAACGATCGCGCGAACCTACCCGTCGCCGCCTCTTGTTGCGTCGGCGCGTTGCGCTGACGCGCCCCTCAGCCGCCGGTGTCAGGGCGTACGCGGCGTGAAGCCTCGGCTGGCGTTTTCGAGGATTTCGGTCGCCACCGCCTTTTCTGTGTTGATCCGAAGCACGATCTGATCCTCGGTCAGGCAGGTGCGCTGCCTGTTGACGCGTGAGCCCGTGACCGTTTCTTCCTTGCAGTACAGCCGCTCGCCGTCGCGCAGCATCGGCCGATAGCCTTCGCGCCGTGCGACGAGCTCGATCTGTTGCCGTTTTTCATCGTCCTGCTTGGCCGCGGCCACGGCCGCCGGCGCCGCGGCCGCATTGTCGGCAGCGGCTGCGAAGGACGGAACCGCCAGGAAGGCCAAGAGGGCGGGCAGGGCAGCGCGGCGAAGGGCAGCGCGCGGCGCGACGACTATCGAGATTAGGCGAAGCACGGTCGGCTGCTCCTGAAGGTATGGAGGACGCGAATCAACCGCAGCCCTTCCGTGAGAAGACATACGGACAAGCCGAAATGCGCGTATCGAGGCTACGCCGCCCGCGCCGGCATCCTGATCACCTGCGCGCTGCCTTGGCCGCGGAAGCGGCCCAGCAGGTCGGACTGTCTGGCCCGCACCTTTTCGAGGTGCTGCACCCTGACGTGGCCATAGCCGCGGATGTCCTCGGGCAGGCTGGCCAGCTCGACGGCGATGGCGTGGTTTTCCGCGCCAAGCTTGCCGAGCAGTTCGTCGACGAGCTTCTCGTAGTCGGCGATCAGTTGGCGCTCGCTGCGCCGCTCCTCGGTGTAGCCGAAGACGTCGAGGGCGGTGCCGCGCAGCCCCTTGAGCCTTGCCAGCAGCTTGAAGGCGGTCATCATCCAGGGCCCGTATCTGCGCTTGGCGATCCTGCCGGTGGCCGGATCGGGCCGGGCCAGCAGCGGCGGCGCAAGGTGGAAATTCAGCTTGTACTCGCCCTCGAACATCGAGGCGATCCGCTCGCGGAACACCGGATCGGAATGCAGGCGGGCGACCTCGTATTCGTCCTTGATCGCCAGCAGCTTGAAGTAATAGCGCGCCACCGCCTCGGTCAGTTTCGTGGCCTGCAGTCGGTCGGACTCGACGCGGCGCACGCGTTCGACCAGCGCGCCGTAGCGCTGCGCGTAGGCGGCACTCTGGTAGGCGGTCAGATAGTCGACGCGCCGGCCGATGATCTCCTCCAGCGTCGAGGCGCGTTTCAGCTCGATCACCTGCGCCGTCGACTCGCCGCCGGCGGCACGCTTCACCGCCTCGGCATCGTGCGCGGCGGCGCGGCCCCATTCGAAGGCGCGCTTGTTGGCGTCGATCGCCACGCCGTTCAGTTCGATCGCGCGCAGCAGCGTTTCATAGGCGAGCGGGACCCAGCCCTTCTGCCAGGCGAAGCCGAGGACGAACGGGTTGGTGTAGATGCCGTCGCCGAGCAGCAGCGTCGCCAGTCCGGTCGCGTCCACCAGCGCCGCGTGTGCCTCCGCGCCGACCGCGTCGCGGACCTGCTGCAGCATGCCGGCGCTGCCGGACTGCCAGTCCGGATTGCGCACGAAGTCGGCGGTCGGCGATTCGGCGGTGTTCAGCACCGCCTTCGAGCGGCCGGTGTGGATCTTCGACAACGCCTCGTCGGAAGCGCTGGTGATCAGGTCGCAGCCGAGCAGCAGGTCGGCCTCGTTCATCGCGATGCGCGTGGCGTACAGGCGCTCGGGTGATGGCGCGATCTGCACGTGAGAGAACACCGCGCCGCCTTTCTGCGCCAGGCCGGCCATGTCGAGCACCGAGACGCCACGGCCTTCGAGATGCGCCGCCATGCCGAGCAACTGGCCGATGGTGACCACGCCGGTGCCGCCGACGCCGGTGATCACGATGCCGTAGCCGCGCCCGGCTGGCAGTTCCGGCACGGCGGGCAGCGGCAGCGCCGGCGGCGTGGCCGCCGCCGCCTTGCCCTTCTTCAGCCGACCGCCTTCGACCGTGACGAAGCTCGGGCAGAAGCCCTTCAGGCACGAGAAATCCTTGTTGCAGCTCGACTGGTTGATGCGCCGCTTGCGGCCGAATTCGGTCTCGACCGGCTCGACCGACAGGCAGTTGCTCTGCGCGCTGCAGTCGCCGCAGCCTTCGCACACCAGTTCGTTGATGACGACGCGACGTGGCGGATCGGGAAACACCACCTTGCCCGGCCTGTTCTGCTTGCGGCGGCGCCGCTTCTCCGAGGCGCAGGTCTGGTCGTAGACCAGCACCGACACACCTGGATGCTCGCGCAGCGCGCGCTGCACGCGGTCGAGTTCGTCGCGGTGGTGCACGGTGACGCCGGGGGCAAGCCGCCAGGCCTCGTCGGTGGCGCCGCGCGCGTTCATGGCCGAGTGGTCGCGCTCGGCGGCGGCGTCGTACTTGTCCGGCTCGTCGGTGACGATGGCGATCTTGCGCACGCCCTCGGCGTGGACCTGCTGCGTGATTTGCGGCACGGTCAGTGAGCCGTCGGTCGGCTGGCCGCCGGTCATCGCCACCGCGTCGTTGAACAGGATCTTGTAGGTGATCGGCACGCCGGCTGCGACTGCCGCGCGGATCGCCAGCACGCCCGAGTGGAAGTAGGTGCCGTCGCCGAGGTTGGCGAAGATGTGCTTCTCGCTGGTGAACGGCGCCTGGCCGATCCACGGCGTGCCTTCGCCGCCCATCTGCGTGAACGTGGACGTGCTGCGGTCCATCCAGATCGCCATGTAGTGGCAGCCGATGCCGGCCACCGCGCGCGAGCCCTCCGGCACCACGGTCGAGGTGTTGTGCGGGCAGCCGGAGCAGAAATACGGCTTGCGCTCGGCGACCAGACGCGGCCGGGCCAGCGCCTTTTCCTTCGCCTCGATGATCGCCAGCCGCGCCTCGATACGCGCGCGCACGTCGGCGGGCAGTTCGAGCCTGCCGATCCGCGCGGCGATCGCCTTGGCGACGATGGCGGGCGAGAACTCCGAGTGCGCCGGAAGCACCCAGCTGCCCTGCGGCACCGACCACTCGCCGCCGTCCTTCTCGTCGAACTTGCCGATCACGCGCGGCACCCGCCTGCCGGTGCCGATCCACGAGAACAGCGTCTCCTTGATCTGGTATTCGATGAGCTGGCGCTTTTCCTCGACGACCAGGATTTCCTCGAGCCCCTCGGCAAAGGCGCGCACCGCCTGCGCCTCCAGTGGCCAGACCATGCCGACCTTGAATACGCGCACGCCGATGCGGGCGCAGGTCGCCTCGTCCAGGCTGAGGTCGGCCAGCGCCTGGCGCATGTCCAGGTACGCCTTGCCGCTGGCGACGAGGCCAAAGCGCGCGTGCGGCGAGTCGATCACCGTGGTGTCGAGCCGGTTGGCTCGGCAGTAGGCGAGCGCCGCGTAAAGCTTGTGGTCGAGCAGGCGCGCCTCCTGCGCCAGAGGCGTGTCGGGCCAGCGGATGTTCAGGCCGCCCTGCGGCATCACGAAATCGGACGGCAGGGCGATCTGCACGCGCTCCGGATCGACCGTGACCGAACTGCTGGCCTCGACCACTTCGGTCACCGTCTTCATCGCCACCCACACGCCGGCATAACGGCTCATCGCGAAGCCGTGCAGGCCGAGGTCGAGGTATTCCTGCACGGTGGCCGGGTACAGCACCGGGATCATGCAGGCCTTGAAGATGTGGTCCGACTGGTGCGGCAGCGTCGAGCTCTTGGCGCCGTGGTCGTCGCCTGCCAGCGCCAGCACGCCGCCGTGTGGGCTGGTGCCGGCGGCGTTGGCGTGCTTGAAGACATCGCTGCAGCGATCGACCCCCGGCCCCTTGCCGTACCACATGCCGAAGACGCCGTCGTATTTGGCGCCGGCGAACATGTTGACCTGCTGCGTGCCCCAGACGCTGGTGGCGGCGAGGTCCTCGTTCAGCCCGGAGTGGAAGCGGATGTGGTGCTGTTCGAGATGCTTCTTCGCCCGCCACGCTGTCTGGTCGACGCTGCCCAGCGGGCTGCCGCGGTAGCCGGTGATGAATCCCGCGGTGTTCAGCCCGGCCATCGCATCGCGTTGCCGCTGCAGCATCGCCAGCCGCAGCAGCGCCTGCGTGCCGCTCATGTAGGCGCGGCCGCGCTCCCGCGTCCAGCGGTCGTCGAGAGAGACCTCCGCCAGCGCGCGACGGACGGATTCGGGCAATGGGGCATTCATCGGGGTTCCTCGGCCAAAAATCGTGTTCCTGGGAGCGCGTCGTCGACGGCATGCTGCCGGCGCGCGGCCGTGCTTCGCCTTGTGGGCTGGCACGGCGGGGACGGGGTTCAGGCGCCCCGAAAGAGGCGGCGAGACTAGCAAAGCCCAAGCGGCGACTCAATCGGCCCGACCCCACGTTGCGTCAGGATTTCCGCCGTTGCGTGCTGCGGCCGGCAGGATCGACCGGCACAATGCGCCGGTCGCTGCAGGCTGCTGCGATCAGTGCGGCTGCGCCCGTATGGCGCCGGACGCACGCAGCGTCGACTGCGGCACCACGTCCACCATGGCCGATACAGGAGCAAACACATGCTCGTTACCACCACCCCCAACATCGAAGGCCGGCGCATCACCCGCTATTGCGGCGTCGTCGCCGGCGAGGCGATCCTCGGAGCCAACCTGTTCAAGGACCTGTTCGCCGGCATCCGCGATCTCGTCGGCGGACGCTCGGCGACCTACGAGCGCGAACTGCAGCGGGCGCGCGACATCGCCATGCAGGAACTGCAGGAGCGGGCGCAGGAACTGGGCGCCAATGCCGTCGTCGGCATCGACCTCGACTACGAGGTCCTCGGGCAGGGTAACGGCATGCTGATGGTGTCGGCGAGTGGCACCGCGGTGGTGGTCGAGTAACAGCCTGCAGGTAGCAGGCGCGAGGTTACGGCCCCCGGTCCGAAGGTTGTGCTTGCGCGCGCCGTCGGCCAGGGAAGGCGCACGGCGGACGTCCCGGTGCACGCGCCGGCCGACTTGATCAGCCGGAACGCTTCGCGCTGACCACGCAAGACAGCGTGAGTTGACCGTGCCTACCGGGTCACTTGATCAGGGGGAACCGGCGTCGGCTTCGGGGAAGACCAGTTGGAGGAGCAATCGGCCAGAACCCGTCGTTGCCGACGCGCTCGAAAATCTTCTTACGGAGCATCTACGAATGGCAGGTTTCCGGCGAGCAATCTGAACCCCGCTTTGGCTCGACACGGCCAAGATCCGACACTCGCGGAACCCGGTGCGCTTCAGAAGCGGCCATTCGCTACGGACGCCAGGGGTTCACGATCAGCACCCCAAAGGCGGCGAAGTCACGTTCATTCCGCGTCGCCACTCCATAACCGTGAACGACGGCTGTCGCGGCAATCAATCCGTCGAACACGGGCAATGGGCGCCCTTGGCGGTCGAGTCGCGCTTGTCGCTCGGCCCAGACGTCTGCAACCGTCTTGTCCACCGGGAACACGCGATTGAGGAAACGCGCAGGCAGTGCCTCGTCTATCCATGATTCCAGCGCGGAGCGACGTCGCGAAGGCGGCAACGCCAACGCACCGCGCCTCAATTTGGCGAGCGTAAGAGCACTCAGCGCAAGCGCCGTTTCGTCGGCGGCAGCCAGCCAGCTCATAACGTGAGCGTTCGGCTTGGCGCGCGCGTATTCAGAGAGTACGCACGTATCGAGCAGCCAACGACTGCTCATTCGCTGAACTTGACAAGCCTGCCAGTGTCCCGCGAGCGACGGACTCGAAGCCGCGCGCCGCACAGCGGGGACCGCAGAAGGAACTCGGCGAGCGATTGCGTCTGTTTCCCCCCCGCCGTGGTGCCACGCTGAAACTGCTCAGCAGACACGATGACCACAGCATCCTTACCGTGTTTTGTCACCGTCTGCGGGCCGTCCTTGATCGCCCGCTCGACAACTTCACTGAAATGGTTCTTGGCTTCCTGCAACTGCCAACGTGCGCCCATCGTCTGTCCCCACTCGATCTGGCTAGACTGGCCAGAATATACAAGGGAACTCAACGGAAATCGCGTGCAGCGCGCAATGTGCGAGCGATCCGAGTGTCCGCAATCGGAAATGTGTCCGCGCTTGAGCAGGAACGCGATGCCAATGACGGGAGTGGGTCGATTCCGAGCTTGGGAATGTCGGCTAACAGACAGTCCCGCGGCGCCCCCGTCAACCTTGAGCACGATCACCGGCGTGCGCGATCAACGCGCCGGCCACGATAATCACGTTTCCGGTTCCGGCGATCGCGTGGGCTAGTTTTCGCGCCCGGCGATGGCGAGTTTTTCTCGCCACTGATGCAACCCGCAGGCATTGCGACCGGGCTGTATCGGGGCTCCTTGTCGAGACTCAGGGCGGCGTCGGCATCGGCTGGCGGTCGCGCAGACGCAGCCAACCGCGGGCGATGCGATAGATGGCCCACAGGCCGAGCGCGAACAGCCCGACCACCCAGATGGCGAAGCCGATCAGAACGATCGTCAGCAGCGCGCCGGTGACGCCGACAACCACCACCCACAGCAGAGCAAACCAGAAGGTGCGGATCTGCCAGCGGAAGTGCGACTCGAGCCAGGTGCCGCGGGCATCGCCGCGTTTCACGTAGTTGAGGATCACGGCGATGATCGACGGCCAGCCGAAGACGAAGGCGCCGATCACCGTCGAGGCACCGAACGCGCCGATGGCCAGCCCCAGTGTGTGCAGCGCATAGGTGACGTGCGTGAACGTCACCAGGGGGGCGTCGGGTTCGATATAGGTGGTGCTCATGGCGTCCTCGCATCCGGCATTCGGGCAGCAGCCAGCATAACCGCGTCCGCTCCGTTTCATCCGCAATGGCCGCCGCGGCGCTCTGCAACGCCGCTGCAACCACGGCTGCCGAGACTGCGACCAACCCCATCGATGCCGTGCCGCTGGCGCGGCGGAACGGGGATCCGACCATCTCTGAATCGAAAGGACGACCCATGAAAAGCATGCTCATTACTGCAGCACTGATCGGCGCGACCCCGGCCTTCGCCGCCGGCGACGTCGACATCGTTCCCTATGGCTACGTGGCGCAGGCGATGCGCGCGACGAAGCTGTCGGCGCAGGCCGCCGCACGCCCGGCGGTGGGCGAATCCGGCATCGTCTTCAGCGATGCGACGGCAGCGACGCCGCGGCTGCAGGTGATCGCCGAGACGCAGGAAGCGGCGCGTCTTGGGCTGCTCGCGCAGGGCGAAGGCGACCAGGCGTTGCCCAACGCCAGGCAGAACGAGCAGATCCGCCAGGCGGGTCTGCGCGCACTGGGCGTCCACACGGCCTCGCACTAGACCTCCGTTGCCCCGGCGGGCGCGCCCGCCGCACGGCGTGCCTGCCGATCAGCGATGCGAGGGTGGGAAGCGACGCTCGTCGGCCTCGGCCTGCTCATCGGCGCTATTGCCGCGCCGGCCGGCGCCGCGGCCGCTAACACAGTCGCTGACCGGCCATGGGGTCCTGACGCGGTCTTCGCCCAGCTCGGCCGCGCCAAAGGCACGTCGACCTTCACCGCCGGAATGTGGTGGAACTGGCAGCGGCAGTGGCGCGTCGGCGACGACGGTTGGCTTTCGGGCTACAACGAGGTCTCGATCGGCCACTGGCGCGCCGATGGCGGCGAAGGCAGGGCAGTGGTCACCCAGTTCGGCTTTGCGCCGACCTTCCGCTACTGGCTGTCGGGGCAGGCCGCGGGCTGGTTCGCGGAAGCGGCGATCGGGGTCAACGCGCTTACGCCGCTTTATCGCAGTGGCGAGCGGCGTTTTTCCACCGCCTTCAATTTCGGCGATCACATCGCTGTCGGTCGGCGGCAGCAGCACGCGCGCGGTTGGGAGTGGTCATTGCGGCTGCAGCATTTCTCCAACGCCGGCATCAAGAAGCCGAATCCCGGCGAGGATTTCCTGCAGTTGCGACTGAGCTTCCCGAGCGAATGAACCGCCGGCGGCGGCGTGGCACCTGCGGGATGCCGCCGGATTGCAGATGCAACATATCGGCACAGCGCAGACACCGGATTGAAACAAGCGCAGCGGACAATGCCTTCGTGGTCGCTGCGATTCAGTCTGGCGATCAAGCAGTCTCCTCCCCCCGCGTCCCCCTGACGCGTTAGGCCCCGCCCATCGCTCCCCTCGATGCGGCGGGGCTTCTTTCTCTTGCGTCCCGGCGACGACACTTTTGGCCTGGCCGCCGACCCGGATCTCGAGACAAGCTGTGCCGCCGCGTCCGCGCCGCCGGCACTCCGTAGCGATCACGATGTAACGTCGGATTTGCCGCAAACGTCCTGCCCCCGCACCGTCAGCAGGTCCCCCGGATGCCGCTGCACGTCGGAATCGTTGCCTGCTCCGCCGAAGGCGCGGCGCTGTGTTATCGCACGATCTGCGCCGAAGGCGCACAGCTGCTCGGCGCCCATGCGCATCCGGAAGTGTCTCTGCACGGGCATTCTCTGGCCGAGTACATCGCCCGTCTCGATCGTGGCGACCTGGACGGCGTGGCCGCGCTGATGCTGGCCTCGGCGGACAAGCTGGCGGGAATCGGCGCCGACTTCCTCATCTGCCCGGGCAACACGATCCACCAGGCGTATGAACGCGTCGCGCCGAAGTCGCCGCTGCCCTGGCTGCATATCGCCGAAGTCGTCGCCGACGAGGCTGTGGCGCGAGGGTTCCGCCGCCTCGGTCTGACCGGAACACGCTGGCTCGTCGACAGCGCCGTCTATCCGCGCAGGCTTGCGGCGCGCGGGCTGCAGTGCGTGCGGCCGTCGAGCGCGGAGCGCGACGAAACCGACCGCGTCATCATGGACGAGCTCGTCTACGGCCGCTGGACGGCCGAGTCGGTCGCCAGCGTCCAGCGCGTGGTCGAGCGCATGAAGTCCGACGGCTGCGATGCGGTGATCCTCGTCTGCACCGAGATCCCGCTCATCATCGGCGACGCGAACTCGCCGCTGCCGACGCTCGACTCGACACGCCTGCTGGCGCGCGCCGCGCTGCGCCGGGCAGTAGGGGAGAACGAGCATTGATGCGGCACGCCAGCGAAGGCAAGGTGTCGTCTCGCAGCGCGCGGGCGACGCATCGGCCAGCAGTGGCCTGACCTATGATGAGCGCCGCCCGACGCACGGCCATCGCCGCGGCAGGCACTCACGCTGGAGATCATCATGCGCGCACGCCTTTTCTTTGTCTTCGTCGCTCTGTGTTCTGCTGCTGCCGCCTCGGCCCACCACGGATGGAGCGGCTACGACGGGGAGAAGACGCTGACCTTGACCGGAACGGTCCAGGCCTCCGGCTATGAGCACCCGCACGGTTTCGTCCGGCTGAGGGTGGGCGAAAAGACATGGAACGCGGTGCTGGCGCCGCCGTTTCGGATGGAAAACCGCGGCCTTCCGCGCGATGAGCTGAAGCCCGGCATCGAAATCACGGTCGTCGGTTATCCGCATCGCACCGATGCCGAAGAGATGCGCGCCGAGCGCATCACCGTCGGCGGCAGGACCGTCGAACTGCGCTGATGCACGAGCCCGCCGGCCCGCTTCTGCTGGTCTTGCTGGAGACGTCCGCGTTTGCCACGGCGATGCGGCAGTGGCTATGGCTGTACCCGATCGTCGAGATCGTGCACATCACCGGCATCGCGCTGCTGGTCGGTTCGGTCGCGATGTTCGATCTGCGCGTGCTCGGACTGTCGCCGGCGCTTCCGGCGCGTCGCCTGGCGCGCCACCTGCTGCCGTGGTCGCTCGCCGGATTCGCGATCGTCGCCGTCTCGGGCGCGATGATGTTCACGGCGCATGCGACCGAGTTCTGGACCAACCCCGCCTTCGCAGTCAAGCTGACGCTGATCGCGCTGGCCGGCACCAATGCGCTGTGGTTTCACCGGGGTCCCTACGCCGACGTGGACCATTGGGATACGGCGGTGGCCGCGCCGGCGCCGGCGCGAGCGGCTGCGGCGTTGTCACTGGCGCTGTGGGTCGGCGTGATCAGCTGCGGGCGGCTCCTGGCATACCTTTGATCGGGCGCCGGTTCGGTTTGGGCGGACACGCCTGGCCGCTCTGATTTCAGTCGGCCTGATGATCGAGGAAACTCCGCCGCAAGGATTGCGTTGCCTCGGCGCCCGCCTCGGATCCGGTCCGGCGCCCGGCGCCGGCGCGACATCGCCGTTGCCATCCTGCCGCGATCGCCAGCATCGCTGAGCGCCGCCCCCAATCAGGTCACTCGATGACCCTGGATTGCGCCGACACGGCCGCCCAGTTGCGGTCCGCCTTGGCGACGAAGCCGGGAATGTCGGCGCTCCACTGTCGCTGCACCGAGCGGCTGTAGTTGAGGAACAGCTTGCCGTCTCGCACGGTGAAGGCAGCCGGATCGATCGACGCCTTGTATCCGCCGGCCACGCCGAAGGCGCAGTAGCCGCCGTACTGCGGCGCATATCGCGCCGGATCGGCGGCGAACGCGTCGCGATTTGCCGCCGAACTGAACAGGAACGTCGAGCCCTTGTAGTCGGCGCGGAACTGGGGCGAGCCTTTGATCGGCCTGGCTTCGTTGAAGTAGGCGACGACGTCGTAGCCGCGCAGTGCCGCGCCGTCCTTTTCGAAGAACTCCCCAGCGAACACGGCCGAACTGCCGGCCACCGCTGCGATCGCGACGATGGCAGCGCCGAACAGCCGGCGAGCGCGCCTCGACGGTTGCACCCCGTGTGAATCGCGGATCGAGTTGCTGCTGCGTGCGACCAAAGTCATTCTCACCTCCTGCGACGGTGCACTCCTTCTACCGCGATGGCGCTGGGAACTCAATCGCTGGGCCACAGGGTTGGGCGCAGCGCGAGGCTAGTAGCTTGTCCGTGCATGATTCGCGCACGTACGAATTACTGACGGACACTCTTAACCCCACCTGCGCGTTGCGTCCGTTCCTGTAGGCAGATCGAGACCTGCCGAACGGGAGCGACCAATGCTCGTTATCTGCCGACTTGCGGCAACCTGCCTGCTGCTGGCCACCATGTTCGCCGGCGCCGCGTTCGCCGCACCTTCCGATGCGCCGCGGCGGTCGCTCGTCGCCTTCGCCAGCGAGGCGGAGCTCGCCGACTGGCTCAGACGCTGGGCCGAAGAAGTGCGAGAGCGGCGCGAGGCGCGGCGCCAGGCCGGCGCCGCGACGCCGGCGCCGGCAGGCGCAAATGCGCTGGCGCTTGCCGACAAGGCCGTCGCTGCCGAAGCGGATGCGGTGACCAACCTCCAGCATGCCGGCGTCGATGAAGGGGGCATCGTCAAGGTCGTCGGTGATCACATGATCATCCTGCGCCGCGGCCGCCTGTACACGGTGCGTGTCGGCGACGGCGCGCTGCGTGCGGTGGCGCGCGCCGATGCGTTCGGCCCTGGTATCGACCCGCGCGGCGCCTGGTACGACGAGATGCTGGTCGCCGGCAACACCGTGATCGTGATCGGCTACAGCGAAGCGCGCGGCGGCACCGAGATCGGCGTGTTCGAGGTATCGGGCAGCGGGCAGATTGCCTACAAGGCGACCTATCACCTGCGTTCACACGACTATTACTCGTCGCGCAACTACGCCAGCCGGCTGATCGGCAGCAAGCTGATGCTGTATTCGCCGCTGCACCTGAACCCGTATGCGGCCGACCCGTTCCACGCGTTTCCGGCGCTGCGCAAGTGGCGGCCCGGTGCGCAGGCGGAAGAGTTCCGCCACATCGCGCCGGCCACGCGCGTTTACCGCAGCGATGCGCCGCTCGACCCCGCCGCCGGCGTCGCCCTGCACAGCGTCACGACCTGCGACCTGGCCCAGCCCGAACTCGCCTGCTTCAGCACCGTGGTGCTCGGGCCGGCCGGCCGCGTGTTCTACGTCTCGCCCAGCGCCGTCTATGTCTGGGCGACTCACTGGCGGCACGGACCTGCGCCGGCCGCATCGCCGGCGCCCTCATCGAGCCTGTTCCGCATTCCGCTCGACGCAGCGGCGCCGAGCGCGCTGAAGGTTGCCGGCAGCCCGATCGACCAGTTCTCGTTCCTGGAAGATGCGCGCGGCCACCTGAATGTCCTGGTGCGCTCCGGCGGTCGCGGCGATGGCATGTGGTCGGCCGAAAACAACCGCGGCGAACTGGCGCTGCTGCGCGTGCCGCTTGCGAGTTTCTCCGATGGCCGCGATGCCGCACCCGCGGCAAGCTATCGCGCCTTGCCGAAAGCCGACGGCCAGGCGCTGCACAACCGCTACGTCGGCGAGTACCTGCTGTACGGCGCCGGGGCGGGGTGGCGGCGGCCGCAGCACACGCCTGAAGCCGAGATCTACGCGCTGCGCTACGCCGAGGCCGGCGGCGTCTACGTGGTGCCGCTGGCCCACGGCGTCGACCGCATCGAGACCCTCGGCGCGCATGCGCTGGCCGTCGGCAGCGACGGCGCGAACCTGCATATGACCAGCTTGCGGCTGGGCCGCTATCCCGCCACCGCCGGCCACTACCTGCGCCGCAACGCCGCGCAGGGCGAGACGCGCAGCCACGGTTTCTTCTATCGACCGCAGACGGAGCGCGACGGCGTGCTCGGCCTGCCGATCATCGGCGGCGGCGAGGCCGCGTCGGGCCAGCTTCGCCGCACCTCGGCGTCGCTGCTGTACCTGCGCAACCGCGGCCTGCAGCTCAGCGAACTGGGCACGCTCGATGCGAAGGCCGATGCCGCCGAGGGCAGCGATGGCTGCAAGGCCTCATGCGTCGACTGGTACGGCAACGCGCGGCCGTTGTTTTTCCGCGGTCGCGTCTTCGCCCTCCTCGGTGACGAGATTGTCGAAGGGGAACTCGCCGACAGCCGCATCGCCGAGACGCGCAGGATCAACTTCGCCGCCCGTGCCGGTCTTGCCCCGAGCGTCGAATGAGGCGGCTCAGCGATGCGGCGCTCCGGCCAAGCTGCGCGCGATGTCGCTCGACACCGGCGGCTTGGCCAGCACTTCGATCATGCCGGCCTCTCGCGCCCGCGCCGTCAGCGCCGGCGTGACGTAGCCGCTCATCAGCAGGACCGGGATTTCCGGGCGGATGCGACGGCGGGCGGAGGAAGGGCTGGAGCGCCGCCGCCACCTTCGGCTGCCGGCGCCGCGGCCGGACGGGAGCAGCCGCGGCGCAGTCAGTACGGTGGCCGGGATGCCTGGCGCAGAAAACGCGCCAGCCGCGCCACACCGTCGTCGATTAGATGGCGCTGGGCGGCGAAGCACCAGCGCAGACTGCCCTCGCCTTCGGGACCGAAAGCAATGCCCGGCGCCAGGCCGAGCCCCGCTTGCGTGACCAGTCGCTTGGCGCAGTCGAGCGAATCGTTGCTGTGGCCTTCGATTCGGAAGAACAGGTACATGGCGCCGTCCGGCGGCGCGCATTCGACGCCGGGCAGGCGGGACAGCTGCGTCACCAGCGCATCGCGCGAGCTCCGCAGCCGCGCCCGCGTTTCGTCGATCAGCGCATCGCCGTGCTCGATCGCAGTGATGCCGGCGCGCTGGATGAAGGTCGGCGCGCACGAGGTGTTGAACTCGACCATCTTGGCGAAGTGGGCGATGAAGCCGCGCGGCGCCACCAGCCAGCCGAGCCGCCAGCCGGTCATGGTCCAGCTTTTCGAGAAGGTATTGGCGCTGATGAAGCGCTCGTCGGGATCGATCTGGCCAAGCACGCCGGGCGCGTGTGCCGCGCCATCGAAGCTGAGCCGCTCGTAGGCATCGTCGGCGACCAGCCAGATGCCATGCCGACGGCAGTGCGCGAGCAGCGTTTCCCAGTCCCGCTGCGGCATCACCCAGCCGGTCGGGTTGTTCGGCGAATTGACGATCACCGCCCGCGTGCCGGCCGGTGCGGCGTCGATCAGCCGCTGCAGGTCGAGCGACCAGCGGCCGGTGTTGCAGGAAAGCGGCACCCGCACGACCTCCGCCCCCATGATCCGCGGCTGCGCCGCGACGTTCGGCCATACCGGCGTGACGATCGCCACCCGGTCGCCGGGCTCGAACAGCGACTGCGCGATCAGCGACAGCGCGCTGACGCCGGAACTCGTCACCGCGATGCGATCGATTCCGACCGGTGTGCGCGGCGCGTGCAGCTGGTTGACGTATCCGGCGATCGCTTCGCGCAGCTCGGCGATGCCGAGGTTGTGGTTGTAGAAGGTCTCACCCTCGTCGAGCGCGGCCTTGGCGGCGTCGCGGATGAATTGCGGCGTCGGCAGGTCGCCCTCGCCGAACCAGAATCTCAGCACGTCGTCGCGGCCGAGCGCAGCGTTGGCGACCTCGCGGATGCGCGAGGCGGGCAGGGGCGTGAGCGAGGGACGCAGCATGGGCTCGGATGTTACCGGCGCGGCAGAGCGCGCTGCGCACTGCGCCATCCGGGCGCACGCCCGTGCCGCTGAGCGGCGACGTCAACCTAAGGTCGTGCCGCCGGCGTCGTGAGCGACGCGTGGCGCCGCCACGCCGAGATGTCGCGCCAGCCCCTGCGCGCCCTCGTCCATAAGCCAGTCGTGGTTCAGGCGGAACAGCGGATTAAGCAGCGGCGCGAGCAGGCGCATCCAGCGCTTGCGCGTGGCCACCTGCCACAGGTATTGCACGCGCGTGCCGGTATCGGTGTCGGTGAAGGTCCAGGTGCCGAGGCCGTCGAGGTCGCCGCCGCTGGCCACGACGATACGTTCGCCGCGGACGATCTCGGTGACTTCCGCCTCGATTGTCAGTTCGTACGGCAGGCGGCTGCGCCAGGTCACGCGGTGGCGGCTGCCTAATCCGCGCTCGTCGCCCTTGGCCAGTTCGGCCACGGCGAGGCAGCCGCGCCACCACGATGGCCAGGCAGCGACTTCGCGGATGGCGAGGTCGACGGCCTCGCGCGGTGCCGCCAGCTCGAAGCTTGTGAGCAGTTCGTAGCGCGCGGCGTATTCGCCGGCGCGCGACCGCGGCGGTTTCGTGTCGTCGTCGGCGATCATTACGGCGGCGCCCTCGTCATGGCGACCGCGCCGCCTCGATGTGCTTGGCGGTGTCCAGATAATGGCGGAAACGTGCGACGCGGCCCTTGTCGTCGAAGCTCCACAGGTGGATTTCTTCTTCGAAGAACCGCTTGCCGGTGGCGCGCACTGTGGCGTCGATGGTGAACTCGACGGCCACCTGCTGCTCGCTGGCCATTACTGACAGAACGGCGAAATCGTGGATCTGCAGCGCGGAGAGCGAAGCGAAGAACGCCCGCGCGCCGTCGCGGCCGCGGCGCGCCAGCATCCACGGCACCTCGGCGCGCTGGGCGCGGTTGTCGTTCCAGGCCTCCCAGGCCACGTCGGGGGCGAGCTTGTCGATGATCGATTCGACATCGCCGCGGCCGAAGGCGGCGTAGATGGCGTCGATGGTTGCAAGCGGCGGCGGCACGATTGCTCCTCCTGTGCCGGCGCGGGCGCCGGCTGCAACTGCACTACGCACGCCGGGCGCGGATGGATGTCCGGCCGGAGCGCGGCGTTCTCGGCTCAGGTCCCGATTTCGCCGACGAGGATCACCGGCCCCGTGGGTGCGCCGGTGGGCGAGCCGCCGGCCGGTTCGACCGAGACCGCCAGCTTGGCGCCGGCGCGCAGGCGGCCGACCTGCGGCGTCGGCACGGCCAGCAGCGCGTCGAGTTGGCCGAGCACGGCTAGCGAGATCGGCGCGCCGCCCTCGGCCGGGATCAACCACAGCTCGTAGCTCTGCCGCGGGCTGGCGATCACCGGCCGCGCCGCGCGCAACTGCAGCGTGCGGCCGTCGGCCGACAATGCGGCGGCGACGGTGGCCGCTCCAGCCTCGCCCGCCAGGCGCGCCACTTCGGTCAACGCCGGCTCGGTCGTCGGCTGCGGCAGGTCGACCGACACCGCCAGCAGCAGCGCCGCGGTGGCGGCGAAGGCCCAGCCGCGCCAGAAGCCGGCGCGCTGCCACCAGCGCGGGCGGTAGCGAGCGAGATCGAGTTCGCGTTCGAGCCGTGCCCAGCCGCCGGGCGACGGCCTTTCGGCCGCGCGCGCCGCGTAGCGCACGGCGAAGATCCGTTGCCAGTGTTTCAGTCGCAGCGCCACCAGCGGCTCCTCGCGCAGCGCGCGCTCGAAGCGGCGCCGTGCTTTGCCGCGCAACGTGCCGAGCAGGTATTCGCCGCAAAGCGCATCGAGGTGCCGGTGCGATGCCAGTCTCACGCCGCGCGCTCCTCTACGCGTGCCCCATGCAGCTTTCGACGCAGTCGCGCAGATTGGCCAGCCCGCGCCGCACCCACGTTTTCACCGTGCCCAGCGGCTTGCGAAGGTGCGCGGCGAGATCGCCGTGCGACAGGCCGTGCGCGTAGGCCAGCACCAGCGCCTGCCGCTCGGCCGCCGCCAGCTCGCCGAGGCATTCGCGCAGCCACTGCAGGCTGCGGCTGCGGTCGAGCGCATCGTCGGCCGGCGGGCTGAAATCGAACAGGCGGTCGAGCGCGCCTTCGGGGTCGTCTCCGGGCGCGTCGTGGTACGAGTCGACGCGCGCCACGTCGTGTCGCGCCATCAGGTCGAGCGCCTGGTTGCGCGCGATCGTGGTCATCCAGCCGAGCGGCGCGCCGGTCGGGTCGAACGATTCGGCCGTGCGCCAGATTCGCAGGAACGTCTCGTGCAGCACCTCGTCGGCCAGTTCGCGCCGGCGCACGATGCGCAGCGCCACGCCGAGCAGCAGCGGTGCGTATCCGCGATACAACTGCTCGAAGGCAGCGGCGCTGTCGTCGGCACGCACAGCGACGCGCAGCAGCAGGCGGCGGACGCTGTCGTCGTCGGCCGGCATCCGGGGTGCGGTCGCCACCTTCAGCCGATGAGCGTGACGTTGAAGACGCGTTCGACGATCCAGCCGGCGGCGACGACCGCCAGCGCGCACGAGCCGCCGCCGAGGATCCAGCGCGGATACCTGGGCCAGCCGCGCAGCGCCGCGAGCACGGCGAAACACGCCGCGATCACGATCAGCTGCCCGCCTTCGACGCCGAGGTTGAAGGCCGCCAGGGCCCAGGCGCGCGCACTCGTTGCAAGTTCGAGCGGTGCCAGCACCTCGGCGAAGGCGAAGCCGTGGATCAGGCCGAAGCCGAAGGCCAGCCACGACAGACGCCGCGTCACCACCGGCCACAGGTTGTTCAGCGCCGCGGCGAGCACGGTGACGGCCACCAGCGGCTCGATCACGCTGCCCGGCACGCGCACGACACCGAAGCTGGCGAGCCCAAGGGTGATCGAGTGCGCCACCGTGAATGCGGTGGCGATCCAGACAATGCCGAGCAGCGCGCGCTTCAGGTCGCGGCGCGCCTGCCAGCGCCCATCTCTGCGCTCGACGACCGCGGGCAGCAGCAGCGCGACGAGGAACAGCGCGTGATCGATGCCGCTCACAATGTGGTGCAGGCCGTCGATGAACATGTCGGCGAAGCCGACGGCGGCGGATTGCTCGCCGCTGGCGGTCGCCGTGGCCAGCGGCGCCAGCAGCACGGGCTTGGGCGAAGCGGGCAGCGTGAGCAGCGCGCGGTGTGACGGGTCGATGCCGGCGAACAGTCCATAGCGCAGCTGCAGCGGCGCGGCGCCGCGCGCGCAGTCGCCGCGGCCGCCGAGCACGGCGAAGCTGCTGCCGCCGAGGCGTTCGAATCCGAGCGCATCGAAGTGCAGCGCGCACGGCACGCCGCCGCGTTCGAGCCGCAGCGAAGCGGCGGCCAGTTGCGCGATGTCGGCGCGCCGGTCGGCGACTTCGCCCCAGGCGAGCTGGCCGTCGCCGTTCGTGTCCAGTTCGAGCAGCGCGTCGAGGTCGCGCAGCGCGATGCGCCATTGCACCGCGCCGCCGCGCTCGTCAGGGGTCAGTTGCAGGTAGCTGGTGCTGGCCGAATGCGCGTGCGCCGACGAGGCGACCAGCAGCATCAGCACCGCAAGCAGACGCAAGACGATGATCATGGGTTGCCCAATGCGGTGGCGATGCGCGCATCGCGCAGGCCGCTGGCGCGCAGCCAGTTCTCGACGCGGTCGCGGGCGAGGCGGTCGCCGGCAGCGCGTGCGGCGCGCGCCAGCATCAGCAGGTCGGCAGGCTCGCGCTGCACGGCCCAGTTTTCCTGCGCCAGTTGCAGCGCGGCGGCGGCATCGCCGCGCGCCAGCGCGAACATCGCCGCTTCGCGCGCGTGCAGCAGGTCGCCGCGGGCGCGCGCCTCGGCGAAGCGCGATTGCAGTTCCGCGGCGAGCGGCGCGTTGTCTTCACCGCGCGCACGCTCGGCCAGCCAGCGGCGAACGAGCACGCCATCGGCCGGCGGCGCCTCGGCCAGCAGCGCCAGCGCCTGCGCGTGCGCGTCGGAGTCGATCAGCATGTCGGCGTAGCCGAGCCGAGTGACGAGACCTTCGCCGCTGGCCAGCGCGGCGCGATAGGCCTCGGCGGCGGCCGGTATCTCGCCGCGCTGTTCGTGCACCTGCGCCAGCGCCGCCAGCGCCCAGCCGCGCAGGGAGCCGGCACTGTCGCGCGCAGCGGCGCGCAGCGCGTCGAGCGCGCGCGCTTCGGCGCCGGTGGCGGCATCCACGGACGCGTTGCAGATCGCCGCCGCCACCGCGTGCAGCGGCTGCAGCTGGGTGCAGTCGCGGCGCGCGGCGACATACTCGCCGGTGACGGTGGCGATGGTGGCGCGCGTGAGCAGCGCCTGGCCGTGCGCCGGCGATTGCGCCAGCACGCGGTCGAGCAGCGCGCGCGCGGCATCGAAACGGTGCCGGCTCTGTTCGATCGTGGCGCGCAGGACGAGCGCGTCGACCGGCGCCGTTGGCGATGTTGCCGGCCAGACGGCCAGCAGCGCCTCGGCATAGCCGAGCGAGCGCGGATCACCGCCGGCGCGGCCGGCCTCGATCAGCGCGCGCACGCGCGCCAGACGTTCGCTGGCATTGAGTGCGGCGGCGCTAGCAAGCTGCCGCACCGAGGACTTGACCGCCGCGGGCAGCAATTGGGATTCGACGATCGCCTCGCGCGGCGGTGCGGCGGGCGCGGCGCCGGCCGCCGAAGCGGCCAGCGCCACGCACGCGGCGATCGATCCGAGCAGCATCCGCAGTCGCACGGTTTCTACAGCGGCTGCGGTTCGTCGGCATCCGAGGTCGGTGGCGTGATGCCGTCGATCGGCCGCGGCTCGGCGGTCTCGGAAGTCGCCTGCGCGATCTGCGCCTTGGCGAAGCCGAGGAGGCCGGCCACCGTAGCCGACGCGCTGCGATCCTCAACCTGCTGCAGCGACTCGGCAGACCCGCCGCTGCCGCCGCCGCAGGCGGCGAGCAGCACGGCGGCGGCTGCCCATGCGGGAATGAGTCGGTTCATCGTCGCCTCCTTATGGACTTCCGGGGGTCGGTGTGGCCAGGTACGGGAAGCCGGGCAGCAGCGGGATCACGGCCTGGTCGACGGCGTCGTGCAGGGCAAGGGCGGTGGCGCCCAGCGGCACCGCCGAAGGCTTGCACGCGGCTCCGAAGCCGAGCGCGTCGTTGTCGCCGTTGGCCACGCAAAGCCCGCCCATCACCGCGACGAGCGAGATGTCGACCACGTCGTCCTTTGGCCGGCGGCCATTCGGATAACCGGCGAAGTCGTTGCCGCCGACCAAGAGGTTGCCGACGATTCCGAGCCGGTTCTGCTGCGTGAATGGCACCGGCGCGATGTCCGTGTTCAGCCGCATCATCTCCGCGGCGACGACATTCTTCGGTTGATTCACACCCCTGATGCCGGTCAGGAACGTCGTGACGAGATCGGTGCGCGGGAAATTGGTCGGCGCGATGCCGGGCAGGTTCAGCGCGATTTCGAGCAGCTTCGGCAACGTCGGATTGGTCACGTAGGTGGCGAACTGCGCGTCGTCCTTCGGCTTCGAGCTGTTGAATCGGTCCTTGTCCTTCAGGCCGATGACGACTTCGTTGACCAGCGGCATGCCAAGGCGCGAGACCTGCACCCACGGTCCGCCGACGCGTTCCGAGCTCTGGTGGCCGGAGGCCGGCGTGCCGTCGAGCAGGCGGATCTGCCGCAGGCTGGCGCTGGTCCAGCCGCCGATGACCGGGTCGCCCGCGGTCAGGCAGCTCCTGTGAACCTCGAGCGCCAGCGTGGTGATGTTGGCGTCGTCGATGGTGTTCGGCGCGGCGTTGATCAGCGCCGGATTGGTGATGACCGAGGCCGGTGCGTTGACCAGATCGAAGATCACGCCGAGGTTGACGGCGAACGGCTCCTTGCGCTGGCCGACGAACATGCGGCCGGGTTGGCTGCAGCCAGGGATGTTGACCGTGTAGATGTGCCTGGCGGCGTAGCTGGCGTAGTCGGGGATCGTCTTCACGCCGATGTTGTCCACGGGCTTGTCGAAAGTGGCGGCGCCGGTGGCGGCGTTGGTTACCGCCTGCGCGCGCGCGTGGCCGCTGCGGCGGTCGCCGCGGACGACATCGACCGTGTAGGTTTCATTGAGGTTCAGCGCCGCCGCGCGCGGGTCGGCGATTGTGCCGGCCTGGATCAGCGGGATCGAGACGCTGGCGTTGCCAATGGGCAGCTGGATGTCCTTCAGGTTGTTCTTGAAGCGGAACTGGAAGGAGATGTCCTCGCGCGCGTCGCCGTCGTTGTCGACGTGGATCTCGTACAGCGCGTTCGGATCGAGGCTGAAGTAATTCGGCCCGCCGTACGGATCCTGCAGCGGCAGGTAGTTGGCGAGGATCGTGACGTAATCGGCGCGCCCCGGCTCGTACGAGCGGAACATGTAGAAGTCGGTGCCGTCGACTTTCGGCTGCGTGGTGATGAACGGCGCTTCGCGATGGCTCGAGGCCAGCGCGGACGACGCCGCGACGCTGAGGGCGAGCGCGCTGGCCATGATTGCCGGCATGCTTCGCAAGACCGGGTGGGACATCTGTTCCTCCATAGGGGTGGGCGTGAATCGGTGTCCGGTCGCGGTGGCGGCGCGGTGGACTCTCTGGCAGCAGCGCGAACCGTGCCTGCCGCGCGTCATCGGCCGCCTTGCGCAACGAAGGCGCGATGTCAGCGCTCGGCAAAGCCCGGCGCACTGCGCCGTCTGTCCTGCGTTACGGGCGGACTTGGCGATTGGATGTCGGCGATGTGCAGGCGCGGCGCAATCCGCGCCGCGCTCTTATGCGTAACCGAGGACGAAAGCGCAGCGTCGGCTGTCCGCCGAACTCGGGAGCCGGCGCGACGGTGCTCCGGGTTCCGCCGCGCCCGCGCCGAGGTTCGCTTGCGAAGCGTTGCCGGGGTTCGCCGCCGCCGGCGGCGCGGGTCCGCGGGCGTGCCGACGCCGGGCGCAGCGGTACCCCTCGCCGCTGCCGGGGAAAATGGGGCGGGAAATCCAACTACGGCTCGCCTGCGTATAGATTGCGCGAGCAGTGCGGTCGGTGCCGGGCAGGCGATCGTTTGTGGCCGGCCGGGCAGGACGGTACGACAGACGGCGAGGCGGCGATGGCGACAGCGGCGGCGCAATGGCAGGCGAGCGACGACTCGACCCGGGCAGCGGCTACGCCCGGCGGTGCGGCGATACTGGCTGCGACGGCGGCCGAACCGCGCGACGACGGACTGATCGCCGAACTGGCGCGCGTGGCGCGCGGCGACGAAAATGCGTTCGGGCGCTTCTACGACGCCACGCTGGCGCGCGTGTTCGCCGTCGTGCGGCGCATCTGCTTCGATGCGGCGCTGGCCGAAGAGGTGGTCGAGGACGTCTACGTGCAGGTCTGGCGCGAAGCGGCGCGCTTCGATGCAGCGCGCGGCGTCGTGTTGGCGTGGCTGCTGATGATGGCGCGCTCGCGCGCGCTCGACGCACTGCGCCGCGCCGACCCCGCGCTGCTTGCCCCCGACCCGCAACTGCTGGTCGACGAGCCGGCGGCCGACGCCGATCCGCTCGGCCTGCTCGAGTCGATGCGGCGCGACAGCGAAGTGCGGCTGGCGCTGGCGGCGCTGCCGGCGCGCGAGCGGCAGATGATCGCGTTGGCTTTCTTTCGCGGCATGACCCATGCCGAAATCTCGGCGGCGATGCACTGTCCCCTCGGAACGGTCAAGACGGCGATCCGGCGCGCGCTGGGCAGCTTGCGCGCGCGGCTCGGCGATCCGGCTGCCCTGGGGTCGACCGAAGAGATCGACAATGAAGATGCCCACTGAAACGGTGCTGGCCGAGGTTCAGCTCGGACAGATGTTGTTGGCGCTGGCGCCGCGCGCGCCGGCGCCCGCGACGGCGCAGCGCATCCGCCGGCGCGTGGCGGCGCGCGTGGCCGCCGCGACTGCGGCTCGGGCGATGACCGCTGTCCGCTGCGACGAAGGCTGGCAGCCGTTTGGCGATGCGGCGCAGATGAAAGTGCTGCATGACGATGGCCGCACGATGTCGTGGCTGCTGCGGCTGCAGGCCGGCGCGCGCCTGCCGGCGCACGAGCACGACGGCCCCGAGGAATGCCTGGTGGTCTCAGGCGACCTGTGGCTGAACGGCGAGTGTTTCGGCCCCGGCGACTACCAGGTTGCAGCGGCCGGCAGCCGCCACGACGACGTGCGCAGCGACCGCGGCTGCCTGTTGCTCGTGCGTTCGCCGTCGCCGCAGTTCGCGGCGCTGCGATCGCATGCGATGAGCTGACTTGAATGACAGACACGCGGTGCCTGACATGCTGACCGATCGGGAATTGATCGAAATGCTGCTCGCCGTGGCGCCGCAAGCGCCGCCACGGGAAACGGCCGACCGCATCAAGGCGCGGGTGCGCCGTCGAGTGCAACCGGCGGCCGGCTTCATCACGCTGCGGCGCGAGGAGGGCTGGCAGCCCTTCGTCGGCGGTACGCAGATGAAGGTGCTGCACGATGACGGCTGCTCGTTGTCATGGCTGGTGCGCATGCCGGCTGGCACCGAACTGCCGGCGCACCGGCACGATGACGGCGTCGAGGAGTGTCTCGTGCTCGATGGCGAAGTGATCGTCAACGAAGTGCGCTACAGCCCCGGCGACTACGTGCTGGCGCCGCGCGGCTCGGAGCACTATTCGGTGCGCACCGACACCGGCGCGCTGTTCTTCCTGCGCTCGCCGTCGCCGAAGGCGCAGGCGGCGCGAGCGCACGCCGGCTGAACCGGCAATAAACAGGGCGCCGATAGCGCGGCGCTCATCATGCCCCTCGCCCTGTGGGCCATCCCCATGGGAGAGCGAGCGCCTTCGGAGCAGTCGTGCGGCGGCTCAGCGCGCCAGCTGGTTGATCTCGATGATCGGCAGCAGTACGGCGAGCACGATCAGCATCACGACCACGCCCATGGTCAGGATCAGCACCGGCTCGAGTAGCGAGGTGAAGAACAGCGCCCGCCGCTCGGCCTCGCGGGCGTGGATGTCGGCGGCGCGGCCGAGCATTTCGGGCAGCTTGCCGGTGGCCTCGCCCGAGGCGATCAGGTGGATCAGCACCGGCGGGAACATTCGCATGCGGCCGGGCTGTTTCTCCTCGTTGTGGCCGGCGCGCAGGGCCCGGGCCAGCGAGAAGCCCTCGCGCACGCGCTGGGTGGCGTCGAGCACGCGGCCGCGCATCGCCAGGTTGTTTATCGTCTCGCCGGCGGCCTGCAGCGCGCGCAGCATCGGCACGCCGCTGCCGGCGAGGATCGCCAGCGTGCTGGCAAAGCGGGCCGTGTTCAGCGAACGGCTGAGCACGCCGACCACCGGCAGGCTCAGCAGCCGCTTGTGCCACGCCAGGCGGATGGTCTCGACCTTCAGCATGCGGTGCACGACGAAGGCCGCCACTACGGCCAGCGCAAGCACGACCCAGCCGTAGGCGCGGGCGAAGTCCGATGCGGCGATCATCGCCCGGGTCAGGAACGGCAGCGCCTGCTTGGTGTTGGCGAACACCTGCACGACCTGCGGCACGACGTAGGTGAGCAGGCCGATGACCACTGCCAGCGCCACCAGCGTGACGATCACCGGGTAGACGAAGGCGAGCGTGATCTTCTGCTGCAGCTTGGCGCGCTCTTCGACGTAGTCGGCGAGGCTGCCGAGCACCGAGCCCAGCTTGCCGGACTCCTCGCCGGCGGCGATCAGCGCCCGATAGATGTCCGGAAACTGGCGCGGGTGGCGGGCCAGCGCGCGCGACAGCGAACTGCCGGCGAGCACGTCGGTGCGGATCGCCGCCATCAGTTCGCGCACCTGCTGCTTCTCGCTCTGCTCGACCATCACGGTGAGCGCGTCGGCCACCGGCAACTGCGCGCCGAGCAGACTGGCCAGCTGGCGGGTGATCACCGCCAGCTCGGTCTGCGATAGGCGACGGCCGATGGAAAGCTGCAGGCCGGCCTTCTGTCCCTCGGCGACGACGGGTTCGACGGTCAGCGGCACCAGACCGCGGCCACGCAGCAGCTGCCGCGCAACACGGGCGCTGTCGGCCTCGATGACGCCAGCCTGCTCCTTGCCGGCGTCATCGGCGGCGGCGTAGCGGAATGCGGTCATTCTGGCGAGGGCTGAAACGTGGATCGTGAACCGCGAACGGTCGGCCGGCTCACAGGCACCCGGCGGCCGGCGCAGGCCACCGTCAATTCGCCCTTCACTCGCGGGTGACCCGCACCACCTCTTCGAACGAGGTGATGCCGGCCAGTGCCCAGCGCTGACCGTCGGCGCGCATCGAGGTCATGCCGGCGCGTTCGGCGACGCGGCGGATGTCGGTGTCGTTGGCGCCCTGGTGAATCAGCAGCCGCATCTCCTCGTCGACCTGCAGCAGTTCGTAGATGCCGGTGCGGCCGATGTAGCCGGTGTGGCTGCACTTGTCGCAGCCCACCGGCGTGTAGCCGTTGCCTCCCGGGGCGGGCTTCTTGCAGTGCGGGCACAGCTTGCGCACCAGCCGCTGGCCGAGCACGCCGAGCAGCGACGACGACAGCAGGAACGGCTCGATGCCCATGTCGATCAGGCGCGTCACCGCGCTGGCGGCATCGTTGGTGTGCAGCGTGGCCAGCACCAGGTGGCCGGTCAGCGAGGCCTGCACGGCGATCTGCGCCGTCTCGAGGTCGCGGATCTCGCCGATCATCACCACGTCCGGATCCTGGCGCAGGATCGAGCGCAGCGCGCGGGCGAAGGTCATGTCGATCTTGGCGTTGACCTGCGTCTGGCCGATGCCCTCGAGGTCGTATTCGATCGGATCCTCGACCGTCATGATGTTGGTGGTCGAGTGATCGAGGCGGCGGATCGCGCCGTAGAGCGTCGTCGTCTTGCCCGAGCCCGTCGGCCCGGTCACCAGGATGATGCCGTGCGGCTGGTGGATCAGCGCATCGAAGGTCTTGCGGGTGCGCTCGGACATGCCGAGCGCTTCCAGGTTCAGCCGCGACAGGTCCTTTTCCAGCAGGCGCAGCACGGCGCGTTCGCCGTGGCCGGTGGGCAGCGTCGAGACGCGCACGTCGACCGCCTTGCCGCCGACGCGCAGCGTGATCCGGCCGTCCTGGGGCAGGCGTTTCTCGGCGATATCGAGCTGCGCCATGATCTTGATGCGCGAGACGAGCGCGGCGTGCAGCGCCCGCTTCGGCCGGACGATGTCGCGCAGGGTGCCGTCGACGCGGAAGCGGACCAGCGAGTAGGTCTCGAACGGCTCGATGTGGATGTCGCTGGCACCATCGCGCGCCGCCTGCGTCAGCAGCGCGTTGATCATGCGGATGATCGGCGCGTCGTCTTCGGTCTCGAGCAGGTCCTCGACGTCGGGCACTTCGGCCAGCATGCGGGTGATGTCGAACTCGCCTTCGATGTCGCCGACGATCTGCTGCGCCGAGCCTTCGCCGGCCGAATACGTCTGCGCGATCGCATCGCGCAGCGCAGCCGTTTCGACCACCACCGGCGTGACGCGGCCCGGGAAGACACGCATCACCTCGTTCAGCGCCGCCAGCGGCGTGGCTTCCGAGATCCAGGCCTCGGCGTCGCGGTCGCTGCTCGGCCGCAGCAGGATGCCGTTGTCGCGGGCAAAGGCATAGGGAACGTAACGCTGCGAGGAACTCATGGCGGCGACTTCGGACGGCTACTTCTGCACCTGCACCGGGTTGTAGCCGAGCTTCTTCAGCTCGGCCACCGTGTCGGCGAGCGAACGGCGCGCGCTGTCGACGGCGATGCGGACGCGGACGATCTCACCGGTGGATGTGCGTACGCTCTCCCAGTAGGCATCGAAACCGGCCTGGCGCAGGTCCTGCTGCATGCGACGGCCGGCGGCGATGTCGGTCAGGGCCGCGATCTGCAGCAGATGGACCGTTCCGGCCGGCTTGGCGGTTTCCGCCGAAGCGGCATAGGCGCCGCTGGCGGGCGCAGCGGGCGGTGCTGTCGCTACGGGCGGCGGCGTTGCCGCCGGCGGCGCTTCGCCCTGAGGCGCCGGCGCGGGAACAGGGACGGGCGTCGCCGGAGCAGGTGCGGGCTCGCCCGCCGGTGCGGCACCGCGCTGCTTCGCGCTGGGTTCCGGCGCCGGCGGCAGCGGCGCGACGTTCAGATCGCGGAAGACCAGCGAGTCCGCCGGCTGCGAGCCGGCCAGTTGCGCCCGCATGTAGTCGTAGCGCTCGGCGGCCAACGCCGTCGACGTGCCTTCGTCGCGAACGATGATCGGCCGCAGGAAGACCATCGTGTTGGTGCGTCTGCGGTCGCGGTTCTCGTAGCGGAAGAAATTGCCGATCAAAGGCAGATCGCCGAGCAGCGGCACCTTCTCCTGCGTGACCGACGAGCGGTCCTCGATCAGCCCGGACAGGACGACGAAATTGCCGTCCTCGACCAGCACCACCGATTCGAAACTGCGCTTGTTGGTGATCAGCTGGCCGCTTGCGGTGGCCGGTGCCACCGACGAGACCTCCAGGTACAGGGCCAGCCGCACCACGCCGCCTTCGGAGATCTGCGGCTTCACTCGCAACTGCAGGCCGACGTCGCGTCGTTCGAAGGTCTGGAACGGGTTGGTGGCGCCGGTGCCGGTCTGCGTGAACGAGCCGGTCACGAACGGGACGTTCTGGCCGACGAGGAACTTCGCTTCCTCGTTGTCGAGCGTCTGGATGTTCGGCTGCGACAGGATGTTGGCGTCGGCCTTGGTCTCCAGTGCGCGGGCAAGGAAGCCCAGATTGATGATCTCGCCGATCCCCGGAACGTTGATCTTGCCGCGGATCACGCCGATGTTCAGGCCGCGTCCAGCCGTGGTCACATCGCCGGCGACGCCGATGATGTTGGTGCCCGTGCCACCGAAATTGGTGCCGCCGATCACCCGCGTGTTGTTGCTGTTCAGCCCGGAAAGGTCCTGCCACTGGATGCCGAACTCCGCGGCCTTGTCGGCGCTGACCTCGACGATCAGCGACTCGATCACGACCTGCGCCCGGCGCGCGTCGAGTTTTTCGATGATCGCCCGGATGTTTCGATAAAGCGGTTCCGGTGCGGTGATGATCAGCGAGTTGGTCGCTGCATCCGGCTGGATCATGCCGGCTAGCGCACCGCCGGCGCCGCCGCCGGCGGCACCGGCGCCTGCGGTCGTGGGCTGCTGCGGGGCGATCTGCTGCGGCTGCTGGCCGATCAGCCCGGGCTGCTGCTGGCCGGCGCTGATCGTCGTTCCGGACAGCGCCGGCCCGCCGGCCTGCGGCACGAATGACGGATCGCTGGACAACACGGCGCGCAGCAGCGGTGCCAGCTTCACGGCCTCGGCGTTGCGCAGGTACACGACATTGATGTTGCCGGGGGTCAGGCTCGGCTGGTCGAGCCGCTCGATCAGGCTCTTGGCCAGCGCCAGCCGCGACGGGCTGGCTGCGCGCAGGATCAGCGAGTTGGTGCGCGGCTCGGCGAGGATCTGCACACGCTGGCCGCCGTCGACCGCCTGGCCGGCGGTGCGCGCCCCTTCTTCGATCGCACGATTGGCGATGGCGGCGAGGTCCACCGCCAGGCCGTGCTTCAGCGGCACGATTTCGCTTTCCGCCGCCGCCGGCGCGTCGATTGCCTCGATGATGCGCCCTATGCGGCGCAGATTTTCGGCGTAGTCAGTGATCACCAACGAGTTGTTCGCAGGGTAGGCGGAGATCGTGTTGTTGGGCGCGATCAACGGCCGCAGCACCGGCACCAGGTTGGTGGCCGACTCGAAGCGCAGGCGAAAGACCTGCGTGACGACCTGATCGCCGCGCGGTGCCGCCGTCGACGGCACCACCACCGGACCGCCCTGCAGCTTGGCGTCGGCCTCGGGCACGATGCGCGCGATGCCGTCGGCACGCGCCGGTTCGACGATCGTGAAGCCCTGCAGCCGCAGCGCGGCAAGCAACTGCTCGTAGGCCTGCTGCTTGGTCACCGGCCTTTCGGTGACCAGCGTCAGCGTGCCGCGAACGCGCGGATCGATCACGAACTGGCGTCCGGTGTACTGGCCGATCGCCCGTACCGCCGCCTCGAGTTCGGCATTGACGAAGTTGAGCATCACCGCTTCGCCGCCGGCTTTCGCCTGCGCGGCGGGAGCCGCCGGCGCAGCCTGCGCCGAGGCGGTCATCGGCATGGCGGTCAACGCGACCGACAGCGCAGCGAGCAGGCCCCGGGCGCAGGCGAGGCGGTTATTGGCAGGCGCGCTCCTGCGCGTTGTGATCATTTCAATTTCCAATGCTGAGGATCGCCGAATCGCCGTCGCGCCGGCCCAGCAGCGAAACCAGGCCGGCTAGTTGTGCTTTTGTCGAGGCCTCGGCACCCGACGACGCGCGCGCGCGCCCCGACAGCCGTAAGCGCCCAGTCTCGTCAATTGTGCCATCGCCGGTCAGTTCGAGGGGCCCGGAAAGCGTTACGAGCTTCAGCCGAGTGCCGGGAAACCCGCCCTCCGCCGACAGGCGATAGGTGCCGAAAGGCGCGACCGAAGTCAGCGCGCTGGTGGCGAACTGCCACTCGCCGACGATGTCCCCCTGCAGCCGCCCGCGCTGCACTTCGAGGCGCTGCCAGGAAAGACTGACCAGACCGCCGGGCTTGATCGTGTTAAACGGCGCGCCCAGGCCGACGAGCAGCGCCGCGGGCAGTCGCACCGTGGTGGCCAGCAGTTCGACGCGGCCGCCGAGGTCAGCGCGCAACCGCAGCGGCTGCAGCAGCGCCGAAGGATGCGTCAGCGTCAGGTCGATGACGCCGGTCGCCAGCCGCCACGGCGAAAGCTGCCATGACAGCCGTTCGGGCAGGCTGACTCGGGCGATGCCGGCTTCGCGTCCAGGCGACAGGACAACCGTGGCCTGGCCGCGCCACAGCGATCCGCTGGCTTCGGCCAGTTCGACGCGCTCGCCAGTGGCCCGGCCGATCGCCGAGGCCACCCACTGCGCGGGCGCCATGACCAGCACGGTGACGGCGATGCTGACCGCGGCAACCAGTGCAAAAAACAACCCGCGCAGCATCTACCAGGGCTCTTCTGTTCAGCGCCGCGCCGGGCGCAGCGACATCTCGATGTCGGCCGCGCCGGGCGTGCTGGTGGCGCGCGCGCTGACGACGCTGGCGCGGGCGCCGAGTTCGCGCTCGGTGCTGGCCAGCCAGGCCGTCCACGTCGCGTACGGAACATTGGCGAAGGACAGCTGCAGGTCGCCGTCGGCGAGCGGCACGATCCGGCTCGCCTTCAGGCCGGCGGCCGCGAGCGATTTCTCGAGCGCCGCCCGGACCTCCGCCGGCGCCAGCACCGCGACCTGCGGGCGCGCCTTCAGGCTCGTCACTTCGGCGAGGAGTTGCTCCAGATGCACCGCCTGCGTGCGCGTCGCAGGCAGGCTCCGCTCGAGGCGCGGGATGCCGGTTGCGGCCGGCTCGATCAGCAGCAGGTACACCATCGCCAGCAGCAGGACACCCGCGGCCGCGGCGAGCGTCAGGCGTTCGCGCGGCGCGCGCTGCGACCAGAAGTTACGCAGGGCTTCCATCGTCAGCCTCCTGCCGCGGTGATCCGTGCCGCCCCGTCCGCCTCGAAGCGCAGCTGCAAGCCTTGCTGCACCGCCTGCGCCCTCAGCTGGTTCTGCAGCTGGGCATCGGGAGGGGACTTGAACTTCAGCTGCAACGTCGCGTCGCGGTATTCGACACTGGCGACAATGCCCACCGGAGCCGACGCCAGCAACTGCGTGACCTGCGCGTTCAGCGCCGTGAAGTCGCTCGGTGAGGACTGGCCGACGCGGGCCCGCAGCCGCACCAGTTCGCGCTGCGCCTGGACGATCGGATCGACCATCTCGGCGTCGGCGAAGGCGCTGCGGAATGCGGTCGCCATCCGGCTTCGCAGCTCGCCTGCTTCCGCCTGCAGCTTCAGCCAGTAGATGTTCATGCCGGCGAAGAACACCGCGACGGCCACCGCCGCCCAGATCAGCGGCGCGCGCCAGTCGCGCGCCGAAAATCGCGGCAGCGCGATGTCGCCGAGCAGGCCGCCGCGGGCGAAGGCGCCCTGCAGCAGATTGATTGCTTCTGTTGGCGCGTTGATGTCGAGCGGACGGTCGGCGATTTCCACCGCTACGCCGATGACTTCGCCGAGGCTTGCCAGCTGCTGCGCCTGGGGGCCGAAGGCGCGGATGCGCTTCCAGTTGCCGCTGGCCATGGCCAGCCGCAACGCCGCCGGCGGTTCTTCGCCATCGAAGTCGCAGGCAACGCCGTCGTGTATCGCCGTGCGCGCCACGAGCCGGTTACGCGCGGCGTACACCGGCAACGTCCCCCCAGACGGCGGCGGCACCACGTAGATGGCGCTGTAGGCAGCGCGAGCGCGCTCGCCGATGGCGGCAAAGACGTCGAGCAGGCGGGTCAGCAGGCCGCGGTCGATCACCGCAACCGGCAACTGCGCGGCGGTGCCGGATGCGGTGTCGCCCCGCCGGCCACCGGGCAGAAAGGCGAAGTGGCAGTCGGCGGGCTCGGCGAGCAGCCGGTCCTCGAGCAGGTTCGGCAGCGCCAGCCGCAGCTTCGCCTCGGACAGTTTCGGCGCCGCGACCGCGGTCTGGAAGACGTCGCCGCTGTCGAAGACGAGGTCGAGGCGTTGGCAACGCGGCAGCAGGGCGATCGGCGCCTCTCCCGGCCGCAGCTCGCCGCCGGCGCCGAGGGCTACATAGCCGACCACGGTCGAATCGGCGAGCCGTGCGCCGCCGCTGAGCAGCCGGTGCGGCGGCGCGAACACCCACAGCCGAGCGACCGGCTTTTCCTTGCCTACAACTCGCGTTGCCATAGGACCTCCACGGGGCCGCTTCCGGGCTGCGCCTGTGCCGGCCGGCGCACCAGCGCTTCCATCCGGATGTCTGCTCGGGCCAGCTTGATCTGGCCGCGAACGAAGAAGTAGCTCGACGCCGTCGCAATGTCGCTGTCGCCCGCTTCGAGCGTGCTTTCGTTGCCGAGCCGATTGCGCACGTCGCCGGTATTGACGAAGTAGGAGACGCGCTCGCGCTCCGCGACGAGCGCCCGTGCGCGCGACAGGCTGAGGCCGATGCGCGCGGCGATCGCCTCGGCCGACGCCGTATTGACGTTCAGCCGCGTCTTGTTGCTGTCGAGCACGACAAGGTAGGGGGCGAGTTTGGCCGCCGCTTCGGGTTCGATGCCTGGCACGGCGGCAATGTCGATGGGCAGGATCGGCGGCAGCGGCCGGGCAGCGGAGCTTGCCACGCCGGGGCTTTCCGCGGAAGCCTGCGGCGCGAAGGCCTCCTTCATGCGCAGCGCGATCAGCTCGGCGCTGACGGGAGCGACGCCGAGCAGGTCACACAGCCGCTTTAGGACCTCCAGTTGGCGCGCGTCGGTCTGTCCGTCGTCGCCGACGAGATTGCGCAGGTTCAGGCGCGACTGCGCGTCCTCGATGCTGCCGGCGATGCTGGCCTGGGAGGCCAGCGCCGAGGATTCGCCGAGCTGGTCGAGCCGGGTTTCGGCCAGGCCTTGTGCCCAGAACTCCGACAGGGCGTCGTAATCGCTGCGCAGCGAGTCCTCGCGCAGCATGGCGCGGGCCCAGTCCAGCGCGCCCGCAAGCAGGACCCGGCTCTGCACGATCAGCTGCTGGTTCTCGATGGTTCGCAGCAGCACGAACTGCTGCCAGAACAGGCCGGAGACGATCAGCGTCGCCAGCGTGGCGACGAACAGCGCCATCAGCACTGCCGCGCCGCGCTGTGGCCGTGTGCGCCACTGACGGCCGGCATTGCGACAGCGCGACGGCGCCTGGTGGGTCGGAGGGGACGAGGCGCGCGTCTTCATCTTTGCGCTTAACCGACCAGCAGCACGCGCCGGTACTGACGGCCGTCGGCGCGGTCGAGCTGCACCTCTATTCCCGGCACCGCGCGAAAGCTCTGCGTCGCGGCTTCGGGTGGCACCCAGCCGCGCCCGGCCTGCCAGACGCGCACGCGCAACGCCTGCACGTCGTTAAGCAGCGGCGTCGTCGCCAGCGTCGCATCGGGCTTGGCGCCGATCTTGTCGAGAGACGCCGACGAGTGTCGCACCAGCCGGCCGTCGCGCAGTTCGTAGATGACGAGCTGCAATGCGCTCGGCGCCCCGGGCGTGGCCGGGGCGATGCGAATCAGCTCGAAGCCGCTCGGCGAGCCGCTGCGCACCAGAAGCGGTGGCGTCGGCAGCGGTACGAAAGACGGGCTGATCACCTGCGCCAGGTCGCGCTCCATCTGGCCGAAGGCGACGAGCAGGTCGCGCACTTCCTCCGCCTCGGGCTGCAGCCGCTCGCGCGTGTGCACCAGCGAATCGAGGCCGCGCCAGGCGATCAGCGAGACGATGGACAGGACGGTGATGGCGACAAGCAGCTCGAGCAGCGTGAATCCGCCGCAGCCGATCAGGTGCAACCGTGGACCGGCTTTTTCCCCATGCGCGCTGCTGCGACCTTTCGCGTCCGCGCGCCGATCCAACGTGCAGGACGCGCGCAGCGGCGCTTGCCGGCGCCCGGCGCGAGCCGCCCGGGCCGGCGCTGGCGAGGCCGCCGGCAGGTGGCGCGACAGGACGTTCGACGCTGCTGCGGACATCAGCTGGTCGGCAGAACGGCCATCATCTCGGCATAGCGGCGGCGCTGTTCGCCGCCGCCGCGAAATACCTGCAGCTCGACGCGGCGGAAGAACGGATTCGGTGTCGACTTCACCGTCTGCTCGCAGAGGAACTCGACGTTTGCCTGCGTGCAGGGGGTTGTCGTCTGGCCGATCTCGAGGCTCTCGCGGGCCAGACGAAGCTCGAGCAGCCGATTCTCGGCCACCATCGTGGCCAGCATCGCGTAGCGCGTGTCCTCGGCGGCGCCGGTCAGCGAGAGCGCGCCGCGCATCGCTGCCGAAAGTGCCACGCCGATGATCACCAGCGCGACCAGTACCTCGAGCAGCGTGAACGCGCGCTGGGCGCGTCGGGGCCGTTCAGTGCATCTGGACCGTGCCACGGCCGCGCTCGTCGAAGTCGATCGTCACGCGCGCCGCCGCGGTGGCCAGTTCGAGCCGCAGCGGCGGCTGGATCCATTCACGCGCGATCGCCACCCGAAGCGGCGGGGCGCCCGGGCCGAGCAGCGTCTGCGTCGGCCGGTCCGCGCCGGCGGCGACGAGGGCCAGCGTCTGCAGGGGTTCGCGCCAGCTGCGCTCGCGCAGCAGGTCATCGCCCGTGAGCAGCTGCCGCTCGCCCCCGACCAGCGTCACGAAGCGGTAACCGTTCAGGTCGGCCTCCCACAGGATCGGCTGCTGGCGGATCCGTGATTCGTCGGCGGCGATGGCGAACAACTGGCCGACTCGCTGCGCCTCGCGCGCGAGCTGCTGTCGCTCGTCGGGTGTGACGGTGATGGTGACGATCGAAAGCAGGATGCCGGCGAGCACGATCACGACCAGCAGTTCGAGCAGCGTGAAGCCGCCGCTGCGCGCGCGGCGTGCGGCCTGGCGGAGCGTGTCTATAGCTGCCACGAGCCGATGTCGCCGTCGACGCTCTCGCCGCCGGATTGACCGTCGCGGCCATAGCTGAAGACGTCGATTTCGCCGCGCAGACCCGGGTTCAGGTACTTGTACTCATTGCCCCACGGATCCTTGGGCACCGAGCTGCGCTCCAGATAGCCGCCTTGCTTCCAGTTCTGCGGAATCGGCTCGATCGTTGGCTTCGCCAGCAGCGCCTTCAGGCCCTGCTCGGTGCTCGGATAAGCGCCGTTGTCGAGCCGGTACAGTTTCAGCGCCTGCATTAGCGAAGCGATGTCCTGTTTGGCCGCAGCTACGCGCGCGTCGTCAGTCCGGCCGACAACGCGCGGAACGATCAGCGCGGCGAGGATGCCGAGGATCGTGATCACGACCATGATCTCGATCAGCGTGAAGCCGCGCAGCCGCCGCCCGGTGCGCATGGTTCGACGGGGGTTCAGCAACATCGGTGTACCGTAGCAGTTTGTTTTACCGGGAAGCCGTCGCGTCGACACGCCGACACTGCGTAGACTGCGCAGCGGCACACGGCAACGATATTATCAACGCGCCTGCCACCGGTCTGCGTCTGCCACGGCTGCGGGCACTAATGCCTGCGGATGAGCGTCCCCGCCCCGGCGACAGGCAAGATGCACTCTGCGGAGGGTGCCGGTCGAGATGCTGAACAAATCGCTCAAGATCTTGTTGCATGTATTGATGCTTGCACTGGTGTGTGCGATCGCGGCGTACTGGGCGATCCGCATCATGACGCCGCCGCCGGCGGCCATGCCGCCCCTGCAGCCGGCGGCGGCGCCGCGCGAGGCCGATCCAATGCTGGCGGCGCGGATGTTCGGACTGGTGCAAGCCGCGCCGGTCCAGCTGGCGATGAACGTGCAGGCGCTGGGAGCATTTGCGGCCGGACCCGATTCGGCCGCAGTACTTGCTATCGACGGCAAGCCGGCGCGGGTGTACCTGGTGAACCAGGAGGTGGCTCCTGGCGCCAAGCTCGTCGAGGTCCGCAAGGACGCGGTCACGATCGAGCAGGGTGGAGCCCGACGCGATATCGCGCTGCCTGTGCAGGAAATGCTGAGGGTCGGCGGCAGTCCACCGCCGCCGGGCTACGCCCGTGAAGGCAATACGCTGACGGCGCCGACCGTTGCCACGGGCGGGCAACCGGCGGGCGTTGCGCAGCGACCGCTGCCACCACGGCCGTTGGCGACGCCGCAGCCGATTGCGCCGCCGGCGCAACTGCAACCGCCGCCGCAGGTACAGCAGCCACCCCTGCAGCAGCCGCAACCGCTGCAGATGCAGGCGCCGCCCGCGCCGATGTCGCCGCAGCCTGTTCCATCGGCGGACGACACGGCTGCGGAATCGCCGGCCCGTCGCTCGGGATCAGCGCGGCCGCTCAGCCAATAACGCCGAACGGGCGCACCGGCGCGGCGGATTTGTCGCGCCCAGGGGCGGATCTGATCGGCCAGTGTCGATGGAAGGTGCCGTGTGCGTCAGGACATCGATCAGGATCCACGCGGTGAACGTCGCTGCGATTTGTCGGGGAGTTTGCGTCCTGCCAACGGAGCGGATTGGACCGCAGGCCGGCGGCGGGCGTGTCGCCAGGGGTAGACGGGCGACCTCCTTGGATCGGCCGCGTTTCGAGGTACACGGCCGCGCGCCTTGAGCTGTTTGCTGGCATCAGGGCCGGCGCGCAATCCGGCAAGGTTGCAGCAGGAAAGGTTCAGGCCCCGAGGTCAGTCGATGCTCCGCTCGCGGCAGTGGCCTGCGGTGCGCCGAGCGGTGACGTGAACTTGCGGTCGCGCCTGCCGGTCGAAAGGCTGATGGGTCCTTTCGGGCGACGTGGCCGAGCAAGGGCGCACGCGGCCGGGCGCCGTCGAGGCGGCGAGATCCATTTTCGAGCGGATCAAGCGAACGTGGCCTCACCGCCGAGCGGATGAACGCCGGATCGGGATGGGTGTGGACGATGAAGGAACAGTGCGGCTGCCGCGGTCGATCGTGAAAAGGCGATGAAACAGCCTTCGACCACGCCCGGCGATGTCAATGAACGCCTTTGGCGCGGCCTGCTGTTCGGCTTCAGCGCGATGATGGGCGCGTTCGCCCTTGTCGATCTGGAGGCGGGCCGGGTGGCGAACGCGGCAGGGGATGCCGGCGTCGTCTGCCTGATGCTGTCGCTGATGCACCAGTTCCCATTGGTCCGCTCGATCATCAGCGACGCCGCGAAGAAAAAGGTATCTGCCGCCGAGATGCAGCGGCAGACAGAGCGGATTCGCGTCACCCACCCTTGGTCTGAGCGCATGGCCGCGGTCGGCTGGACGCTGCTCTTCGGCTCGCTGATCCTGCGCGCGATGGGCGTCGAATGACCGGCTGATCGCAGCGGCTGCGTTCTGGCCGACGAATTACGCGCCCTGTCGCAGGTGCCTCGGCATTCTTGCAGCCCGCCCGGTAAAGTTCGGTCAGCTCGCCTTCTTCGAGGCGAGGTGCTGCTCATTCGATGGATGCCGACGCCAAACCCGCCGTCGAAGGCCACGATGACCGCCGCCGCGGTCTCGGTGGGCAGTTGGCCGCGGACATCGCGGCTGGCGCGCGCGCGGCCGCGCCATGGCTGGCAACGGCGGCCAGGCGTTTCGGCGACTGGCTGGCGCGGATCGGCTGGGGCAAGTTCTTCCTGCTGTCGGTGCTGCTGTTGATCGCGGGCGGGATGCTGAACAGCTGGCTGTTCGACTCTGGACCGTCGATCGTCGTCGATACGACCGACCCAAGGGACAAGGTCAATGTCGTAGTGTCGGTGACTCCTGAGGGGGTTCGCGTCGAGCCTGCGCCACCGGTGCCGGCGCCTGAAGCAAAGCCGCCGCCGCCCGGCGCGGCTCCGCCCGTTCCGGCGGCCCCTCCCGGGCCTGCGGTGGGAGACCAGGCGCAGGTGAAGGTTGACCGGGACGGCGTCCGCATCTTGGCCCGCAGGGACGGCAAGAACGTGACGCTCAAGATCGACAGCCAGGGCGTTCGCGTCGAAGACCTGCCCGAAGAATCGACCACGAGGGCCGGCAGTGGCGTGCTGGTCGCGCCCTCCGGCGTGTTGGTCGACCCGGACAAGATGACGGAGGCGATCGAGTCGGCGCGCGACCGGATCGAGGCCATCGTCCAGGAGCAGGTCGATCGCCAGGTCGCGCGGACCACACGCGTTTATCGGGAACGGTCGAGCGATTGGTTCATGAGTTTCCTGATGCTGCTGATCGTGACCTCGGTGATCGCGAAGGTTCTGCTCGGCAGCAAGCGCAAGGCGGAAACGCGCGCCCGGGCGGCCAGCGCAACTGCGGCAGAGGAAGGTTTGAAACGGCAGCTTGTCGAGGCGCAGCTGAAGATGATGCAGGCCCAGGTCGAGCCGCACTTCCTCTTCAACACGCTGGCCTCGGTCGACTATCTGATCGAAACTGACCCGGCTCGCGCCTCGAAGATGCAGAAGAACCTGATCCAGTACCTGCGGGCGGCATTGCCACAAATGCGCGAGGGTTCGACCACATTGGGCAAGGAACTGTCCCTTGTGCGCAGCTATCTTGAGATCCTCAAGGTGCGAATGGAGGACCGACTGCAGTTCGCGATCACGGTGCCCCAGGGGCTGATGAGCGCCCAGTTTCCGCCGATGGTCCTGCAGTCGCTGGTCGAGAACGCCATCAAGCACGCGCTCGAGCCCAAACCGGAAGGCGGCTCGATTACGGTCACTGCCGACATCGCCAACGGCAACCTACGAGTGACCGTTGCCGACACCGGTCTAGGGTTCGGCGTCGGCGGCAAGGCTGGCACCGGCGTCGGGCTGGCGAACGTGCGCGAACGGCTCGCGGCGCTCTATGGCGGTCGGGCAAGATTCACGATCGAGGCGAATGCGCCGGCGGGCACCATCGCCACGGTCGAGGTTCCCTACGAGCCCGACCTCGACCGTGATGCCGTGCCGCACACGTCGGCCGGAGTCGCTGCCTGAAGTCGTGTGCCGCGCGCGAGGTTCAGCTCTGGCGCAGGCGGCGCTAGGATCGCGTCATGAACACAGTTCGAGCCGTGATTGCCGACGATGAGCGTCTGATGCGCGAACAGTTGCGCGCCCGGCTCGCCGACGTCTGGCCTGAACTCCAGATCGTTGCCGAGGCGAAGAACGGCCGCGAGGCGGTCGACGCGGTGATGGCGCACCAGCCCGATCTGGTGTTTCTCGATATACGCATGCCAGGGATGACGGGGGTGGAGGCGGCGCGTGAAATCGGTGACGCCTGCCATGTCGTCTTCATCACGGCGTATAGCGAATACGCGGTCGACGCCTTCGAGCAGGGGGCGGTCGACTACGTGCTGAAGCCGGCAGACAGCGAAAGGCTGGCGCTGACCGTGGCGCGGCTGAAGAAGCGACTCGGCGGACGCCCCGCCGACCTCGGTGCACTGCTCGAAAGCCTGGCGGCGCGGCTCGATGGTCCTGGGGCGACAGACGCATCGGCGCGACGGAAGGGGCAGTACCTTCAGTGGATCCAGGCTTCGATGGGACAGCAGATCCGCATGATTCCCGTGGCCGAAGTGCTGTTCTTCACCTCGGACGAGAAGTACACCCGGGTGCAGACCGAGACCTACGAGGCGCTGATCCGCAAGCCGATCAAGGAACTGGTCGAGTCACTCGATCCCGAGCAGTTCTGGCAGATCCATCGGGCGACCATCGTCAACGTCAAGGCGATCGCCGGCGTCACGCGCGATCTGCGCGGCCGCCAGTTGGTGCAGTTGAGGAACTTCGCCGAGAAACTGGAAGTCAGCCGCAACTACACGCATCTGTTCAAGCAGATGTAGTCGCGTCCGCGTCGCGCGCTCATCGCCGGGTCCGCCGGACACGCCCTTTTTCCCCGTCGCGCGCCGATGCCGGGCACTGTCGGCGCGCACGCGCGGTGATCTCAGGCCTGCAGCGCCTGCCACATCTGCCGGTCGCGCTCTGCGGTCCAGATGCGCGGATGACCGACGCCGCTCGCTTCATCGAAGGCGCGCGCGACGTCGAACGGCAGGCAGTGCTCATAGATGAAGACATCGCCGAACAGCGGGTCCATCTTGGCGCGTGCATGGGCGAATGCCCGCTTCAGATCGTGGCCGGCAGCAACGCTCTCGCGTGCTGCCGAGTAAAGCACCTCGACAAAAGACTTCGTGTAATCGATTGCCCGGTTGGCCTCCTGGGGGGTACGCAAAGCCGGACCGCGCCCCGGCACGAGTTTCTCCGGCCCGAGCGCACGCAGTGCCTCGAGGGTTTGCGGCCAGTGGGCGAGCTGCGCGTCCCCGGCGTAAGCGGCCGCGCCGTATTCCACGAGGTCACCCGAGAACAGCACCTTTTCCCGCGGCAGCCAGACGATTGTGTCGCCCTTGGTGTGCCCCATGCCGACATGCCGGATCTGCACCTCTAGTTTGCCGAGGAACAGCGTCAGGTCACGTTCGAAAACCATGGAGGGCCAGGTCAGCCCCGGCACCGAGTCGACCGCATCGAACAAGCGGGGAAAGCGTTCAATCTCTGACTGCATATCCTGCGCACCGCGTTCGGCGATCAGTTCATAGGTGCCGCGGCTGGCGATGACCTCCTGCGCGCCTTCGGCAAAGTAGGCCGACGCACCGAGAACGCGAACCGCGTGGTAGTGCGACAGCACGACATACTTGATCGGCTTGTCGGTGACGCTGCGGATGTGTCGGATCAGGTGCTGCGCCATGACCGGCGTGGCGGTGGTGTCCACGACGAGCGCAGCGTTGTCTCCAACGACGACACCGGAGTTCGGGTCGCCCTCTGCCGTGTAGGCGTAGGCATGTTCGGACAGGCGAATGAAGCTCGTCTGCTTGGGCGTCAGATCGGCACGGGAGGCGAACGCTCTGCTCATGGCAATCTCCATTAGGGAAGTGTCGTATCGGGGCGGGCGGATCGAGTCTTGGAGCGGGATTGTCTGAATGCGAGCGGTCACTTTCATCGCCGTCGGCGAAGGAGCCTGACGCTAGACGCGGCGGCATCGGGTCGACATCCGCGGCGTTACCCAGACATGCCGTCTTCCGGAAGGGAGGTGCGCCCCCTTGACCTGCCGGACAGATTGCGGCCGCTCACGACGAACGAACGCCTGCGCCGGCGAGCGGGACAACGCGACTCTGCCTTCGTTTGACAGGCCCATGTTGCAACAGCATAATTTGCGGTTCTCTGCGGCGACGGAGGGGTGCCCGAGCGGCTAAAGGGGGCAGACTGTAAATCTGTTGGCTTACGCCTACGTTGGTTCGAATCCAACCCCCTCCACCAAGGGCGTCGCGGTCGGCGAAGCGATCTGTCGGCGGGCGACACGGAGCAGCCGGGCGGCATGTCAAGGGCGGGTGTAGCTCAATGGTAGAGCAGAAGCCTTCCAAGCTTATGACGAGGGTTCGATTCCCTTCACCCGCTCCAAGAGTTTCAACGAGTGGTTTGCGAGGCGTTTGACATCATAAAAAGCGGGCGGCACTGGACGGCGCAGGCCCTTGGGCAGCACGGGGTTTCTCCAGACGGCAGCCGACGGCGAGGCAAGCAGGCCCATGTGGCTCAGTGGTAGAGCACTCCCTTGGTAAGGGAGAGGTCACGCGTTCGATCCGCGTCATGGGCACCAGATTGAGACCGCCGCCTGGCGCGGCGACGGCAGGGTAGGCAACGGTCAACAGGGAGTCGGCAATGGCAAAGGGCAAGTTTGAGCGGACCAAGCCGCATGTGAACGTTGGGACGATTG